>JAKSDI010000242.1 GCA_022360175.1 Chitinophagales bacterium
TATTTCTAGTTCGTTGATTTTTTGCTTAATTTGTTCAATATTTATTTTGATGCTGCTTAAGTGTTCGAAATGTTGCTTGAACAAACTTAAGCAGCATTTTTTATTTACTTTTCTACATAAGTTGACGCGTATGCGATAGTTATCGGGATTTAACGAAGTACAGGATAAAATTTGCCACTCATAGTCAATTGATGAGATTTTAAACATAGAAGTAGTTTAAACTTTTCTTTTTTAGGCACTAAAAATCAGGATATTAAATTACCTTTTTTAGTAACTTAATGTTTACTCCTCCCCCGGCTTTCAGCCGACCCCTCCAATCGTAAGATCCGTTTGGGAGGGGTATAAGTGCTGTGCTCCCTCGAGGGGGCTTCTATAAGTTTAAACCAGTTCATACTCTTATTTAATCAAAATAAAATGCCCGCTAATCCTGCTTGTGGAATTTTCGAGTACCAGATAATACTTACCAGCTACAAAACCTGAAAGGCTGATGGATGATAGCTCCGTATCTATAGTCCCTTTATTTATTATTTTACCATCCTCACTGATAATGGAGTAAGCATAGTTGTCAACCATTTTTTCTGGTAACCTGATATTCAAAAAACTTACAGTAGGATTGGGGTAAATTTGTATTTGCCCTTCACTATTCACGGCAATGGTATTGGTAAAATCATCACAATCGTCGAGTAATGTATAGGTTTGGTTGTTTGCATCTGTATGGAATAAATAGAAGCACCCCAACTCAAATTGTAAAGCCTCCATATATCCATCTTCAAAATTGTCGATGTGGTACATATCAATGGCCAATACTCTTCCATTGTAAAGAGAGCGTACCGTACTGCCTTTGGTATGCCCAATGATTATTCGTTCTACTCCAAAACCAGTAACAAAATCATCCACCTGTTCTTGTGTTAGTTCTTCGTCTGCCATGCCTCTGTACCAATAAACACCATCAGAGCCATTGACGGTAATACAATCAGAAGTTACACAATTGCCGGCCATTTCTAATCTGCCATAATTATTCATTTGATCATAAGTGAGGTTTAATGCCGAAACTTCCTGGCTGATACCTCCATGCATAAATGCATAATTGCCAATCCTCTCTACGATATTCTTAGACCTCAGCCATCTTCCAAGTTCTGTATTAGAATCGTATAGTTCGGACATTCTCTTACCCATCAGCTGGGCATTATTAAAGTATTTTACCTCTACATACCGCCAGTCATCCGTTATATTGAACATTTCGTGATTTCCAATAACCAGATGTACTTTTCCGCCCTGGGCCTCTGCTTCGCTTTCAAGCTTATATAATAGCCACATACATTCAGTGATATGGAAACCTCTGTCGAATAAATCACCGCTTATGATGAGATGTCCATTACCATAAGTCCAATTAAAATTCTCATCAATAATACCTTCACCTCTTAGAATCATGGTAAATCCTTCTATATGGCCATCAAAATCAGAGATGGATAAGAACTTTGGTGGGGTATCATCGTATTCAGAAGGCTCAGTTGTTATCTGATCTTTTAAGGTAAAGGAAAAACTTGTATTCATATGTGGTAGTGTACAAGTTAACTCTAAGTCAGCCGTTGAAGTATAAGTATTGCTTACTAATCCATTGGGGGTAACTTCTTCTACAATGATATCGTCACCATTATAATATACATATGGGCCATCCTGGTCGTATAAATAATCAGGCGTTAGATAACAGTCAAATGAGAGATCTGCATTTGTAGCACTGCGATTACGAACAGAAACAGCTATGGTATTCAGGCCTGAAACAAAGTAGGTGGGATCAATCTTATAGGTGTAAAATGCATTCTCATTAGTTGAATTACTACTCTGTCTGGCTGCTGTTGAGTGAGTGATGGTACCTAATGGCATCAATTCTGTTCGAAAAGCCTCCTGTCCATTGATATAAACAATGGCGGCATCATCGTGAATCATATGCATATACATTTGATCTAGCTGAAAAACATCAGGAATATCAATTTTCTTTCTGAAGTAATAACTGACTGATCCACCGTTTAATTCAGTCAGTTCGTCCCCTTCTCCAAATCCCATATGTCCCATGCCAACAGCCCATGCGCTATCATCAAATTCTGCAGCATTCCATGTAGTACCAGGGTTGGAAGGAGTATCCCAGTAGCGCCAGGAGCTTCCCTGTGTGAAAAATAAATCATCAACCTCATTGATTACTGCAACTGTTTTAGAAAGCGTATTATTGGAAGGATCTTCATCATTGAGTATAATTACTTCAGCACTAATATTATAATTACCTAAATTGCTGAGGTCTGTTGTTTGCGCAAATGTAAAAATAGTGCTTTGCCCTAGATTTAAAGGAACTGTTCCTGCTTCAGTAGCAATTAAATTTCCATCAATAGAATAGGCTATACTATAGCTGTTAGCAGTTAAGTTTCCATAACTGAATACTTCCACTTCTACCAGAGATGAAGCAGTAGGATAGTTAAAATCATTAGGACTACGGATAGCGGTGATGGATAGATCAATATCAGAGACAGCAGCATATTCAATAATGAGTTTTGCTGATTTAGTAGGGTCCTCATCGTAGGAAAATGCGCGTCTTCTTTCCGTCTCACTACCTGTTCCAGTTATTAAAAAGGTAATTGGATTGCCATTCTGCCATCCATTCGATGTAATAATCTCTGTGACAATTGCAGATAAATCAGGAGTCTGTTGAGCTGCACCCGCTTGATTATTACTCCATGAAGGAATAGAACTCCACAACACATTTGTATTCGTTGGTACCCGACTCGAAATATTGTTGTTCGTATTCGAAAAGGTAGATGAATTGGCCACATCCTCTCCTCTTATAGTCATTTCGAGACTACCTGAAGTCGAGCCATCTGCTGTAAACTGTATATACGCATTATTAATAGTTGCATTGGCTGGTATGGATACATTATCAAAACGCAAACCAATCGTTTGTAACTCCTGGCTATTCCATGAATCATATACTAATTCAATATCAGAACTTGAAGTTGTAATATGGGACCCATTAAATTTTTCTTCTGCATCATCGGTTGAAGACTGAATATACTGTTCAAATGTTTGAGAAAATCCAAAAGGTGCATACGTAAATACAAGAATAATAGTGAGGTAGATAATTCGATTCATTGGTTATAATTTTTTTGCCTATGGAAATTAAATTTTTGATGGCTTAGAACGTGTTTAAAATCGTTTTTGATGGTCAAAACAGTCCATTTTATGGTTGTTGTTTGGTTTAAGTTAGTGATTAATAGTGATTTGTGAAGTTGCAATGATTGTTTTTTTATGGTAATATGGTTTAATTGTCTTTTTAATTGCTGAGGAAATGTAGGTTTTTGCAGCAATTAAACTTCTAAATAAACACCAGAAACCCTTTTTGATTATTGACACTAAATGCATTTTACTATGACTCTTTTTACAAAAAAACAAAGTTTGCTACACACTATTCAAACTCAGAAATTAGCGGTAGGGCTGCTCTTCTTTTTTACGTTTATTACATCATTACTTCATGGGCAATTAAATGGTATTGATCTGGCTAGTAATGGTGATATACTAATCACGAACACTGTCTTGAAATCGGTGATAAAGATTGATCCAATGACTGGTGATCAAACGATTATTTCCGATTCAAACACGGGAACTGGGGTTGCGCTTGAAGCCCCGATTGATATTGCAGAGGGGCCAGATGGTATGATCGTAGTAGTTGATTCGATGGCTGATGCATTAATTAAGATCGACCCAGCTACGGGTAATCGGACTATTCTTTCTGATGCTGCTACAGGTGGAGGGCCTGAGTTTCAGGCTCCAAGTGGCATTTCTTTAGATGACATATCGGGGCTTTTCCTGGTAACAGATGCTGATCTTAAAGCTGTTTTTACCGTAAATAATTCTTCTGGAGCCCGAGTTATATATTCACAAGATGGGGTGACAGGTACTGGGCCAGCTTTCGCGAAACCTTTAGGGCTTAATTTATCAGCTAATGACTTTGTCGTTGTAGACAATGAGTTAGATGCTGTGATAAGAGTAAGTTTATTTAATCACAACAGATCAATGCTTTCTGATGCTAATATGGGAACAGGGCCTGTGTTTGATGCTCCCATTGATATTGCAATAGAAGCAAGTACCAACTTTGTGGTAGCAGATTTGGGCTCATTGAGTGTTATTCGGGTTGATAAAACTACAGGTGACCGTACAACGGTTTCTGGAAATGGTGTCGGTGTAGGCCCAGGTTTTGAATCTATAGGCGGTATTATAGTTGAGGCTGATGGGAATATATTGGTAGTTGATCCTGGCCTGGAAGCAATCCTTCGGGTAGATCCCGTTACCGGAGATCGTGCACTATTATCGACGGTTACGGATGTTGAAGAATTAGATGGAACACTTTCGTTAAATAACGCTTTAACTCAAAGCTATCCTAATCCTTTTAGCGGAAGCACCAATATTGAATTCGAGTTGACAAAACAATCTCATGTTACACTTCAGGTTTTTGATGAAATGGGGAAGGAAGTTGCTATCCTCATCAATAATGAGTTAGGAGCAGGTAATTACAGAATTCCATTTGAGGCAGAAAATCTCACAAATGGGGTATATTATTATCAGTTTACAGCTGATGGCTTATCAGAAGTTAAACAGCTTGTTCTAATCAAATAATTATAATACTACAGATATAAACACAATAGCGACTCGAGCCTACACCCGAATCGCTATTGTGTTTATACTTTATGTATACGTTTGCTATCGCTTCAATCAATTTGGGGAATGTAAGCCCATTTTATTTCCTTCCGAATCAAGAAATAGTGCGAAATACCCACTTTCATCAGCATGGGGTGTTTTAGGGACGAGAATTTTCCCACCATTCTTTTCGACTTTATCAAGAGTTACCTGAAGGTTTTCGCCAGCATTTAGGTATATGGTTACCCCATCTGCTGAAGGTTGGTAGCCTTCTCCCTTCGTGATAACACCAGTAACCATCTGATCTTCATATGGTAGTATGCCCATTTCCATACCGGGGATTTCCATTTTCTCAATGCTGATGTCTAAGATTGCTTGATAAAATTCGATTGCTCTTGAGATGTCAGTTGCTGGAATTTCAAAAATTGAAACATAGCTTTTCATGTCTTTTGTACTTTGATTTAAGGGTGAATCAATCTCTTGTCCTTCTGGCTCAGGTTTGTCTTGGCAAGCAGTAAAACCTAAGGTCAATAGTGCTACAGAAAGTCTAAGTATTGTTCTCTTCATGTTTATAAATTAATATGTTGAGACAAAACTAAATTACCAGTGAGAAACGGAATTGTAAAAATGCGACATGATTGATCATTTATAGAAAATGGAAGAAAGCGCCATGTTTTCATTCCCTAAAAACTCTTTTGGGCTGATGCCTGTAAACTCCTTAAAATCTTTGATGAAATGTGCCTGGTCGTAGTATTCACTTTCATAAGCAATATTAGTCAGGTTTTCTCCTTCTTCGTTGAGCAGCATTTTTAGGGCGCTTTGTAATCGAATTACTCTCCCTAATTGTTTAGGACTCATCCCTATTTGCTTTGCGAATTTCCTTTCAAGTTGTCTTCTTTTGGATAAATCATCTTTAAGAATATTGCTTATGGATGTACTTCCTTTTGTAGATATAAGAGCATCTATGGTTGTTTTGACGATATGATCAACGGTCGATGGTTCACTTAATTTCTTCAGAAGAAAACGTTCGATGATCTCTATTCTTTGTTTCGTATTAGTTGCATGAATGATTTCCTGCTCTAGTTTTTGAGCAATTTTTTCTTCAAATAAGACTTCAATAGGAGTTTCCTTGTCGGCCAGGCTTCTAATAGGGACCGTCACGAAATTGGCAAAACCATATGGATAAAAACGGATTGCAAATGTGTCGACATATCCAGTTGGTTCTATATAGAAAGGTTCGATAATTTGTCCCAGCACCATTGAACGAGGTTGTAGGATGAAATGATCTTCAGTAGTATATCGTTTTATATCATCTCCAAGTATAAACGCCATTTCGATGGTGCCATCAGGAATGATTCGTTGCCTTTGAGCATCATCTGCTGCAGGAATCTCTAAGGTCCAATAACAGCTAATGAGTGATTCTAAATCTGGATGGGGCTTATAAGTTTGATAATTCATTAAAGATTTATTTGTAGTCTAAAGAATCGTTTTGAAATAGTATCTAAATATACATCATTACCTATTGATCAATTTAATAACTTCCAAAGGCATTCCATTCTCAACGATTGCTGCGATATAAATTCCGGTTGGAAGGAAATTTATCCTGTGTCTTAAACGGTTTTGATTTGATATATCTCTCGAAACCAACTTTCTGCCTAATAAATCATACAACTCAAGGCTACTATTAGAGGGGAATGAATTGCGAGAAGCAAGATGAATATGCCCCTTGGAATAATAAATAGTTTGGTGGTAGTGCTTTGTATTCGTTGTGCTGAGGGGGGAGGAGATGGTAAAGAAGTCCTCTTTTTGGACTTGCTCGTTAACAGAATAAACTACTCTCCAGTTTCCTTCTAAACCGATAGAAGGCATATCAATATAAGCCCAGAAATAATGATACCACCAGTCTTGTTCATAAGGTAAATCCCAGCTCAACCAAAGGTCGTTGGTAGGTGTGAACCATTCTATTTGAGATATATCTCCATCCAGTAGGCCGTATTGGAGTGTCCAGAAGGTAATGATAGAATCTACTCCAGGAGTGAATTCTGTTTTCTCTTCCGGGCGTTCTTGGAGATCATTTAAAGTTGGGACAAAGTCGATTAAACCAGATTCCCAAAGCCCATAAGAATCGTCGTAGGGAATAGGATCAAGCCAATAGGTTTCAGTGTTTCCACAATCTCCGGCAAAGGGATCAATCACGATGAGAGAATCATACCATAACTCAAAGTGTAAATGTGGGTCAGAAGAATTCCCGGAACTCGCAATCTCAGCTATTTTTTGTCCGGGGAGAACTACCTCACCAGGTTCTACCAGTAAAGAATTCGTCTTTAAATGACCGTAATAGGTGTATAAATCTCCACTATGCTTTAGGCCAATAAAATTGCCAAGCCCTTTTGCAGGATCACTAACTGTCTCTCTATCAAATTCACCATCATGAATGGCGATGACTATGCTCGTATCTACTGCTAATACTGCAACACCTGCATCCATTTGAGGAAAGCTCTTCAAAACAAAGTCTGTCCCCTGATGTCCATCATAAGTTTTACTTCCACACTGATGATCAAGGATTCCTGTAGACTCCCAGTCAACATAATTGACGATAATAAAATCCTGGCCATAAATGCCTTCTACGGGATTGACAAATCGAGGCGTTTGAGCTAAACTATTAGAGCAGAAAAGTAAAAACAGGAATACGCTTAAAGGTGCTTTCACAATCAATTTTTTATTTTAAGATACTGTTTTGCCGGGGTTTATTCTTTATTGATATACTTTTGTTCAAGTGCTTGGAGGTATTGAATTGATAAGTCTGAAAAAACGTGGTACTTCCCTTGAGATTCCCTGGCAATCTCATTATACAAATATAAAAAAGGAAAAGGGCTTTCCAGGCAATGCAAGAGGGCTTCTGGACCCCTATTGTTTTTTATAATTTTCGCTATGTAGAGTCCCATAGGGTGTGCACTATAAGGCAATTCTCGTCTGACTTTCTTGCCTAATTCTTTGAATTTTAAAGTGTCTTTTGCAATTTCCTGAAGCAAAGAATCAATTGTTTGTAAGTGCCGCTTAGAATTTCGATAATGATCAATATATTTTTGATCATGCTCCGACTTATTCACCTTTTCTAAAATATGCTCTTTGTCAATCAAATCTGCAATGCCTTCACTCCTTAGTTTATCAATACTCCAAACAAGGGCCTCATTTTTATAATCAGCCGTCTTAAGTTTTGATAAGTATTTACCAGCATAAATATGATGAAGTTCATGCCCCAGAAAGCTTTCAAAGCCTTCGCCATAATTGTAAGCAAATAAGACATCCATCAAGACTACATTATCTTCAGGGATAGCAAAAGCATCTGGTTGAAAAATCATCATAGCAATAATGGTACTATCATCCTCTACAGATAAAGTATCAGGTAAATATTTAAAAGCATGTTTTTTCGCTTGTTCAATGATATCTGACGTTTTTATCTTTTCTGCAAATTCATGGAGCTCCGTTCGCTTTTGTTTGGCTTCAATGAAATGCTTAAAAAGAATCAATCGGTAGCCTGTACTTCGTGCTAACTCATGCTGTAAAGAATCTTGTAGCTTGGGATCGTTAACTAAGGTGAAATAGTTGTAAAAGATGCTTTGGCTTCTTTTTGACCCCATCCAGGAACTGTATCCAGGAGACCTCCAAAGTTTTTCCAAATCTTCAATAGATGTTTCATCTTGCCTTTCAATTTGATCCATTGACTCCCAAAATATACCAAAACTTGCATCAGAAAATTGCTGCCCATAAGAGGAAATAAACATCAATGTATTAATGAGTATCAGAGAAAAAGGGAGTGATCTATTCAACATAATGCTTTGGGTTGGAATTTAAACATGTTCTTAGAGGAGAAAGTGGTTTTAACTTTTCAAGACACTAAAGGCCAGGATATATAAATTATATTTTTAGATGCCTATATCTACTTCTTCTCCCCAGATTATAGGTGCTATACTCCCTTCGGGGAGCTGCCTGAAGGGTTGAGGGGGATATTCTATAAGCTTTAACAAGTTCGAGTTGTTAAAGATTTAAACTAACCCCTATTTGAGAACTCACACTAAAAACAAGGTGATATTGAAACTGAACAGGCATTTAAAAATATAGGTATCCTATAGATTATTGTCAGTGCTGCCTTTGATATTCACATTCGTGTATTTCATCTCTTGTGCAAATAAGCTCGATATCTCAGGCCTGAAAACCAAATAAAGCAAAATAATCAATAGAATTATTCCAATACCTAATATTTGTTTTTGCCCAATAAGGGCATTCAACCATTCCAGGAATTGAACATTCAAATAGGCTATTTTCCAACGGATACCCTCAGGATTAATATCTGTAGGGTATGGCCTCGTCCCTGCCCAAATAAATGAATAAGTAAATAGCATTGCTAGTAATGCAGGGATTGGCCTGATTCGAGCGTTCGAACTAAGAGGGTCTCGTTTAAATTCTGGAAAGGCACTAACAAATTTTTTGAGTGTATAAATTGATTCAAAGTGCAATCTTTGTATCTCATGGCCTTGTAGGTCAAATAACTTAACTTCTTTTTTCCTTTTTGAAGTCATAAAACTGGATAGCTGCCCTCTAGCTATTTGATTGACTTCTTTTAAGAATTCTTGTCTATCAGAATCGACGATTAAGCCATATTCCTGCTTATTAAGCAGATAAAGCATTTCCAGACTCACAATGACGCATGGAATATCCTCATTGGCTAGTTTGAAAAGCAAATATTTCATTTTTCTATTTTGGCCTAAGATATTTGATAGTCAACTAAAGATAACGAAAGATATATCATAAGCCATTATAGGTATCCGTTTATACCTTTTTATACGTTTCTATTTTTTCAGTCGTATGATTCCTGATCAAGGCTATAGAAATGGAGCCGTCAGATTCATTTTTTTTGATTTCCATCTTTGAGGGCGATTCATCAACTATAAATGTATTGTCTCCAATGAAAATCAATTCATTGGTGCCGTTTCCGATGAAGCCTTTTATGTATAAACCTTTATCACTATTAATGATTTCAACTTCTTCACCAAATAAGGTATGGACGTATTTGCCTGTGACTATTTCAATTAACTCTTTGCTCATTTCCTTCTTAAGTGATTTATCTATAGGGATATACCATTCATGAGCTTTGATGATGCTGTTCCTAAATTGGTCCAATACCGGAAGCCTGTTAGTATTAGCACCATTTCCAAAGAAGGCAATTCCATTTCCACCAGTCATCGTACCATATATGTGGCCACCGACTCCTGTATTGGCTCCACCATGAGAAAACCAATCATAATTGCCAAAGCCGTATCTTCTTTCCCAACCAAGACTCCAACCTCCTAACACTTTGGAAGTAACAATAGCTGTTGCCCTTTTTGCTACCTTGTTTGATATGACTGAATTATTTTTATTCCTTAAGGCATTTTGCATTTCAATGACAAAAGTTGCCATATCAGATGGAGTTGACCATAAGCCTGATGCCGCTATTTGTGGAGTGATCGGTATACCTGTTCCAACTATTTCTCCATCTTCATTGTGAACTTTAGCAATATTTGTTAGAAAACCGTCTTCATTCGGTTGCTTCAAAGTGGTGTTTTTTAAGCCCAGGGGCTGAAAGAGATATTCATCTGCCAAATCAGCCAGTGTTCTTCCAAGGCTATCTTCAACGGCCATTTGAGCCATAACATAGCCACCACCGCTATACCCCCAATTAGTACCAGGTATCCATCTTATTTCAATTTCCGAATCATAATTTGGGAGCTCTCCTTTTAAACTCTGGGTTAAGGTTGGGATTGTATCACCTTCGTAGAAATCAGCAAAACCGTGTTGTGAGGTTCCAGCAGTATGGCTTAATAAATGCTCAAAAGTGATTTCTGTATCTTTTAAATATTCGCTCTCGGGTATTTTCCACCGTTTCAAATACTTAGAAACAGGATCTTTTAAATTAATGAGCCCCTCCTCTTCCAGGATGGAAAATAATGTTGCCGTAATGGGTTTTGCAATAGATGCGGTTGAGAAAGCAGTATTATTGTCAATAGGTTCTTTTGATTCAATATCTTTAACTCCCCAGCTTCCGGTCCATACAATTTGATAATTTTCAAAAACAGCTACGCCCAACCCATTCAGGCCGTTTAATTTCATAGCATCTTCTACTGAATAAATGGTACTGTCATTTTTAGCAAGGCTATTGATTGCTTTTTCTTTTCTGGATTCTGTGCTGACATTAACTTCTGTCTGGCATCCTGAAGCAAGTGAATAGGCAGTAATTATTAAGAGTAAAATTTTAAATCTTGGCTGTTGCATTTTTCGTTTCTATTTAACATTAATTGAGTGTTCATTAATGCTAAAGATGAAACAGAATATAAATCGTTGCAGGCAATGTTAGTAATTGCTACTAATGATTTGACTAATTAGTATATTAATGCAGGTCAGGCATCTACTCAGCAAGATATTTTAATATAATTAATGATTAAAAATATGAAAACTCTCGAAATCGTTTTTTCTCTGGCTGATATATCTATCTGCTTCTGTTTTAGTTGAAAAATCTGCAACTGAAACTATAAACTTATTGTCTTTGACTACAACCTTAGCACTTATATAATTTTGATTCACTAGATGCTCTCTTTGCATAAGAGCGAAGTAAAATGAATTGTATGCAGCAACAGAAATGAAAAATCTATTTGTAGTTTTAGCAACGATGTAGGGGTATAGATATGAACCTGTTGTGTCACTAGAAGAACGTACATTTTCATCAGTAGCCGGAAAGTATTCCATTTTAAGCAAAATCGATGGAGAATCTAGATAATTCTGAACTAAAGAATCAGGCAGTGTATTAATATTTAATGTCTCCTCATCAAAAATAGAATTACCTTTACTAATTAGTTCTACATAACACCATTTAATGGTCGGACTAGATCCATCTTTGTGTTTAACATTAAATGGCTCAGATAATACTCTCAAAGATGAATTTTCAGGCAAATATTTGGTAATATTTGTCTTATTCATCCGGTTAGAGGTATCTATTCTTTCGTACAATGGTACTCTATCAACTGCTGTTAAAAGTATTTCATTTGTCTTTATATCTGAAGTATACTTGATTTCCTCGAAGTTTATGTTTTTAATGTTTGAGCTATTTAAATAGTTGTTATTGCTAGATTTTATATGTGCGATGGGAAGAAACCCAATTCTGTCTTTTGTGACTTCTTTTATTGAGTCAATCTTGATTTTTAAGTGATGAAAAATGTCATTTGATATTTTTGCACTTCGATGTGTTTCCTCAATCGAGTCAATGTACATTCTAGCTTCTATAAAAAGAAAATTACTAAGGTATTCATTAACTTTTTTTTCAGAAGATATTTTCAAACTTTCTATATTTCTACTCTTCCTGTTATGACTAACCAATAACAGTGAGGATATAATCAAAAATGCAAAAAAAGCAATGGATATATATATACGCCTACTTTTTAAATTCCTTGTCTTTATATATTTATTATTCTCTTTTATATCAAAGTCGTCATTTACTATGTATTCTTTGTTTTGAATATTGGCCGAATTAGTGAGTTCTTGCTCATGAGCCGATGTTGGTTGTTTATCAAAAAGAGTTTCAATTATAGGTGATTCAATATCTTTTAGCTCTTCTTTATTATTGTTGCTTTCATCTCCTAAAACATATTTTACTTCTCCTTGTATGTGGCCTTTATGAGACTTCTCTAATAACTTAATAATTGAAGGAGGTAAGTCATCTATGTAATCAATCAAACTATGGACTATATTAGATCTAATTCTAGAAGCACTCTGATGATCTACCATCCCATCTCTATGTTCCTTCTCTAATCTTCTTAACCTAGATGAGATTTTCACCAATGAATTGTAGTTGTTTTTAATTGATCTGCTTGTACTTTTTATAGGAATGTAGGTGTTAAATCGGCTGAATAGCAATTCTAATGCTTCATCTATATGATCCTGAGAAACTAACTCTTTAATTCGCATTTGAATATTATCCTTATCATTCATGATAACTCGATATACTAAAGTTAAACATCAATTAAGGTAAGCAATATACTAAATTTCCTAAAATGTATCTTGTGCTGCTAGACGCAGTCTATGAAAAACACCTTGTAATTTGCTCCATTTTTAATTATATCACTGCTACCTGTCAGGAGTATCAATTAGGATCTGCGGTACTGCTTAGGGCAGAAAGTGTTGATTTTGAGCTGTTGTAGTTCGATGATGCCTTTATTTGCCAATACTTCCAATGTTTCTATATCTACTAGGGTCTTTTTATACTTACTCTTGAGGCTGCCATATTCATTTGATAAAGATGTTATATCTATTATCGCTTTTTACTCATTTCAGGCTAACTGTTTCATTATAAAGTTGGATAGATAGTAGGCATCTTCAATTGCCTGAGCGCCACCCTGCCCTAGATCAGGTGTTATGTTATGGGCTGCATCCCCTATAAGGCAGGTATTGTTAGAGTGCCATTTATGGAGTAATTCTAAATTGGAGAGATCATTCCTGATAATGTTATGGATCGACGTATTTTCAATCAAAGCGTTTACAACAGAATGAAATTCCGAAAACATTTCAATCAATATTACTGTTAGACCTGTTTTATCATCTTTTTGTTTTGGTTTACTCAATTTTACAGCAAACCAATAGGTCTTTCCCTGTTCCAGTTTAGAAACTCCAAATTGAAGCTTTTTACCCCAAAGTGTAAATCCTACTGAAGCGAGATTGGCATCGATTTCGTAATCAGCAACACCTCTCCAACAGCTTTGTCCAGAGTATCTGATCCTGCTTTTGGGGAATAGCTGTTTCCTAATGCCTGAATGAATGCCATCCGCACCAATTATTGCATGGGTATGAATGTGCGAACCGTCAGTAAATTCAATCTTATAAGATTCGTTGTTGTTTTGTGAATATTGTTTGAATTCTTTACCCAGTATAATGTCTTCTTTGGGGAGAGAAGAATACAGAATACGTTGCAGAGCTCCTCTATGAATAGCCATAGTTGTATATCCATATCTTTTCTTTGCAAAATCTTGATTAGAATTAGATATTGGATTCAATTGGTGATTAGCAACCAAAATGCTGTTGAAGGTATTTCCTAAATTCTGGATTTCCCTCAATAGGGCTGGATTTATCCATTCGAAAACTTGCAAAGCATTTGGAGAAAGCCAGGTTCCTGCACCAACTGCTTTTAATGTTTCAGCCCTTTCGTAAAGTTTATAAGCTATTCCTAGCTTTTTAAAGCAGAGTGCTGTTACAAGCCCTCCAATCCCTCCGCCAATGATGGATATATTGTTCATTCTAATTTTCTTATTTGAAGAAAGAATTACTTATTCATTTGCCCCAGCTTTTCGACTCTTTTTAACCATTTTGCTCTAAAGGATTCTTTAGAAAGCCTGATAGGCCCAATAGTTGTGATTCGGACTTTCTTGATTCCAATAAAATGCATTGTAAGCATTTTCATAGCCCGGTGGCTCGGGCCTCCATAAAACCATCTGTAATACCAGGCTGGTTGGTCTAAAGTGCAAATTATTCGTGCTGTTTTACCAGCGAGAAATTTATCCCACCACAGGGAGCCTTCCCTTTTCTTAAATGCAAAGCCGGGCAATAATACCCTGTCTAAGAAACCCTTCATGATGGCAGGTACGGACCCCCACCAAACTGGATATATCCAAACTAAGTGATCAGCCCATTTTAGCTTTTTTTGCGCTTCTAATAAATCTGGTTCCAGTTCGGTGCGCTTTCTATATCCGAATTGAAGGTTAGGATTGAAATTCAATTCTCGGATATTGATTTCCTTTATTTCTGCATCTGATTTTTCAGCACCTTTCTTGTAGGACTCCGAAAGTCCAAAGTTGAAACTTTCTTTGTCGGGGTGGCCGTTGATGATTAGTATCTTCTTCATATGTTTTGGTTCATCCATTTTTTACAAAGGTCATATACACAAATGAGAATTCATTTGATATAAATCAACTTCGTTTCTTAGATTTTATGATTTTAATTAAGGGCGGTAGCTTTGTTGGAAAATCTAAAGCATTTCGTGGAGAGAAATCTAGAAGAGCTTTTTCATTTTTTCTTCAAATCTGGTATTTGTTAAATTGTCTTCTTTGAATAGTTTATAGAGAACGAAACAGGCAGGCACCGTTAAAAAAGCAGTGCAACCGGCAAAAGTGGCACCACTACAAAAAATATTTAAAGTTTGAGCACCGATTCCTCCTACATAGGGTGTGATATTGTCTTGATGGTTTTCAAAATAATGGTGTACTCCTTGAGAGTAAACATAAAAACGGCTTGATGTTTCGTAAATAAGCCAGGATGGATAAAACCATATTCTATGTGGTACCCACCAGGCTCCCCAGATTGATTTCTTTTGTTTATTCATTTTTCATCCATTTTTTGCAAAGATCAGTTGCATAGATGAAAATTCATTTGATACAAATCAAATTCGCTTTTTAGGGCTTCTTATTCTGCTTAATGTTTCAAGTGTGATACCTAGATAAGAAGCTATATGAGTTAGGGGCATTCTGTTTGTTATATCGGGGCGAATACCTATCAATTGTTTATACCTGTCTTCCGCTTTATTGAAAAGTATTGAAGATAACCTTTCTCGGAGGCCTAGCATGGTTACAGTCACCACTTTGCTAATGAGACGTTCAAAATCATGGTATTTGTTGGAAAGATGGTCAATTGTATCTTTTGAAAACTCAAGGACTACTGAATCTTCCACGAACTCTATATAATGAGGGCTTGGTTTCTCGCTAAAAAAGCTGACAATTGAAGCCATAAACTCATTTTCAAAAGCAAACCAGTCTGAGATATCTTTTCCGTCTTTTAAATAATATGCCCTTGCACAGCCTTGTACGATTAAATAGGCTTTATCAGAAAATTGCCCTTCGCGCACAACAACTTCACCTTTACGAATTGTAAGAGCATTGAAATTGGCAATTAACTCTTGCTGACATTCACTGGATAGCGGAGAATAGATTTCTCCAATTTCATTTAGTATTTTTTCAATATTCATTTTTCTAATTGGCTACGACATTTGCATATATACTCTTCATCTCAAACCTTTTATTCCCGCTCAATATACATCGAATCACCAAAATCTAATGATCAGCTTGCTTTAATGAATTTTCGAATCACATAACGCTCCTTTTCCTTGAAACGAACAATGTATATCCCATCTGGAAGAGCAGATAAGTAAGAGAGCATAATTAGGTTGCTTTTTTGGTGGATCAGCTTTTTGCACAGATCAAGGCGCGGCGGAGTGTAATAGCCATCGTTATTAACACGAGTACGCAACGCAGATATGTGTAAAAAGATGCCACCATAAAAAGATTAATTAAAGGTGCTCTCTTACTTAAATCTATATCAAATTTACTTTGGTTAAAATCAGGGCTAATTACCTTTATAGTTTTTCCGCCTATGCTGCTAATTAGAATTTCTTCTCATCTCTATCATATACCCCCTCTAAACCTCCTTAAACCAATTTAAACCTTCTTCACCAATCACCAATCACCAATCACTAATCACTAATCACTAATCACTAATCACCAGAATACCACAAACCGACCTTGCACAATATTCGATAAATCGTACCTCTTAATCTTCAGATTTACATCCCTTTCTAACTACATAACCACCTATTCCTCTAGCCACATACATTCCTCCTACATCACCACATAACTCCCACAATGCCCCCCGGCAGACAAAAAGGATATATAGGATGGACTATCTTCGCGTCATGAAAATTGTTGTATCTTTCGATTCTGTTTAAAAAAATGTCAATTTATTTGAATATGAAATTAAAACAATGGCTAACAATATCTATGTTAGCGTTATTAGCACTAAATCTACAAGCTCAGGGAATTAATTATGAACGCCTGAGTGGAGATCTTCAGCTCGCATTGGAAAAGGAACCTAATGAGGTACACTCAGTTTATATTTCATTAGCAGATTATTTAGATGTGAGAGCTTTAGAAAATGAACTAAAGCGGAATGGTGCAAGTGTTCATGAAAGAGGCGTTGAAGTAGTTACTCAATTGAAAGCAAAAGCAGAAGCTACTCAACCATCTATGATTGAATATCTTGAAAAATTGGATGGTGTAGATAGCAAAAGCCTTCACCCATTTTGGATTGCAAATGTGATCTTTTTTGAAGCGAATGCTACGGCCATTGCGGAATTGAGCCGTAACGATGCTATAGAATATATTGATATCGACTGGCCTATTGAGTTTTACGATTTGGAGCAGGAAGATGCGGTAATGTCTCCTCCTTTATTGGATAATACAGAGCCTGGTTTGGTCGCTATTGGTGCTACTGAAATGTGGGAAATGGGCTATACTGGATATGGTCAAACGGTATTGATTGTTGATACGGGTGAAGATGCTTATCACCCTGCTTTGTTCAATAATTTTGCTTTTCACAATAGATCGATCGACGAATCCTGGGCTGGAGGTAATGGACCTCATGCTTGTGAAAATGATCACGGTACTCATGTAACAGGTACAGCTGTAGGTATTGATAGAAAACTGAGAGATACAATAGGTGTTGCATACGAAGGTGAATGGATGGGAGGGCCAATCCCATTAAGCGATTGTGATTTTGATGTTTCTGTGCTAGATGCTTTTGCTACATTCCAGTGGGCACTAGACCCGGATGATAATTCAAGCACTACTGATGATATGCCAGATGTGATCAATAACTCATGGGGGCGCCCGGATCCATCTACATTTGACTGCAATATTACGAGTGTAGTCAATATGTACAATGCATTGCTAGGAGCTGGAATTGCAGTGGTATATGCTGCTGGTAATGAAGGGCCTGGTATTTCTACAGTAGGGCATCCTGCCATCAATAATTATGACCTGGTTCGCTTCTTTTCTGTAGGTAACCTGGATGGAAATAATATGAACTATCCAATATACAGTGGTTCTAGCCGAGGGCCAAGTATTTGTCCTACACCTAATATGAGCTTGGAGATCAAGCCAGAAGTTTCTGCTCCAGGAGTAGAAGTACGTTCTAGTGTATTCAATAATGGTTATTCTTCATTTACGGGTACGTCAATGTCTAGCCCTCATGTATCGGGAGCGATTATGATTTTGAAAGAGGCATTTCCTGAACTAAGTGGAGAAGATTTGATGTTGGCTCTATATTTATCTGCAATTGATCTTGGAGTAGAAGGCGAAGATAATGACTATGGTATGGGGATTATTAATCTTCCTGCTGCTTATCAGTATTTAATTGATGAAGGCCACAATCCAACTCCTCCTGTTGTGTCTAGCAATGATGTGAACCTGCTTCGTGCAGAAGTATTGGATTTTGTTTGTCTGGAAGGAGTAAGCCCTTTCATCGAAGTTGAAAATATAGGAACGGATGTCGTTGAATCTATCTTGGTGACCTGCACTTTTACAGGAAGCCAAACCGTAGTTGAAACCTATGAGTGGGATGTAACGATTGCTCCTGGTGATAGAGAAGAGGTACAAATACCCCTAATGGAAGTGCCTGTAGGCGAATATGAATTATTGGTAGAGCTGACTGAAATAAATGGTACTCAAGATGATCGCGATCTGAATAATCGCCTGAAAAGAGAAGTGACAGTACTGAATTTATCAGACCTGCCAGCGGCGGTTGCGGTAGAAGCAGCTCCTTGTGAAAATGGACAGGTAGTACTGGAAAGCTCTTATGAAGGTGATGCTACTATCAAATGGTATGATGAGGAAACAGGAGGAACTTTATTAGGTGAAGGATCGCCTGTTTTGTTGAGTGTGGGTAGCGAACCGCAGACCGTTTTTGCACAGGTTTCTCCAATAGAAAAGGTAGGAAAGGAAGATGATTCAGAGGGTTCAATCAGTTTTAGTGATAATCCAAATGGTTTGATCTTTAATACGAATATCCCGGTTACCATTAAGAAAGTAAAAATGTATGCTGATGAAGAGGGGGGAAGAATCATTCGCCTTAATCGCGCGGATGGTGGTAGCGTATCAAAAGTGGTAAGCTTGGTAGCAGGAGAAAATATTGTTGAATTGGACTTTAGTGTGCCTCCTGGAAATCAGCATGAAATATATATGCAGGCAGGTAAGCCATTAGCATTCTCACTGGGAGGGACTAATTATCCTTACGTGATTTCTGATGTATTAACAATAACGGGCCCTAATACGGGTAGCGGATTGTTTTATCATTACTTCTTCGACTGGGAAGTAGAGTTTGATTATGTATGTGGCCGTACTCCTGTAGCAGTAGATGTAGCTGCGGCAGATAATCCGTTTGAGGTTTCTATTGATCCAACCGAAACAATAGTTGGCATTGAAGGCGGAGAAGCAGAAGTACAATTTACTGGTGTTGCTGATGGTGCAGTATCCTGGAATTGGGACTTTGGAAATGGTAATACAAGCGATGTGCAGAATCCTACTTTTACTTTTACTGACACTGGTTCTTATGAAGTATTGCTGACTGTTGTTGGCCCAGATGGTTGTAGTAATAGTACAAGTGCTACTGTTGTAGTAGATGTAAATAGCAACACAACGAATCAACTGGAAGTAGAAAGCAGAATCAATCTTTTCCCTAACCCTACTACAGGAGAAGTTATCCTGCAGTTTGACTGGCCAGGAAATCAGCGCCTTGATTATTACCTGATAGATATGTTTGGAAGAAAAGTAAGCAATATATATACAACTACTTCCGGACAACAAACAGAGTCACTATCACTTGGAGCCTTACCTTCAGGTACCTACTTACTAGTAGTAGAAACAGAAGAAGGCAGAGCTGCAAAGCGAATTGTAAAGCAATAGTATTATACTAAGAAAATATAATTGAAAGGGGATGTACCAAATAATGAGTACATCCCCTTCGTTATTTTCCCGTCTTGCGTCAAATTTATTCGTACTTTCGCCTCATGTGCCGACGAATTCATTCGCCGTGAGCAAGGATATTGGCAATTCATTCGCCATTACTCTATAAACGAACTAAGAGTATGTTTGAAAATCATACTCTATGCCAACTAAACTTTTTGTATCAGCAAATGAAGATATATTTTCCAATTCTGTTTTTTCTTTTGGGGACTTCAATTCTCTTTGGCCAATCGGCATCCCTGATGAAAATAGCTGAGCAACTTTCTACTGAAGGACAGTATGTAGCTTCCAATGATAGCCTGAATTTATTGATTAAGCGTTATGGTGATCGAAAGTATGATGTAGGTGAAGCCTATTATCTAAGGAGTTATAACCATCTACAGCTTGGTAACATAGAGGCAGCTAAAGTGGATAATGAAGCTTCTATGATGATTAGAGAGGTGCTAATACCTGAAGAACTGGGCAAGAACCTGAAAAGAAGCGGTCGTATAGCAATAGCAGAAGAGCAATACGAGCTGGCAATCAAACTACTGGAAGAAGCTGAATCCTATCCCTATATGGATGAGCCTGAAATTCCAGCTCAAATTGAGGTGCTTTTGGGAGATGTTAGTACTAAGCAGTCAAATTGGGAAAAAGCAAGAACACATTATTCCTCTGCACTGGAGATTTTGGAAATAATAAATGATGAACCCAATTTAATGCAGGCCGATATCTTATTGCGTACTGCAAAAACATGGGTAGCCGAGGAGGATTGGCCTCAGGCTATAAGTACCCTGCTAGATGTATTGGAGAAAAGCAATGAAATTGAAGGAGGCTGGGATGCACAGGGAGATGTTTATCTTACTTTGGGTGAAGTCAATCAACAAATGGGAAATTATTGGCTGGCAGAGCGACGTTATTATGCTGCTTATCGAACCTTCGTCGCTCAAGATGGATTGGATAGTGCTACTGCTGCTAAAGCACTGTCACATTTGACAGATTTGAAAAGCCAGCAAGAGAATAAAAAGTAACTTCTTTTCACACTTTTTTGCATTCAGATACCAACTTTAATACTTCCCTAACTTTCACTTAAAGACTATTAACAGGCTGAGTTCGTCTTAAGGTTGATTCGTATTTAACGCAATTAACCAAAAACGATCAAATATGAAATACCTGTTGAGAAGTCTTGCACTGATAGCATTATTGGCAGTAACATTTACGGCGGAAGCTCAGATCTCTATTGGCCTGAGAGGTGGTTATCAGAGTGCAAATGTGAATTTGACGGATGGATTAGACCGGCTTGCTCCCGATGCTAAACCAATTGATGCATTTAGCATAGCAGCAGTAGTTGATGTACCTTTAGGTTATGGCTTTTCTATACAACCCGAACTGGCTTATAATCAGAAAGGATTTCGCATGGAAGAAGGCTTTGATGTTAACCTCTTTGATATTCCAATACCTGTAGATGTAGAGGCAGAGTCTCGTTTTAACTACCTGGAAGTACCTTTACTCTTTAAATATAAATTTGGCGCCGGAAAAGTAAATGCCTATATCAATGGAGGACCTGCTTTGGGGTATGCGCTTAATGGCAATCTGACCACCTACGCCAATGCTATAGTAGATATCAAGCTCTTGGAAACAGATATTGATCTGGATGCAATCAATTATGAAAGAGTGGAATTCTCTGCAATTGTTGGTGGTGGTATAACTGTTGATGCTGGTGTGGTACAACTCTTTGCAGATGCCCGATATCAGCATGGCTTTACAGAGCTGTATGACATACCAGTAGTGGAGGAAACGATAAAAAATAAGAGTTTTGGAGTGAATGCCGGTTTCCTGATACCAATAGGAGGTGCTGCTACCAACTAGTATAATCTAATAGTGTAGTGCTTTGTCAAGTATCAAAAGAAGAGTAAGGACTTCGGAGAAGTCGTACTATACAGAGAACTAGAATATGATTTAGGAATGGTTTTATGATGCCTTAGTCTGTTTTGGGAATTTCAGCTTAGGCATATCTGCTGGCGGGAAAGTAATAATAAGTGCTTTCTCGCCAGTTTTTTTAATAGCTAGGTGTTGGAAATGCTACCAAATAGGGAGGAAGATACCATGGATTAATTGTCTTTTCAGGCTTGTATATAGTTTACGTTTACTAAACCTGAGAGGTTTAGTAAACGTAAATCACTGGCAAGCGTTTATTTGCGTAAGCGCTGTGCAGGGGCTTGGCCTATAAGGCCGAACGAATAGTGAGCCCCGAAACATAGCGACCCAAAGGGATACGCCCTAAGATTGAAGATCTAGGTAAATTAATTTTGATTTGTATCATTGCAGGGCTCAACAAAATAGCAATCTGTATGTTGTGGCTGTGAATGTTTGAAAATGATATTGAAAACAAATCGAATGGAGTTTAAGGAGATTCAAAAAGCCGGCCTGGTTTTAATGATTTTATGTTTGAATATTGGTTTATCTGCACAGCAGGGAATCATCAAAGGTATTGTCAAAGATGCTATCAGTAATGAGCCAATTCCTTTCGCCAATATACTGGTACTAGGTACAGATTTTGGTACTACAACCGATCTGGATGGAGCTTATGAAATCAACAATCTGGAGCCTGGGCTTTACAATGTGCGTGCCTCCTATATTGGTTATAATGAAGCAACTTTATATGAGCAGCAGGTGACCAATTCTAAACCGGCAGAAGCGAATTTCTTACTGGAAGAGACAATTGAGCAGTTGGAAGAAGTGGTGGTAAAAGCGTCTCCGTTCAAAAAAACAGAAGAGAGCCCTGTTTCTTTGCGCACTATTGGTGTAGCAGAAATCCAGCGTAATCCTGGTGGCAATCGGGATATTAGTAAGGTAGTACAGTCACTACCAGGAGTGACAACACCTGCAAGTTTTAGAAATGATCTTATCATACGGGGAGGAGCACCCAATGAAAATCGATTTTACCTGGATGAGGTGGAGGTGCCCAATATCAACCATTTTGCAACGCAGGGAGCATCTGGTGGACCTGTTGGTTTGATTAATGTAAACTTTATCCGGGAGGTAGATTTTTTTAGTGGAGCCTTCCCTGCAAATAGAGGAAACTCGTTGAGCTCTGTTTTCAATTTTCAGCAGCGTGATGGCCGTAGTGACCGATTGGGAGGAACATTTATGGTGGGAGCTTCTGATATAGGATTTACCCTGGAAGGGCCTATAGGCGAAAAGACAAGCTTCCTGTTTTCGGCTCGTCGTTCTTACCTGCAATTCCTATTTGAGGCACTGGAACTCCCTTTCTTACCAACCTATAACGATTTTCAGGCAAAGGTGAAGTATAAGATAAATCAGAAGAATGAACTCACTTTCATTGGATTAGGAGCTGTTGACCAGTTTGAACTCAATCTGGATGCTAATGATACTGAGGAGCAACAGTTCCTTCTAGATCAGCTACCTGTCTCACCACAGTGGAATTATACAAATGGATTAGTGTATAAACACTTTCGTGAAAATAGCTACTGGACATTTGTGCTGAGTCGTAACATGCTTAATAATGAATCAGAAAAATATGTAGGCAATGATGAAAGCAGCGAGGATAATCTGACGCTGCGATACAAGTCACAGGAGATTGAGAATAAGCTTCGAATAGAAAATACACTCCGTATAGGCGATTATAAATTCAACTTTGGTGTGGGCTACCAGCATGTTAAATATAACAATAGCACTTTTAACCGCATTTTTACCTCTGCTGGAGCGCAAACAATTGATTATGCTTCCAATTTTGCAATGAATAAGTATGCTGCTTTTGCCCAATTGAGCCGCAAACTGATGGAGGAACGCTTAGTGCTTTCACTAGGAGCACGTCTGGATGCCAATTCCTACTCGGACGAGATGAATAATCCGCTGGAGCAATTTTCGCCACGCTTTTCCCTGGCATATGCCTTGACCGAACGTTTCTCTTTTAATTTTAATACTGGAATATATTATCAATTACCACCTTATACGGTATTGGGATATGAAGAAAATGGAGTGTTGGTGAATAAGGAAAACGGTATCAAATACATCCGCAATAATCACCTGGTCGCGGGCTTTGAGTATAACACCGCCAGCAATTCCAAAATATCGATAGAGGGGTATTATAAGTACTATTATGATTATCCTTTTCTATTACGTGATAGCCTGACATTGGCTAATCTGGGAGGTGATTTTGGAGTTATAGGCAACGAACCAACGATCTCTCGCTCTGAAGGGAGGAGTTATGGCCTGGAGTTTTTGTTACAGCAGCGCTTGTACAAGGGATTTTATGGCATTGCAGCCTATACACTGGGATGGTCGGAATTTGAAGATAAAAATGGTGAAATGCTGCCTTCTTCCTGGGATGCACGACATATTGTTAATCTGACTTTAGGAAAAAGATTTGGTAAAAACTGGGAAGCGGGAATAGCCTGGCGCTATCAGTCTGGTTTACCCCGGACACCCTTTTCCGATGCGTCCTCTCTCGTGCTCAATTGGGATGTAAATGGTAGAGGAATCCCTAATTATAATCGCCTGAATACCCTTAGAAATGATGCTAGTAATACAATAGATATCCGTATTGATAAAAAGTGGTTCTTTGATAAGTGGAGCCTCAACGTATACCTGGATGTTGAAAATATTACCGGCAATGGAGTAGGCAATGAACAGCTAATTCTGGATCGCCCATTAGACGAAAATGAAATACCGATAGGGGAGGGCGTAATCATTAATCCAAATGCTCCTTTAGAAGCACAGCGTTATGATTTGAAAACGATTAATGACGCTACAGGTACTGTATTGCCGAGTATTGGGATAATGGTGGAGATATAAAAAGAATAATCTGTAAGTGATATTACGGGTAGGTAGGCCAAATAAACATTATCAGGTTTATTTGGCCACTTACTTACCTCCTTTAAAAAAACGAGTTGTAGTGCTGCCCTGTCCAGTACAGAAATAAATAATGCAAGGCCCAACCAACAAATAGTATAAGCGCTACCCAAACCCAAATAGGAATTCCTTTTGGATTTTCTGATCCGCTTACTAAAAAGATTTCTTTTCGTTCACTTCCGTAAGCATTAATGACGAGAGGGAGTTGATTCTCAATTACTTGGTTCTCTTTGATGCCTATGACAGAAATGGAAGGGCCGTTTCTTACCTCAAATGGGATAACTTTAATGCCTTCTTTTCCTCCTGAAGAACTAGCAACTAGCTTCAAAGTATGTTTTCCATCAGGTATTTTGGTGGTGTCAAACAATATCTTTGAGGGGGTTTCCAATTCAGCAAAGGGACTTGGCTCATCATTGAGGAATATTTTTACAATATCTTTTGATTGACTATTCTCCATGATTTAATTTTTATTCAAAGTCATTTACTGGCAAAAATTTTATTCGATTATTCTTGTCCATTCTTTTTGGGAAAACCAATAAGGCAATACTCAGAATGAGTGTAATAAGAACGATGATAACAGCCCCCCAAAGAAGGACATAATCCATTGCGCCTTGTGGCCCCATTCCGTGGGTGACTTCCTGAAGGACCTCCGGTTGGTGTGACTTGCATAAATCACAAGCAAATAACTGTATAGCAGTTGATAGTAGTACTACGGTACAAATGATTATCTTTTTCATAACTTATTGATTAATAGAATTTACAAAATCACGGATTCTCTCGATATCATCTTTTGAAACTTTTGAAGCTTCATTTCCCCAGCTATTACGTTCGTAATTAACGATGGCTGCAATCTCGGCATCTGACAACTGATCAGCGAGTGCAGGCATGACTCCATATTCTGTACGGGCATCATATCCTTGCAGGATAATTCTGACCATTAGTTCATAATCTTCATCAAGTACAATTTTACTCCCTTTCAAAGGTGGAAATGCTCCTGCAAGCCCTTCTCCGGATGCTTGATGGCAAGCGGCACAGTTTTGAATATATAAGGCTTGACCATCCAATTCCGCTTCAGCCTGATTACTTTCAAAGAAATCTTCAGTCCTGGAGGAAGGTATAAACCCCTCTACTACGAAACTGGGGTCGACTTGTTTTAGTGATTGGAGATAGCGTACCAGATTGATCGCTTTTTGGGTAGCAACAACGACTTTAGAAGTGTCCCGTAAGAACTGTGCAGGTACGTTTATTTTGATATCTGCCGAATCCGGTTTCCATACTTCTCTGAACAACCAGGGATAAGGTGGCATTACCGACTCCTTTACTACTATGCGTGGATTGTAGAGGTGGAGGAAATGCCAATCTTCACTGGGCTGACGCTTGCCCACATTGGTCAGATCAGGGCCAGTTCGTTCGCTTCCCAATAAAGAAGGCGATTGCTGCCATAAACTCATTCGCTGTTTTGAATAATAATAATCAGATGGAAGGCTGGGGCGGTCCCCCCACATATCATCCATTTCAATGTTCCTGACTTGCTGAGTATGGCAGGCTACACAACCTTCTGAGATATAGGTATGCAATCCGTCTCGCTCTTGTGGGGTTAAATCTACGGCTTGAGACAATGGCTGAACAGACTCCTGCATCTGTGCGGCAGGTACGACCGCAATCAAAACGCTGAGGAAGACAAATACCATAAATGAGGTTAAAGCCAATGTCTGGTGATTCTTTGATAAGTTGAACATTATGTGCTTTATTTTCTTTTACAAAGGAATTAGTTCATTGCTCTCGACAGGCCGTTTCAGTTCTTTCCAGCCCTTGTATACCTGATGGATATTGTACCAGAATACGATATGGCCAAAGAACATAAACGAGCCTCCAATTGCTCTCCACAACCAATAGGGTACCATCAGAGTAACACTTTCGATAAAAGGTGCTCCCTCTATCCAACTTAAACCTTTTGCTGTACCACCTACCATCAAGGCAAAAGTGTATGCTAGTAATCCTATGAAGGAAAGCCAAAAATGAATGCCAACTAATAATTGATTAGGGCGTTTCCCAATGAGTTTAGGGATCAGTGCATAAATACACCCCCAAAGGAAAAAACTGACAATGCCATACATCGTCATATGGGAATGGGCCACATTGAAATCTGTGAAATGCCAAACGAAATTGGTGAAACGAAACGCCTGAAAACTTCCCTGGACGGACCCGATAAAATAAAACACAACTCCTACCAACATAAAAGGTAATACATAACTTCTTCCAATCTGACTGAAACTACCTTTCATCGTTAAAAGGAAATTGGTTGTCCCTGCAAATACAGGAATAAACATACCTGCACTAAATACAATAGCTACGGTTTGCAACCACCAGGGAATTGGACTGAACACAAAATGATGAGTGCCGATCAAAGTATAGAAGAGCATCTGTGTCCAAAACGCTAAAATCCCCAGAGAGTAGGAATAAATAGGCTTGTTTAATGTGGATGGAAGATAGTAATAAATTAGGCCGAGTGTAAAGGTCATAAACCACATCCCAACCCCCTGATGCATATAATATCCCTGGATGATGGTTTCGCCTAAACCTTCCTGATAAAAAGGAAGATAACCAATAATACTTAAGACCAATGTCCAGATACAGGCTCCAAAAATATACCAGTTAGAGACATATATCTCTTCTGTTGTTCTATTGGCAACCATCTTGTAGAAATTGGCAAAGGTGAGGATGAGGCCTATGGCAAATATGGACATAATAGGCCAGATGTATTCTCTGTATTCTCCTCCTCCATTATTAACACCCATCATCAATGAGATAGACCCAGTCGCTACAGCGGTATTGATTAATACCAATGCTATCCAGGCCCATCGAAGGCTAAATATTTTTGTATTTGAGGTTCGGGCTACTGTAAAATATCCTAAGCCAATCATTGCCAAAGAAGTCCACCCCCAAAACACGCTATTGGTATGAACAGGGCGTATCCGGCCAAAAGATAAAAAAGGAAGTCCGTCTAAATCAGGCAGAATAAATTTAACACCTAAAAGGACTCCAATAAAGGTCCCAAACAATAGCCAGAAAACGGAAGACCCGATATAAGCCAGCACTATTTTAACCAAATCCTGATCGGCAACAATCCGGTCGGCTGAATCCTGCTTTTCGTCATAAATAGGATTGCTTATTTCTTTTGTTTGCGTAATAACCAGGCCTCTGCTATCTGTTGGTTCCAGGTTTGAACCCAACTCTGTCCCTTCTAGTTGATAATTTAAGCGTTCCGCTTTTTGAAAAAGCAGCTGATCTATTTCAGGATGTTCGAGGTGGATAAGTGCATATTTTACTTTTTCTTCAATAGGATCGGTAAGGTTTGGAAATTTGAGGTTTTCCAAAGAGCATTTTTTACTTGCTTTCCTTTCAGATATAGTACGTTTTAAATCCTCTTTTCCAAGATTGATAATGAGCTCTTTTAAATAGGCCCATTTTTTTATTTGCCTATTCTCATTCGATTTTTTCAGGAGTGTAATCACTTTGTAGGTAGCAATAAAAGCAGCTACTATGACAATCATCCCTCCTAAAATGATAGTTCCTATTATACCCGGTTCGCCTAATAAAGAGGTATCAGCCGTACTTTCTTGTCCATAAACCGGATAAGAAAGCATAAAAAATCCCAGTCCCCAAATTGCCCTTTGCAATTGGCGGCACAAAAATTTAATGCTCGACATTTTATTTAAATTTTACGTTGAGCTTCACATAGAGATCATTCTCTTGAAGCTTTACAGCTTACATTATTTCCAATAATTGTTGGCTGCGGCAACTGTTTGGAAGTTAATTGCGATGACCTGGGATGCTGCGGTTAAGCTGTCAGCATTATTGGCATAGTCAGGCCTTAATTTTTTGAGTGTGTCTACATCAGGTTGCGTAGATTTTACACCTCTCCTTGAAAGAGTAATAGCTAATTCAAAGCCTTCTTGAGGTGTGTCGGTGATTAAAGATTCTAACCAGATTGTTGGTGACATATCTTTTACTTTTTAGTTGAAGATTAGTGGTGATTTATTCTTTTTTCAGCTTCTATAGCCTTGGGGAATAAGATGTTATTTTCTAGGTGGATATGAAGGTGTAGATCTTCCTGAAACTCTTTGAGCATGGCAAATGTGGCTCTGTAAATATTAGATGCATCCTCAGGTGGGGTATAGTTATTGCTTAGAGCTGCAATCTTTATAAATCGTTCTCCTTCTTGCTCGTGTTCATGTTTCATCATTTGTATAGGGTTTTGTAGAGTGTCGAAGGGAGGCTTTATTACATCTGCTCGCTTATTTTTAGATTCTTTCATTTTCCGGATATATGGAAATAAAAAGCTTTCTTCTTTTTCCAGATGTTGCAACAAATCCTGAGCTGAGGCAGTGAACAAAGTTTCAATAGTTCGAAGCTCAGGATGAGCTTTACTATAGATTTTCACAAGCTTGTTAAGATGTATTTTCAGTTCAGGAATACTTCGCCTTACATAGCGGTGGTGTTTTTTTTCGATAAAGTCAGCAAGTAAATCCATGTCCCATGATTTGAAATCAGGGAGAAGCGACTTTCTTTCTTTCAGAACTTTAGTTAATTCATTAAGTAAATCATTGGTGCTCACATTTACACTCTGACATGCTTCCTCAATACTCCTGCCACCACTACAACAAAAATCAATCTTATGCGATTTGAATACGGAAGCAGTATGATAGTCCATTGCTACAATCTCCCCAATGATGCTTTTTTTTGTGATGCTCATGATTTAGAGTTTAATACTTCAGGTAGAACTTGCTTGCTTCCTTAATTAAAGAGTTTAATTCCGAAAACGGCTAGACAGCTAATTTTGACACATTCCAATCCAACATAATAAAAGTGCAGATTGGAAGCAGGGACTTCCATATTCTGTAGGTGCATTTCTGCTCTTGCGTCCAGCATAGGCAACAACCAAATACTCTGTACTATGAGAATCAGGAAAGGGATTAGAAAAAACAAGTACTTCCATCTAAGTTCAGGAAGCCCGTAAATGAGCATACTGACAATAATGGCAATGGATAAAACAATTTCTACTTTATTCAATGCATTAAATACTAATCTGCCAATTCCCAACCCTAGCGATAATGTAATGCCAGGTGCACGAAACTTCAGCCATGCTTCCATAAAACTGATCGCTCCCACAAATCCTATCCAAATAAAGACGCAAGCAATGGCTATGGGAAACTTGATTGTATTGGTCATTATTACATTTCTATATAATCGGATAATTTTGTCCGATATAAAGTTAAAAAAATTATTTTTTCCAAAACACCATTCTTCAATTCAGTTCATTGAACTCATATATCCTGGCAATTTAAATGGCTATTCTGATCCTGTATTCCTATATTTTGAACGTATAATTCGAGCCATTTCAAGGCAAAGATAAGTGTTTTTTAATAAATCGGATAATTTTGTCCGATTTTAAAATGCTTTGACATTTCTCTGACATCTGCCCATTCACATCAAAGTAGTTATATTTTCAGAATCATAAATTGATGTAGCCCACTCTTATTACTTCAATAATTTGACATGCTTTAAAAAGCTTTTTTTGTAAGTGTATCCGATGGGCAGTGATTCATTATCTATCTTGACAATATCATTTTTAGTATTGATCTGCTCTATATGGTTTAAGTTGACCAAATAGGTTTTGTGTATGCGTTGAAAAGTAGGAGACAATTCTGTTTCTAAAGTCTTTAGTTGGATATTGGTAGGGAAATTGCGCCCTTCTGTTTTGGCATAGGTAAGTTTGTCTTTGGCAAAGAAATAAGAAATGTCATCCACTAAAATCTTTTTGTAGGAATCTCCAATTTTAAAAAACAGATTATTGTTATTGATATAAGGTACACTGACCGAATTTTTTGTTGATGCAGCTAAAGATGGAGTAGGGGGGATCTGGTTGAGTAATGCAAGTTCAATGGCATGCTGGAGTTTAAACCTGGAAAGTTCCTTATTCATAAAGCAGCTGGGACGTACATGGCGGCACTGTGCGTAGTATTCTTCAGTATAATTAGAGGTTATGAAAATAATGGGTACTTGTGAGTTAGATAACCTGATCTTTTCAGCAAGTGTGATCCCACTTTTTTGTCCTTTCCCCAGATTGATATCTAAAAGGCAAAGGTCTGGTTCTACCTCAAGGAAAGATTTCCAGGCGCCTTCAAAATCTGTTTCTATATAAATCCTGCTAAATCCAATTTCATTAAGTAATATCTCCACCAAATGAGTAAAAGGTTTTTGATCATCAACGAGTAGTATTTTTTTGTTGTTCAATTCCTCCGTGGACATTTTGGTTTGTTTTTCTTAAATTAAGGAACGGCACGCGTTCATTGAGTAGTGCATAAAGGTTTTCTGCTGAAGGCAAACACTGAGTAAGTTAGTAAAGATCACCAAAGGCAAAAGCAGCATTTTGGTCAAATAAATTCTATTATAAACCTGGCTCCACCCCCAGAGCGATCTTCTACCCATATATCTGCTCCGGCTTCCTTCAGTGATGATTGCAATAGATGAAGGCCTATATGATGCCCTTTATCATCATTTTGTAGGGTTTCTACCGGATCAAAGATGACTTTTTTCTGTTGGGAAGAAACTCCGGGGCCATTATCCTCAAATATCCATTGCAACTTATGCGATTCTGATTTTGCTTCGGAAATCCACAGCATAGGATGTTCAGCTGTGGCTGCATGGCGTAAGGCATTGGAGATCAGATTCTGGAAAATTTGCTCAATTAATGCTTCGGGTAAATTAACCATAGATAGGGGCTCTGTTTTTGTTTGAAATTTAGCTTCTTGTAAGGCGGCTCCATATCTGCCTAATACTGTATTTAAGATAGGCATAGGATTAGAGCTTTTTGGAATAGCTAGTTGTTCCTTTTTAGTCTGCTGTAATAAATTCAGGCAGTAATTTTTGAGCTGTCGGGCAGTACTTTGAGTCATTTCATAATACTTTGGAAGATTGTCAGTCTTTCCTTTTTCACCAACGAGTACATTCCCGGTAGAAAGAATAAGGTCAAGATTGGATAGAACATCATGTGAGACGACGCTGCTAAATCGGTTGAGTTGTTTATTGGCTTTTTCCAGTTTTTTTCGTTCTACTTCCAGAGATTGGTTCATTTGTTCTAATAAAGCATTACGTTTTTGTTTTTGATTAAACAAGACATAATAAATAATCGAGATGCTTATAAAGATTACACCAAAGAGCGTTAGTAATAAATAGCTTTGCTTTTGCTTGAGTTGTGATTGCTTTGCGATTTGTTCTGCTAATTCCTTTTCCTGAGCCAGGGTTTGAATTTCCTGTTCTTTTTTGTGTTCCAAATATTTACTCACTGCCTGTTTGGTGATATTCTGATTGTCCAGAGCATCGGATATGGCTACGCGTCTTTCCAGATAAAACAAAGCACTATCGGTTTGTCCAAGGGCTTTAAAACTGTTTGCCATTAGGGCGAATAATGTTTCCCTATAACTGGAGTCTTGAAAGGACTCAAAATAGGGAAATACCTGGCGGCATAGCTTCAGAGAAGCAACGGGATCATTTTCTAATTCTTTTATCTTGGCTTGTTTTAGTTTAGCTTTAGCAACAAAGTCCATTAACTTAATAGAATCTGCTAAAGCTATTGCCTGCTCGGCATATCGATTAGCTATTTCAAGCTGCATAGAATCTATATAAAACTGAGTGGCTGCATTTAAGAGGATGCTTTTAGTATGCTTTAATTGAAAAGAATCTGCTAGTGCGATGGCTTCATGAAGACGCTGTTCAACAGTATCCAGGCCAAATGGTAATTGAAGTAGAACGACATGGCTTTGTAATATATCGTTTGGAGCACCAGCTTCTACTGCATTTTCATAGGCTTTCTCAAAGCTTGATTTAGATTCTTCCTCCAGCCCTAGTATATGGAATGCCGCTCCGATATTATAATGGCATGCAAATCGTTGAGATGCCGTCTCAGAAGCTTCTAAAGCTTTCAATAAATAATCAATTGATTCTACATATTGGCTTTTTTTTCCATACAAGGTTCCGAGGAACAAGGCTCCATATCTTATATAGGTATTCCTATCGTATTTTTCCCCCAGCTTTATACATTCTTTCAGATAATAGGCAGCACTATCTATTTGCTCGATATTCGAATAGGTAGAACCTATCAGCCCATACATTACAGGTTTCATGACTAAACTATCATTTTCTAAATAATGGAGAGCTGAGTGATAACTAATGAGAGAGGAGTCAATCTTTCCAATCCTGCGGTAATAATCCCCTTTTTGTTTTAGAGATCGTACCATCCATTGGTCATTTTGCTTTTGAATGGCTTTTTTTTCTATTTGTATAGCAAGAGCTATAAGAGAGTCGAGATTAGCCCGTTCATAATGGCTTCCTAACTTTTTCCCGGCATTAAGTTGTTCAAAATCAGTTATACTATCATCTTGACTGTACCAAATTTGACGCAGCTCCTTTACTTTTTCTTCCGGTAGTTGAGCGCTTAAATTAAAAGGAATTCCCATTGCTGCTATAAATGCAATGATTAATACATTAAAAATGTGTGAATGATAATGTGTTTTAGTGTTGTGCATTGTGCAAGATGTTATACTATCCGTTTGAGTAAATGGTATGAGAGGCGGATTGTTTAAGGATATGCTACAATAAATCGTGCTCCGCCTCCTGGGCGATTCCCCACCCAGATATCTGTTCCAGCTTCTCGCGGCGAAGATAGTATTAGATGTAGGCCTAAATGCTGACCTTTATCATCATCTTGTAGGGCTTCTGCCAAATCACAATAGCAAAAAGCAATTATCGCTGCATTTCTGATGGTTGGATATATCTTGTACATGCTTACTCTCCTTTTGCAAAAAATACTAGAATAATAATGCCCCCTCTAGGCATATTGCTAGCATGCAGTAATACTGAAATTAAAATACTGAAATTTTTGTGTAGATCTGTTTGAAAACGATGAGTTAGACGCTTTCTAAATGAAACTGAAACATCGTTTAACAATATACTTATTATTTGAATAGAAATGCTGAAAAAATTAAGATGAAATAGGCTCAATTCAATATAACAATATATACGCGTATTTTGTAGAAAGTAATAACACTTTAAACAAATACTTCTTTGTTGATCCTTAAAATAAACAATTTTGGATGCATCGTTCTTTATATGATCAGGATAAAACTTTGAAAGTAAGATTTATATGCTTATCTTTATAACTGCCGTTGAGCATGATATCATCATATAGATTCCCTCATATAGAAAAGCATTAAGTCAATTATATTGGTAAAAGACATATTGGCCAATATAATACAGGAATCGTCTTCCCATAAGCGAAAGATTGTTTAATTAACATACTTTCTTCGAAAAGAAAGCAATAGGCAATTTATGTTATAAATGCTTTCTCTTCTTCCCCCCTGTTGTTAAAGGCCTGCTTTTTGAGGAAAAATTGCACAAATCACAACACTTATGGAAGCCCTAAGAGAATTAGTACAGCTAGTTACCAGAAACAAGCTCAAATCAATTGATATTTTAGATATGGGAGAAGTCAAGGATAGTAAACTTGGCATGCTCTATGAAATAATTTCCGAAGGTAAAGTAGAATCTGATCAGGCTGCTGCTGCTGAGTTGTATCCTGATGCGGACAATACTTCAGGTTATCGGAAGCTCAAAAATAAACTTCGCAAGAAGTTGATTAACTCTCTCTTAGTAGTTGACTTAAACAAAGCTTCCTATTCCGATCGAAAGAGTGCTTATTATCTATGCTATCAGGAATGGGCGGCAGTACGCATATTATTGGCTAAAAATGCATGGGCTCAATGTGTTAAAACTGCAGAACGCATTTTAAAATATGCGATTAAATACGAATTCACCGAATTGGCATTAGATTTAATAAGTATACTACGATTGCACTACGGTGCTCGAATAGGAGACTTAAAACAATTTGAAGAATACAAAAGCCTCTCTCTAGAGTACGAAGCCATTTTTATGGCTGAAAATAAAGCAGAACTATTATACACAGAGTTAATCGTTCATTATGTAAATAATAGGTCTGTAAAGACGAATCTAAAAAGGAAAACAGAGCTAGCCTTATTGGAGCTTTCTGATAGCATGCGGCGTTATAGTTCTTATCGATTACATCTATATGGTGGAATGATTGGCCTGATGGCTTCCTCTATTGTAAATAATCATGAAGATACTATTCAAACATGCGAAGAAATTATTAGCTTCTTTGAGGCTAAACCATATCGGGCAGAAACGCCTTTACAAGCTGCCTATTATCAAAAACTGATTTGCCACTGCCAGCTCAGACAGTTTGAGCCAGGAAGAAAAGCGGCAGAGCAGTGCTTAGTGCTTATTGAAGAAGGTATAGTAAACTGGTTCAAATACTATGAAATGTATTTTATACTGGCAATGCATACCGAAAACTATCAGGAAGCACTAAACATATATTATCAAGTTACTAACCATAAACGATTTAGATACCTCCCTAACAACGTAACTGAAATATGGCTGATTTATGAAGCTTATCTCCATTATCTATATGTAGTCGGCCTTTTGATCCCCTCAAAAGAGCAGAAAGGCTTAGAACAATTTAGGCTGGGACGATTCCTGAATGAAGCAGCTATCTATTCTAAAGATAAGTCAGGCTTGAATATAGCCATTATCATTTTCCAGATCATTTATCTAATGGCTACCAATCAGTATGATAAGTTACTCGATAGGGAGGAAGCAATCGAGAAATATTGTACTCGACATCTCAAAGAAGAGTATACCATGAGGTCTTATTATTTCATTCGCGGCCTCCTGATCATGGCATCTTTAGGAGTCAATAATGGAGATAGACAAGAGAAAGCAGAGGCTTACAGGGATAAACTTTTAGAAGAGGAAAACCTAGAGTCTAGCCAGGTATTTCAAATTGAAGTGATTCCTTTTGAGCAGTTGTGGGAAATTGCTCTGAAAAATCACCTTGGATAAATTAGATGAGATAACCCATTTTGATTTTGTTTTAATTATAACTACAGCGACATGAAACGTATTTGCACAAAACTACACCTTGAGTATTTAGCTCTTCATTCCCTTTCTTGCGAAGTTATTATTATCGACACAACTGTACCAGCTCCAAAAGCTATACAGTAAAGGTCTGGTTTGGTAACACCTATTAATTCATTTAAAACCCAGAAGTTGTTTAATCCTTATTATCTGAATGAAAAGTGAGGTATTCGTCAGCAGAAATAGTAAGAATTAAACAACTTCGCCAATTAAATCGACACCATTATGTACAAAAAATATACCTTTTACTGCATCATATTATCAATCTGATGGGGACAATTCAGCTACTTTTGTCCTTCCTTATCTTTTTTGAAAGAGCCATCTTTGTAGAGTAAATAAAGAACTTAAGTTTAATACAAAACATAGGCCGTATTCTATAAAACAACGTTTCATTGTACTATATGTACATGGAAGAATAATGGCTTCAATGTAATTTTCAAACAGAAGAATCTATCTACATAACACCATTCACACGGGGTTGCTAATTTGAATTTATTGAGATTTAACTCCTGTGAAAGTAATTTTTGAGATGAAAAAATGATTTGTGCAAGCAGTGTGTAGTGTGTTGCTTAATTCAGACGATTAGGCTGACACCCTATCCAAGCCCTTCCATTGTAGTGGAAGGGCTTTTTTATTGTATATAATGGTATATGATCTTCAATCAAATACATTTGAATATATTATATAAATACAGGAGTGGTAGTATAATGTGATGATTGATAGATTTTTGAGTATTTCTGATGGGGACGCCATCTTGTTCTTTGTCTCCTTAGTCCATGAGTTTCGCCTCTACATTTGTACATGTCAAGTTTATGTGATCAAAAGCATGAACTCAAAATTCGCTAATACAAATCAACTACATCATGGACTACATCAACACCATTAACACTAGCTATTACCATGCAGCTAATGAAGTAATTATAATCGATACAGTAGTTCCTGCTGGTTAAAACAAAGAAAAAAATACAAAATGGAAGTGACCCCCTTTTCCTTAATAGGACACAACCTTAATCAGGTTATAGAATCTACGAACTACCGTTTCAAGCAAAGTTGCAAAACCATTATAAATGCAGAACTGATAATTGGCAGATTAAGTGCCAACTGTAAAGGAAATGGTATTTGCAAGATGCTGCCAATAGACAATTTAATCGCAAAATCTAAATGTAGTGCTATAAAATGTACCCTTATCAAAAAAGGGGACAATCAATTAAATGCTGTGTTTTTTGCCCAATCTTGTTGCTCAAGGATTCGTCAAAAAGTGTTTGCTAATAATAGCTTCATTATTGAAGAACCCTTCTTCTTACCGGATTGGGTGAAAACAGCATTATCCTACAAGAATGATAATATGATGATGATACCAATAGGTGTTTATCCAATCATCAAGCTTGGGGAGTATACATTGATCCGCTTTGAATTACATAATAGCATACACGGAAAATAAATCTGATAGGGACAGCACAAACAATTGTGTCTGCTATGCTGGTAACCTATTGATTTAGCTTTGAACCTGAAATAAAAGAGTTCATTATCAAACAAACCAGAATGCCATGGTGAAAGATCCAACTGTCGTACAAATCAATACCAAAGTCGCAGTATACCCTTATTTAGTACTGCTACTCGCTTCTTTCCTGGAAGGAGGAACGGTTATGGTTATTGAGTTATTGGGCGCTAAAATTGTTGCTCCCTACTATGGAACATCTCTATATGTTTGGGCTTCTGTATTAGGCGTTACGATAGGTGCTCTGGCAGTAGGTTATTTTCTTGGTGGCAGGCTTTCTAAGCATAGTGATAATGCAAAAAAACTATACTTGCTCTTTGGACTGGGAGCGGCTTTCACCTTTATGCTACCTTTTACAGCTGAATTTCTGCTCCCTCTAACATTCTCATTAAACTTACAGCTTGGCGTTACACTAGCCTTGCTCTTATATCTTTTTCCTCCAGTCATGTGCATGGGGGCTATTTCACCTGTAATCATACAAATGTTATATAATTTCAATAGGGGAGCTGGGCGTTCCACTGGTTGGGTCTATGCGATCTCTACTTGCGGAGGTATATTAGCTACTTTGTTGACAAGTTTTTATTGGATTCCCTCGATAGGCATTTTTAATACAACGATGATTGCAGGGAGCATATTAGCTATTACGGCTTTTGTTGTTTTTTATAATAGAAAGCAATTTAAAGTCAAAGTATTCCTGCCAGGTATAATTCCCCTAAAAAACAAATCATATAAAACGCAAAAGATAACAAAAGCAAGCACTCTACCGGTTGCTCTGTTGTTAACTATTTCCTTTCTGGAAGGTGGTGCGTTGATGATTGCTGAATTACTTGGTGCAAAGATTACAGCTCCCTACTATGGTTCTTCGCTTTATGTATGGGGGGCTGTGTTGGCAGTTACGCTCTCTGCTCTTGCTTTAGGGTATTACGTTGGAGGGTATATTTCCAATAAGAAAAACCTGGAACGCAATCTTTTTATCCTGTTAATGATAGGAGCGTTTTTGACTGCGATTGGCCCCTTAGTAGGGCCCACTATTTTAATGAACACCGATTTTTTGGGAGTACAATTAGGTGCTCTGGTATCTGTAGTTTGTTACTTATTTCCACCTGTTGTTTGCATGGGAATGGTATCTCCAATCATCACCCAGCTAATTAGCCCTAAAATCAAAACTGGCCAAGCAGCCGGTACTGTTTATGCAATCTCCACAGTAGGAGGTATTTTGGCAACCTTTCTTAGCGGTTTCTTATTAATCCCGACCCTTGGTATTAAAACAATGGCTTTCCTCACGGGAGGGCTTTTAGGCCTTTTAGCTATAGTTTACTTCACATACCGTAAAAAATATAGCTTGGCCATGCTCGGCCTGGTATTTGCTTTAGTCACCGTCATCCTATTGCCGAGATCAAAGGAAAGTGATACAACAAGAGTGGTTTATAATTCCACGGGTATTCTTGGTGAATGGACAATCCTGGATTTTGGTCAGTGGAAAGTAGAAAACAATGGTCAGATAGAACGAAAACTACTATTGAATGGGATTGACCAAACTTATACACAGATTGATTTTGAGCCACTATCCCTGTGGAGGTATCCCCATAAAATTGCTGCATACTCTAGTATGAAACCTAAGGGGTCTAAAGCGCTATTGTTGGGCATGGGAGGGGGAAGTATTGCCTTTGAATTACTGGCAATGGAGATGGATTTAGATATTGTAGAGTTAGATCCACGTGTAAAACATATTGCAGAAACCTACTTCAATTATAAGCCTGAATCATCAGATTTATACATAGACGATGCTCGTCATTTTATCCGGACAACTAGTGAGAAATATGATATAGTCATATTAGACCTGGTACTTGGAGAGGTTCAACCAGCTCATGTCTTCTCAATGGAAGGATTTGCTGACCTCAAAAAGATTATTAAAAAAGATGCTTTCGTTATCATCAATTTTCAGGGTAATATTTACGACCCGAGATACTCTATTGGCCCTCGTTCAATCTATAAGACACTAGAAGCTTCAGGTTTTAACGTAAGTCTCTATTCTCCTCCCCCCACAGAAGCGGTAAAGAAAAGCCTGACGAAAGATATATTCTTCATAGCCTCCCAGGTAGAGCATGACTACAAACACCTCATGCAAAATCTCAGATATAATGATTGGTTCCCCTATGATGATTTCTACTACGATGATCTGATTCGGGAGGTGGAATTCTCACTGGAAGATGCACATGTCCTGGTCGATGATAAGCCAATGCTGGAATTGCTTACCGCTCCTACAATACTGAAATGGAGGCAAAATAAGGTCCAGCAAAATATCAAGCGCATGATGAAAGAGGGGATTCCTATATATGATTAATGAAATGTAGAGGAAATATGAAGCACGATCTACAAAAGAACAAATTCGAAGCCAGTAAGCTTCATCAGCAACATAACCCTCAGAAAGGAGCACACCTCCCTGATGAGAAAAATAATGTACAGAAACAAATTGATAATCTCTTAAAGTATACTTCTTACACCATGAAAAGGCTACAACACCCACCCGCTAGGTATTATCTGGGAAAACGATTATTTTCTAAGATACAGGCCTTAGCAAATAGATTGGGTATTAAATTTTTGAAAAAAAGATTAATACCGGGAACTGCATTTTTTTCTTTTCTCATTCCAGTCTTATTCCTTTTACTGGGGTGGAGTGGGCAGAATGATAATAATAAGCCTGATCCTGAAATAGTTGAAACTGAATCCGAACGAGTCGTAAGGTACTTCGGGCAGGCTCATCCTCAGCTGAGTAAAGAACCTGTTGACTGGAATCTAGATTTACAACCTAGTCAGGCCGGTGCAATGACAACTAATGAAACATTGCCTGCAGGGACTCTTATTATAGCAATGGATGGAGCACTGCAGGATAATAGTGAGAATCGGGTACGTCAAGCTTATGGTCTTGCGATACATCTGTTGCATGCAGATATACCGCTAAAGTGGATTATAGATCCTAATAAAACCAATCGAACAGCTATCGATTTTAGCGCTTCTGCTCGTCAGGCTTATCCAAGTGTTGGTAGTTTTGCAAATCGCAACTTCCGTACTGGTCCTATTGCGATTTTTCCAGGCTTTGAAGCACAGGCACAATCGGTAATCAATAGCTTCGGAAATAGTATTAGAGTTTATGAATTGCAAAATGCTACTACTGTCCCAGTACATTCAGATCTTACACATAAGCCATTTGTATTTGTTGAGGAAGATCAAAACCCGGATATTCATACTGGTATTTTGAGTGCTGCAGGCCTAACAGAAGATGCAAATGGGGCAGTAGGGGGAATAACAGGCCACTATCAAGAAGGCGACCTTACTACCATAAATGTTAATTCTTGTGTAACGATCATCACCGTACCCCATAATGATAACATCAGTACCGCTCAGGTAAATGCAGTAAAAGATTTCACCCGTAACGGAGGTAACTTTTTTGCACAGTGTGCCGGTGTACGTGGTTTTCAGGGCTTGGCAAATGCTAGTGTAAGGGTTTTTACCAACGCTGGTTTTGTAGACGAACCCGGACTGGGGACTTTCCTATACGATAACCCTCAGGAGCCATCGGCTCAGTTTGAGGGCACTATCGAGGATGAAGGAGGTTCTTTGGAAGATTTTGCTTTTAACACAGATCCTCCTGGAGGTACCCGTATTGTACACGATAGTGACAATGATTTTAAAGCTTATGCTGGTCGTATTGATGGTTTTAACTCTGCTACAGGAGGGTATGTCCATTACCTCGGTGGCCACAATCATGACGGTGATATTGATGCTGATAGATTTTATCTTAATGCTGTTCTGCGCTCTGCTACACGCCCCTCTGGTTGTGGTTTAACAATCGCAACTGTGAATGCAGTAGATGATGCAGGAGTAGTGGATTGTGGTACAGGCTTTATTGATATCGATGTCCTTAATAATGACATGGATTTGACCAATAATCCTCCATTGACCATCCAAAATTTAAATAATACAACTCCAGGTTTGGGTACCTTTACTGTAGTGAGTGGACAGGTGCGCTTTACACCTAATTATAGTGGTGCCTGGTCAGGTCCAGCAATTGCTACCTACGAGGCTTGTAATAATAATAATTTATGTGATCAAGCCACAATCACCGTTTCTTCTTCAGCGGGCGATGACATTGTCATTGGAGGTACGGTCTTTGAAGACCTTAACTCTGATGGTAACCTCGATGGTGGTGAGCCTGGCGATGGTGGTGTAAATGTCTTTTTATACGAAGACAACAGCCCAATGAATGGTATGCCAGATGGCCCCGCAATTCAAACAGCCACTACTGACGGCAGCGGGGAATATTCATTTAATGTAAATAACCTGGTTTTCTCTCAAAACTTCATGTACAATCAACGCACTGGTGCCAGTAGTAATGATGCCGTGGAAGAAGTTGGTGGCAAAGGTGATGGAGATGTCAGTATTACTGACGATGAAGTGCCAATAGGTTCTGCTGATGCTTTAACCGGACTTAGATTTACGGGACTGAATATTCCTGCCAACTCTACAATCAATAGTGCTTTTATGTACTTCGATATTGGAGATCAAGGCAAAGGAGACTCTGGTACAGGTGGTGCTGTGACGATCGAAGCGCAAAATAGTAGCAACCCACCAGCTTTTACAACAGCAGACAATAATATTTCTAATAGAACCACAACCGCAAGCTCCGTCAACTGGACCATCGGTGCGTGGAACGATAATACTTCAAATAATATATCAGCAAATATTGCTACCCTTGTTCAGGAGGTAGTCGATAATAATAGTGGTTGTAACGACCTGGCAGTAATCATAACCAATACAGATGTAGATGGTTATCCGGCTATAGCTCACGATGATATACCCAGTCAGGCACCACGACTTGTTGTAGATTACGATGCTCCCGGAGGTGGGCCCTACCACTTTATTGTAGAAGTAGATCAAAGTGATCTTCCTGCCTCCTCCTCATTGACGACTCCTGGTTCTTATTCGCTCACTGCTTCCTCAGAAGGCACACTCTTCTGCGATACAGATTTCGGATATGAATTTATCTGCCCCGATCCACCCGATGCCGGTAGCGACGGAGCCATTACGATCTGTGAAGGATCCGTCACACCTGTGAATCTATTTGATATCATCAGTGGAGAAGACCCTGGGGGGACATGGACGGAGTCTACCTCTTCAGGAGTGACTATAGGAGCTGGTACAGCTATTGATTTTAGCAATGTATCACCTGGCACTTATACATTTACTTATACCGTGTCGGCGGCTAATTGCCCAACGGATATGTCTACAGCTACAATCACTGTAGAAAATGCACTTGATCCTGGTACCAATGGCACCATTGATATCTGTGAAGGCGAAACAGTGACTACGACTGAGTTGTTTAATGCACTCGGCGGATCACCAGATGCTGGTGGTACCTGGAGCCCCGCTCCAGCAGGAGGTGGTACTTATACCTATACCCATGCCGCTACCGCTAATTGCCCTGCTGCCAGTTCACAAGTAGTGGTAACAGAGCAAAGTGCTCCTAATGCTGGTACAAATGGAACCCTAACAATTTGTGAAGGGGAGACCGTGACTACTGCAGAATTATTCAGCAGTTTAGGAGGAAGCCCCGATGCTGGTGGAAGTTGGTCCCCTGCTTTAGCTGGTGCTGGTACCTATACTTATACGGTAAATGGCGCACCAAACTGTCCAAACGCAACGGCACAGGTAGTTGTCTCAGAGCAAGCTGCCCCAGATGCTGGTGCAAATGGAACCCTAACAATTTGTGAAGGGGAGACCGTGACTACAGCGGAATTATTCAGCAGCTTAGGAGGAAGCCCCGATGCTGGTGGTACGTGGTCCCCTGCCCTTGCTGGTGCTGGCACTTATACTTATACTGTAAGTGGCGCACCAAACTGTCCAAATGCAACGGCGCAAGTAGTTGTTTCAGAGCAGCCAGCCCCAGATGCCGGTATTAATGGAGCCTTAATGATATGCGAAGGAGAGACAGTAACTACAGCAGAATTGTTCAGCAGCTTAGGAGGAAGCCCCGATCTTGGTGGAAGTTGGTCCCCTGCTTTAGCTGGTGCTGGTACCTATACTTATACTGTAAGCGGAGCACCTGACTGTCCAAATGCAACGGCACAAGTAGTTGTTACAGAGCAGCCAGCTCCAGATGCTGGTACAAATGGAACCTTAACGATCTGTGAAGGGGAGACCGTGACTACAGCGGAATTGTTCAGCAGCTTAGGAGGAAGCCCGGATGTTGGCGGAAGCTGGTCCCCTGCTCTTGCTGGTGCTGGTACCTATACCTATACAGTGAGTGGCGCACCAAACTGTCCAAATGCGACCGCGCAGGTAGTTGTTTCTGAAGAGCCAGCACTTGATCCAGGTGCCAATGGTACGCTAACGATTTGCGAAGGAGAAATAAGCCCCGTAAACCTATTCTCCATCATCACTGGTGAAGATGCTGGCGGTAGTTGGACTGAAACATCTATGTCAAGCTCTGGCGTGACAATAAGCCTTGGTACAGCTATTGATTTTAGTGCAGTAATTCCTGGTACATATGAGTATACTTATACACATGCCGCAACAGCAAATTGTCCAGCGGTAAGTTCTACTGCAACCATTACTGTAACGGATCAGTTGGAAGCCGGTGCTGATAACAGTACGGAATTCTGTGAAGGCGGTGGTGCTAATACCAACCTTACAGCTTTATTGAGTGGAGCAGATGCAGGTGGTACATGGATGCAAACAGGAGGGACAACAATATTGATTATTGCTAATCCATCAGATGTTGATTTTAGCAATGCAATACCAGATACCTATACTTTTACATATACACATGTTGCTAATGGCGCATGCCCACAAGATCAGGCAGTGATTACAGTCACCGTAACTGATCAATTGGAAGCAGGCGCTGACAATAGCGATGAGTTATGTGAAGGTAGTGGAGCCAACTTCAATTTAGCAGGCTTATTATCAGGAGCAGATGCAGGTGGCGTATGGATGCAAACGAGTGGTGCCAGTTTTATCAATCTGGCTAATCCATCAGATGTGGACTTCAGTAGCGCCATACCATCTACCTATGTTTTTACATATACGCATCTAGCTTCTGGATCCTGCCTTCAGGATCAGTCAACTATTACAGTAGTTGTTACCCCTCAATTAGAAGCAGGCTCGAATAATAATGATGCACTTTGTGAAGGAGAAGGCGCTAATTATAATCTGAATAGTTTATTGATTGGAGCAGATGCAGGCGGTATATGGATGCAGACTGGTGGTGCTAGCTTTATTAATCTCGGAAATCCATCAAATGTGGACTTCAGTAGTGCTACGCCTTCTATATATACCTTTACCTATACCCATCCAGTGAATGGTTCATGTGTTCAAGATCAGGCAAGCTTTACTATCACTATAGAAGATAGATTGGAAGCAGGGACAAACGGAACCCTAAATATTTGTACAGGCGAGACAGTAACTGAAGCAGCATTATTCGCTTCTCTTGGTGGTTCTCCAGACCCTGGTGGCGTATGGACACCCGCTTTGGCTGGAGCCGGTACTTATACGTATACCCATACAGCAACAGCCAATTGCCCTGCTTCGAGTGCACAGGTAGTCGTTTCAGAAACGCCAGGCCTTGATGCCGGAACTAATGGTACTTTGACCATATGCCAGGGAGAGACCGTAACAGAAATGCAACTATTTAATGCATTAGGTGGAACACCGGATGCCGGTGGTATCTGGACACCAGCTCTTGCAGGCGCTGGTACCTATACATACACCCACCCAGCTGTAGGTGTTTGCCCTGAATCAAGTGCCCAAGTGGTGGTAACTGAAGAAGTTTGTTGTCCAGATGCCCCGATAGCTAGTATAGGGGAAGTAAGCTGTGTAAATGGAAGTACCTATGAGTATAGCTTTACAATATCCCCTGGTGCTACCGCAGAAAGTGCAAATGGCACAATCAATGGCAACACCGTAACAGTAGCGGTAGGCACAGATGATGTCTTAACAGTATACAATCAGGTAAATTGTGATGAGGTAACTTTGAGTGTAACAAGCCCTGCGAACTGTAACATCATGTGTGAGCAGCCCGACCTAACATTAGGTAATAGCATATGTAATGGCGCAACTTATTCAGTAGCCTTTACAGAGACGACTGGCGCTACGCTTACAACTGCCCCCGGTAGTTATACCATTACAGGTAATGTAGTTAGTGGAATTCCAGTCGGTACAGGCCTACTGCTTACCGCGACCAATCCAAATGATGGTGCATGTGCAATCACAGTGTCGGCAGCGAGCCCGGATGATTGTGGCGACCCATGTCCTGATGAGTTGATCTCCGTGAGTGCTTTAGGCGAATGTGCAGTAGATTTCAATAGTTATTCCGTCTATTTCACCCTAGCTCCCGGAGCTACCTTAATGACTAACCCAGTAGTGGGGACAATAGGCAGTAATGTGATTACGGGTATTCCAGCCGGTACGAATATTACCTTAATCGCCACGAGTGTAGGCTGTAATTTGACAGATGATATACTAGTGACAGCCCCTGATTGTTGTCCGGATGCTCCAATAGCGAGTATAGGCGAAGTAAGCTGTGTAAATGGAAGTACCTATGAGTATAGCTTTACAATATCCCCCGGAGCTACCGCAGAAAGTGCCAACGGCACAATTAATGGCAACACCGTGACAGTCGCGGTAGGCACAGATGATGTCTTAACAGTATACAATCAGGTAAATTGTGATGAGGTAACTTTGAGTGTAACAAGCCCTGCGAACTGTAACATCATGTGTGAGCAGCCCGATTTGGCACTAGGTAATAGCATATGTAATGGCGCAACTTACTCGGTAGCCTTTACAGAGACGACTGGCGCTACGCTTACAACGGGGCCCGGTAGTTATACCATTACAGGCAATGTGGTTAGTGGGATTCCAGTCGGTACAGACCTCCTGCTTACCGCGACCAATCCAAATGATGGCGCTTGTGCAATCACCCTGACGGCAGCGAGCCCGGATGATTGTGGCGACCCATGTCCTGATGAATTGATCTCCGTGAGTGCTTTAGGCGAATGTGCAGTAGATGGCAATAGTTACTCTGTCTATTTCATCCTAGCTCCCGGCGCTACCTTAACAACAATCCCATTAGTAGGGACAATAGGTAGTAATGTGATTACGGGCATTCCGGCAGGTACAAATATTAGCTTGATAGCGACGAGTGCCAACTGTAATTTGACAGATGATATACTAGTGACAGCCCCTGATTGTTGTCCAGATGCTCCGATAGCGAGTATAGGCGAAGTAAATTGTGTAAATGGAAGTACTTATGAGTATAGCTTTACAATATCTCCCGGAGCTATAGCAGAGAGCGCAAATGGTACGATCAATGGCAATATAGTAACCGTGACATTTGGCATGAACGATATATTAACAGTGTACAATCAGGTAAATTGTGAAGTAGTGACCTTGAGTGTAACAAGCCCTGTGAGCTGTAATATCATGTGTGAGCAGCCTGATTTGACGCTAGGTAATAGCATATGTAATGGTTCGACTTATTCGGTAGCCTTTACGGAAACAACTGGTGCTACGATCACAACGGGCCCAGGTAGTTATACAATTACAGGTAATGTAGTCAGTAATATACCAATAGGCACGAACCTATTGCTTACTGCGACCAATCCAAATGATGGCGCGTGTGCAATCACGCTGACAGCAGTAAGCCCGGATGATTGTGGCGATCCTTGCCCAGATGAGTTGATATCGGTGAGTGCTTTAGGCGAATGTGCAGTAGATGGCAATAGTTATTCTGTCTATTTCACCCTAGCCCCTGGAGCTACTTTAACAACGATCCCATTGGTAGGGACAATAGGCAGTAATGTGATTACCGGCATTCCGGCAGGCACAAATATTACTTTAATAGCGACGAGTGCGAGCTGTAATTTGACAGATGATATACTAGTGACAGCCCCTGATTGTTGTCCGGATGCCCCGATAGCAAGTATAGGGGAGGTAAGCTGTGTAAATGGAAGTACCTATGAGTATAGCTTTACAATATCCCCAGGTGCTACAGCAGAGAGTGCGAACGGTACGATCAATGGTAATATCGTAACTGTGACATTTGGCATGAACGATATATTAACAGTGTACAATCAGGTAAATTGTGAAGTAGTGACCCTGAGTGTAACAAGTCCTGTGAGCTGTAACATTATGTGTGAGCAGCCCGATTTGACACTGGGTAATAGCATATGCAATGGCGCGACATATTCGGTAGCCTTTACGGAAACGACTGGTGCTACAATTACGACAGGCCCCGGTAGTTATACAATTACCGGCAATGTAGTCAGTAATATACCAATAGGAACCAACCTGTTGCTTACCGCGACCAATCCAAATGATGGCGCTTGTGCAGTCACACTGACGGCAGTAAGCCCAGATGATTGTGGTGATCCTTGCCCGGATGAGTTAATATCCGTGAGTGCTTTAGGTGAATGTGCAGTAGATTTCAATAGTTATTCTGTCTACTTTACCCTAGCTCCCGGAGCTACTTTAACAACAATCCCATTAGTAGGGACAATAGGCAGTAATGTGATTACAGGTATTCCAGCCGGTACGAATATTACTTTGATAGCTACGAGTACGAGCTGTAATCTGACAGATGATATACTAGTGACAGCCCCTGATTGTTGTCCGGATGCTCCAATAGCGAGTATAGGCGAAGTAAATTGTGTAAATGGAAGTACTTATGAGTATAGTTTTACAATATCTCCTGGTGCTACCGCAGAAAGTGCAAATGGAACGATCAATGGCAATACCGTAACAGTATCCGTAGGCACAGACGATGTATTAACAGTATACAATCAGGTAAATTGTGAAGTAGTGACTTTGAGTGTGACAAGCCCTGTGAGCTGTAACATTATGTGTGAGCAGCCTGATTTGACGCTAGGTAATAGCATATGTAATGGCGCAACTTATTCAGTAGCCTTTACGGAAACGACTGGCGCTACGATTACGACTGGGCCAGGTAGTTATACGATAATAGGTAATGTGGTTAGTAATATACCAATCGGCACAAACCTGCTGCTGACAGCAACGAATCCAAATGATGGCGCATGTGCAGTTACTGTATCGGCAGCGAGTCCTGATGATTGCGGTGACCCATGCCCTGATGAATTGATATCGGTTAGTGCTTTAGGTGAATGTGCAGTAGATTTCAATAGCTACTCTGTCTATTTCACCTTAGCTCCCGGCGCTACTTTAACAACGATCCCATTAGTAGGGGCAATAGGTAGTAATGTAATTACCGGTATTCCAGCCGGTACAAATATTACCTTGATAGCGACAAGTGCAAGCTGTAATTTGACAGATGATATAATGGTCATAGCACCAAATTGTGCTTGCCCGGGAGTTAATCCACCAAGTGGTAATGATGTGTCTTACTGTGTTGGAGATCCAGTACCAGGTATTTCAGTAACAGTACCAGGTGGTCAAACTGTAGATTGGTATGATGCTCCAAGTGGAGGTAATTTGTTGGCATCTTCTACCACTACTTACAACCCTGGTGTAGCAGGTACTTATTATGCAGAAGCAGTAGAAATATCGTCGGGATGTACAAGTACAACTCGGACACCAATTAGTATTACCGCAATAGATTGTTCAACGGTTGCCATCAATGATATCAACCAGACACCTGTAAATGTACCAGTAAGTGGTGACGTATCGACTAATGATTACGACCCTCAAGGAGACAATCAAACAATAACCAGTGCCCTGGCAGATACGGATGGTGATGGACTAGTGGATGATAACCTTCCACTTGGTGTAATTACAACTATTTATGGCACTGATGATGATGGTAACCTTGTTATAGCAGGTACAATCAACTTGAGCAATAATGGTACTTATCTCTTCACCCCTGCTACTGATTTCAGTGGTGATGTACCCTTCGAATATACAGTAACAGATGATAATAGTATAAGCACATCTACAGATGATGCTACGGTAGCGATTGAAGTTATTCCATCTTCTGATCCAACCAATAACGAGCCACCTGTTGCTAATGATGATACCCAAACTACAGAACAAGGCATTCCGGTGAATGGCAATGTAATGGATAATGATAGTGATCCAGATGGTGATCCTATTTCAGTGACCAGTGCATTAGCTGATACTGATGGAGATGGACAAGTAGATGATGTACTTCTCCTGTCGACATCAACACCGATCTATGGTGAAGATGAAAATGGCAATACTGTACTAGCGGGTACAATAGTATTGAATGGCACAGGTACTTACATTTTTACCCCTGAGCCTACCTATCTCGGAAAAGTACCTGTAGACTATACAATCAGTGATCCTGGTGGCTTGATGGATAGTGCGATATTGACGATCCTGATCCAGAAGGATAATGGTAATGCAACCTACGCCAACGATGATGCCAATGTAGGGCCAAAGGACGTAATCCAGACTGGTAATGTTTTGGACAACGATAATGACCCAGAAGGAGATATGCAGATGGTCAATCTAGTTGTTGACCTTGCAAGTAATACACTTGTAGTAGATGGTATAACAGTAAATACACTACCTAGTGGAGGTACACTCGTGATTGATACGGATGGTTCGTACACTTACACTCCAGCAACTGATTTTGTAGGTACAGAGATCGTACGATACACCGTTGAAGATGATGGAATCCCTGTAGCAACGGATGTAGCAACCTTATACTTAACTACATTGCCTGTAAATGTGCCTTTTGTGAAATTGAATGCAAAGGCGATGTTGCAGGGGGCGCTCTTGGATACTCCAGATGGATTGATGAGAGATGACCTCAGAGAAGATAATATTATACCTGTTGAAGAGCCTTATACCGGTCTTGGATTCACTCATGTAAACGGTGGTGGTGGAGAAATGGTGGCTGCTCATGTAACCGTATTTGCAGATAATGGTAACAATTCGATCGTAGACTGGGTACTAGTTGAGCTGAGAGATGCTGCGGACCCCACAGCGATAGTAGCTACGCGAGCAGCTTTGATACAACGCGATGGCGATATCGTTGACATTGACGGGACCAGTGCATTGTGTTTCACCCAGTCTGCCCCAGCCAGTTATTATGTCGCAGTCCGCCATCGTAACCACAACGGCATTATGACTGCCAACCCGATTGCACTTGATGATTCGGGAGTATTAGTGGATTTCATAGACAGTAACTTGGATTTATTTGATACCGCTCCTGTACATGATGGTAATGAAAGAGTGCTAATTAGCGGAAAGCTTGCGCTTTGGGCTGGTAACACGAATACGGATAATAAGATTGTTTTTGCTGGACAGGATAACGATAAGGATCCAATCTTTAATGAGATTGATCAGGCACCAGGTAATATATTCAACCTACAGACATACATTTATCCAGGATACTTCCCTGGTGATGTGAATATGGATGGTCGAAGTATTTTCGCTGGACAAGAAAATGATGTTGATCCAATATTTAATAATGTAGATGGCTATCCTGCCAACATCTTCAAACTACAGACTTACGTGATACCAGAGCAATTAGCTGAATAATATAATAGGTCACAATTTGGGTTGTCGAGGAGGTCAGTAAGAGGCCTCCTTACAACAGCTTGACTTCAAACTGAGAACACTTACATGGAGAATCCCTCCTTGTAAATGACCATCACGCACCAGTAAATATTGAGTAAAATGATAGCTAAAGTGCTATCCATTTACATGAAATCATATTCCATAAAATAATTTGCTTGACTGATTTTAAAAAATACTAATAACAATGAGGATGAAGAATTGTTACCGGACGCTTAGCGTACTTTTAGTCTGGCTCACGCTGGGGCTTTCGGCCTCATGGGCTCAAGACGAGGTGACTTATGGGTTCATACAAGACCCTAGTGACCCACTCATGATCACAGCAGTGGCATATCCTAACTATAGTTCTACTAATGTTACAATTTCCACAGCCGTTTTCTCTTTCCTGTTGCCGGAAGGAACAGTTACAAACCCGGCTATCCCAACGGTACCTGCTGCGGGTGCTTTTAATAACATCACAGGTATTTGGGCAGCACAATTGGTTACTCCAGCCGTTTATGGCACTGTAGGTAACCCTGCTGATTTAATGGGTAATGATGTTTATCAGGTGGTTCTACAAAACTCACCAAGTTTTACTGCTTTTAACCCAATAGTGGCAGGTACACCGATTGAACTATTTTCATTCATACTGCCCAATGATTGTATGAATGGCAACGTGGAGGTATTGACAAATGATAGCCCTATACAAATGTCTATTCTTACCAATCTGGGGGCCAACTTCAACAACCAGATGTCTATGAGTATCAATGATGCTCCTGCCACTGACATCTATGTGGGTAATGACCCTACTACTTTTTCTTTGCCTTGCATGTTGAATGATACTCCTACAGCTGTAGATGATGTTGCAACAACCGATGAAAATACCCCTGTAAATATAGATGTACTCGTTAATGATGATTTTGGAAATAATGGTCCTAACATGGGAGCCATTGTTATTACTGTAGTTCCGCCTAATGGTACGGCAACTGTAAATAATAACGGCACACCAAACGACCCAACAGATGATACAGTAGATTATACCCCCGATCCAGGTTTTGCCGGGACAGATGTATTTACCTACCAGATATGTGATAGTGATGGTGATTGTGATGATGCGGATGTAACAGTGACGGTATTGGATGCTGTAATAGGTATCGCTAAAGCCGCTTCCGTACCAGTAAATAATGGAGATGGTACCTTCACAACGATTATTACGCTGAATGTAGAAAACTTTGGCCAGGTAGATTTAGGAGATATTCAGGTAACAGATGATTTGAGTGCATTTGGAACTCATGTAACCCTGGCAAATCTGAATGCAGCAGATGAA
>JAKSDI010000111.1 GCA_022360175.1 Chitinophagales bacterium
AAGCCCCTACGATGATCCGTAATAGAAAAAAAAGTAAAAGAAATAAGAGTTAGGGTACTGTATCATAATGGTTTTATCTACTTAGAGCATGTTTGGGAATTTGTTCTTTGAGATGATTTTGTCATTAATTGACTTAGATGAGGCGGGAGGTTGCGATTTTAGCCTAAGCTAAATGAGCGTTCTTCCAACAAAATATAAGCCAATTAATGACGAAATAAGTCCGATTAATAAATCTCAAACATACTCTTATGTATATTCAAAAAAAAAGCCCCGCTTTAAGGGCGGGACTTCCATTTTATCTTTATTTCAACTGGACAAAATTAGCATCCCACCTTATGGTTGACCATAAAAGAAATAGCTAAAATAAAAATAACGATTGCTCAGTTGAAAATTCATATCAATTCAATTGTTATAAAACTTGCAACAAACCTATGTATTTATTTCGTTCCCTGCAAGCATCTTTTAATTTTTTTTAAAATCCAAAAATGACTTTTTATCTGACAACCAACTTATGAGAATGGGTGCCATTTTCTGTTTGCAATTGAATGATGTATAAGCCGGCACTCAAGCTTGAGACGTCAAAACCAAGGTTTTGTGTACCTGCAAAAGCGCGGCCATTTTCTAAAACACTCACATGCTGTCCCATCGCATTTACGAGCTGAAGCTGATATTTTGTTCCTTCTTCTATATCAAAACGAACATTTACAAATCCATTAGAAGGATTAGGACTTACTTCAAAAACGGATAAGCTCGCTATCTCTTCAGTATTTACCATACCTCCTCTTTCATGATATTCTGCATCATCAAAACCGGCACTACGAAGGAAATAATAGTCAATGGGTTGTAAGTCATCATTAACATCGCGTGGTACGCCATAAACGATAGGCAATTCCTGATTCCAAAATTCTCCGTCAAGGATAGAAACAGGAGACGTCATATGCAAGAAACCAATTGTACCTACATCGGTGAAATCAAAATCTTCAAAAACGGTACCAGGTGCCCAACCAAAGTTTTTAGGGTCAACCACATACCCATCAGACAGGCGGTAAGCATAGCCATAAATGTCTGGTGATATATTAGGATACTCCCCATCTTCTTCGATAACAGAATAATAAGACTTGCTGAAGGTGAAGAATACATACTCTCCTCCTGGCGTACGAGAAGCCTGCAGGCGTTCATCAACCGTTTCTGCTCCCAAATCTCCATCTTCATTATACCAGTCAGAAACACGATAAGATTCCCAGTTTTCACCATCAGAAATAAAATGGAAAATTTCTGTTGCAGTAGCCCCTGTCCATATAAAGCCAAAATCTGCTGCTGTAGAAGCCGTGTCAGATGAGCTCAACATAGAACCAACCAAATGTAAATCGCCATTTGCATCAACTGTGATATCAAATTGTGACAGATATGGCACACGTGGAGAATCACCCGCGGGGTCATCCGAAGCACCATCCCCATCTCCGTCGATAGGAATCGTATAAGCAATCAATGAATCCATTGGTTGATAATGCATTCTTGGTTGTTTTACCCAGGTATTACCGCCATCCGTTGTTTTCCAAACAACAGGCTTTACGCTTGGATATATTTCATCATCATCCGCATCTACACCAGAAATAACAGCATATCCGGTTTGCCCATCAGGCCCAAATGCTATCCGTGGATTAACGGCAAAAGAATCTACTCCGCTAGAGTAATCCAGGGCTAATTCTGTTGCCGTGCGATCAAAGGAATTCGTGCCACTGTTGAACTCCATTTTTGCAACAACTACCGGGCTAAACAACTGGAAAGCAGCATTTTGCTCTCGACGAAGATTAGAATACCAAACAGCATCTGGTGTATATTCCATGCCTGTTGACAGATAGATATTGGAATCTGCTGTGGTGTAATAAGCTTCATCAACCAAAGAACCGTCAAACTTGGAGGAAGCTAAAAACTCCCACCCCCAGTTACTACCATAAACAGGATCATCCCATAGAGAAGCTCCTGTTCCTATAAAAAAGGCATTAGATGGGTCCGTATTCCCAGGAGGATTATAAATACAACCATTTGGATAACGATTACCGTTGATGGTCATTCCTCCTACTGTCTCGAGACTAGGAGTTACCTGTTTGGTTGTAGTATCCCAGGTAGCCCCTCCATCTGTAGAAACATCAAAGCTAATGATACCGCTACCACCAGGGTGTTGGTAATTTTGGCGATGACAAAAAACAATAGAATTAATGTCGGGATGGTAACTAACCGCATTAGGTGTTTCAGAGATCACAGAATACACATTATACGAGGACCCTAAGGGTACTGAAAAAGGAGTATCTTCTCTAAAACCGATAACGGGCCCGGAAGGAGTAATAACACTGGCATCTGCTACAGGAATATCAGGAATAGTCCCTTGAAGTGCTTCCAATTTAGCATTCGTTTTCTTGGTATAACGAAACTGCTGTTTAAATGCTGGAGAACTTTGCGCAGCCAGATAGCCACAACTAAAAAGTGCAAATAACATGCACAGAATGAAAGTGCGTTGAATTGTCTTCATACTAATCGATAGTTTTAGTTCAAAACGAAAAGGTACAAATATACTATCTCTATTTTTACAATTCATCAATTTTTATTTCGAAAACCACTGCATATTTATAATAATATGAAGCTTTATTATTAGCTTAATAATTAGCAAATTTTGAAACCATCAACAGGAAATGATGTTTAAATTAATGGTTAAACAATAAACATAAAATTTGGGCTGGACATGACAATAGAAGAAGCAATTAAACAAACGAAACCATTTAGAAGCAGCCATCATAGAGCAGTTGTCAATCTGATCTATACGCATAACTGGCTGGTAGATCAGATCAAAGTGCAGCTCAAACCCCATAAGATTACCATGCAGCAATACAATGTGTTGCGTATTCTTCGTGGAGCTCCCAATCCTATCAGCACCTCTGATATTCGCGACCGCCTTTTAGATAAGATGGCAGATACTTCTCGTATGGTTGAACGCTTACATCAAAAAGGCCTCGTTATACGTACCGAATGTAATTATGACAAGCGCCTGGTTGACATCAGTCTTAGCGATAAAGGCGAACAACTTATGCAACATCTAGATAGTTTCAATTCAAAAATTGATGATGTTCTTAGTCCTTTAACAGCTGAAGAAGCAGCCACATTAAGCCAATTACTGGATAAAGCAAGAGGGTAAAACCAAGCGTTTATTTTCTGATTAAAAGTTTCGTTTCCATTAACTGGAAGTGCTTGTCAAAGATACTTAACCAGCAATGTGTACCTGAATTTAAAGGTACCATTAGTTGTGCTGACTCTTCTATTTTGTGAAAGGTGCCAGTTGCCTGGCCAGTATGATTATAAAAACGAAGATAATGTGCCCCATTCCGGTTTAAATGAACATTTACTTCCTGTTCAAATGGATTGGGAAATACAGACCATATTTTATCAGAGTTAGAATAGTCCAAATTTAAATGTAGGCTTTTGGAATATTCAAAGCTACCGTCAAAATCTACCATTTTGAGCCGGAAATAATAACTACCAGCTTCGTTCAAGCTTATATTATATTGATAGTCCTCCTCCCCTATAGCAGAAACAAGTCCGATATTTTTAAAAGTTCCATCTTCTAAACGAACTTGTACTTCATAGTGAGATAGGTTTACTTCCTGTGCTACCTGCCAATGTAATTCTATTTGATTATTACTTCCTTCATTGATTTCAAAATCCAGTATTTCTACGGGCAAGACGGCGCAAGCAAAAGTACTAGCCAATGCATTTGCTACCTTATCCCAGCCTGTAACATCAGCTCTCAATTTTGTTTTCTCCTGTTCCATATGAATAAATTGTCCAGAAGGCCCAGCAGGACTATTGGTGCAGGGGTTGGCTTCCCCATTGACCCACCTGCCCTGCGTATTGGTGAATCCTACCAAACGATCCCAACCTATATCTATATGGGGGATTTTAAATGTAAGTGTAGCATCTTCCAACAATAAATTATCTCTAAACGAAGGAATATAATCTGGAGGAGCAGGCGCATCATCTGTACCATTACTCATAATCACATATGGGTCAGATCCTAGCATGGTAAAACCATGCAACTGTACAAATACAGCTCCCGAAATGTCGGATAGTAATTGTCGGGTAGTAGCCTGAAATATACTATTATCTGAATGAGCCAGGTCTGAAATACGAAAATCTTCATCCATATCCATGTCGCTGCATACCTTGGTCATACCAGAACAAAGTGTCATCCCAGAATGGTTGCATCTATGTGTACCTGACATCATAAAAGCAGCTGCATCGATCTCATGAAGTACGTGAATCCCTTGCTTTCCTGTATTAAAATCAAATTTGGGATGTGGTGACTGAATAATCAAATTAGTCCGACAAGGATCTGGATTAAAAACATAGGTTCCCCAATATTTCGACTGCGGGCTGTCTTCTTCCAATAAGTAATACAGCTTATCGTCCATTCCTGTATTATCCGTAAAAGCATAGAGCGTGTAACCAAAAGAAGTCGCATCTATTGCTGCCTGTGCATAATTTTGAGCCAGTATATCGGCCACCATATCCTCCCAATCACTCTCTTCCATCGCTCCAGGGGAACTATAGTTATTTCCAGAATCGCCTGGCATACTATTAATAATACCTGCTATATGCCCATTGATATCTCCATTAATGGGCGTTTGAGCAATCAATACAAGCTGCCAGAAGAATATTGAGAGGAATAATAAGGTATACTTCATAAAGTATGGGTCTTAGTTTAATTACAAAATTACAAGTATGTATAAAAATAAATATCAGTTTCCAGTAATTGATCCATAAGTACTGACCTGATGGCCATCTGCTTCCAGGAAAAATTTGATGGAGGTCACATGAGCACTGCCAACAGCAAGTACAATTTTCTGAGCTTTTTGCTGTTCTGCCTGTTCCACCAAACGCTTTGCCATTAGTTGATTACGATCTTGCCAGTAAGCTTGAATTTGTCTGGCTTCTTCCGATCTGGGTAGTCTTTGAGGAAGCTCTTCAATAAGCTTGGAAAAGGCCTGCTGAAACTCAGCAGCATTGATATAATCCAGTAATCGTCCTTGTTCCTCTGCTTTTTTATACTCTTTTTGAGTTTTTAAATAGATACGCAGTGGTTTCCATTTGAATCGGAATAAGAGTTGCTTCATAACTTGCTGATTCTTCTCTAAGAAAAACTTTTCTCCTTGTCGGTAATCAATACCATAGAATTTGGCAATACCGAGCTGACGAGCTGCTGGAAATATAATGTGTCTAAATTCCGATGATTCGAGCGCACGCATATACTTTACAAAGTAGCCTAGACTATCTCCCGATTGGATAGCTTTATCCCATAAATAGTAAGCATTCCAAATATCGTAATTAGCATAATACTCGGCTCCTTTCAAAACTGTAACAGAAGGAAAAAGCCCTGGGTGGTTAGTACACACTGTTTCTACTTTCCCAGGATCTGAAGGAACGGGATATACCCCAAGCTGATTCAATGTATCTCTAAGATGGTTTGCTTTTTTCATGACGCCAGGAAATACCTCATATAGGCTTAAAGTATCATAAGCTGGTATAGCTTCTATGCAAAACATATCTGGTTTAAAGTTAGTGATATACTGTTGCGCTTTTTCAAATTGCTGTAAATGAAGATGCTCTTCCTGAAAATGATGAGCGGTCCCTATGATTGCAATTTCCAGTTTTTGCTGGCTATATGCACCTACAGAAAAATAAAGAAACCCAATGATGATGATTAATCTTTCCATTTTTGTTTTTGTTACCAAAAACGGAAAATTAAAGATGCAGAATTTGGAAATAAGCTTTGATCCCGATTTATCATGTTCGAAATCAGGATTATAGAAAAACATCAAAATGGACGAATGTCTGAAATGCCTATTTTTAGGCCTAAAACCTGAGGTATGCAGTTGGTAATTGACTATGATTTGCTTAAAGGGTGGAAACCAATAGTGGTTACAACATTCCTTTTTGAATTAATCTTTTTATCCATTGTTTATCTGCATCCTGAGAATATGGACTGGATTCGAAGTAAAGATTTCTCTATGCTAAATCTTATACGCTTTGTTTTCCTGGATCAAATTCTTATTGAGTGTATTAGTGTTGCGATTATCTTCACATTAATAAGGCAATATGCTAACCGTTTAAAGCTTTTTCAGGTACAATTGACCATCAGGGATTTGATATGGTATGAAATCAAATTTTTGCCGCTCTTACTTATCAGTTTTTTCATCTTTGCCCCCTTTACACTGACGGTGCGCTATCTATTTCATTATTGGCCTAATCTAAGCACACAAATTTATTTTGAGGAGTATTTTTATAGCCCGTCACTTTATATGAATTATCTATTCCCCGTACTGATTATTGGCTATAGCATCATCAATGTCAACCTGATAAGGCTTTATAATAAACAACTGAGTCTTACTACTAAAAACCTTAATAAGGCGCAACAAGAAAATTCCTCTTTTAAAACCCGCCTTAAAGCCTTTGACGAATCAGGAGAGCTTCTTCTTGAAGTAGAAGGAATCAAATGGATAGAACGAAAGGATCGCAAAACTTATGCCCATACAACAAATGAAGAATATCGACTTAAAGAAAGTATTTCTGAGCTTGCTCACAAACTGAACCCTGATCAATTCATACAAATCAATCGCAGTACCATCATCAATTTACAGGCATTGCTCAATTATTCTTTTTGGGAAAATGATAAATATATCGTCCGCCTGAAGGACTCTGATAAAGAGTTTGTGATGTCCAGAATGCGATTAAAAAAAATTAAGGAGCAATTGCTTAGCTAATGCTTTGTTAATAGAGTTAGGTTGGAGTATTGATTTCTGAGGAATCATATCTTTTTTACCTAGTCAAAAAAGCTTTCGACTTCGGATGAAGTCGCACAAATAACAGAACATACGACTTCATCCGAAGTCGAAATTTCTATCATAACCCTTTTCAATAAATTTCAGACTTCTCCGAAGTCTTTATTCATTCATTGACACTTAACAAAAGAACAATCCACAATAAACAGCTTCCAGCATACATCTTCCTGCACTCAGCCTCTAAAAACAATCGCTCAGGCCAATTCTATCGGTAGGCCACTAATAATTAGTGTTATTTATCGCCTTTACTAATCGATTTATTGAAGCGATGAAGAAATTACAAAACCTCTTTTTTCTATTCACTATCGTATGTGGCCTTAATGCCCAAGATAGTTTACTGGTTGACTACCTTCAAAAGAATGCTTATCCTCTTCAGTTTGAAGAAGGGCAATTTAGTGGGCCAGGTTATGAGTTGCTTACAAAAGCAGCTCAAGAGCATCCTTTTTTCCTAATTGGAGAAGATCATGGTTTGGCAGAAAACCCTAGGATCACAGCTGCTCTGTTTAACGCATTTCAGGCCCATGGATACCAGTATTTTGCTACAGAAACAGGGCCTTATACAGCCCGATTCTTGCAAAGAGCCACAGCCACCAATATCTACTCTCAAATGCAGCAACTATTGGATGAATACCCCTGGAGTATTCCTTTTTACACCTGGAAAGAAGAATGTGAAATACTGGAAGCAGTAGTTGGAGAACAGACTGCTGAGGAAGATTTAATTTGGGGTCTTGACCAAGAGTTTGCTGCTTCTTTTAGGATGCATTTTGACTTTCTCAAAAAGCATGCAACAACGGAAGCATCTCGTCAATTAGCGGCTCAATACCTAGAACAAGCAGTAGAAGGTTCTGCCAAAGCTATTACAAGCAAAAATCCTACTCATTCATTTATGGCTACCGCCAAGCCGAAAGATTTTGAAAAGCTAAAAGCTGCTTTTGAAGGGCAAACTGATAATTTGAATTTAATCCACGAATTAGAAGAGAGTATTCAAATTTATCAGTTATGGTTTACAAGGCAGGGATATAAATCCAATCGATTACGAGCGGAAATGATGAAAAGGCATTTTTTAGATTATTACTCAAAAGCTAAAGAAAAAAGTGCCCAGCCTAAAGTAATGTTTAAATTTGGAGCGAATCATATGTATAAAGGAGCTAATTTTCTTAATATATATGATATAGGAAATTTCATTACTGAATTTGCTGCGATGGAAGGCACCAGCTCTTTTCATTTATATACTTTAGGGTTTACAGGTACACAATGTGCCTACAATCCTTTTTCGGGTAGTGAAGCCGATAAGCAAAAAGCTTATGATGGTATATCACCTACTACGAGGAGAGATTTCTCAGCTTTGGTTGCTGCAGCACCAAAAGATAGTTGGTCAATCGTAGACCTTCGTCCGTTAAGAGCTAAAATCTTTGATCATACATTAGATGAAATACATCCTAGTTTAGAAAAATTAATCTGGAGCTATGACGCTGTTTTGATTATGTCTGAAGTCACCGCTTCTACTCCATTTGAATAGATTAGCTGGAGCTTGTTTGGAGGTTGCTCCAAACAAGCTTTTAGAATAAACCAATATATGGATAAGCACAATACGATAAATATTTGGATTCGCTACCTGTTTCCTGTCTTTTTAGCTCTTTTTCTAGGCGCATTGATTTTTTTGATGGCCCAATTTAGAGAACCACCTGGCTTTGCATGGTATGGCGTGTTCTGGTTCATAGGAGTTGTTTTCCTGATTTGGGAATGTGGCTGGTGGGTCGCTAAACGTTTAGATCAAAAGTATAGCTGGCGCACCGCTACACTTAAGCGACTACTTATACAAATCGTAGCGACTAATATTTTGGGTGTTGTATTGTTTTTGGGATCTTTCATCCTGCTCAACTCTTATGAAGTCTATATAAAAGGGGCTGATAATCATTTAGGCATTCTACATATAGCAGTCAGTATTGCAGAAGCTTTTATCATCGTCCAGATGGTCAATAGTGTACAAATTGGCTATCAGTTAATGGCCAATTGGCAAAGCCTGCAACTAGAAGCTGAAACTTATAAAAAAGAATCCGCTGCTATTCGATTGGCTCAATTACAACGAGAAATAGATCCTGAATTTTTACATGACAATTTTGACCACCTCAAATCTTTAATCCAGAAATCTCCTGAAAAAGTAAGTGAGTACCTAAAACAACTTTCAGATAATTATAGTGAGCATCAATCAAAGTTGGTCGGCATTTTGGCGAATATTCAGCAGGCGCTACAGCAAAAAGTAATGGTTTCTGATGAAGAACCGACTGCTTTGTCTCCAGCATCTCATAAAAAGCGATTTTTAGTAAGATCAGGCAATCGGCTATTTATGATTAATGTATCCGATATAGTGCTCTTTTACAAAGATGATATCGTTTTATTATATACCAAAGAAGGGAAAAAGTACCCTGTTGACCTCTCTCTGGAGGAAGTCTCTTTACAAGTAAACCCTCAGCATTTCTTTCGCATCAATCGCCAATTCATCATACACGATCAATACTTAAGTGATATGAAAGTGGAAGGCAATCAGATGCTCATCAATTTAACGGTCTCTTTTCCCAAACCCTTGATGGTTAGCCAACGAAACATTTCTGGTTTTAAACGCTGGTTGGATAGGTAATTTCATCCTCTAAATACTATTAAACCCCCAGCGTATTTCACTACGTTTCATACAGCGTAGGAGGTACTTTCGTTCTAATACCTAACGCTACCTACGAATAGTATAAAAAATATCATATCTCTCCTTAAAAACACTTAAATTACTCTCCTAAATCGTGTAATCCTGATGAGAAAAACCTACGGAAATACCTGGTGGGGAAAACAATGGCTTAATGCCCTTAATAATATTGACTATTCCAATCGGCTACCCCGAGGGCGAACTTATGCTAATAAAGGCATGGCCCATGATATTGAGATCAATAAAAACAGGATTACTGCTAAAGTCAGTGGGAGCCGCCCGAGGCCTTATCGGGTTGATTTTAAAATCCCTTTATTTGATGCCAACGCCAAAGCGAAAATTATTGGGATCATCACAGAGAATCCTTTGTTTTTATCACAGTTATTGAATCGGGAGCTACCTAAAGAACTCAAAGAAACTTGTGAAAAAGTGGGTATTCATTTATTTCCCAAAACCTGGCAAGACATCACAGGAGGATGTTCCTGCCCTGATTGGGCAGTGCCCTGTAAACACATGGCATCTGTACTTTATTTGGTAGCCAATGAAATTGACAAGAATCCTTTTCTTGTTTTTGAGCTGCATGGATTTGACTTATTTAAAGGCCTTGAAGGAATAGGATATACTACTTCTGGACAAAAAGAAGTGTCCATTTTAGCAGTCAATGATCTTTGGAAAAAACACCAGCTATCAGATAAGTTGGAGACAGTAGACATTCTGGATGTTATTAATCAATTAGATTTCACTCAAATCCCTGAATCTAGCGAGTCTTTGCTGGCTCTCCTCTCTGAAAAACCTGTCTTTTTTCCAAGCGGTGATTTCAAAAAAATAGTGACTAAGGCCTATAGTTCCATTTCCAAGTCATTGCTCCAACTTCACAAGAAAGAAGTAATCCGACAAGAGAGCACATCCGTTATGGATACTACAGAGCATATCGAATGTTTTTTGGATGAGGAATTGGATTTTACAGAAGCTACTTTTCGAGATGCCAAAGGGAAGTCACTTATTACTTTCAAAAATTTAGAAGAATTAATTAACTGGTTAAATGAGGTCCCAGTAGAACGCTTACATCAGTATTCTCAGAGCCTTATAGGCTTATATTATACTTATCGTTTTGCTTTAAAACTCGCTCAGCAATCAGCATTCCTACCTCAAATTCTTCGAGTAGGCGCCAAACATTATCGTATGCGTTGGTTGGCAGCGACTTTAAATGAAGATGTTCGGAAGGTGTTTTCGATTTTGGAAGAGTTAGTCCCTCACGAATTAGTTTATTATAAAATTCAGAAGGAAATTTATCAGCCTGTTGAATCAGATAGGTTGCAAGCTTTGGTTTCAACTTTTTTGAATTACCTGGTTCAAACGCATTATAAAATCGACCGGAAATTACAGGATCAAAAAGTATCAAAACTATTTTTCAATGGCTCTTTGGAAAGCTTTCGAGATTTTGAAACAAAAGAATTCCCGGCTGCCATTCAGTTATGGCTAAATCGGTTTTTCATTGTTGAAAAAGACTATGTCCCTATTTTAAAAGTGGATGATCAGGAGGGTGATTTTGAAATTAGTATTGCTATCGAGAACCGCAACGAACCACTAAAAGCGCCTGTTTCTTTAGAAGATCTTTTTGTAAAAGATGCTTTCAAGCATATACGCTTAGACATCCTGCGAGACATCGCGATGCTGTCCGAGTATTTTCCGCAAATCAGTCGTTTGGTGTCTTCAAAAGGAATCGACAAATTATTTTTTGATTCCAATGAGTTTGTGAATGTTCTTTTCAAAATCTTACCCACCATTCGCCTATTCGGAATCAAGATACTACTGCCTAAAGCACTCAGAAAACTATTACGCCCTCAACTCTCCATGGCGCTCGAATCAGACGAAAGTGCGATCGTTGCGCAAAGTGGTATTGTCAGTATGGAAAACATGTTGCGCTTTCGATGGCAAGTGGCCATTGGCGATCAGCAAATGACGCCAGAAGCATTTTTAAAGCTTTTAAAACAATATTCTGGTATCGTCCAATTGAATGAACAATACGTATTTTTTGATGAAAATGAAGTTCGGAAATTAATTGACAAACTCGAGAATCCACCTGAACTTAGTACACAACAGTTATTGCAGGCTGCACTTACAGAAAGTTATCAGGGTGCAAAAGTTATTTTGGATAACAATAGCCAAAGATTGATAGATTCGTTTCGAAATTCAGATAAAATTGCCCCTCCTCAAGGGCTCAAAGCAATCCTCCGCCCTTATCAGCAATCAGGTTTTGAGTGGTTATATAAGAATTTAAAATTAGGCTTTGGAAGTCTCCTTGCTGATGACATGGGACTGGGTAAAACACTTCAAATTATTACCATTTTATTAAAATTAAAAGAAGAAGGTGCATTCGAGAAAAAGAAAGCACTCATTGTTGTGCCTACTACTTTGCTTACAAACTGGGTCAAAGAGGTTTCTAAATTTGCTCCAGGCCTTATTCCTGCTATATATCATGGTACCAATCGGAATTTGACCGAGTTCAAAGAGGCTGATTTAATTATCACAACATATGGCGTAGTACGTTCTGATAGCACAAAATTAAACAAACAAAAGTGGCTTGCTATCATTATCGACGAAGCTCAAAACATCAAAAATCCTACAACTATACAAACCAAAGCCATAAAAAAAATAAAAGCCCCTTTTAAAATCGCTATGTCAGGAACGCCTGTAGAAAATCGCTTGACTGAGTATTGGAGCATTTTTGATTTTGTGAATAAAAATTATCTCGGCAACCTGAATAAATTCAAGGAAACTTATGCCAAACCTATTGAGATTAATCGTGATCAGGCTCAATTGAATCATTTCCGAAAGGTAACTGAGCCATTCATATTAAGAAGAGTAAAAACAGATAAATCCATCATCAAAGATCTACCAGACAAGATTGAGAAAGATCAATTTTGTGAGCTCACTTCTGAGCAGGCAGCTATCTATCAAAATGTGATTGACACGATGATGAAAGATATTGAGCAGGCAGAAGGGATAGCCCGTCGAGGAAGCGTTTTGAAACTGATTACAGCGCTTAAGCAAATTTGTAATCACCCCAGGCATTTTCTAAAAAAAGGAGATACATCTCCTACCCTTTCCGGTAAAGCAATTTTATTATTTCAACTAATAAAAACGGTCCTGGAAAACGATGAAAAAGCCCTCATTTTTACACAGTACCAGGAAATGGGCAAATTATTGGTCAATATGCTGGAAACTGAATTTAAGCTGGATATTCCATTTTTGCATGGAGGAGTATCAAGAAAAGGGCGCGACGAGATGGTCGAAAGCTTTCAGCATAATCGATCAACAAAAATCCTTATCCTATCCCTGAAAGCTGGTGGGACAGGCCTGAATTTGACTGCGGCTTCGAATGTTATTCATTATGACTTATGGTGGAATCCTGCTGTTGAAGCTCAGGCTACAGATCGTGCTTATCGGATTGGACAAAACAAGAATGTACTCGTTCACCGTTTTATAACCCAAGGCACTTTTGAGGAAAAAATCAATCAATTATTGCTCAACAAAAAGGAACTCGCAAATTTAACTGTTTCAACAGGTGAAAAATGGATTGGTGAGTTTTCAAATGAAGAGTTAAAAGAGTTAATACAATTAGGTTGAATTTGCTTTCCCGTATTCCAAAATTTCTATAAAATTCCTTATAAACTCAATTGTATACTTCCCTTCTTTATCCAAATTGGGGTCGAGGATTGTAATTTCCATTCCAATAGCCTTATCACTAGCCAATAAAGGTTTTAATAATTGAGCAAATTCTACGTAAGTAAGACCATCCGCTGCTCTACTATCAACTGCTGGCATGATATCATCATTCAATACATCGAGGTCGACGTGAATAAAGAAGCCATCTAAATTATGTTGCTGGACTAGTTCAAGAAACTGATTTGCTGTATTTCCAGCCCCATTTGTGCGAAGCCTTTTCAAATCGAAATATTCGATCTCTGATTCTAAAATTGGCTGGATATATTCCTCCTCGAAGTCTCGATTGCCCACACAAAAAACATTTTCTTCTTTGAAATAAGGTTTGAGGTTGAAAATATTAGTCAATTTATTGTGCCCATATCCAGTAACAATAGCTAAATCCATTCCCGCAGCACCTCCTGTTTCGGATAATGCTGGTGTAATAAAATCTGTATGCCCATCCAGGAAGAACAATCCAAAGTTCCCCTTTTGTTTTAAAGCAATGGCATTGCCAATCAGAATACTACAATCACCACCAATGATGATTTGAAACGTTGATCCATCCAATTGCCTTAAAAGCAGTTCAGATTGTTGGATGCTGTATTCAATAATTTTGTCTGCATTTCTCACTCCGGATTCTTTATCCAAATCCATAGAATAATTGGGCGCGTCAATTCTAAAGACTTGCTCTGGATTTATCCTACTGTGAAACCCATGTCTCTTTAGCCAATCAGGAAGCTTGATAACGCCTGGTTCTATTTCGGATTCTGTTTTTTTCAATCCCAGATTTGAAGGAAACTCTATTATGTTGATTTTTTTGCTATTCATTTTTTAATACTATCTATATCCAAACAATCTCATCTTGTATATAAGTAAGAAAGCATAATTAGGTTGCTCCCTTACTTACTGTACAAATTAAGTAAGTGATAAGGTTTTAGCAACTTTAGTCCTTCGAACTATGCTATTTTGTAATAGGTTAGAGTTGCAAATATTTAATTCAGGCTCTAAGTAATATTCTTTATTTAATGAATTGGTTAAGCATAGCATTTATCATTGGTGGTACACAAGGTATATTTTTGGGTGTTGCATTATCCAACTATTCAAAACGCCATCCCGGGCACCCTTTTTTAATGGCTCTAATCTGGAGCCTGACCATATCATTGCTTTTAAGGCTTACCTATAGCGAATCCGACTACATCTATCTCAGATACCCCCATTTGACTATAGTCGGTGATTTTGCATTATTCCTTATCGGACCAGCACTCTACTACTATACCCAATTTATGATTGATAAAACCTACAAGCTTAGTCGAAGCATCTGGTTACATCTACTTCCTTTTTTTCTGTTTATCCTATCATTTGGATACTTATTATTTCTGAGTAGAGATGAGTTATTATTACTTCATAGTAATGGCAAGATATATCCCTATTACACCACCATTTTTAGTTGCGCTATTATACAAATAACAAGCTATTCTTTATTCCTAATCCGACAAATTGATGGTACCAAACAAATCAGTAAGCAGCCTGTAGCTTATCTTAAAATTATTATATATGCCTTGTTGACAACTGCACTATGCTGGATTCCGGGGCATCTATTCAGCTGCCTGCCAAGCTTTAATCCATTTTTATCCAACCTATTTTATCAGATATCTTTTCTACTGATGAGTATTAGCATTTTTATTATTGGTTTATATGCTATCAGAATGCCTGAAATCTTCAGAGCCAAGCCAGATCAAACGGAAAAATATCAACACTCTTACCTGGATGAGCATAAAGCTCAAGTCATTAAAAGTCAATTGCTCCAATTACTAGCAACACAAACGCCTTATTTAGATGCCAATTTAAGCCTCCCGATACTTGCCAAAATGCTCAACACCAACCAAGTATATTTAAGCCAAGTGATTAATGAACAATTAGGTAAAAGCTTTCATGAATTCATCAATGAATATCGCATTCAGCACTTCATAGAGAAAGCACAACATCCTAACTACAGCCACCTTACCCTTCAGGCCATTGCACTTGAGTCGGGATTCAAAACAAAAGCCAGTTTCTATAAAGCTTTTAAGAAGAAGATGCTACAAACACCAGCGCAGTACCTCAAAAGCCACTCTAAGTAGTATCTATTAATAAATGAATACTTCTTGACTGCTGAAATAATAGCATAAATGAGCTGCTTGTTGCTCCTTTGTCTGCGAATCAAAAACTATTGCAATGAAATTCGCCAGACTGTCTTTATTATTGTTTGTTACATTTTTCTTTTCTCATAGCCTATTAATCGCTCAGATAGAGGAAACCGAAGATTTTGAGTCCTACACTATTGGTTCTTTTCCTGCCCCTTACTGGAATGATGTTAGAGATATTTCAATTCCCGTCACGGCCCCCAATCCATCAGCTACTATAGTAGAGACTACAGCCTGGGATGGCTCAACTACAAAAGCTTTGCAATTTCGATTGGGAGTGACTACGAGTTGCGGTTTGTACCGGCAGATTGATACTTCTCAGGTATATCATTTAAGTGCAGATATAAGGATTGATCGTTGGAGTAATTCTACTCAGGCATTCTTTACGGAATGGGCAGTAGCAGTAGGTATATTCTCACTTCGCCCTGGGTGGGATTTTAATGGTACGCCTCAAATTACTTTTGTAGCGCAACCTGTAGCAGAAAACTGGGTACTCTATGCCTTACGTGCTGATACCTCACCATTCAATTATTACAATCTTGAATTTGATGATAGCCAAGTTAATCTAGACACCTGGTACCATGTAGAGTTTACACTTTTTGACGATACTGGCATTGTACACACAAGAGTAAGCATTAAAGAGAGTGGTGCAATCGTTCATGAAGCGATGACTTCTATTCCAAACTGGACTCCCGAGGCTTCCAGTAATTATACTTATTATGGATTCTGGGATGGAGAATATAACACCAATGCCAGTATTGGTAATCAGGCGAGCATTGATAATATTTATTTCAGCAATGATGTGCCTACTTACACTTATCATACCCTGGAAAACAAAGATCTAAATGTTTATCCCAATCCCTCTTCTTCAAATATTCATCTTCATCTGGATGGGTTCACACTCGATCATCTAAGCCTCGAAATTCTGGATCAAATGGGGCGTACCCTTGATCATATTAGACAAATACCCGATTCCTATTTTTCCTATCAAATTACAGATCTCCCCAAAGGGCCCTATCATATTAGAGTCTGGATCAACGATCAAGCAACGCAAACGTTGATCCCTTTCGTGAAAATTTAGTTTAGTTAATGATGTAAAAGAACTGAGGGAGCAATGAATGTTGCCCCTTAGTTCCTTCACAGTAGTCTATTAAACAGTGCTTTTCTCGGTGGCCATTTTCTCCTTATAGGGGTTGTTCAACAATTTAGGGTCTATACTAAAACCAAATAGCATCTCTGAGACACCATCATAAAATCCCTTTTTATCAGGTGCCCAAATACTTGTTAGATAATAGCCTTTCGGTGGCCTTACTGCAATGTGGTCCACGAATTACTCTTATTTCACGAAGGTATTCTTGCTCTATTCTAGGCAGCCTACCTTCTTTTAACTACGTTAAATAAGTAGCTTTGCAGCCACTCTTCGGATAGCGTGGTTATTAAAGATAGAGAACTGTCCGTAGTTTAATCTAACCATAAATCTGATGGAGGCTCTTCTTCTCTGTAAACCTTTTCAATGAATGATTCAATCTCAGGAAAAGGTATAGCAAAATAATGCCCTGGACACCCAGCCTTTAATTCTGCCGCATCTATAACATCTCTAGAATCTACCTTAAGCATTTTTAGAAATGATATTAGATTGTTGATATCACCGCCTGCTAAAAAAAGTATACTTCGACATATCTGATCTCGGGTATAATATTTTGTTTCTTTACTATAAATTCCTCTAAAAATGATTTCAACGACATATCTATCTTCCTCTTTAAAATCTTTTTTTTTTTTTTTTTTTATATCTATTGCAATCATTATCTATGGGTATTTTATAATCTGGAATAGAGGCACCCAGTTCACCATTTTATGAGCGATATCTTAGATTGGAATGGCAGTCATTCTTCGGGCAGCATAGTTAGGTTCATCTCTTGTCTGATAAAATCATCTAAAACCCTATAAAACTTTTCCAGTCCATTCTTATCGTCTTTCTGATTTTGATAAATCCATCTAGACCATGAAGTACCTATCGTCTCTTCCCATTTATCTCTAAAATTATTGAATTCTGAGTTTAGATAATTCGTAGCAAATTCTTCAAATTTTGTAATCCAATGAGACTCTCCAATTTCATTAAATTTCAAATATCTAGATTCTATCACCATAATGCCGCGAAAAAAAGATGCAACCTCTTTTATATTAGAATCCTCAAGAAACTTTTTATCCTTTGATATTGTATAGCTAAACAAAATTGAGTCAGTTAACTTCATTTAAATTAATCATTTAGATTCAATATACTCTCTCCTTGCTTTATCCCTCTGAATACCACATGATACTCTGCTCTGCGTAGTCTCCCTTCTTCCGAACCACACTAACCCCAAAACACGACGCTCCAAGAAGTCTATGACTTCGCGGGTTTATTTTAATTAACTACGCTTGCTAAGATAAGAACTTCAGAAGTTTTGATACTTTGAAAATGAACTCCATCATAGCGGTATATGATAAATTATATTGAGTGCAAGCTCAACATAACACATAGAATATTTTAAACCACTCATATCTTGTACGAAGATGCAACTTAGCACAGCGATCTCACGACGGCAGGGGAATAAACCACTTGTAGCGCTGCTTTTATGCTTAGAATATATGCTTAGTCTTTCATTCTTCAAGCAGCGGTTTTTTAAGCAAACTACAAGCAGCGTGGGGCAGTAGATACAGAGGTAGCGTGGCGGGTTTATAAATCGGATAAGCTTGGATATAATTGATTGATTTCTTTACGCTTATTAATCTGCTTTATATTCGGAAAAGGCAATTCTCTATTTAATCTTTCAACATTTGAAAAAAAGATGATCTCTTCTGTATCACGATTTTCTATAAACAAAGGTCTCCCCATTAAAAAAGTAGGATAATTATTTAGGACAACACTTCCTACTTTTTTTATAAAGGTACTTCCAATATAGTAGATACTTCCATTATGAATATTGATACAAAAAGTATTGTTTTTTTGCTTAATGACCTTAAAATCTCCTTCAAAAAAATCAGTATCTGTTATACTTTCATAATTGTAATTTTTAATATTGGGAATGCCCCCCCCCCTCCTTTTAAAAGTAGCAGTGGGCATATAATTAGTACTATCTACAGAATAAGTCACTAAATCTGTCCAATGATCCGATGAAGATGAATTACCATAATCAGGATAAGTATATTGCCATACTGTAAGCTCTTTTTTATTTCGTATGTATACATGATATACAGAGTCTTCCAAGTGTTGAATATCATAAGCTATATAGGGAAAAATATAGTCTAATTCATCTTGTATATCTAACTGACTTGATAATTTCAACCAATCTCTAAGAGGTAAAAATGCCCTTTTATTAGTAGTCTCATCTATAAATTTAAAATATCTCGATAGAGCCCTTCGCTCTCCCAAAACCGTTTTAAGGCTATCATATTCTGAGAATAATATTCTTGAAAGACCATCTTTCTCGAATTTTATTGTTTTAAGAGTTAGAACTACTTTTCCCCCATGTCTTTCACTTCCAAAACCCGATATATAAATAAAATTTCCTTGTTTGTTCTTATTCCAACAATTTGGATTATAACTGTTCCTTGTAACCGCGACATAATTAACGATTTGTTTATCATCAAATAGATGATGTGTGTATAATTTGTCCGTTTTATCTACTTCCTTAGCCACTTCTGAATAATAAAAAGTGTTACCCGCAATAAGTGCAAAATCAATTTTTTGAGCGATGGTAGCAAAAGGAAAAATAAAGTATATTATAATAAGTCGAATCTTCATAGTAATCAATTAATTTTTATGTCTTGCGTTTCTGGCAAATTTTCGCGAATTCTCAGGTAATAGTATTTTTTTTCTGGATCATTTGGAGATAAAACCTCTTCCACAATATAATATCCATCTATAGAACCTTCTTCCCAATCCTTAAGTGTATTATATTTTAAGCCGTAAGAAGGATCATATAATTTTCCATTCATAAGTACAATATAATGACTACCAAAATCTGAGTATGGATTAGCTATATTTCCTTGTCCAGGAACACCCTCTAAATCTACAACTTCTGGAGTATTTAGCCACTCATATTTATAATTTTCCTTTCTAATCTTAGGAAAGAATCCGTACGAATCCATACCATTAGCATTTACTCCTAAATAAATCTTTTCTGTATTTATAGCATTTGAATATGGATAATATGCATCAGGATATTCAGTAGACAAAAATTGCCAGTTTTTCACAAAGAAAAATTCTCCCACTCCTATTGGCTCTACCTCTTTCCAGTCAGATACAACTCCTTGATAATTTACAATGTAATTCCATAAATGTG
>JAKSDI010000110.1 GCA_022360175.1 Chitinophagales bacterium
GAAACCAAGGATTTGGTTGGCGTATTGATTTCGGAGCCAGCGATCCTACCATTTTCGGTATACTCTTTAATAATCTTCCCACTTTCTCATAGTACATCGGTCATTTTTCTTTAGCCATTAAAGTGGTGGGGCTGGATTATCCACTAATGACACAGATGACACGAATGCCCGGCCTAGTGAGAGTAATTCGTGCAATTACTCAGTCAGGCGTAGCCTGCTTCGTGGAAAAGGTTCGTGTAATTTACTCGGCCAGCCTCGTGAAAAAAGTTGTGTATAAAAATAATAGTTCTCGCAAGCAAAACCCTGTTCGTCGCGGAATGTTTCCGTGATGCCTTATGCTTGAAACCAAGGATTCGGTTGGCGTATTGATTTCGGAGCAAGCGATCCTGCCATTTTCGGTATATTCTTTAATACTATTCCTATTTTCTTATAGTATATCGGTCATTTTTCTTTATCCACTAAAGTGGTGAGGCTGTATTATCCACTAATTACGCAGATGACACGAATGCCAGTCTAGTGAGAGTAATCCGTGTAATATACTCGGCCAGTCTCGTGAAAAAAGTTGTGTATAAAAATAATAGTTCGCGCAAGCAAACCCCTGTTCGTCGCGGAATGTTTTCGCGATGCCTTATGCTTGATACCAAGAGTTCGGTTGGCGTATTGATTTCGGAGAAATCATACTTTTTTTGCCTGGCAAAAAAGCTTTCGACTCTACCTGGCGGAAGGCAGGTTCGGATGAAGTCGCACCAATAACAGAATATGTGACTTCATCCGAAGTCGAAATTTCCATCATAACTCTTTCCAATAAATTCCGGACTTTTCTGAAATCATCTTTCATCATTTGTTGGTAGAACACTGAAGTTTTACAGAAAAAGAAACCACCCTAAGCAACAGCTTAGAGTGGTTAATATGTTAGTTAAATTTTTATTATCGTGTTTTCACTAATCGAAGGACTTGAATTGCTTCGCCGTCCATACGGATTTCAAAGTAATACAAGCCATCAACCAATGTATTTACATTCCATTCAGTAGTGTATTCGCCTGCGCTTAATTCGCGTTGCTCGATCACTTGTCCAATTTGATTGCGTAAAATAACTGTGGCATTTTCATTCAATCCATTTTCAAACACCAGGTTTACTACATCACTGGTAGGATTTGGATATATACTGGTCGTTTGCTTAACAGCTGCTGATTCTGTTATTTCAGGAGTTGCTACATATGGCATCATTACTCCTCCTACTATTTCTACATTAGAGAAGGTAGCCTCCGTTTGTGTATTGGGTAGATAAGTAAAGCTTGCCAGTCCAATCTCTATGCAGTCATTTAAAGGAATATAAACAGCATGCACATACTGGAAGAAAGTCCCATTAGTGCTATAGAATGCATATACCCAATTGCCCTGGCGCTGAAGGCGCAACCAGACAGGAGATGGCTTGATAAAGTTTTGAACCACTTTGTTGGCACCAGCCAGATAGCGGGTTTCATGGCGTAAGGAATTACTCAGATTAGAGAAAATAGCTACTTGTTTGCTATCTGCATCGCCTGTTTCGCGAATCATCAGGCCACCATAACCATTAGGGGTTAGGCTTTCTACTTTGGCAGTGATGGTGATATCGTTACCGCAGAGTGACTGATGTGCAAAAGCTACATTATCTGTATTGGTACTAGTTGTGTTATTGCCAGAACCTATTACCGTGAATTCTCCGTCCCCAGGATTGGGCCCTATACAAGGATCGAAACTGTAATCATTGCCAGTTGTTACGATTCCTATGTCATTGGCTTGCCAGCCATTTGGCAGTTGATCTCCTAATGCTACGGTTACAGTAGCCATACAGGAGCTTGTCGCTCCATTAATATCTGTTACGGTATAAGTTACAGAAACAGGGCTACCTATATCATCACAATCGAAATTCATAGGACTGATACTCTCAGACTGAAGTCCACATTCCACAATACTGCCTCCTCCTACATCTGAAGGTAGGATACTTGCTATTCCGTTTATATCCAGATATACAGTTGCATCATTGCAAATGGCATTCGTAAGTGCACAACAATAGCTATTAGGGTCAGTAATATTTATCGTTGTATTACAGCTACTACTTTGATTATTCTGATCTGTTACGGTAAGTGTAACAATTGGTGAGCCCAGATCAGAACAGTTAAATGTCGTTTGGTCTAGCATCATACTGGCAATACCGCAGTTATCTGAAGAACCATTGTTTATATCATCCGTACTAATACTGACAGATCCACCTTCTGGTATTTCCAGGTCTATACTAGCTTGACAATTTGCGGTAGGAGGCGTGTTATCAACCGCGCTAACATTTGTTTGGCAGCTAGCCGTATTGCCGCTCGCATCCGTTGCCGTTATTGTAACCATAACAGTATTGGCTCCCTCTATCAGTATTCCATCTTCTGGAACCTGTGCCATACTGACTCCATCACAATTATCTGAAGCAGTAGCTAAAGCGGTTAGGTCAGGTAATAATGCTTCGCAATCTGCATTTAGATTTACTGTTTGATTGTCAGGACAATCCAGTGTAGGATCGGTATCATCAATAACATTGAGGTAAAAGATATGAGTAACTGTGAGGCCGCAGGCATCTTCTAATTGTAACTCAACATGCTGGTTTCCAGTAGTAGAGATGATACTACCAGGAGCAGGGCTCTGAGTAATTGTTGGTTGATCTAATACAGAAATAACGTTAGCACTTGTTGTATAGTCCGGTAATATGAGGGTACAATTTTCTCCTAAGCTAAGTGGAGCAACAGAAGGATGGGTGATACTAGGTGTTATTGTTGTGCCAGTGATAGAGATGTCATCAATGGCCATATCTGCTCTGAAGCCATTTCCAGTAGAACCTCTAAAACGGAGTACAATAACCTGGCCTGCAAAAGCGGATAAATCAACGGTAGCTTCCAACCACTGATCTCCTTGTTCGCCAATTATTGGCGTCATAACATCCTCAATCCATATACCATTTGAGTATACATCCAGGTGAAGGTTTCCAATGCTATTGCCATACATATGGTACCAGAAAGACAATGCTGCCTGATTATACCGGCAAAGATCAATACATGGAGAGTGCATTGAGGCGCTTGAGTTTCTACATCCATTCCCATCAGCGCTGGAAGATTCTAAATATAGGTAATTACCAGTTCCACTCGTATGATCACCCGATGGGCCGGTATTTCCAGTAGGTGTACCATTGGGATCTGTTCGCCAATCCATATCATCACCTATGGAGGTCACCAGATTACCAACATTAAACCAGTTTTCTTCTAACGTACAGGCAAGGTCACAATCTGAACTGGTACTACAAGTAGTAAAGCCATCAAAATTTTGAGAATAAGGAGGGCTGACGGTACCACTTGCGTAGCTCTGGACATAGGCGATATAGGAATCATTGGTGTTATTCTCATCAGATGCATCATTGACGGAAATCGTGATTGCATCCAGGCCTCCGGTAGGCACAAATAAAGTACTAAATGTGTGAGTTATACTTTGTCCAGCAGTTAGGGTGCCAGTATATGTCTCTGTTATTGTACTTCCTCCATTCGCCTGATAGCTAATCTGGAAGTTGCTCATATCTATAAATCCAACATTCTGAACATGAGCAATAACCTCAACTCCATTTGGTATTAAGCAATCAGCCAGGAAGCTTTCTGTTATTCTACTGCTAATAGCTAAGTCATGATTGATACAATTTTGATCTCCAGCCAGCACTTCAATCGCTTCCGCTCTTCTACTGACAGCATTATCTTCACCAATAGCTTCTACACTAAACCATTCTGATTCTGTTGTGGAAAGGCCACTTACAATATAAAAGAGCTCAGTAGTAACCGCTACTTCTTCCATGTACTTAGTACCCAATCTAGTCACGCGATAAGCAGTTGCTTCAGGTAAAGCATCCCAGCTTAGCAAAACGGACTGGCTGCAAGACCAGAAGAATTGTAAGCCTGTAGGGACATTCATAATATTTAAGGGCTCAATACTTGTACTAGTAAGGCTTCCGCGTTTTACCCGAACGAGTACTTCTCCGCTGGTGTGTGAAGGGATCGTCCATTCATAATATCTTTGAGCGGCATCAATGCCTGAAGTAATAGGCATCCAGCTGGAACCATTGTCTATTGAGTATTCCAAATCGAAAGTACCCGTACCACCATAGGAATCCCAGTAAATGAAATCGCTTTCGCCTGGTACCAGATGTTCACCACCTATCGGATAAGTGAGTGTCAATTCATCATAGAGGAATTCGTAAGTTAGATAATAGGTCTGTGGGCCTTGTGGGATTGAAGTACCGGCTACTGATACGGTATACATACCAGCGGCTGGGTCAGTTATGGATACCTGTTCTACATTATTGAGGTTGTCAACTCCGCGGGTAGCTGGAGCAGAAAGATTGGTAAGATTAGCAGTTGGGTCAAGAATCCATGGAAGGGTAGTCGTATTGCCCGGATCAGTAACCGATAGGTCCAAATTATTTACCAAAGCAGTAGCAGGAATAGAGCTTGCTGCCGGATAGTCTGCCCAGTGTATAAGTACCTTAAGTTCTTTTACATTGGCTGGTACCTGAATTTGATGGCTGTTGCTTTGGCCATTATTGAGGGTTCCTTCCATAAAGCGATTTTCTTCAATGGCTTTATAGGCCCTTCTTACATTTACCCGGCCATAACCTGTTCTGTAATCTGGCCCTATGTTTTCTAAATCATCGCAAGTGTTTAGAAGTAAAGTTTTGAGGACTGGTATAGTTGGTTCTGAGCCAACAACAGCAGTATATGCTTCCATCATTTGTGCAACAATACCTGATATTTTAGGAGCTGCATGGGAAGTACCGCCGCTGCCTTCTACTGTTAAATCAGGTTTGACACGTCCATCATAAGTGGGGCCCACACTACTGAAGCCTGCTTTAGTATCATCATTCCTTACAGAGCCAACGGTAAATGTATTTTTTGCTTGTTTAGAGCCTCCGGTTAAATTGGCATAACCAGTAATGATACCGTCATAAGGGCCATAAGTACTGGTTGCTCCTCCATTGTTTCCTGCCGACCAGGTGTGTGTAGGGCCTGTTCCATTACGTACCTGGCCATCCCAGGTAGTACCAGCCGACCAGCCACCAGTACCTACTCCAAAGCCATAGGAATGATTGACCGAACGAAGATTTATAGCCGTATAGTTGGCCTCATAATTGCTGTTATTGGACTGTGAAATTAAATCAGCACCAGAAGCGATGGATCGATTAGCAGGGATTTTATTACCAGCGCTGGCCATACGGCGTGCTACTCCGGTTTTGTGCCCACTCACATTGCCCGTCGTAACAAACTCGGTAAATCTGCCTTTAAACTCTACTAATTCCGTAGGGTCCACTTCGTTGCCTTCCTTTACTGCTATAGTAAAGCCATCTCCATCATAGTCTAAGCCATTGACGTTAGAGTTGAGCCAGTTGGTTCGTCCATTGGATAACCAGTAGGGCACTTCATCAATTGCTGGTATTGAGGGCTCAATGTATTTTACTGTACTTAGCTGAATGAGTTCTTCCAGTTTTGACAGCGGCAGCTCAAGGTATATCCAGGTGCCTTCTTTTACATCGGAGAATATGCGTCCGATGGAAGTGAGTTGTTCCGCAACTATATTGTGGTCCAATCCTGAATAATAAGTTACCACAAGCCTAATATTCTCACCATTAAGTGCTTCAGCAGGATAGCGTTTTTCGAATAGCTCCGGGCTCAGTTTGAAGCGCTCATCCAGTGCAAGAATGGATCGCACGCCATAGGTAGCCAAAGCCTGCGTATTCAGCTTTTTTTCTACTCTTGCTACATATGCGTGATTGGGAATATAATCTCCGAGCGTAATCCCTAATTCTTCCAGCTTTTTTCTTTCCTGAGATGTAGGAATTTGGAAAAATTGTAATAAAAGAAATTGAGGGTCGGTGAAATTGGATTGATTGTCATCAAACTGAGCCAGATTTGCTTCTGGCAAAAAGGTTTGATTGTACAATCGAATGTTGTAATTGGTTGTTTGTGCAAAGGTCGTCGTTGCTAAAAGTACAAAAAAGACAAAAAGTAAATTTGACTTCATGTGTGAGATATGATAGTTATTAATGGATATTATGTTGTATGAAATGGATACTTTTTTGTATCACGTTTCATTTATAAAACTTTTGCCATTGGGAGTATGATTGCTCATAGAGAGCGTATAAATTAATTGAAAAGAGGATTTTTTTGGCTATCGCGTAATCTCCTGTAAAACTAAAAAATTATAATTTAATTATATGTTATTAATAAAAAAATAACCGCCCCAAGTCAATCGTCTTGAGGCGGTTATGCTGTTTTAGTAAATTACTGTATTTATTATTGAGTCTTCACGAGTCTCAGTATTTGTACGTCGGCTCTTTCCCTACGGATTTCGAAGAAATACAAGCCGTCAACTAGCGCACTTACATCCCATTCGGTAGTAAATTCGCCTGCAACTAACTCGCGTTGCTCAATTACTTGTCCAATTTGATTGCGCAAAAGGACTGTCGCATTTTCACTCAAACCATCTTCAAATACCAGATTCACGATATCGCTGCTCGGGTTAGGATATAAGCTTGGCGCTTTTTTGCCTGCTGCCGATTCTATGTATTCTGGTGTATCCATCGTAGGAATCATCATACCACCTGTGATTTCTACATTAGAGAAGGTCGCTTCCGTCTGTGTATTAGGCAAGTAAGTGAAGCTTGCCAATCCAATCTCTATACAATTGTTTAATGGTATATAAACGGCATGTACATACTGGAAGAAAGCTCCATTGGTGCTGTAGAATGCAAACACCCAATTGCCCTGACGCTGAAGGCGTAACCAGATAGGAGAAGGCTTGACAAAGTTCTGAACTACTTTATTAGCACCAGCAAAATAGCGTGTTTCATGGCGTAGCGAATTGCTCAGGTTAGAGAAAATAGCTACTTGTTTGCTATTAGGATCGGTTGTTTCACGAATCATCAGGCCGCCATAACCATTAGGAGTTACACTTTCTACCTTAGCAGTGATAGTGATGTCATTGCCACAAAGTGTTTGGTGGGCAAATGCTATTGCGTCATCTGTAGTGCCAGGGAAGGCGTTATTGCCAGAACCCGTGATCGTGAAAAATCCATCTTCAGGATTTGGCGTTGCACAAGGATCAAAGCTGTAGTCATTGCCCAGTGTTACGGTTCCAATGTCGCTTGACTGCCAGCCATTAGGCAATGCATCTCCAATTACTACCGTAATAGTTGCATTACAGCTCATGGTATTGCCACCAGCATCCGTTACTGTTACCGCTACCGTAAATGTTTGACCTTCATCATCACAATCATAAGTAGTAGCTGGGAAACTTACGTCTTCAATGCTACAGTTAGCTGTGCTGGCATTGGCATCGTATACATCTTCTTCCTGAAGGGTATAAGTACCATCAGGCTGCAATTCTACGGTTGTTGTTAGGCATACAGGTACCGGAGGAATATTATCTTCTACTGTTACGGTTGCCATACAAGAGCTAGAAGCGCCATTGATATCCGTAATTGTGTAGGTTACAGAAACAGGATTGTCTATATCATCACAATCAAAGCTCATTGGGTTGACACTCTCTGATTGAAGTCCACACTCAGCGGTACTTCCAACACCTACATCCGATGGTATAATACTTCCCATACCATTTGCATCCAATTGGACTGTTGTGTTGTTACAAACGGCGTTAGCAGGAGCACAGCAGAAGCTACTCGGGTCAGCAACGGTTACCATCGCGGTACAAGTTGCCGTCAGTCCGCTTTCTTGAGCTGTTACGGTAAGCATTATAGGGTAAGTATTGCCTACATCATCACAATCAAACTCAGTCAGAGAAGCAGCAAAGCTTACGCTACCACATACTGCTGAAGAACCGCCATCATAGAAGGAAGGATCAACAGTTGTAGTTCCATCACTTGTTAAATTAAGAGTAGGGTTCGCACAAAGGGCTGTTGGTGCCTGAGGCTGTACTGTGACCGTTGCAACAGCTGGTTCTGTACTACTGGAGATCGCTCCAAGTTGATATTCAGCAGCACTGGTTGTATTCGTATAGGTTCCTGATGCTGTACCACAAGGAATGGAGATCTCAACATCAAAAGAACAACTTTCGCCAGCGTTCAAAGCCCCTCTACCAAAGGTTATTACAGAAGTACCCGCTACGCCAGATGCTTCACCGCAGCTAGCAGTACTTGCTGGTAAGGATACTACGGTAGCACCCGTAATAAAAGCATCCAAATCATCCGTAAAGCTGATATCTGATATAGCTTCACTCGAATTATTGGTCATGCTGAAAGTAACGATTGTTGTACCTCCTTCATCTGCCGGGCCTGCGATAGATTTTGTAAATGTCAAGCCCTGGATCAAAAGATCATCACTGGCAGGAGTAGCAGTCAATGATATGGCATTGATATTATAGTTTACATCGCTGGTTGTACTTGTGAATACTCCCCCCATTGGTGCGTTTGCAGGGACACTTAATGTCACGCTGAAAGTACAGGATGCGCCTGCAGCTAAGCTACCACCACTAAAGTTTAGTAGGCCTACTCCACTTACTGTACCACCACATTCTGAAGCTGGTAAACCCGTTGCGGCAAGGCCACTTAGGATGCTGTTGAAGTCGTCGGAAAAGGCAATATTGGAAATAGAATTGACCTGATCTAAATTGGTTATTGTATACTCAAGAGTAACTGCACCACCTGGCTGAGCTGGATCATCGGTGAAAGATTTGGAGATAGACAAACGGTCTCTATCGATTACCAAAACATCGGATGCAGGAGGAGCTGTTGCTACTTGCCCTGATATAGTAGTGACCAAGTCAGAAGTGGTATTTGGATAAGAACCATCTGCTGCATTTTGAGGAATGAGTAGGTCCACTTCAATCACACAATTAGAATTGGCAGGGATCGTGCCACCTACATATTGAATGAAGGTGCTATTACCAGCTAATGTTCCTCCACAGGTATTTTGCGTAGGTGCACCCACTATTGTCATGCCTGGTAATACACCCGCAAGATTATCCGTGAAAAATGTAATAGCTGCATCTTGCTCTACATCATTCTCAAGTGTAAATAGTAAGGAGATTGTTTCTCCTGGTAAAGCAGGGTTTCCTATAAATTCTTTGGTGAAATTAAGCCCTCCAACAGAGAGGTCGTCTGTAGCACTAGCTCCTGTTCCCGTCTGGCCATTTATTGTGGCTTGAAGTGCACTTGTCGTATTGGTATAGGTACCAGGTAGAGCACCGGCGGGTACTTGTACAGAAACATTAAACGTACAAGTTTCACCCGGTGTTAAAGAACCGCCACTGAAGGTAAGCGTAGAAGTTCCGCTCAATGTACCTCCGCATGCACTGATTGGAGTACCGGTAGCCATTAAGCCTGATAGCGTAGCATCTAGATTATCTGTAAATGAAATATTGGTAGCATTTACACTAGCGAATTCATCGTAAGAAAGGGTGAATTCCAGATTGACTGTTTCACCAGGTGATACCGGATCATCTGTGAAAGTTTTTGTTAATTTAGGAAGTGCCAGGACTTCTAAATCTGCGGTAGCAGGCCCGAATTGAGTAAAGCTGCCATCTACTTCAGCGGATACTATATCTGTTGTATTAGTATAAGTACCAGCAGGTGTTGATCCAGGGATGTTTAAATCAAAGGAGAAGGTACAAGCGCTATTCGCAGCAATATTAGCTCCTATAACACTTAGATGTAGCTGCCCCTGAAGCACTTGAGTAAGGAAAATAGAACCTGCTCCACAAGAGCCAGCCGCAGGTACAGCGGTTACGGTTGCACCGTCAATGAATCCAGAAATATTGTCATTGAAATCAATATTCGTTAAATCCGAAGTAGGGCTGCTGTTGGTTATCGTAAATTCAAGCGTAGTTGTACCACCTGCGACTACCGGATTAGTCAGGAAGGTTTTGGTAATGCTTGGTACATTTTCTACATAAAGTATTTCAGTAGTAGTATTGCCTGTAATTGTTGCGCCATTAATATCAGCTGTTACTTCACTGGTTACATTAGTGTATTCTCCAAGCGCTGCTCCTGCTGGTACCTGTACGGGTATACTAAAAGTGCATGAACCTTCTGCCGGGATAGAGCCGCCAGTGAAAGTCAGCAAAGAAGTACCAGTAAGTTGCGATCCTGCTCCACAAACATCATTTAGTGGGGTGCCAACTGCTACCAGGCCAGACAAAACTGCATCGAGGTCATCTGTAAAGGATACATTGGTCGCTGCAAAATCCCGATCCAGATTAGTAATTGTAAATTCTAAGTTAGTGATTTCTCCAGGACGTACCGGATTCGGGTTGAATGATTTTTCTATGAAAATTGCTGGTGGAGGAAGCACTTCTATTTCTGCTACAGCAATACCACTATTAAAGTTTGTAAGGATGACTCCGGTCAGTTGCTCCGTAATGTTAAGCAAATTACCAGAGCTTACCCCTTCTACGTCTACTGATATTTGGCAGCTTGCACCAGAGGCTACACTCGCATCTCCAGGGAATGTAGGAAAATACTCGATGACATCCGTTCCAGGTACTGCTGTTATGGTACCACCAGTACAGGTAGAAGATATATTAGCAGGTGAAGCAACTACTAATCCAGCAGGTAAATTGTCAGTCAAATTCAGGCTGAGGGCATTTCTCGGATTTAAGGTATTGTCAATAGTAAAGGTCAAAGTACTGCGTTCGCCTAGATTAATGCTGGCAGGGTTGAAACTTTTAGAAAATAAAGGCCGGTCGGTGCCGTCAAATACGGTCAGATTGGCTGTTGCTGTTCCACTATTTCCTGCGTCAGATGTCAAATCCTCCGTTGTATTGGTATTGGTACCAACCGTACTGCTTACTACATGAACAGAGATCGTACAACTGCTATTGCCGCCTATTGATCCGTCAGCATAACTGATTACGGAAGTTCCTGCATCAGCAGTAATGGTTCCGCCTGTACATGTACTATTTACATTAGGTACGGCTGCTACGGTCATACCTGCCGGTAAATTATCCGTAAAGGATAGATCCATTGCAGGGGTACTACTTACGGTATTATCAATTGTAAAGGTGAGCACAGAAACGGCGCCTACGCCCACTTGATGAGGTGAGAAGGATTTAGAAAAAGCAGGAGGTGAGATATTGAATACTACTACCTCGTCAGTAGCCGTTTCTCCTCCTACTGTATAGGTAAGAGTATGGGTGCCTAAACCAGCAGTTACAGGGTTAAAGGTATAGGTATTACCATTCATGTCATCTGTTACCCCAGGGCCACCGTATACGCCACCTGCTGGAGAACCACCACTGAGTCCTGTTTGCACACCCGCGAAAAATGATAAATCATCTAGCGCCGTAAAAGTGACCAGATTAGCCAGGCTGCGGCCACAAACAGATAGAGGTGTTTCCAGGCCATCCTGACAGGAAAGTACAAAGTTGCTGTTGCTTACAAAAATGAGGCATTCATCTGGTGCATTTGCTGTAATTTCCGTACCGGATAAATCGCCAGTAGCGGGTCCAAATACAATTGTTCCGGAAGTTCCAGAACCACTAGCACCTTGATAAACGGTCAGATTATCTCCTGTGCCATAAGAGCCACTATTGATCGTAGCCTGAGCAAATTCCTCTCCTGAAGGGCAAACTTCAAAAATGACCAGGTCGCTTTCATCATTACCATAGCAATGGAAGAAGCTGGTCTCTCCATTAGGACAACCACAAGCAGCTAGTACTTCCACCTGATCGGTCACTGTTTCGGCGCAAGCCGTAGCGTCCGTATAAGAAATTGTATGTATTCCTAGGCCTGCAAAAGCTGGATTGAAGTTGTAAGTGCCATTTCCATTATCTGTTACTCCTGGGCCACTGAATGAACCACCAGATGGCGAACCACCGCCAAGATTCATTTGAACACCTGCATCAATACAAAGGTCAGCCAGGGCAGTGAAAGTAGTTGCTCCATTTTGGAATACTTCTATTTCTACAGTAGCTGAATTACCGTTGGTATAAGTCAATGTGTGTACACCTACACCTGCAGCAGCAGGATCAAAGGAAAAAGTGGTCCCGTTGTTGTCATCCGTTACTCCATTTCCTGAATAAGTACCACCTGTAGGTGTACCACCGCCTAAACCATTTTGTACACCATCATTGAAACAAAAGTCACCTGGGTCCTGAAAACTAACACTGGCAGGTATGCTTTCACCACAAACTGCTAATCCTTCCACAAAACCATCCTGGCAACTACCAGCAGCATCACTGTTAATGACGAAGATAAGGCAGTTATCTGCCAGATTACCTATGATTTCACTGCCTGCCAGGTTGCCATTGTCTGGCCCAAAAAGCAGCGTTCCGGAAGTACCGGAACCAGTAGTGCCCTGATAAACACTCAGATCATCATTTGGTGTATCCAGGATACCTGATAGGATAGTAGCCTTAGCTGCCATACCCGCAGTAGGGCATACTTCAAATGCAACGGTATTGTTTTCAAGATTACCATAGCAATAGAAGTAATTAGTCTGTCCTTCCGGGCAGCCACAAGCTGCTAACACTTCTACATCATCCATTGCTGTTTCCATACAGCCGCCTGGTTCGGTATAAGAAATGGTATGATTACCTAGTCCTGCTATTGCCGGATTGAAGTTGTAGGTTCCATTTCCATTATCTGTCACACCAGGGCCGCTATAAGTGCCGCCTGAAGGAGTGCCACCACCCAAACCAGTTTGAGTACCTGCATCAATGCAGAGATCAGCAAGAGCTGTAAAGCTTACTGTACCAGATGCTAATACATTGATATCATCTGTAGCAGTACCATCATTCGTATAAGTTACGGTAGTTAGGCCCGGACCAGCATCAGTAGGATTAAAAGTGAAGGTTGTTCCATTATTATCGTCGGTAACCCCATCACCAGAGTAGGTACCTCCAGTTGGAAGTCCACCTCCCAGTGTTTGATTTCCATCTGTTTCGCAGAATTCATCTGGCGAGATAGTCAATGTCACAGGAGTAATGGATATACTTTGACTACAGACCGATAACTCGGTATCAAAACCATCTGCACAGGTTATTGAAACCCCTGCAATACTATTTATCACAAAGATGAGGCATTGATCTGCTGCCAAGCTTTCAATTGTATTGCCTGATACATCTCCGGTAGCAGGCCCGAAAACCATCGTACCTGAAGTGCCAGAACCAGAAGCTCCTGAGTATACCGTTAATGTATTAGGAGGAATGCCAAAAGTACCGGCAATAATGGTAGACTGTGCTGCCATGCCTGCTGTTGGGCAAAACTCAAAGGCAACTTCATTTACCAATCCGCTTGCATAGCAGTAAGTATTACTGGTCTGGCCAGCATCGCATTGAGCCATTCCCCTGTTAGGGAAGAAAAAAAGTGATAGCCCAAAAAGCGATAGTAAAATGGGTATAGTATTTTTCATGGAAATTAGAGATATGATTTGTACAAATCTTAGTAGTATTGGATAAACCACTAAAAGATCACATTGTTGTTAGCTATTACATGTTTGGGTAAGAATACCTCAAATATAAAAAAAAAAGAATCTGCTACTTTTCAATTATGGGATTAAGTTTGGCCTAACTTTATGAAAAACATCTCTTTGACGACTTTTATAGCCTATTTGTGTGAAAAATACACAGAATGGCCCTAGAGACAAAGAATGAGCCATTCTGTACACATATGTCTATAGAATGGCTCATTTAATCTTTCAGTTAGGCGTTCAAATACGTTATTTCGTTTTTACGAGTTCTAGTATCTGTCGCTCTTTTCCATCTTGCCAGATTTCAAAGAAATATAAACCATCAGTTAATGTATTTACATTCCATTCAGTAGCAAAATCGCCGGCCTGCAATTCGCGTTGTTCGATTACTTGTCCCAACTGGTTGCGGAGTGTAATGATGGCATCTTTGCTCAATCCATTCTCAAATACCAGATTGACCATATCATTAGCAGGATTGGGATATAAAGCAGGAGTCTGCTTGATCGTTGTCGCTTCTGTTATTGCAGGAGCTTCTACATATGGCATCATAACTCCACCTGTGATTTCTACATGAGAGAAAGACGCATCTGTTTGTGTATTGGGTAGGTAAGTAAAGCTTGCCAAACCAATCTCAATACAATTGCTTAATGGGAGATAAACCGCATGTACATACTGGAAGGAAACTCCATTCGAACTAGAGTATGCGAATACCCAATTGCCCTGGCGCTGAAGGCGCAACCAGATAGGAGAGGGCTTGACAAAGTTTTGTACCACTTTGTTGGCACCCGTTAAATAACGGGTTTCATGGCGTAACGAACTGCTCTGGTTAGAGAAGATAGATACTTGCTTACTATCGGCACCACCTATTTCGCGAATCATCAGGCCACCATATCCATTTGGTGTTACATTTTCTATCTTGGCAGTGATCGTAATATTATTGCCACAAAGCGTCTGGTAGGCAAAGGCTACATTATCCGATGTAGTACTAGTGGCGTTATTACCGCCCCCCGCAACAACAAATTCTGCTTCTTCCTCACAGCCCAGGAAACCAAAATTATTTCCTAGAGAACCAGAATTCCCAATATCCGAGCTTTGCCACCCTTCTGGAAGGGTAGCCCCATCTATTACTGCGTTGGGTGCCACCTGAAATCCACTGGGTGCAATAATTTGTCCACCATTAATGAACGTACCATTATTGGTATTAACACCATTAAAGATTGTTGACAAAATACCATAATTGGTAAAAGTACCAGTTGATTCAATATCAATTTTATTATTAGTAAGAATATAGATTTCTCCACAAGATTCATTGACAAGTTCGGCATCACATTCCAATTCTATAGCATCTGTTGGGCCATTATTGGTAATTTCTATAATACCTTCATTTCGCAAAACGCCACCACATTCTATTTCAATCCCATTATTATCTTCTTCTTGCCCTTCGACTTCCTGTTCTTCAATAGGATTAAATGAAATACTTACATAACCTTCATTGATGAATGTTCCATCTTCTTGAACTCTTAAAGCATCTCCCGTAACAGTTGTCATGCTAATGCTCCCTGTCGCCTTATTAATGAAAATACCAGCAGCTACTTCTATGCCTTCTCCTCCATTTATGATATTTACGATTTCAATAGTACCATGATTTTCAAATCTGGTATCTTCATCGTTCATATCAACGGGGTCAAAGTCGTCCATCAGCTCAAAGCGTATGAAGCCATAGTTGAAACACTTGCTTTCTTCTTCCATATCAATACCTTCCTCTTCAGCACCTTTAATAGTCGCATTACCATGATTGGTAAAAGTAGATTGCCCTACCATATCAATACCATCTCCTTCAGGGGAAAGGATGGTAAGTATATTATGATTGACGAGACTGGCTAAATCAAGTAGGCTAATACCATCACTACCACTTAGACTAATAGCTAATGTACCATGATTATTGATCCTTGAATTATCAAAAGCAACTATAGCCTGCCCACTATTCCCATCGAATGACAATTGCCCGGTATTGGAAATGGTCAAAATTGCATCCTCATCCAATAATAATGTATAAGCTTCTGCGGGTGAATTAATGATTACCATGGCGGCTCCGCTGATGTTGACAAAGTCTTCACTGGTGGGTATGGTTCCTGTATCCCAGTTGTCAGCGTCATGCCAGGAGGTACCATCTCCTTCTCCGATCCATGTAATGTCAAGCGCAAAAAGCCCAGTGGATATTAATACCAGTGCGCTTACCAATAAGGTTTTTAATAGGGTAGCATTCTTACAATTCATATTATAACATATTTGGTTAATGGAAAAAGACTATTGAAATTCATTTTCAATAAGCTCTTTTTCACATGAGAACTATATTAATAGCACAACTATACTATTGACGTATATCAGCAATACATCAACGCATATTGATTTGCCCTATCGGGCATGATATTTTTTAGGGGTAAATCAGGTGAAGAAATACGCCTGATTCTTATGGTATATATGATGGTACGTTTTAAAACCAGAATTGGTTTAAGCTTTTCTTAAAGGCACTAAAAATCAGAATATTAAATTATCTTTTTTAGCACTTTAATATCTCCTCCTCCCCCGGCTTTTAGCCGACCCCTCCAAAGGGGTATAAGTGCTGTGCTCCCTCGGGGGAGCTGCCCACAGGGCTGAGGGGGATGATCTATAAGTTTAAATTAATTCCTATACTAAGCTTTAAAAGTACGCCTCAAATTTACGTAATAATTTTCATAAAAGGCAAAAAGGAATGTAAGCTTAGTGACATCAAATTTAATTGCTGCTGATTATAAATAAAAAACCGCCCCAGCTAAGTTTCTCTGAGACGGTTTTTTATTAGGTTTTAAAAATTGTCTATTCTGTTTTCACTAATCTAAGCACTTGTATTTCTTCTCCTTCCTGGTGGATTTCGAAGAAGTATAAACCATTGACTAGTGTATTGACCTTCCATTCTGTATTAAAATCGCCAGCGCGCAGTTCGCGTTGTTCGATCACTTGTCCTAGCTGATTACGGAGTGTTACGATGGCATCTTTATCCAATCCATCTTCAAATACCAGATTTACCAGATTGCTGGCAGGATTAGGATATAGATTAGGAGCTTGTTTTATGGCTGCCGCTGCTGTAATTTCTGGAGTTTCTATGTATGGCATCATCATGCCACCTGTGATCTCTACATGAGAGAAGGTTGCTTCTGCCTGCGTATTGGGTAGATAGGTAAAGCTCGCTAATCCAATCTGAATGCAATTGTTTAATGGAATATAAACCGCATGTACATACTGGAAGAACATTCCATTGGTGCTATAAAATGCGAATACCCAGTTGCCCTGGCGCTGAAGGCGCAACCAGACAGGAGAAGGCTTGACGAAGTTTTGTATCACTTTGTTCGCGCCAGCGAAATAGCGCGTTTCATGGCGTAGTGAATTGCTCATGTTGGAGAAAATAGCTACTTGCTTGCTATCCGCATCACTCGTTTCACGAATCATCAAACCACCATATCCATTTGGTGTGACACTTTCTATTTTTGCAGTAATTGTGATATCGTTTCCACAAAGCAATTGAGAAGCAAAAGCTACTGCATCAGCTGTTGTACCAGGGAAGGCATTATTACCAGAACCACCGATAGCGAAGAAACCATCTTCAGGATTAGGCGTAGCGCAAGGATCGAAGCTATAATCGTTACCAACTGTTACTGCTCCAATATTGTTGGTTTGCCAGCCATTTGGTAAAGCGGTACCAACTACTACTGTAATAGTAGCATTGCAGCCTGCTGTATTTCCACCAGCATCGGTTACCGTTACCGGCACGGTGAAAGTTAGATTTTCATCATCGCAATCGTAAATTGTAGCTGGGAAACTTACATTATCAATGCTACAATTATCAGTGCTGGCATTCGCATCATATACATCTGCTTCCTGAAGGGTGTATAGGCCATCTGGCTGTATTTCTACTGTTGTTGTTTTACAGACAGGTACTGGAGGAATATTGTCTTCTACCATAGCAGTAGCCGTACAGGTACTTGTATTGCCATTGCCATCATTTATCGTTAAGGTTACAGTATTGGGTCCGATGTCGCCACAAGTGAAAGTATTAGGTACCAGGCTTACTGTATTAATGGTGCCACAGTTGTCTGTCGAGCCAGATTCCACTGCTGCAGCTGTCGTACTACCATTGCCATTAGCATCCAGTTGTACCGTTACATTTGTACAACCTGCTATAGGATCGATATTATCTTCCACCGTAGCGGTAGCAGTACAGGTACTTGTATTGCCGTTACCGTCATTAATGGTCAGAGTTACAGTATTTGGTCCGATGTCGCCACAAGTGAAAGTATTAGGTACCAGGCTTACAGTATTAATGGTACCGCAGTTGTCTGTCGAGCCAGATTCCACTGCTGCAGCTGTCGTACTGCCATTGCCATTAGCATCTAGTTGTACCGTTACATTTGTACAGCCTGCTGTTGGATCGATATTGTCTTCTACCGTTACAGTAGCCATACATGAGTTGGAAGCACCATTGATATCTGTGATTGTATAAGTCACAGAAACGGCATTGCCTACATCATTGCAGTCGAAATTTTGAGGGCTAAGGGTTTCAGACTGAATGCCGCATTCGGCTGTACTTCCTGCACCAATCAGGCTTGCTGCAACGGAAAGATTACCCATCGCGTTTACGCTTAAGTTAACATTTTGACAACTGGCACTAGGTGGATTGCAGTTGGTAGGAACGCAATCTGTGATATTATAAGCACAACCAGAAGGAACAGCTATGATGCCACCCATATCAGATTTGGTCCAGTTTCTGGTATCATTTAATGCAGGCCTAAGGCTAGCGAGAGTACCGGATATAGGATTAAAACATTCGTAACGGCCATGGTCTACTTCACCATGACCTACCGCATTGACTCCATTTTGTAAGCCCATAGGGATAGCGGAAGTATTAGAGTTTGAAGCATCGGAGTCCCAAGGGTTATTGCCGTTAAAATTAGTGGCGCTGATGAAAGTAGGAGCAGCTTCTGTGCCTTGGTAAGCAAGAATTTGATCTCCGGAAGTAGAAAGTGCGAAAGATCCTGAAACGGCACTTATTGTCCCAACTGACCCACTAGACGTAGTTAGAGAACCAGTTGCTGGATTGGCATGTACTTCTGTGCCACAAGATACATCTGTTGAGAAGGAGGCTTGTAAAATGCCTTCTCCAGTACGAAAAGTATTGTTGGACTTCCAGCCATTATCTGTAAAACGGATGGTAGAACCATTTTCAACACTAGCTAATAAAAGGAAGGAAAAGTCATTATTGCCACCACAATGATAACCTGTAAAGGCAATATCACCTGCACTAAGATTTGTCTGTGCCTGAGTGGTAAATAAAGTTCCCAGGGTAAAAATTGTGATGAATGGGAAAATTGTAATAAGGTGCTTCATGGTTAGAATTTTGTTGGAAAATCGGATGAAATAAAGATTCTATAATTTTAAACAAGTTCCTTGTTTTTATAAAGTCCTGCCTCCCAAAATGTTAAATAGTCTTTTAAAATACACTAATATATGTTCTTCCTCCAACTTCATCAGGCCCTTTAATCATAATAAGGGAATATATATGCTCCCTTGGGGGAGCTGTCCGCAGGGCTGAGGGGGATGCTTTATAAATTTAGATTACGTCATTAAATAAAATGAGCCATCTCAGATCATTTAATCCAAGATGACTCATTACATTCATTAAGAGCATGTTTGGGATTTATTAATCGGACTTATTTCGTCACTAATTGGCTTGTATTTTGTTGAAAGAACACTCATTTAGCTTAGGCTAAAATCGTAACCTTCCGCCTCATCCAAGTCAACTAGTGACAAAATCGTCTCAAAGAACAAATTCCCAAAAACGCTCTAAGTTTTTATACTTAAATATTCATTTATTGCGTCTTCACGAGTCGTAGTACTTGTACTTCCTCACCATCCTGACGGATTTCGAAGAGGTACAATCCATCAACTAGTGTACTTACATTCCATTCAGTAGCAAAATCGCCAGCGCGCAATTCGCGTTGTTCGATTACTTGTCCTAACTGATTGCGAAGAGTTACGATCGCATCTTTGTCTAAGCCATTTTCGAATACCAGATTCACCATATTGTTGGCAGGGTTCGGATATAGGCTAGGAGCTTGCTTGATAGTTGCAGCTTCTGTAATTTCCGGAACCACTACATTTGGCATTGTGCCACCAGTGATTTCTACATTAGAGAAGGTAGCTTCCGTCTGTGTATTTGGCAGATAAGTAAAGCTAGCTAAACCAATCTGGATGCAATTGTTTAATGGGATATACACGGCATGTACATACTGGAAGAACATTCCATTAGTGCTGTAGAATGCAAATACCCAATTGCCCTGGCGCTGTAGGCGCAACCAAACTGGAGAAGGCTTAACAAAGTTTTGTACTACTTTGTTCGCACCAGAGAAATAGCGAGTTTCATGGCGTAGCGAGTTGCTCAAATTAGAGAAAATAGCTACTTGCTTGCTATCGGCATCTCCAGTTTCGCGAATCATCAAACCACCATAACCATCTGGTGTTACGGTTTCTACTTTGGCAGTGATTGTGATATCATTGCCACAAAGCGTCTGATAAGCATATGCTACTGCATCGTCTGTGGTGCCAGGGAAGGCATTATTGCCAGAACCACCTACTGTGAAGAAACCATCTTCAGGATTAGGGGTAGCACAAGGATCAAAGCTGTAATCATTGCCAACCGTAACGGCTCCAATGTCATTGCTTTGCCAGCCATTTGGCAGGGCATCACCCACTGTTACTGTGATCGTTGCATTACAGCTTGCTGTATTTCCACCAGCATCGGTTACCGTTACAGGCACTGTGAAGGTTTGATCTTCATCATCACAGTCATAAGTGGTAGCAGGGAAGCTTACATTATCTATGCTACAGTTATCGGTGCTTGAATTGGCATCGTATACATCTGCTTCCTGAAGCGTGTAAGTACCATCTGGTTGTATTTCAACCGTGCTAGTACTACATACAGGCATAGGAGGAGTATTATCTTCTACTGTTGCAGTAGCAGTACAAGTGCTCGTATTGCCATTGCCATCATTGATTGTCAAGGTTACAGTATTTGGACCGATATCGCCACAGGTGAAAGTATTAGGTACAAGGCTTACGGTATTTATTGTACCGCAGTTGTCTGTAGAACCAGATTCTACTGCTGCTGCGGTAGTGCTACCATCACCATTTGCATCCAGTTGTACCGTTACATTTGTACAACCAGCTGTTGGGGCAATATTATCTTCTACCGTTACTGTAGCATTACAAGAGCTGCTTGCACCATTGATGTCTGTAATAGTGTAAGTCACAGAAACTGGGTTGCCTACATCATTGCAATCAAAATTCTGGGGGCTAACGTTTTCAGACTGGAGTCCACAATCAGCTGTACTTCCTCCGCCTACATCCGATGGCATAATACTTCCCATACCATTTGCATCCAACTGAACAGTTGTATTATTACATACCGCATTTGCCGGAGCACAACATAAACTGTTTGGATCTTCTACCGTTACCGTTGCTGTACAAGTACTGGTAAGGCCATTGCCTGTATCGGTTACGGTAAGTGTGACTGTATGATCACCTACTTCAGAACAAGTGAAGTTGGTAACATCAAGAGCCAAAGTGACAGAATTACAAACAGAAGAAGAATTATTGTCTATATCGCCCGTAGAAATAAAGGCCATTGGGCCATACGGTATAACATTAGCAGTGAAATCCTGACAAGATGCCGTTGGTGGGTTGTTGTCTATTACAGTGACCGTTCCTGTACAGGAAGAAGAATTTCCTGCTGCATCTGTACCCGTAAGGGTTACGGTCTGTGCGCCAATGGTACTACAATTAAGAGTGCTTGGGACAACTTGGAAAGAAGTGATACCACAGTTATCTGTAGAACCACCATCCATTTGTGCTGATGTGATGGAAGTAGAAGATCCTGTTAGTGTCAGGTTGAAGTCATTACACACCATATTGGGTACTTCGGTATCATTTACGGTCACATCAAAAGTACATTGATCTTGATTACCGGCAGCATCCGTAGCCATTACGGTTACTTGTGTAGTACCTACATTGAAGAAGGAACCAGAAGCTGGATTGGTAGAGCCTGATACCCCAGGGCAGTTATCCGTTCCACCCGTGGAGTAGCTTACAATGGCTCCACATGAGCCTGCATCATTAGATCGAGTAATATTCCCAGGGCAGACTGGTGTTGGATTCTCGGTATCATTTACAGTAACGTTGAAAGAACAGCTACTGCTATTGCCATTTACATCCATTATGGTACAATTGACTGCTGTTGTACCCACATCAAAGAAAGAACTAGAAGCAGGAGAACATACTATTCCACCTTCTGCTGCAATACCACAAGCATCTGATGCTGTTGGAGCAGAGTAAGGAACATTAGCACCGCATTGTCCCGGATTATTACTTACTGTTATATTATCCGGGCAGGTTGCTGATGGGGCGGTTACATCATTTACTGTTACAGTAAAGATACACTGACTGGTATTACCTGCTCCATCTGTAGCTGTACAAACTATTTGATTATTTCCTACGTTGAAGGTGGAACCTGCTGCCGGGTTACACACGAAGCCAGCATTTGGACAGTTGTCACTAACAGTTGGATCAGGATATGAAACAGCAGCAGAGCATTCATTAGCTGCTGCATTCACACTTACATCTTCTGGACAAACGATGGTCGGGTCTTCGGTATCGTTGACTACTACATCGAAGGTACAGGTACCTGTATTTCCAGCAGCATCCGTAGCAGTTACTGTTACTTGTGTGGTACCAACATCAAAGAAGGAACCAGAAGCAGGATTGGCCGCAGAAGTAGCACCAAGGCAATTATCTGTTGGGTTAGGAATAGTGAAATTGACATTTGCACCACATTGTCCAGCAGTATTACCTACTGTATGAGTGGCTGGGCAGTTGGCCGTTGGATCTTCGGTATCATTGACAACTACATCGAAGGTACAGGTACCTGTATTTCCAGCAGCATCCGTAGCAGTTACTGTTACTTGTGTGGTACCAACATTAAATAAAGAACCAGAAGCCGGATTAGCTGCAGAAGTAGCAGAGCAGTTATCCGTTGGGTTAGGAATAGTGAAACTAACGTTTGCTCCACATTGCCCGGCAGTATTGTCTACCGTTTGAGTAGCTGGGCAGTTAGCCGTTGGATCTTCCGTATCATTGATGGTTACATCAAAATTACAGGTACTTGTATTGCCTGCATTATCTGTTGCAGTTAATGTTACTTGCGTAGTACCTACTGCAAAGAAAGAACCAGAAGCCGGATTGGCTGCTGAGGTTACATCAGGACAATTATCCGTTGGATCAGGGATAGTGAAGGTTACATTGGCTCCACATTGTCCTGCAGCATTGTTTTGAGTGATATTGCTTGGGCAGTTAGCAACTGGATCCTGGCCATCACCGATTGTAATATCTACACTACAGTTGCCAGAGTTTCCGGCTCCATCCGTAGCTGTATACATCAGCGTAGTGGTACCTACATTGAAAGATTGACCACTAGCATCTGTATTACCCGAACCAGTAGTGGCACCAGAAAGGGTATATGTGGTAGTGGTAGCACAGTTGTCCATAACTGTTGGTGCCAGGCCATTAAGTACTACAGCACACTGGCCTGGTGTAGATACATTACATGGATCGATAGTGAAAGGATAAGCACCAGTTGTAATAGGGGCGAGGGTAATTACTGGGGTATTATTGACTTGTACTTGTACATTTTGGGTTAATCCGCCAGAATTGTCTGTATAGTTAAAAGTATAGTTGGCATCACAAGGTAAATTGTATGCGAAGGAAGAAAATCCAAACGAAGAGGTCTGGGCTTCGCTAGCTACCACATTATTACCTGCATCTGTGATATTGAAGAACACATCTCCAGGAGTACCGCCGGCTCTAATAATTAATACTGTAACAGTAGCGTTAAAATCAATTGTTGGGCAGGTCACCGTAGGAGAAACATCGTCTTCTACAATCAGATCGAAGTTACAATTGGTCATATTACCTGCGTCATCAGTAGCGGTGAGGGTCACTTGTGTCGTTCCTGCCATGGTTATGCTTCCACCAGATGCCGGAGATTGAGTTACCGTTGGATTGGCGGTGCAATCATCTGTTACATTAGTCGCCAAACCGGTGAAATCTTCAATAGTGTATATACAGCTCCCATCAAGATTCCTGTTTTGATCAGCTGGGCAGGTGATGGTGGGAGGAGCGGCATCGGTGCAGGCATTAAGGACATTTTGAGTACCAGGACCTGTGAAACTGAGGCCACTACCATTTGTCCAACAAAATGAAAAACCTGGTGTAGGTGTCCATGTACCAGTGCTATTATCAGGAGGATTAGGGGTAGAAGCAAAAGTATTATAGCCATATAAGACAAAAGTTCCGGGGTTACCGCTAAAATTGTCAACATAAATTTCCCATCTATTTAGAGAAGTATTCCATTTAACAATTTGAAATTCAGGTGGAGGTCCTGGATCGATTTGAGCCCTATATTCATTTCTTCCTGTAGCATCTGTACCAAATAATGATAGTGTTTGATTGAACCCGCAGGCATCAGAGTAATTAATAGTCTGTCCATATAGTGTAGGGCTAAATGACATTAGCACGCCAATGAGCAGGAAAAATAATTTTTGTTGTAAAAGTTTCTGTTTCATGGTTGATAGAGATTTTAGGCTCTAAATATCAATTAGCGCTATCCGCTTTATTGATAGATTTAAAATATTTTAAGTTTATTAAGTAGTGATTTTTTGTTGGAAAAAGTGATTTTATGTATTTAAAACACATAAAAAATGATTTCACTAAATAATTGCGGTTTTTGAGCACTTACTCTTACAAGTACGCACCTTTTTTTGAAAAGTTACAATTTTTTTAAGGCGAAATAGATTCATTTGTTTGGATTGTCGCGGTGGTTTCAGTACCCAAGAAATAATATTAACATTCAATATACTTCAATTGGAATGTTAATCGAATAAAGTTTCATATGTATACAATCTCCTTCCCTTTCTGGTAGAGGAAACCTGAAGTACAATATTCTACAATCCAGATCTTCTTTCTAAAGCACTGGATTAATTTCGAATGATTCTTTCTTGCAGTAGTGGTTTTGTATCCTTGTATACTTCCAATATATACTGCCCTGTATTTAGATAGCTTAGGTCTATGTCGTATTGAGTTTGGCCGGCTGCAATTGTATTCTTATACATGGCCTGGCCGTATAGATTGTACAATACAATATTAAGAGCTTGATCGTCAGCCTGGGCCAATTGTATACTCAGGCGATCAGAAGCAGGATTGGGAGCCAGTTGTATACTCGTATTTTCTGATCTATATTCTATAGAAATCACATTGTGGAATTCAGTAGCGCCATCATAATCTACCTGGCGTAAGCGGTAATAATTGTTGCCGAATAAAGGGCTACGATCGGTGAAGGTGTAATTTTGTACCTCACTAGTTGTGCCAGCTCCATCAACTCTGCCTATTTCCTGAAAATGCTTGCCATCTATACTGCGTTCTATTGCCATATAGTTGTTGTTGATTTCAACAGCAGTTTGCCATTGGAGTAGTATGTGATTTTGTGTGAGTTTTGCAGAGAAATTGATTAGTTCGATGGGGAGTGTCAGAGTGGATTGAGTGCCAGTACCAAAAATTTGTGTTGCTGCGCAAGAAACATAAGTCCAACTCCCTGTATCAAAATCAGGTGGGTTTGGAGTAGAGGCAAAGGAATTATGCCAGTAAGCAAACCCAGCATCTTCTGTATTCATTTCCCATCTATTATTGCTAATATGCCATCGGATGTATATATTTCCTTCTTGGTCATTAATATAAACATTTCTTCCAGTACCATCAGTAGCATCTAGTGACCATGTATCAGTATCAAAACATGCTGCATTAGTTGTAATATCCTGAGCATTAAGCTCAATGCCACAAAAAGTAAATAGGATAAAGAAAAAAAGTAAAAAGTAAGTATTAATAGAGCTCATGTTTATAAAGTTTTAGGTGTTATTAATCAGCATTTGCAACAGCAAATGAAATAATTAGGAGGGTATAATAAATAGAGAAAATGAATGTACTAAAGAGAAAAAGAAAATGCTATAAATTGAATACACCGCTGCACCTTCTTCTTACTCTTTACAAAATAGGTAGGCATATTTGTGCAGGAAAACACTTCCCAAAAATTGAAATCAATTGATATAAGAGAAAACAGATAAGTGAAATAGAGACTTTTGTACATCCCCCTTCGTCCAACGTAGCCAACAAGTGTAGTTGGACGGTCCCTTCTCGCCACATCACTATATGGCCATATCACCACATGATACTTATCCTCTTCTACACTTGATTCCAATCCTGTTTTCTATTCTTAGTATGTCTTTATCTTTTAGTGTTTCGTTGGGTAATACAAAAAACTGGTTCAATTTATCTTCATGCTTTTCTGTAATGCCATCCAGATTTTGGAGTTTATTGTACGAACAGTAGAAGGTTTCCAGCTTTGTCAATTTCTTAACCTCATCAATATGTGTCAGTTCATTGGACTGAGCATAAAGCTCCTTAAGCTCTGTTAAATTTTCAATGCCCTTAAGTGATGTAATTTGGTTATTGACAATGAAAAGATGCTGCAACTTAGTAAATGGTTTTAACTCCTCTATACTAGTCAAATGCATATTTGTAATAGAAAGATAAGTGAGGTTATACAAGGGAATTAAACCTGATAAATTAGTTACTGGCGTAGTTATATTGGGATTGGGAGCCAGTGGCCCTGCAAGCCGTAATACATCAACACCTACTAATAAAAACATCAAATGATCATCCGTTGGTGGTTCAAGCGTAGGCCCCTGTCCAAAAACAGCTTCGTTATAAGCCATTTTCCATTGAAGCTCCAATTGTTTCCACCATTTTCTGGCTCTTTGTACTTCTTCTGGTGTTGTTTTTACAATAAACTGCATATGCTCATTCTATTTAGTACTGTTGTCGTTTCTTTACAAACAACTGTTTTCCACTTCTGTAGAAAGCAGTTGTTTGTGTATGATAGATAGAAGTTGTTTAAAAATATCTCAATGGTCGCTAAAAATATCTTTTTTCCCTCCTTTTCATTTTTTTATCGCTTCGTAGCACCACTACCGTAGTTCTCCGGTACAGGTACGAAACTCAAAAAAAAGATCAACGAGTGCAAAAATCTGATTTCAATCGACTCATCAGACATTCTTATACAACTTCATAATAAAAAATCTTAACTTCTTGATGGATAAGTACCTTGCAGTGCAATAATGAAATTAACTGTCAGGTAAGGTTGAATATTGTTGTGTGACTGTCCACCTCCGGTATTGTGAATAGCGCCAGAACTTAATGTATTTCCACTTTTTGTAGGATTAAAGATGGTATCACCACCAGTAACATTACCAACTAAGGAATTAGAACCTGCAGGAGAAGAAGCCGTTCCTCCTAATTCAAAACTGTGATTATGCGATGGTATCTGGCTAGTTGTTAAGGTTACAGTTTCTGATCCACCTTTTTGACCAAGGTCATAAGGAGACAAGCCCGGACCAGTGCCTTCATGAATTGCGACTCTACCTCTCAAATCAGGCAGAGCAAAGGTAGTACGTCCGTCACCACCATAAGTGGTACCAAGAATAGAGAATAAGGCACTATATTGGTTGATTGGTAACAGTTGCCCATCACACAATGCCCACCCACGAGGAGCGAAGTTACCACCAAACATGACTATAAGACCGATAAAAGGGTTCATATTAAAAGGTTATTAGGTTAAAAAATATTTTCTGTTAAGTTTTCCAGCATCTTATCTTTTAAAGATAATAGCTTCTGTAGTTTCTCTTCATCGCTTTAACAATGAATCACATTTTATCAGAAGGATCAACAAACAACTGATCTTCTTTTCAAGAAAGACCAGCTGCTTGTATAATAAAATATCTTAGCTTCTTGATGGGTAGATACCTGTCAGAGCAAGAATACGCTGGATACCAAGGAATGGCATTCTGTTTTCGTGAGCCTGGCTACCACCTGTATTAGTGATGGCGTTACTTGCCAAAGTGTTGCCACTAGAAGTAGGATTAAAGATAGTATCACCACCAGTAACATTACCAACTAAAGAGTTAGAACCAGCAGGAGAACTTGCTGTACCACCAAGACGCACATAGTGATTGTGAGATGGCATCTCCTGAATATTAAGCGTTACAAACTCCTGGCCACCTACTTGTCCCCAGGAATAAGGAGAAAGGCCTGGCCCTGTACCTGGGCTTACGATAACACGGCCTCTCAAATCAGGCAAACCGAAAGTAGTACGGCCATCACCACCGAAGGTAGTACCTAGAAGAGAGAAAAGAGCAGTGTTAGACGCAATCGCTAAAAGCTGGCCTTGACACAAAGTCCAGCCTTGAGGAGCGAAGTTAAAACCAACAGATCTGATTTCACCAATAAATGGATTCATAATTAAATAGTTTTAGGTAAAAGAGATGATTATTAAAGTTAATAAATAGTTCGCGCTATTGAAAACCCTGAACTATTTAGGCTACGTAAGTAGCGCTTGATATCGTTCTACAATTGTCTGTTCGTCGGTATTCAGTTCGGGAGGAGTATCCCGTTTTCTATCGTAATTGTTAATGCGATATTGCATTACCGAGCGGTCTATTGGCTGAGCATCGGTAAAGTTTTCAATTTCGTCAATAACCTGGCCTGGTTGCTCGCACAATCGTTGATAGTCGATATAGAGTAAAGATTCTTTGGGAATATAGGTGCTGATTGCCTGTAGATTAGCGAGCCACATTTGAGCATATTGTTGCACATCTGCTGCTGTATGGCAATAGCCAATCAATTTGGCAGAACGCACACAGCTTTTCAAATCTCTAACTATATAGAGCAATTTACTTTTAGGCATACTGTTTAAAAGCACCCGGATCATACCAGGCTGCCAGGCGGGCAGTTTGGTACCCCAAAGAGGGCGGCCATGCTGCTGTGCATAATCTGCAAATCCTTTTAAGTATTCGTATATCGTTTGTTCAGATCGGGAAAGCAACCAATCTTTATCAGGCATGATGTCAGGTATCCAGTCATTCACATCCCCATTCAATACTTTTTCCAATTGTTGGGCTCTCCAGTTGTCTTCTCCACCTAAAAGCATTTGCTTGTTGTGTAGCATGGAGAAGTAAAATGTCATATCATTAGCAAGGGTTTCACCAAAAATCAGGGTGTTAGGTGTGGAGCACAACAGGCGTTGTAATAAAGTGGTACCACTCCGGTGGACTGGTGAAGCAATTAGAATAGGTGTTAAAGACTGAAGCATAACGGTAATAGAATGTTATAATTAATCGTCGGCGCTGCCAACATTTTCCATACCACAGGTAATTAGATCATGCCTGGCATCATAGTATACTTCATCTTCTGTTCTTAGCAGATTCCACATAAACGAGGCTTCTGCTGGGCTGTCAATTACTATATCAGCACCTGAGCCATCTGCAAGTGCCAGGTGGATGGTCCCTGCGTCTTCATTAGGACGATAGGAGATAGAAAATTTTTCTACTTTAATCATAGGTTTTAGCTATTTATCAAAATATGAATAAATGAGAATTACTTTAGAAAGCAGAGTATATAATCGTTTATACCCAGTCCGGACATAAGGTTACCATTGTATACGACAAGAGTAAGTTAGTCCCTGGATAGAGGCTATTGTTTTCGAAAATGCCTAAATTTTACAAAGGAAAAGTAAGTACTTGAAAAGTAAGATAGGGGAAGGAATAACACATGAATTTTGGATAGAATTCTCATGCACGTTTGGTTTTAGGTGTTGACTTAAAATTCAATATCAGAGCAAGTTTAGCTCTGCTATGAATTGGATTTATGTCTAAGGTGTCTTTTAACTTATTACGCTAATGCTCAAATTTAGAAAATATTTAGCATTAATTGGGGCAAGATAAAAAAAAATGGTAGGAGAATTACAGAAGTTGAATAACTTCCTCTATAAAGGTTCTTATATGCCCTCCCGCAATTTACTAATAGCAAGAGCAATCCAGTACTGTCCTAATAGATAGGTAGCCATAATACTGATTCTTGCCAGGCTTAAAGGCTGAAGAAATTTATTAATGGCAATAAGGCTATCAGAAAGCACGAATAATAATACGCCTGCCATCAGCATTCTCCAGGAAGGAGAAGATAAGAGTGCTCTGAGATTAAATGCAGCAATGGCCATACTTACAATTGCCAATGCATAGACACTTACCGGAATACGCAAATCCTGCCCAATGCCTGGCCATAGCAGATATAACAGGCCTGCTAAGTACAATAGAAAAGGAAGCGCTAAGAATGGTTGTTTGACAATGCTCCCTCTTATTTTTGCATCAGGATAAGATGAAAATGCCATCAAATAACACAATTGTGCTAATAAAAAACTGCCCAAGCCCAATAGAAAGAAGTGTTCCTGTTGAGGCCCATGCTCTACAAACATTAAAAGCGTATCCCCTCCAATTGAAAAAATTAAACCTGCCTGTACCCATTTTTCATATTTGTAAATGAAGGGGCGCAACTGTAGATAAAACCAGATAGAAAGAAATGTCAGTAATAGAGGTTTACTACACAAGATGAGCCATTCTATTTGTTGGTATTCGGCCCACAAATTTGTAAAAGCAGCCAAGGCAAAACCATAAAGTAAGAGACGGGGCATTTTTTTAGGATAAAGATAAAGACTTGTTTAGTTTTGGGGCTTATTTAAATGTAGAATTTATACTGTAAAGGATTAGATATAGAATTAGTTTAGACTTATAGAATATCCCCCTCAGCCCTGTGGGCAGCTCCCCCAGGAGAGCACAGCACTTATATCCCTCTGGACGCTTGGGCTAAAGCTTCAGCGTCAGAGGAAGGGGGCGGCTGAAAGCCGGAGGAAGAATGGACATTTAGGTACTAAAAAAGAGTTCAAGCAGTTCTTACTCTAATCTATACTTTTACATTTTACATTCTACATTCATTCGTTTTAGATGCTGCATTCATATGGAAATAATTAACCTGCATTCTTATAGTATAGTTATAGGGGCTATTCAGGAAACCCTTCCCGGGGTTTTGCATCAGCTAGATTACAGTCAGTTGATTGTAATTGTAGATGAAAATACTAAGATGCACTGCCTCCCTTTACTGGAAAGTAGTTTGGAAGGACAATCCTATGTATTGATAGAAGTGCCATCTGGAGAGCAGCATAAAAATATACAGAGCTGTCAGCATATCTGGCAGGAAATGATGCAAGCTCAAACAAGCAGAGATGCCCTGGTACTAAACCTGGGAGGTGGCGTGATAGGAGATATGGGTGGTTTTTGTGCAGGTACCTTTAAACGGGGCGTTCGTTTTATTCAGATACCTACTACTTTGCTATCACAGGTAGATGCTTCTATAGGGGGAAAATTGGGGATAGATTTTATGCAGGTTAAGAACAGTATTGGCCTTTTTCAAAACCCTCAGGCAGTTATAGTTGATCCTGCATTTTTGCAAACATTATCATTGCGGGAAGTGCGCAGTGGGTATGCAGAAATTATTAAACATAGCCTGATAGCAGATGCCGAACAGTGGCAGTTATTGCAACAATATGAAAGCCTGGAAAATATCAATTGGCAGGAGTTAATTATTCCGTCCTTATTGATTAAAAAACACATTGTAGAAAACGATCCTAAGGAAAAGGGTATACGTAAAGCCCTCAATTTTGGACATACTATAGGCCATGCTGTAGAAGGCCTGGCACTCGAAACCAGTCATCCTTTATTACATGGAGAGGCTATTGCTATTGGGATGATAAGCGAATCCTTCCTTAGCCATCAGATACTAGGCCTGGATATACAAGATGTGCGGCGTATTGCACGTTATCTCCTACAGATGTATGGAGGGCAGGTATTGCCAAATGAACAATACGACGATTACATTAGCCTTATGCGTAATGATAAGAAAAATGAAGGCAACCAGATTAACTTTAGCCTGATACAGCCAGTGGGGCAGGCCGTTGTTAATCAAACTTGTAATTCAGGCCTTATTCGTGAAAGCCTGGACTTTTACAATGAGCTTTGCCAATTGTAATTAAGATATTTACATCTTACATTAAATTACCTATTTTAGCGGAAGCGAATAATATTCACGAATGATCAATCTATTCAGAAAAAATAAAGAAGAGCTTAGTACCTATGAACGCATTGCCAGGTGGATGTGGATACTGGCTATTGCAGCCATGCTAGGTACAATGCTTGTATTTCTGGGCTTATCCTTTTCGGATTTACCTTCAATACGCCAACTGGAAAATCCCAAGAGTGAAGAAGCCACCCAGGTTTTTGCCGCTAATGGAGAGGTAATTGGTCGTTATTATACAGAAAATCGGGTGCCGGTTTCTTATGATCAACTATCTCCTCATCTGGTGAACGCATTGATCGCTACTGAGGATGAACGTTATCACGAGCATTGTGGAATCGATTATCGGGCTTTGGGACGTGCTATCTTCAAAACAGGAGTACTGGGGCAAGAAAGTTCAGGAGGAGGAAGTACAATCACACAGCAGTTGGCCAAATTACTGTTTACGGGAGTAGCATCTAAATCGATTGTTGAACGGATCGTTCAAAAGCTCAAAGAATGGATTATTGCCGTTCGCCTGGAACGCCGATATACGAAGGAAGAAATCATAGCGATGTACCTTAATAAATTCAGTTTTATTAATGGAGCATACGGTATCAAAGCTGCTTCTGAAATTTACTTTGGCAAAACGCAGGACTCATTAGATATTAATGAAGCTGCTATGCTGGTGGGAATGCTTAAAAACCCATCCCTTTATAATCCACTAAGAAGGCCGGAAAGAGTACAACATCGCAGGATGGTTGTATTGAAGCAGATGCAAAAAAATGGATTGATTACGCAAGAAGAGTATGATAATCTAAGGGAAGAACCTCTGGGAGTTAATTATAGCAGACAGAGCCACGTAGATGGTATTGCCCCTTATTTCCGAATGGAAGTAGCGAAGGATGTTAAGAAGATACTGGAACGCCCTGAATGCCTTCAATCAGACGGAACATCATATGACATTTATCGGGATGGCTTACGAATCTATACGACGATTGATGCTAATATGCAACGCATTGCGGAGGAAACAATGGTAGAGCACATGGCCAAGGTGCAAAAGGCTTTTTGGAAAACCTGGAGTGTCGTAAATAAAGATCCATGGGAGTACAAGGAATGGAATTCTGAAACGGAAGTTCCTGTAGAGATTCGTAAACAATCCCTGAATAAGCTGGTGCGTAACTCAGATCGCTATCAGACCCTAAGAGCGAGATACCTCAACAAGGTGATTGCCAATATCAATAAAAGCAATGACCTGGAATTTCATGCGGATGATCGGGAAGTAGAGCGAATTGTTAGAGATCGAGAAGAAAAAGACGTTATATCTGATTTGGTAAATCGCAAGCTGATTAGCTCTAGCCTTGCGGCAAAATACAGACAGGTACAACGCTCTGAACACTATCCGGAATTGGAAAGTCAATGGTATGCCTTGCAGGAGGAAGTAAAAAGGCAATTTAGTACTGAATATGAGATGAAGGTGTTTGCTTATAATGATAAAATGGAAGCAGACACGGTGATGACACCAATGGATTCGATCAAATACCACCGTATGTTTTTACAAACGGGAATTTTAGCAGTAGACCCTGTAACGGGATACGTCAAAGTATGGGTAGGGGGAATCAACTATAAATATTTCCAGTTTGATCACAATCGTACCAGCAGGCAGGTCGGATCTACATTCAAGCCCTTTGTTTATGCTACAGCTATTGCTCAACAGGGCTTTTCACCTTGTTATGAAGTCTATGACTTACCCCAGACGATAAACCCTGGTGATGGAACGTTCTATCTAGCAAAATCCTGGACTCCTGATAATGCAGATGGTAAGTTTACAGGCCAGTTGATGACCCTTAAAGAAGGGCTGCGCAAATCCAAAAATACGGTTTCTGTGCACCTGATGAAGCAATTGGGAGATACGGACCCTGTAAGAGGCCTGGCGCATCAAATGGGCATTGATAGTTCTGCTCGTTATCCAAATGGCCGTTTTCGGGTGCCTAAGCAACCTTCTATTTGCCTGGGAGCTACAGACCTTACCAATATGGAAATGACTGGGGCCTACACTACATTTGCAAATAATGGAATCTATAACAAGCCCATTTATATACAGCGGATAGAAGATAAAAATGGCCGTATTATTTATGAAGAATTCCCGCAGGAACGTACTGCCATGAACCCAAATGCTAATTATGTAATGGTTGAGATGCTGAAATATGCAGCAGGAGGATTGGGTATTAAGAGCCATGCAGGTGGCAAAACAGGAACTACGAATGATTATGTGGATGGATGGTTTATGGGGATTACCCCCAATCTTGTAGTAGGCACCTGGGTAGGAGGAGAAGACCGCTGGATACGCTTCCGTTCTCTTCTTTATGGACAGGGAGCATTCATGGCAAAACCATTTTTCAAAAAGTTTATCAAAAAACTCGAAAATACAGAGGATATTGACTACGATCCTACTGCTCAATTCCATCGTCCACCAGGCAATATCGGAATCGAAATGAACTGCGATGAATATCAAATGCAGGCACTTGATTTCGGTGATAATGAGTTTGAAAATGAGGGTTTCTCTGAAGATATGTTTGGAGATGAAAATCCATTGGAAGAAGAAGAGAACGAAGAAGAGTTTTGAAAAGCTATAACACTATACTATAAATGAATCGAACGACCCATTTATTATTATTTGCTCTAACGCTAATCTTATTACAATGGGCATGTGTGCCCCCTTCTAGCAAGGTGAAAACCGAAATTACTCTCGATTCATCTGACCCTGAATTTCAGTCTATCATTGATTTTCAGGATCGACAGGAGAAGGATAGTCTATATGTTTATTTTCAACACAAAGACCCCAGTTATCGTTATCTGGCCGTCATGGCTTTTGCTTCTATCCAGGATTCTACAGCTATCGATTCATTAGCAGCTTTACTTGCAGATCCGGTAGATAAAGTTAGAGCAGCGGCGGCCTATGCTATTGGGCAGTCTAAAGGGAATAGTAGCCAGCGTATCTTGATTAATGCTTTTAATAGAAACGACACTGCCGGAGACTTCGCACTAAGTAATCGGGCGATCCTTGAGAGTATCGGGAAGTGTGGCGATGAGGAAATGTTAGCTGCTCTTAGTACGGTAAGTACCTACACTCCTCGGGATACCTTTTTACTGGAAGGGCAATCATGGGGGATATATCGTTATGCACTGAGGGGGATTAATGTGCCAGAAGGAACAGACAGGATGCTGGAATATTTGAAGGGAACCGAATATCCTGAGAAAGTCCGTTTGATTGCAGCACACTATCTTTCTCGAAGCAGAAATATTAAACTGGACTCATTAGATGGCGTAACAATTGCTAATACATTTACTAGCTCTAGTTCACCAGATATACGCATGGCATTAGCTATCGCACTGGGAAAAGTTAAAAATTCAGCCGCCTTACAAACGCTGTTACAACAATATAAAAAAGAGGATGATTATCGGGTAAAAGCAAACATCCTTAGTGTATTGGGCAATTATGACTATATCGATGTACAAACCCTGGTTATAGAAGCACTAAAGGATCCTAATTTACATGTTTCCCGCAGGGCAGTACAGTATTTTATTGATCATGGGGCGGGAGCAGATGCTACCTTTTATTGGCGTACTGCGAAAGATACACTTCCCTGGCCTATACAAATAGGTTTGTATCAGGCAACCAACAAGCATTTACCTGCTTATTATGTCGACTATCGAGATGCCATTAATTCAGAGTTGCGCCAACGATACCGCACAGCATCGTCAACTTATGAAAAAGCGGCTACCTTGCAAGCCCTGGCTGAATTTCCATGGAATTATCGTTATATCTACAGAGAAGGTTTTAAATCGGAATTGCCTAGTATACGTACAGCAACCATGGAGGCCTTATCTACCATTAGCAATAGAAGAGATTTTAGATCTTATTTTGGAGGGAGCTATCGTGCGGTGCGGCGAGATTTGTTATCCTACTTCCTGGAAGCAATGGAATCTGGAGATCCGGCTATGATTGCGATAAGTGCTACTGCTTTACGCAATGAAAGAATGAATTATGAGGACCACATTGATAGCCTGACTATGCTCAGGGGCATATTGGAAGAACTGGAATTGCCCAAAGAGATAGAAACGTATAATGAATTGCAACATACAATCGCTTTTTTAGCAGGAGAGGCAGCACCAACTCCTCTTACACCGGAGTACAATCATGAAATTGACTGGTCTATGCTTGGCCGGATTGCAAATGGAGAGCATGCGATTATTAATACTTCAAAAGGAGCTATTGAATTAGAATTTCTACCGGATGCGGCACCGGGCACAGTTATTAACTTTATTGCTCTGGTACGGCAAGGATTTTATGAAAATAAGACTTTTCATCGGGTAGTCCCTAATTTTGTAATACAGGGAGGTTGCCCAAGAGGAGATGGCTATGGAAGCCTGGATTATTCGATTCGTTCCGAATTGCCACATCTGCATTATGATGCGGAAGGCTATGTGGGGATGGCATCTTCAGGTAATCATACAGAATGTACGCAATTCTTTATTACACATTCTCCAACTCCTCATTTGGATGGCCGCTATACCATTTTTGCAAAAGTGGTGAAAGGAATGGAGGTGGTGCACGATATTCAAATGGGAGACAATATCGAGTCAATTTCGATTGATTAGTACTCTCTTACTTAAATTTACTCGAGAATTTAAATTTTAAAAAA
>JAKSDI010000198.1 GCA_022360175.1 Chitinophagales bacterium
CCTAAACCGCCTAAACCGCCTAAACCGCCTAAACCGCCTAAACCGCCTAAACCGCCTAAACCGCCTAAACCGCCTAAACCGCCTAAACCGCCTAAACCATTACTTATGGTATTTCACTTTTACAAAAAATCTTGAATCAATTGCACCTAGGAGATGGGCAGCTAGAGGAGATATAATGACGATCACTTCGTTTTCATAAGCTGTTTCCGGCACTTTCCCTATTACTTTAGCATATACGGTTCTATGACTCATAGGATTGTATACAGAGACGGTTGAATTAACCGGAGCATATGGATGGAGTGCATAAAAATCTGTGCTATTTTTATTATCTGTTTGCCATACTGCTACTCCTTGATGCTCTCGCTCTCTGTGCCTCGACATTTCATTGAAATAGTTTTTTTTGAGCGAAGCATTTTTCCGCTCTAGCGGGCCCGCTGCCTCATGTCGCAGGCTATCAGGGATACCAAAGAGGCTCATCCAGCCTACGTGTAATTGTTGTCCTGACTTGAGGGTGTGATCCATGAGGCTATTCCGCTGCATCATATCTTCTACCTGCATTTTAAAATGATGCTTGGCAATCCGATACATGGTGTCTCCTTTTTTTACTACATAATATACCGGCACATGTTCGTCTTCTCTAAAATCGAATGCCTGGTATCTTTTAATTGCTCGATTTGGCACGGGCACTTTTATTTGAGTACCAACTTTAACTGCACTGGGATTTAAACCCTGGTTGAAGTAACGCAATTCATCCAGAGAAAGGCCATAAAACCGAGCTAATGAATAAAGTGTCTGCTTGGGAGCCATTTCATGAGTGAAGTATTTTTCTCCAAAAGGGCCAATGCTAAGAAATATAGTATCTTTAGCCGTCAAATAATTTAGGCTGTCTCCTGTAATAGCATTTGCCTGAAGGCAGCAGAATAAACTGAAAATTAACACAAGATTTCTCATAGCAAAAGAACTTTCTATTGACAAAGATATATACTTTTTTTGCTCCAAAATTGTTGTCAAACGAATGAAAACAATCGGTGTAATTCCTGCGCGCTACGCATCTACTCGTTTCCCTGGCAAACCACTGGAAATGCTGGGAAACAAATCTGTCATTCAACGCGTTTACGAACAGGCTGTAAAGGCCCGGCGTTTGGATGAAGTCATAGTTGCTACAGATGATCAGCGCATTATGGATCATGTCCTTGCCTGGGGGGGGCAATGTATGATGACCAGTGTCCAACATCGCAGTGGAACGGATCGCTGTGCTGAAGTGGCTGATAAAATAAACGATGTAGATATCGTTGTTAATATACAGGGAGATGAACCTTTTATTGATCCTGTCCAGATTGATCAAACCATAGAACCCATCGCCCGGCGTACAAATGTAGATATCAGTACCCTGGCCCGTAAAATTACCAAGCAGGAATCACTTCACAATCCCAATGTAGTGAAAGTTGTGATAAGCCGCAAGCAGAGAGCCATGTACTTTAGCAGAAGTACCATACCATATTTACGTGGAATCCCTACAGAACAATGGTTTACGCAAGGTACTTTTTATCAACATATAGGTTTATATGCTTTTAGAGCTTCCGTTTTAAAGGATTTGACTCTTTTATTTCCATCTCAATATGAGCAATTAGAATCTCTGGAGCAATTGCGTTGGCTGGAGGAAGGTTATGATATTTTTGTCAGCCTTACGGAAAAAGGGACAATCGGCATTGACACCCCGGAGGATTTGGAGTATGCCAGGAGTTTGTTGGGGTAGGATACTACTTGGGTAGCGACCAGGAAACAGCTCTTTGCAATAATGGTATTTGTCTTTTTATGGATTTAAAAATAAACTATTTTTTGACCAATTAATCGTGACGATATAATTTTCTAAAAAGGCATTGCCAATTAATAAATCAATTCCTTTTTCAATCATTAGTTCTTGATTTTTAAAAGATATAGCATCCAATGTTAGCTCATCAATTTTAAATTTTTGTTTACTATCTTGATTGATATAAGGAATTTCCTCTAATGGTTTCTCTACTTTTTCCAGCTGATCTAAAAAATCAGGATTAGCTGAAAAACTACCGTAAGAACCGGTATCAAGAACGAAGTTATTTGTTACTCCATTTATGGTCAATTTTATCCTATTTAAGCCCCAATTTCCCGGACTCTTAGGCAACATGGAAATTTCATGAGCATTAGGTTTAGGGAGGAAGTTTTCAATTTTATCAGAGAATTTTAGTGTCTGCTCCTTATAATTAATTTGCCAACAGGCTTTTCTCAAAATATTAGTGCCAATAATACCATAGATTTTTCGCTCATCGGGAAAAGTAGATTTTAAAAAATACATATCTTGAATGCCTATACCGATATTTTTAAATTCTATATCACCGATGAATAAGGAAGTTAGTGTACCATAGACTAAAGTTGTTTTGTCAAAAGAGCTTCCGCTTACTTTTTGCTTTGTGAATGGGGTGAAATTTAATTCCTCCAGAAGACTTTTGTCAATATGTGTGATATCCCAACCAGTATCGAACAAAAAAGTATAGGCCTTTTGATTGATTACTATATCAATATAGATGTGATTTTCGTGATAAAGCAACGGAATTTCTATATTAAAGTTTGTTTGCGAAAGCTCACCTTGGGTAGCTAATGTGATGATCTTGGAGTTTGAGCAACTATTTAAAAAAATAGCGATGATTAAATAGCTTATTATTTTCTTCATTATAGGGTGTTTGAACGCTTGAATCGCTACTTGCTTGGATACTAAGTGTTTTTTAGAAAGTATCTGCTGTATATTTTCTTTCATCATAATGGGATGATTGATACTGCATTTACTGTTCCCTGATCGGCATTGACATTTCCCGTTATTTTAAAGGCAGTTTCTCTAATGAATTGGTAGTGTTTCATGTATTCAGTAAAATTTCAGGAAATGTATTTTACATGAAATTTATTCAAGAATTAGCTTGATTAATTCATCGGAAAAAGCATCTTGGTTATACATTTTTGAAAAACCATTAGACAAAAAAATGACAGATAAATCTTCAGTTGGATATACTCTGTAGAATGTCACCATAGCACCAGAAAAGCCGTAGGCATTTTTTTTATCTAGCTTTGTAGCTTCCCAGCCATAGGTGAATGTTTTATTGGACTGGGCATAGGGGAATAGATTCCACATTTGCTTTTTTGAATCTTCAGATATTAATTCATTGTTTCTTAATCGTTCATCCCACGCAATGAATTCATCCAATGTTAAATGAAATCCATTACATGCATAAAAATAATCTCCATTGGTATAGGTCAGGTCAATCATTAATTTTCCTTTAACCCATGGGAAATAGGGCGTAACCCTATTTTTTATTATTTCCCGTGCATCACCTGAAAAAAAAACGTTTTTGCTTTTTTGTTTTGAAAACTGAGTTTGGAGGATGAAGCTTGATAATTCTTCTTGTGTTACTTGCTCTATGATTTCTTTTAATAACCAAAAATTGGTCTGACTATATTCATATTTTTCTCCCTTTGTAAACCTTAAGGGTAAACTATATACCCGTTCTTTAGCTTCTTTTTCAGATAAATCTCTCAATTCGTAAGGATTACTACCTACCATATCTGGCAAGCCCGAAGAATGTGTGAGTAAGTGCTTGATTTTTATGCCATTCCAACTGGTAGGAACATCCTTGACGTATTTTGAAATGGAGTCGCTTAGTTTCAGTTTGCCTTTTTCGATTAGAGAAAAAACACCAACGGCAATAAATGGCTTTGTCAATGAATAGAGGGGATAGATTGATTTGTTTGTGACTTTTACATCATGTTCGAGGTTGACGAATCCATTTTCATAACGATATATTATTTTGTTATTTTTTATCACAGCACATGATATGCTTGGCATTCCAATTTGACTTTGAGCTTCCTGCAAAAAACTATTTAAGCCAACAGTATCTATACCTGAATTTTCAATAGAAGCGTAAACAAAATTATAGGAAAATATAGTTAGGAAGAAAATGCAGCTTGTAAGGATTCTGTTAATTCTTTTCATGTTGCTTTTTTGATTTAAAAACATTTCAAAAAAACTAATTTGGTAAAGTTAGTTCACATTCGAAATCCAATTTATCAGGATTTTTGCACCTTGAGATCAGTCGGTTTACATCCTAAGTATTGTCTTTATTATTGAGCCATAATTATAAATATTGGTTGGTTGCTCTGGATTATTCTTACTCTTTTGCGGATGATGAGAAATAGACTTTAAAGTTTCACCAAATAGAACTATTGATATCCCAGAAGACCTAGAGCATTTTGGAGTAAAGGCATTTTAGAAAGAAGCTATAAACTAAGAATAGAAAATAAGTCTAAACTGGCATTCAACAAGGAGGCTTACCATATGTTAATTATGGGGTATATATATGCCATTACTAAACTATTTTATAATAATGAAAAGCTTTCTTTTAACCCTATTACTCACAAGCGCTTTAATCCCAAAATTACAATGTCAGGAAAAATCGAGAGATATAGATCGTCAGATATTCGTTGAAACAGATGAATATCTGAAGAGAATGATTGATAGTTTGGATATAGTTGGGCTTAACTATGCTATACTAATTGATAATGAAGTAGTACATCAAAAAACCTTTGGATTGGCAAGCGCTCAACTTCAGGTGCCAATGACATTGGAACACTCGTTTCCAGTTGCATCTATCTCCAAAATGTTCAGTTCTATTGCACTTCATGAGTTGTTAAATATTCGCAAGCGGGATGTTAATGAAAGGGTAGGGGCCTTTCTTCCAAACAGAACTGATTTACCGGACTCATGGAAAAATTTGACTTTAAAACAACTCTTATCTCATACTTCTGGAATACCTGATCAGATAGATTATCAAATTTATTTGGCGCCAGAAAGTGAGCAATATGTGATTGAATCTATGAAAGACAAACCTTTTAGCTCTAAGCCAGGGACAGAATCAAAATATAATGCTACTGGTTTTTTACTGATCCGTATAATCATAGAGGAACTGGCTCAACAGAATTTTGAATCTTATATGCACGAGCACTTTTTTGATAAATTCGAATTGAACTCAGCTAAATATGGTGGATTTAAAAAAGTGATACCCAATAGAGTAACATGCTATCAGAATGTGGGTGGTGAGTTGGAAATGTTTCCTTTAAATTATTCTTCTCCGATGTATGCGGGTGCAGGATTAAATATTACCATTAATGATTTAGTGAAATGGTTTCAGGCTATCCAAAATGAGCAAATTTTGACGAAAGAACAGCTTGATAATATCTGGACTCCAGTAAAGCTTAATAATGGTAAAGATGCTTATTTCGGACTTGGTTGGGAGGCATATAAACTACCTGACAATTATAGGATGACTGGGCATGGAGGCGCTGGAATTTCATCTTTTAGGCATTTTTGGAATGAAGAAACCAACAAAAATCTTACGGTAATATTGCTTACCAATGGTGCTTATAATTGGCTAATCAGGCCCAATCAAATCAATGCTGAAATTGCAAACATTATATTAGGCGAATAAATTATATCTTGGATTGATCCACGAATTGCACTAAAAACACGAATTGATAAATGGTGTACATGTATAATTTGTGTAATCAGTGTAATTCGTGGACCACGTCAGCATCCTATCTATTTAGGGTGCACTAGCTTCATTTCCTTCACTAGGTGGCCTGCACCAGCATACTTATCAATGATGAAAAGAATGTAACGGGCATCTACCATGATATTACGACAAATAGTAGCATCGTAGTAAATGTCACTCATGGTTCCTTCCCATACTCGATCAAAGTTAAGGCCTACCAGATTGCCATGAGCATCGATAGCAGGGCTACCAGAATTGCCCCCGGTAGTGTGATTAGAACCGATAAAGCAGATAGGTAGTTTCCCATTGCTATCAGCATAATCTCCATAATCTTTTTGCTCATAGAGTGAGATAAGTTTTTCTGGCACATCAAACTCATAATCACCAGGCTCGTATTTCTCCATGATCCCTTCCAGGTAAGTATGTGTATTGTATGTCACGGCATCACGAGGAGTATAACCTGCAACCTTACCATATGTTACCCTCATGGTACCATTTGCATCTGGATAGAAGCGCTTTTCAGAAAAGACTTCCATTTGTGCCCGCATAAAACGAGTTTGTAAAGATGACAGGCGTTCTTTAATATCATTATAAGGTTGTAATACTTCTGTTTCGTAATGCTCCGTTAGGTTGCGAACAAAGTAGTAAGCGTAGTCTTTTTTAATAAGCTCAACAAATACTTCTGGCCCTGCTTCTAATGCCTTTTTGACATTCTCCGGATTGGTTAACTGGCTTTTAGCATAAATAATTTCAGCTAGTTTTTCAGTAGCACCTTTTGCGTTTGATAATTGTTCAAGAGCAAAAGGAGAACGATGGCCAGGGTATACATCCTTATAATAAAGTAACATTACCTCTGCACATACCTTTTGATCTAACTTAGGAACATAATCTTTATAAAAGCGATCAACATACCTTTTGATGCGATCCATTCGCTGTTCTACTCCTGCAACACCACTAGAATTATAAACTTTTACAATGCCGTGCATCAGATTGACAAAACTGAACAACTCTATATTACGGCCAGTGATTTCGCTGAGATAAGCACGGGATGCAGCATATTTTTCGAGCTCTCCGTATTGCTTATCAAAAGCTCCCATGATGTCACCATATTTTTTCTTCCACTCAGGATTAGCCGCCACGCGATTTGCAAATTCTTTATCGTAAGCGGCCGTCTTTTCTATACCACCAGTTGATAAAATGCCCTGAGACTCACCAATCCACTTTTTCCATGCATTGGCAATTCTGGATTGCTTGGATGCATACTTGATTTTGATTTCAGCATCCATTTTCATGGCTTCATTAAGTACGCTCAAAGATCGATCTCTTACAGCAATACGAGCAGGGTTTACCAGCTTAACGCGCTGGTCAATAGCATTGTGTGGTAAGTATTCTTCTGTACGGCCAGGGAAACCAAACACCATAGTGAAATCTCCCGCTGATACTCCATCAAGAGAAACAGGCAAATGATGTCTTGGCTTGAAAGGAACATTTTCTTCAGAATATTCAGCAGGTTTGTTATCTGGGCCTGCATATATTCTAAACAAAGAAAAATCACCTGTATGGCGAGGCCAAACCCAGTTGTCTGTATCCGCTCCAAATTTTCCAATGGAAGAAGGAGGAGCACCTACCAGGCGAATATCAGTATACTTTTCGGTTACAAATAAATAATACTGATTGCCTTCAAAAAATGGCTTGACAATAACATCCTGATACTTTTCTCTTTTAGTATCTTCTATGACCTTAAGCCTGTTTTTATCAACCCAGCCCTGACGCTCTTTTTCTGTTAAATCATCAGTTACATTTTCCAGAATTTGATCTGTTACATCCTCTATGCGAACAATAAAGGTGACAAACAAACCTGGATTTGGCAATTCTTCATCCTGACTCATTGCCCAAAAACCATCTTCAAGATAGTTGTCTTCTAGGGAAGAGTGAGATTGTATTTGGCCATAACCGCAGTGATGATTTGTTAGTACCAGGCCTTTATCAGAAATGACCTCTCCTGTACAAAAGCCACCAAAGTGAACGATGGCATCTTTTAAACTACCTTGATTCACACTATAAATATCTTCTGCCGTCATTTTCATGCCCATCTTCTGCATTTCTGCCTCGTTGAGCTGTTGCAACAAAAGAGGTAGCCACATCCCTTCTGTAGCTTTAGACGTCGTTCCTACCCAGGCAACAAGTAGGATAAGTAAAGCTTTTTTAAGCATAATTCAGTTTTATTAATTATTCTATTTTTTTTCCTAATCGAAGTACTAATCCAAATAGCAAAGCTAGTCCAATTAGTAATAATATTGAACTTATTAACCAACCTCCTCCGAGTATGGTTGATAGTGTACCCATGACCAGGCTGACACTTCCTACTACTATTGCATAGGGAAGCTGCGTACGTACGTGGTCTATGTGATTACAGTCTGAGGCCAGCGAACTAAGTATGGTCGTATCAGAAATAGGGGAGCAGTGGTCTCCTAAAACAGAAGCTGCGAGGGTTACTGCTATCACATTTAGTAATAATTCGAGGCTAATATCGGCATCCAATCCCTGGGTGGTACAAATAGCCCATGTAGTAGGAATTGCAATAGGATACAAAATGGCCATTGTACTCCAGCTCGAACCAGTTGAAAAGCTTATGAGTGCCGACAATACGAATATAATTGCTGGCATAGCATAAGGATTAACACTATCCTGTAGTGTTGAAGTAAGATAAGTTGCCGTGTATAACTCTTCTGTAGTGCTGGCTAATGACCATGCTAATGTCAAAATTATAATTGCAGGGAGCATTGCTTTGAAACCAGTGATAAGCGTAGAAATACTTTCTGCTAGTTTCATAATCTTAGCACCAAGAGTGAGTAGCAGCGCCGCAATAACACCAGATAAAGAAGCCCACAATAAGGCGACATAGGAATCCGCATTACCAATAAGCTTACCCAGCTTCATAAAGAAAGAACCCTGTACATCGGGTAATTCACTGAGGGCTGCCCAGATGGCCCCCCAGCTTTGTCCATTGATATTTATTCCTGCGTCCACAATTTCGGTATAGCTTGCACTTAAGCCAGTATCAATCAATCCAAACAAGGTCATAAAGATCACTAAGGCTACAGGAATAACTGCATTATACCATTTATGGGGAGCTCCTTCTATAGGGCTGAGGTCCTCCAGGTCTTTTTCTTCTGTATCACTTTGCGTAGCTGCCACTTTACCAGTAGTGCGTGCTCTTATTTCAGCTTTATACATTGGACCAAAATCTCTTTTGGTATAAATAAGCATTAGAATAAATGCTAGTGTCAATACAGGATAAAAAGAATATTTGAGTGAACTGATAAAGATAGCATACGCTGTCATGCCAATATCAGTACCAGTTTGTGCTTGGATTTGACTGACTCCATCGCTAATATAACCCAACTCAGCACCTATCCAGGTCGTAATAAAGGCTACGGCTGCAACAGGAGCTGCTGTACTATCAACAATATAAGCGAGTTTCTCTCTCGACACTTTAAACTTGTCGGTGACAGAACGCATCGTATTGCCAACAATTAGTGTATTGGCATAGTCATCAAAAAAGATTGCGACTCCCAAAAGCCAGGTGATAAATTGTGCACTTCGGGGAGAACGAGCATATTTTGAAAATGCTCGTACTACACCAGCCATTCCACCATTGCGAGAAATTAATGCCACCATTCCACCTATCAATAAACTGAATATAATAATGGATAAATGCCCACTGTCATTAAGTGCTTTGAGAATATACTTTTCAACGACTTCCAATATGCTAATAAGAAAGTAATACAGGGAGCCAATACGCATACCTCCTGCGATGAATGCCCCTGCCCATATACCAATAAAGAGAGAAGTAATAACTTCCTTGAAAACAAGCGCCAGGACAATTGCTATTAGAGGAGGAATAATAGATAGCCACATTGGAATATGCCGCAACCTTTTTTGCCCATCCTTCTTTTCAGAAAGATGGAAAAGGCGATAAGTGCTACTATTATCTTGCAGTAACAATAGCCCTCCTTTAGGGCTACTTTCAGTTGCATAAACTGCTTTTCCTTTTTTGAATAATAAGCTTACAGGTTCGCCATTAATTTGTATTTCAACTTGTCCATCTCCAATCTCAGATTGAAATTCTACTCCGGTAGGATGTGGAAGTAAATTATAATCAGTAAGTGATTGTGATGGAAGTTCCTGATTAGGAATACCGAGTGAATCTGTCTGAGCTAATGAATTGGTAAATAGACTACAAACAAGGAGAAAAATAAGGAGGCAGGAGTATTTCATTTTTGCTTTTTATAAATTTGAGTGCTTTTTGGGTTGGTGTCAAATTCCCACAAGTAACAAAGTTTTCTAAAAAACACAAAAACAGGAATACTACTTTCTGTTCTAAATGACATATTAATGAAATATTTTTTGCCCTTAGCACTTGGCATTATTATCGCAAATACACCTTTATTTGCTCAGGATTTTTATGGAAATATTATGGACATCCCTGTAACGGTGAACGGAAAAACATTAGCGTTCCCATTTACAGGCGGCCTAAATAATCCACAACCCAATGAAATAGATTTAAATAATGACGGCATTGAAGATTTATACATTTTTGATAGAGCTGGCAATGTGAGCCTGACTTTTATTAATGAAGGCAGTGCCAATACACCTGATTATCGATATGCTCCTTCTTATGCTCGTTATTTCCCGGAAGAAATTAGCAATTGGGTAATTTTAAGAGATTTTAATGATGATGGGGTAATGGATTTGTTTACCCATGCACAAAAAGTGGAACATGTAAATGGAGTAATGGTCTATACAGGCAGTTATGTAGGAGGGCGTATTTCCTTCCAGCGCCTGGGTTTTGATTATACTCTGGATGTTATTCCTATTGCATCGCTTAATGGAACTCAAACACAATTATATATATCTAATGTAGATTATCCTGCTATTGACGACCTGGACTGTGATGGAGATTTGGATATCCTTACTTTTAATGTAGCAGGTGGCGTGATAGAATTGTATACTAATATGTCCATTGAGGAAGGCTATGGTAGAGATAGCTTGATTTTCGAATTGACGGAAGATTGTTGGGGAGGGATTTTTGAAACCAGTATTTCTCCTGTTGTTGAACTTTCTGAAACGCCTGGTGATTGTGCCGATAATTTTCAGGATGAAGAAGAATTATTTGGTGTTCGCCACCCTGGTTCTACCTTGTTGACACTAGATGGCGATAATGATGGCGACAAAGATTTAATTTTAGGTGATATCACTTATACGACCATCAATTATCTTGAAAATGGAGGCTCTTGTGAGCAAGCCTGGATAGTAGATCAGGATGCAGCATTTCCATCTTATGATGTCAGCGCTGATGTACCTGTTTTTCCTGCAGCTTTTTACCTGGATGTCAATAATGACGGTGCCAAGGACATGTTGGTATCGCCCAATGCCGTAAATGCTTCTGAAGATGAGGATGTAATTTTGTTTTATGAAAATGTGAATACTACAGAAGAGCCTCAGTTTGAATATCGTCAAAATAACTTTTTGATAGAAGAGATGTTGGATTTTGGCACTGGCTCCAATCCAGCTTTCTTTGACTATAATGCTGATGGCTTACTTGATTTGGTAGTAGGATCTGATGGATATTACGAGCCCTTTGGTGATAATGATACCCGTTTATTCTTATTCGAAAATACAGGGACAGCACAATCTCCTGCCTTCGAACTGGTAGATGATGATTATCTGATGTTAAGTATTTTTGACGCTTTTTATTCATTTACTCCTGCTTTTGGAGATATTGACAATGATGGAGATACAGATTTGCTGGTAGGAGAAAATTCAGGTAAACTTTTTTATGCTGAAAATACCGCAGGTGCGGGCAATGTTCCTTCTTTTGCTGCCTGGCAATATGCTTATATGGATATAGATGTAGGCTTACTCAGCTCACCCTGGATCGTAGACCTTAATCGGGATGGCCTTTCTGATATTATTGTAGGAGAACAGACCGGGAATCTAAATTTCTTTTTAAATACGGGTGAAGTAGGGGCTCCTCAATTCAACGCTGATTCTGGAGTAGCGCCTAACATTTTTGCATTAGGCAATATCAATCTCGCTATTCCTCCTGATTTGTCGGGCAATGGTGCTCCGGTTGTGTTGGATCAAGAAGGTACCTATATTTTACTGGCAGGTATGAAAGATGGAAATATACGCCTCTATAATGGCTTTGAAGGAGCTATTGATCAGGACTTTACCCTCAATGCAGAACAATTGGGAGGAGTTGATGTTGGTCGCCGATCACACCCGGCTATAGCAGATATAGACAATGATGGCAAACTGGAAATGATAGTAGGAAATGAAAGAGGTGGCCTGGAAGCATTTCAGACAGAACTTAGACTAGACAGCACGACTCCTACTGAGGAGGCTGGTTTATCTCAGCAAATAAGTGTATTTCCTAATCCTGCCAGTGATGTGCTGACGATCCAGTTCCCTTACGAATTGGAAGGACAAGTCCTCTTGTTTAATTCAATGGGGCAGTTGGTGATGAAAGAAAACTGTAAGGGACTAACTCATCACTCTAAAGTAGATGGCTTGGCTGCGGGAATATATATTGTACAAATAGTTGGAAATGAATTTAGTGTGACGGTACCTGTAGTCATCAAGTAAAAAAGACAGTTGTTTTAAGATTGAAAATGGGCAATAGTTTTCCAACTATTGCCCTATAGCATCGTAAAATTGTTCTTATACCTCTACACCTAACACCTCTAGACCCTTATACCCAAGACTTTCACACCTTTCATCACACCATCCCTTCCAAATGCAGCATAAACGCGTATTGAAGTGCTGTCTCTTTGTACCGTTTGAATCGCCCGGATGCACCACCATGGCCCGCTTCCATATTAGTGTGAAGCAACAAAAGATTGTTATCTGTTTTCAACTCGCGTAATTTTGCCACCCACTTTGCAGGTTCCCAGTATTGTACCTGAGAATCGTGAAGGCCTGTAGTGACAAGCAGAGAGGGATAGTTTTTAACTTCTACATTGTCATAAGGAGAATAGGACTTAATGTATTCATAATAGACTTTTTCATTCGGATTTCCCCATTCATCATATTCGCCAGTGGTTAGTGGAATAGAATCATCCAGCATAGTCGTAATTACATCCACAAAAGGAACTGCGGCTAAAACTCCTCTCCATAGATCAGGGCGGAGATTCATCACTGCACCTACTAACAAGCCACCTGCACTGCCTCCCATAGCGTATAAATGCTGACGAGTGCTATATTGATTGGAGAGCAGATGTTCTGCGCAATCTATAAAATCATAAAAAGTATTCTTCTTATGGAGTTTTTTACCATTGTCATACCAATGCCGGCCCATTTCTTCTCCTCCGCGAATATGAGCGATCGCAAATACAAACCCCCGATCAAGTAAGCTAAGCCTTGCCGGGCTGAAATAAGGTTCCATACTATGGCCGTAAGAGCCGTATCCATATAGTAATAGTGGAGCTTTGCCATTTTTTTCAAAACCCTTTCGGTAAACTAGTGACACCGGAATTAATGCACCATCTCTGGCTTGTACCATCAGGCGTTCAGAAGCGTAATCCTCTGGGCTAAAATCTCCAATCACTTCCTGCTGCTTCATCAGCGTCATGGAGCGGGTGCGCATATTATAGTCATACACCGTGTTGGGGGTAGTCATAGAAGTATAACCAATACGCAGCACATCAGTGTCGAATTCAACATTATTGCTACTGGTATAAGTGGTGTAAGCTTCTTCTGCAAACTTTATATAATGCTCTTCTCCTTCATGAGGCAGCACTCGAATTTGAGTGATTCCTGCTTTTCGTTCGGATAAAACCAGAAAATCTTTAAAAATATCAACATCCTCCAGCAAAACATCTTCGCGATGAGGGATGATTTCTTTCCAGTTTTCTCTTTGTGTTTTTTCTTCTGATGTCACCATCAAGCGGAAGTTTAAAGCATCCCAATTAGTAAGAATATAAAATTGATCTTGATAGTGAGCAATTTCATACTCATGCCCATGTATTCTTTCCTGAATAAGTTTGAATATTCCTTCTGGTTTATCTGCTGGCAGCACTCGGTATTCCTGGCTTTCATTAGCATAAGATCCGATAATAATGTACTTATCAGATTTTGATTTATAAACAAAAGTCAGAAAAGTATCATCTTTTTCTTCAAAGACCGCCACATCTTCACTTATAGGGCGCCCTAATTGGTGCCTCATTACTTTATAGTCCCGTAAAGTAGTAGGATCTTTAAGGGTATAAAAAATTGTCTGATTGTCATTAGCCCAGGCAGTATTCCCTGTAGTGCCGGGAATTTCATCTTCCAGCATTTCACCTGTGAATAGATCCTTAAACCGGATCGTGTAAATGCGCCTGCTTACGGTATCTTCACCATAAGCCAAATAACGATTGTCCAGGCTAACACTTTGTCCACCAATATTATAATACTCATACGGTTTGGCCAATTCATTGCCATTGAGCATGATTTCTTCAGCTGCTTCAAGACTTCCCTTTTTGCGAGCGTAGATAGGATATTCTCCTCCTTTTTCATAGCGGACGATATAATAGTAACCATTGTCTTTATAGGGGACAGAAACGTCATCTGGTTTGATACGTGCTACTATCTCCTTGTAGATGGTTTCCTGTAAATCTTCAGTGTGTTTTAATTCGTGTTTTGTATAGGCATTTTCAGCTTCCAGATACTGTATAACTTCTTGATTTTCTCGTTCATTTAACCAAAAATAATTATCAATTCGTTGGTCATCGTGAATGCTAAGTACTTTAGGTTGCTTATTTGCTAAGGGAGCTTGCATATAATATATAATTTCTTCGATTCCTGATTCTAAAAGGAATAAGGATAATGTGAATAATACAAAAAGGAACAAACATAGTTGGCTGCAAAGGTGATAAAATTCACCATATTCTATAGGGAGAGCTGCTTAAATATTGACTACATTTGCGACTCAATGCGCTTAAGAACATCATACCGCCAAATATTAGCCATTTCTGCTCCCATTATGCTGGGGAGTGCAGCTCAGAATGTTGTTGCTTTGAGTGACAGCGTTTTTTTATATCACCTCAGTGAAGAAGACTTTGCATCTATTGGATTTGTAAGTGTCTTCTATTTGGTCGTTGCAGCTATTGGATTTGGTTTTTCAAGGGGAGGGCAGATTATGATAGCCAGAAGAATGGGGGAGGAGCGTTCTCATGAAATTGGGCGAACCTTCTATTCTATGGTCTATTTTGAGATAGGCCTTGCCATCTTCATGTTCTTCTTTATGCAATATGGCTGTTATTACTTCTTTAGCCTTATCATAGATTCTCCCGTTATTTTTGATAAAAGCCTGGAATATTTGAGTACTCGTTCGTGGGGAGTATTTTTTAGTTATGTAGGTGTATCCATGATTGCTTTATATACGGGTGTTGCCCGAACTGCTTTCATCATAGTTGATACAGTTATTCTGGGTATTGTCAATATCGTCCTGAATTATGGATTGATCTTTGGCAAATGGGGCCTTCCTGCAATGGGGATTGCGGGGGCTGGACTGGCTAGTACAATTGCTGAAATTGTTGCCTTTGCTGTATTTTTTATTTACATCCTTTCCGACAAAAAAGCACGAGCTTATCAGCTATTCAAATTACCAAAGATTGACTTTGAGCTGATCAAACAACAGTACAAGCTGGCTTTACCAATAGTTGCTCAGGCCTTTGTAGGACTGGGGAGCTGGTTTGTTTTCTTCGGCATCGTAGAAAACCTTGGTGAGCGTGAATTAGCTATTACCAATTTGGTGCGCATGGTATACCTGGTATTATCTATACCTACCTGGGGTTTTGCTTCCGGTGTAAATACATTGGTGAGTAATTTTATAGGACAACAAAAAAGACAGGCCGTTTTGCCTATAACATGGAAGACGGCGAAATTGGCATTGTTTACAACCTTATTAATATCTGTACCGCTTGTTCTATTTCCTCACAGTATTTTGTACCCCTTACTTGGTTCTGAAGACATGTCGTTAATTACCGATGCCCAGCCTATTTTTTATGTTTTATTAGGAATTTTATCTCTTTTTGCGGTTGGTAGTGTCTTCTTTAATGGCCTGGTGGGAACTGGTGCCACCTGGTATGGCCTTAAAATACAGACCTGGTGTGCTTTAGGCTATCTTGGATATATCTATATCGTTGTTAATTATACAAATGGTGGGCTACCATGGGCATGGGCTTCTGAAATTTTCTACTGGCTAATCATGCTGGTTGTTACAGTACGTTATCTACAATCAAGAGAATGGTATGCAGTGAGAATTTGATCTGCTATTTGATTTTTTTACCTTAGAGCCATGCGATTTATTCTTTTCTTGCTTTTGTTGATGTATTGTGCTGATTCCTCTGGGCAGGGCTTTACTAACTGGATTGTAGGGGATACAACTGATTTTATAACTACCAATTATCAAAACGGAATTGTTTTGGCAGGAGGGGGAGGTGATAATGATGACGCCATGCAGTGGATGCTGGAAAGAGCAGCAGGAGGAGATGTGGTGATTATTCGTGCTTCCAATTCAGATGGATACAATCCCTACTTTTATCAGGAATTAGGAGTTGAGGTCAATTCTGTAGAAACAATTCGCTTTGATGATATAAGTGCAGCCTCTGATGATTATGTAATCCGGAGAATTCGAGAAGCAGAAGTCTTGTTCATTGCTGGTGGTGATCAATACGATTATTATCAATACTGGAAGGACAATGAAATAGAAGATGCTATTAATTATCTGATCAATGAAAAAAGAATAACGGTAGGAGGGACCAGTGCCGGTATGGCCATTCTGGGAAACGCCTATTATACTCCTTCAGCGGGCTCCTTGACCACAAGCCAGGCTTTGAGTAATCCCTTTCACCCTAATGTCGATATTTTAGGTAATGACGATTTTATCAATACGCCATACTTGTCAAGTGTTGTGACAGATACTCATTATGATCAGCGAGAGCGAGCAGGGCGGCATGTGGTCTTTTTAGCTCGATTGGTTCATGACTATGGTCAACGTTCGTTTGGAATTGCCTGTAATGAATATACTGCCGTTTGTATTGATGGTAATGGACTTGGATATGTGTATGGGGAGTATCCTGAGTTTGAAGACTATGCTTATTTTTTACAAAGCAATTGTCAGGATGATTTTTCACCAGAGACTATTCAGGATGAAGCCCCTTTAACATGGAATCGTGGTAATGCTGCAGTAAAAGTATATCGCCTCCCTGGTAATATAGCAGGTAGTAATTATTTCGACCTAAATAACTGGGAAACGGGTGAAGGTGGTGATTGGCAAAATTGGTTTGTTATAGACGGAGAGCTTTCACAAATTGAAACACTGAATGGAGATTGTTCAGAGACCTTAACATCCACTTTTGAAATTGATAATGAAAATGTGTTAACAGTTAGTCCCAATCCGTTTCAGCAAAATATTAGAATCAAAATTTCTCATCCTCAGTCAAGCCACCAAACCATTCGAATATTTAATCTGATGGGGCAGGTCTTACTTGAAAAACAATTTTCAGGTAAAGAAATTAATTTAAGGCTGGAACAACTACCTGCGGGACATTATGTGGCTTCAGTAGGAAATGAACGGGTATACATTCAAAAAAATCCATAGAAATTCCATTTAGAGGAATCCTTTATACAAAATAAAAAGCGATGTTTCGATTTAAGAAATTGCCAGACACTTTATTAATCCTATTGGGTATTTTGCTAATCTTCGTTGTCCTTACCTGGATCGTTCCGGCTGGAGAGTTTGATCGGGAAATGATTGGAAATCGCTCCGTAGTGATTCCTGGTTCTTATCAGAAAGTGGAGGCTCAACCCCAGGGTATTGGCGCATTCTTGATGGCTCCAATTAAAGGCTTTGTCGGAGCTGCTCACATTATCGCTTTTGTTTTTTTAGTGGGAGGAGCCTTTGCAATTATTACCCGGACGGGGGCAGTCGACGCAGGTTTGCAAAATGTGATACGCAACAGTCAACGCAATCCCAGGTTAAAGAAATGGATCATCCCGATCATCATGCTTTTGTTTTCAGTTGCAGGTGCAACTTTTGGAATGAGTGAAGAAGTCCTCGTTTTTGTACTTATTACCATCCCCTTATCAATGGCACTGGGGTATGACTCTATTGTGGGGGTCGCTATTTCTTTTGTTGGGGCCGGAGCGGGTTTTGCCGGTGCCTTTTTGAATCCATTTACAATTGGGGTGGCTCAGGGGATTGCTGAATTACCACCGTTTAGTGGGATGGAATACCGATTGTTAGTATGGCTGATTATGACCCTGGTAGCGATCGTTTTTGTAATGCGCTATATTGCAAAGATTGAAAAAGATCCTTCTCGAAGCCCTGTCTATAGTATTGATCAAAAAAGGGATTTATCAAAACTAATGATTACCGAACAATTAGAATTAACACCACGTAGAAAATGGATCATTGCTTTATTGTTTGGGGCTATTATAGCTTTGATGATTGGAGCGAGCCAATACGGCTGGTATATTGACGAAATTACGGGCTTATTTATTGGTTTAGGGATATTAGCAGCTATTATAGGAAGCTTGTCGGCAGAGGAAGCAATAGAAGCCTTTAAGGAAGGAGCAAAAGAAATGTTGACTCCCGCTTTGGTTATAGCTTTCGCTAAAGGATTGATTGTCATAGCCTCCGACGGGAAAATTATCGATACTATTTTAAATGGGATTGCTTCAACAACAGAAGGATTACCTAAAGTAGTAAGCGTTGAGATGATGTTTATTCTGCAAAGCTTTTTGAACCTCTTTGTACCTTCCGGAAGTGGACAGGCGGCTCTGACTATGCCAATTATGGCTCCGTTGAGTGATTTGTTGGAGGTAGGAAGGCAAACTGCTGTACTGGCTTTTCAATTTGGTGATGGTTTATCTAATTTAATTATCCCTACTAGTGGCGTAACAATGGGAGTGTTAGCCATTGCAGATATCCCTTATGATAAATGGTTGAAATGGATGCTGCCATTGTTCTTATGGATGTCGATTGTTGCTATGATTTTATTGGCAGCCCCTCTTTTCTTTTCAGTTTGGTAAAAGAAAAATAATCAACTTAATTAGATCATGAAAGCTTCATTTAAGGAAGAGGAGGTTTAGTTTGCCACATTACTAGCTTCTTCTCTTTTCCTTTTCCACCTTTTGTGTGTCCATAACCAATAGGTAGGATCTTGGCGGATTTCTTCTTCCAGCATTCGGGTGTGTTTTTCGGTGATGGCACCATATGCTTGTTCTGTAGGGTTTTCTATAGCTACTTCAAACCTTATTTCATAGTGGCCTCGTTTAACCTTTTTAACCCAACCGAACACTACTGGGAAATTATAAAGCTGTGCATAGCGTTCTACGCCAAAAAGAACAGCTGTATCCTGATTGAGAAATTCCATCCAATAAGCTCTTTTGCTATTTGAAGGGGATTGGTCTGTCGCCAATATAATACAGCAAGGCTCTTCCTGAGCTTCTTCAAAAGCCTTTTTATTTTTTTCCTTTGGTATAAGCTCCATTCCTAATTGCCCTCGGCTATTTTTCATTTTTGCATCGAAAAACGCATTGCGTAATGGCTTATATATGGCGAGTAAGCGTTGAGGTACCTGAGCTGCCATTGCTGTAGCTGCCATTTCCCAGTTATTATAATGCCCGGCAGCAAGTATGACGCTTTGTCCTTTTTTGTAAAAGGCGTCACATACCTCTGGATTTACCACTTTGACCCTACGGAGTAATTCTTCTTTGGTAATACTAAAAGAACGAATGGTTTCTACTATAATATCACAAAAGTGGCGATAAAAATCAGCACAAATCTTTTCAACTTCTATCGCTGATTTTTCTGGAAAGGAATTGCTAATATTATTCCAGACTACTTTCTTTCTATACTTAAAAGTTCGGTATAGTATAAAGTAGATCCCATCTGAAAGCAAATATAGAATGCTCATGGGCAAGAGAGAAAGAGGTTTGATTAATAAGTAGTAGAATATAGCAGACATGTGATGTTTTATTATTCCCTGGTAACTTCGCAGTGAAGCATTTTATATAGAATATGTTTAAAGCTCAAAAGTTGGGCCTTTAACTATATTTTAAGCTGCGAAGATAAACAGGAGTATAACACAATCAATAAAATCTCTTCTTTTTCGTTTGGGTAGATTAGAAGTTATGTTGACAAAGAACTATTACCTTTGCGGAAAATTTGGAATAATACTATGAGTGTTTTTAAATATCTACTTTTTCTACTGACGATCTCTACCCAATTAGTAGCACAGCAAAATATGAAAGTGATTCGCTCTCAGGTTGTTCCCTGGAGTAGTCCTGTAACTAATATTTTTGTTGATCCTGCAAATAATAATAAATGGGTGGCGCATAAGCGCGAATTATCCAAGGTATACGCCTTAAGCCTGGCGGCACAGGTTAATATGGAGCCGGGCGAACAATCTCTTGCTTTTTATAAAGGAGGTAATAAACACCTCACCTGGCAAGAATCGGACTTAAGAAATGCTGTGGGCGATATATTTGATGAAGATAATTATGTGAGTGCTGGTTATTATCATGAAGAAAGAGATGAACTTTGGTTGGGAACAACTCAAACAGGGATATTTAAATTTAAAACAAAGCCCTCTCTGCAATTAATAGAACAACTAACAAGTAGTAATTCCAAGTTGCGCTCCAATCAAATCAATGATATGGCGATGGATACCAGAGGGCGTTTTTGGATCGCCACTGATGATGGCGCCATTATTATAGAAGGAGGACGTTGGGAGTTAATTGAAAAAGGCCTCCTAATTGAAGCAATCGCTGTACAGGATAATAAAATCTGGATGATGGGAGATGGCTTCGTAGGGCCTGTTAATAGCCGAAAAACCTGGGTAATACTGGATATCCCTGGTCAGAATATTGAAGGAGAAATCAAAGATATCGCTATTGATATATATGGACAAATCTGGATTGCTTCGGAGATCATTACCCGATACAATGAAACGGAGGAAACATATACTGTATTTGGTCCAGCTCAGGAGTATACCAGCCAGTTTGCTACTGCAATTGTAGCTGATCAGGAAGGTACGGTATGGGTTGGCACAAGAGATAAAGGCTTGTATGTTATTCAGGAAGGGGATGCCTTTGTAGCAGCCTGTCTAATTGACAAACCACTCGATTGTAATGGAAATGGAAAAGATGCTGCCCTGAATGTAGAAGTAAGTGGTGGCACCCCTCCCTATCAATATGCCTGGACAGGAGGATTGAACGGAGCTAAACCGACAGAAGTTGCTGCTGGTTCTTATGAGGTGACCGTCACTGATAGTAAAGGAAATCAGGCAGAATCCTTTGTCACTTTATTAGATCTAAGTGTAAAGGCTACTGTCAAAATGGATAAAACGGCTGATAACGGCGCGGCAAATGGTGCGGCCACTGTTACAGTAGAAGGAGGACAACCTCCATACCAATATCAATGGGATAATGGAGCATCAACGAACACTGTTTCCAATTTATCACCCGGTGAACATAGTGTGACAATTGCAGATAAAGCTAATTGCCAAACAGTAGCTAATGTACGCATAACAGAAGATGCTGCTGCTTTGATTTTTGAAGCCAATTTGGTACAACCAGATTGTGCAGAAGACCCCTCTGCTTCTATTAATTTAGTCGTATCTGGTGGAACTCCGCCTTATGCTTATACCTGGGATCAGGAAGGTTTGGAAGGGGCTAGTGTTAATGGTTTGTCACCAGGCGTTTATCAAGTGGTGATAAGTGATGCTGCCAATCAAAAAAAGACCTATCTGGCTCGAATTATTGGCCCGGAACCTATAGAGTTAAGAGCACTTGTTGAATCGCCGGCATCTACCGGAAATAATGACGGACAGGCTAGTGTACAAGCCAATGGAGGAGCAGCACCTTATACTTATCAGTGGGATAATGGGGAGACAACAGCTCTTGCAAAAAGATTATCGCCAGGTGAGCATACTGTAACAATTACAGATCAAAAAGGCTGTACTGCTACTGCAACAGTTACAATTACAGAAGATATATTGCCTCTTCAACTTAGCTTCGAACAAATTAAAGGTATTGATTGCCAGGGCGAAAAAGATGCAACATTAAAAGTAGTACCTCGTGGAGGGAAAGCTCCTTTCACCTATGCATGGGAAGGACTGGAAACTACTGCGCAGGAAGCTTCTGGTTTATCAGCAGGAACCTATGTCGTTTTGGTTACTGATGCAAGTGGGCAACAAACTACAGGTGAGGGCAATGTGACTGAACCTGAAAGGTTGGAAATCGTAGCGGTTCAGGAAAATCCGGCAAATACTGGTCAAAATGATGGAAGAGCGATTGTGAATATTCAAGGTGGTACAGGGCCATTCAAATATCGTTGGGATAACCAAATTACGGAAGCTAATAATCGAACACTTAGCCCTGGATTACATAATGTTACGGTAGAGGACGCGAATGCTTGTACTGCTATCACTAGTGTAGAAATAGGAGAGGAGATACAACCTCTTAATCTGGAATTAACCACAGAAAAAGCATTATCCTGTCATGATGACAATACTGCTATATTAAAAGCAGAAGTGCGAGGAGGAAAGCTTCCTTATACCTATCGTTGGGTAGGTGTAGAAGCAGCGGATGCTACTGCTGTTAATCTAGGAGCAGGTAATTATAAAGTGATTGTTCAAGATGCAAGTGGGCTTGAAAAAGAGGCAGCAATAAACCTGACAGCTCCAGCTGAATTAAAAGCTGTTGTTAGCCTCACCAGCCCTGCTAGCACAGGAAATGCTGATGGAGAAGCGATGGTTGATGTTAGTGGTGGTACGGCTCCTTATACCTATGCCTGGTCATCCGGAGCAAATGGAGAGATAGCAAAAGGATTAGCACCAGGTACACAAACTATCACCATCACAGATGCTAATGCCTGTACGGTAACAGGGCAGGTAGAAGTAAGTGAAAATATCCTTCCATTACAATTGAGCTTAGAGGAAGTAGAACCTGTAAGGTGTAAAGATGGCAATGAAGGATATTTGAAAGCTGTTGTTCGTGGGGGTAAACCTCCTTATGCTTATGGCTGGAGCCATAATAGTTTGAATAGTCCCGATGCCAAAGAATTAATAGCAGGCGAATACTCATTGACCGTTACAGATATTCAGGAAACACAGCAAGTTTTTAGTTATAATCTACAAGAACCAGATAAATTGAAGGTGACTGCTACTGTTGTAGCTCCTGCCAGCACAGGAAATGCTGATGGAAAGGCTAAAGTGGAAGCGAGTGGTGGCACAGGAGCCTATGTTTATGAATGGCAAAATGGATCAACTGGAGCCATTGCTGAAAATCTTGCTCCAGGTTTTCACCGAATTCTGGTTAAAGATGAAAGAGGGTGTGAAGCAAGTGTGACTTTTGAAGTAAGTGAAAATATATTACCACTGGAAATGAGCCTTGCAAATACACAATCATTGAGCTGTGCAGGGCAAAATGATGCTAGCATCGTAGCGGAAGTGTCAGGCGGTAAACCACCTTATAATTTTGCATGGAATCAATCTCGGCTTTCTGGTGATCAACTTACTCAATTAGGCCCGGGAACATACGAACTTACTTTGACCGATGCACTAGGTACTTCTAAAACGGCTAGTATAGAGATTCCTGCATTGGAATCACTAAGCGTAGCCATAACAGATAATAAACCCGCAATGAGTGATACAAGTGAAGATGGTAAAGCTACAGCTTCTGTCAGCGGTGGTACCCCTCCGTATCAATATCAATGGGATGATGGAGCTACATCTGTTTCGGTTGAAAACCTTTCCATTGGCCAGCATGCTGTCACAATAACAGATGCTAATGGCTGTACAGCGACTGCTAACTTTGAAACAGCTGAGCGTATCATGAAGGAATTGGCATCAGGAGCTCTTCGTTCTGGGCAGACTATCAATATGCAAAAGCTTCAATTTGATGCTGATAGTACCAAAATCAGAGAGGATGCTCGGCCAATATTGGATGAAGTATATCAATTTCTAAAAGAGAATCCTGCGATTGTTGTTGAAATCGGAGGGCATACAAATAATTTGCCGCCACCTGCATATTGTGATAGCTTATCTACTGCCAGAGCTAAAGCAGTAGCTGAATATATTGTTTTGCAGGGAATTGATTCCAAACGGGTTTATTATCAGGGATATGGAAAACGCAAACCATTGTTTACTAATAAAACCGTAGATGGACGAAGGCGCAATCAACGAGTGGAAATCAAAATTTTAAGATTGTAAGCCCAATTAGAAATAGATGAGTGTGTCTAAATTATAGACAATCGATTTTATAGCCTGGGCAGGACTTTTGATCTTTACAGCTTGAAAATAATAGCCAATACTTTCTGTGAAAAGACAGTATTGGCTATATCACCTGACAAACTATAAAAGCGTATGTTTCAAAAGTCATTATTCTTATTAGTTGCAACCTTATTATTGGGTTGTAATGCTTCGAAAAAATTATCGCGTAATACTGCGGAGAATGTATTCTACTCTTATCAAACTAATCTGGCCCAACTCCAGGATGATAAACTTTCAGTAATTTTAAATATCCCTGGATTAGAAGAAAATACTGCAACTTATTGCTTCCCTAAAATTGTACCTGGCATCTATGGTGCTATGGATTTTGGGCAGTACGTTCAAAACCTGAAAGCATATGATAATGACGGTAATGAGTTGGCTGTTCGAAAGGCAGATGTCAATTGTTGGGAAATAGAAAGGGCTTCAGAGATAAGTACCATTACTTACGATGTAGATGATGTATTTGAAGTCTTCAATTTTAATTTCGGAAATACTTATTACCGTTCTGCGGCAAGTACTTTTAGCGATAGTACTTTTATCATTAACAATAACTGCCTATTTGGCTATTTTAGAGGCTATACTGATAAAGCTTTTCAAATCAGTATGGATAAGCCATCGGAATTATATGCAGCTACTAGTTTAATGAATACTTCCAGGCGTCCAGAACAAGATCTATTCACTGCCAGCAGTTATCACGAATTGGTAGATAATCCAATTATGTATTCAGAACCTGATACTGCTATCATTTCTTTGCCCAACATCAGTGTGGAAGTTGCCTGCTTTTCTTCCTCTGGCCGTAATATTGCAAAAGACATTGCGAAACATATCGAACCCCTTTTGATCAATCAAACGGCTTATCTGAATAATCAATTGCCTGTTGATGAGTATACTTTCATCATATATCACAATCTGAATACAGAACAAAATGGTTACATGGGAGATGGGCTGGAACACTCCAATTCCACGCTTATACTTTTTTACATGCCATTAGATATTGATGTAATAAAAGAAAACATATATGGAATAGCCAGCCATGAATTTTTTCACATCTTGATGCCACTTGGCTTGCATTCGGAGGAAATTGAATACTATGATTTTAACCAGCCGGAATTTTCAAAACACCTGTGGTTATATGAAGGTATGACAGAATATTTTACGATGCATATGCCTATCACAACAGGAGCTCAGTCTTTAGATGAATTTACAGGTATTCTGGAAAGAAAAATAAGAGATATGGAAACTTTTAATACTGATTTATCTCTTACTGAACTTAGCAAGCAGCCTATGGAACATCAGGATCAATATTACAATGTATATCTTAAAGGAGCTTTATTAAATCTTTGCCTGGACATCAGATTACGAGAATTGTCAAAGGGAAGCTATGGTGTCCAAAATTTGGTTGCGGATTTGACAGAGCAATACGGTAAAAATAAACCATTTAAAGATGATCAGCTATTTAGTGAAATGGTTGAAATAACTGGTTTTAATGAATTAGAAAGTTTTATCAATCATTATATTGACGGTACAACTCCTCTGCCTTTAGAAGAAATGTTAATGAAAGTTGGATTGAGGCTTGAGAATGGCCATGTTAAAACTATAGAGACATTAACAAATCAGCAGCAGTTTATGAGGAAGGCCTGGATAAATCAGTAACAATATGTGATAAATCAAGACATTCCTTTCTGGAAGATTCGCAATTTGTAGCAAAAATTACGAAGGATTGAGTCGTTTATCAGATGTGAAAACAATCATAAAAAGTAAGAGGCTGCGCCTTAAACAAGACGTAGCCTCTTAATCAATAGAGCATTAGAGCTACATGAATGGAATTATTTCAACCTTGCAATGGTATATCGAATTTGAACTAACTCATGATCACCATCACTTTTAAAAACCGTTTTGTATTCTTTGGAAAAACCCTTGGGTAGTGAACCCAAGTTGATCTGATAGGTAGGAGCAGAATCAAGAACTTTAATACCTGTTTTCTTTTGTAAATCATATACATGATCATTGTCATAATCATCGTGCTCCATCAGGCGGCTAACAATATTAATCTTAGCTTTGGAAGCATTTTTCTCTGCTATATAAAAATCCTTTTTTACTAGAGAACCAACTACTATACCATCATAATTTCTGAACACCTGATTGGACTTTAATACGACTCTGTCTCCCGCCCTTTTGTTAAATAAAAACTGATTAGCATCTTCATTGGAGTAGAACTTATTGTTTTTATAAGACGAAACTAACATATTCTCAGAGGGAATCACACTGATAGAACCATACAACTCTATATCTCCATTCCCATCACTTCCTGAATTTAAATTGGTTATATCCTGTAAGGTTATTCTATAATGACGATCACCTTTAGGCAAATTTTTAATGCTCTTTCCCTGATTAGGAGAAGCTACCTTAGGGCCATTTAAGAATTCATCAGCCCAATTTATGATTTCATCTCCTGCTTGCACGGCCCATTCGGCCAAGATTTCGATTCCTAATTTCCAATTTCCCCAGTTTGTAACCAATGGTGGAATACATGGTGTGTTCCGAATACCATTCAACTCTTTACATAAGTCCAAAATGCAGGTTTGATTATAATAATCTACCTGGATAATATTCAACTTTTTATTTCTCCATTCATTTTTTATTTTATTAAAATAAACAGGATTGGATTGGGCTGCCAGGTTTTTCATTGTGCCAGGGTATGTACTGGTAGGATCAATACTTGCAGCAATTAATGTTCCATCAAGAGTGAGTTCACAGTTGAGGACAAAGAAATAATCCGGGTTTAATTTTTCATGAGAATCTACTATAGCAGAAGTCTTTTTTAAGTTTGCTTTTTTATGCCATGTTCCTTGAGGTGCAGCATTCCCGCCATTTCCCAAATTATTATAAGAACCTTTTATACTAGTCGTTGGCCAAAAATTAGTCTTGTCACTGACGTCAAATAAAACAATAATTCTTCGCTGTTTATCATTCCAGATACTTTGAAGTGTCGATGTTGGTTTATAAGAAGTATCAATCAACTTGTTTACCTTCAAAATGGATTTAATGTGGTCAGCTAATTGATTTTTATGTACGTCTGTCATGCCGTACAAGTGTTGAAATCGCAAAATGATGATCTCATCTGGATGTGATGTATTAAAACGAGCGATATCCCTCAACATCGTTTCAACCTTAGCTCCATATAGCGAATGACAAGCATAAAATTCACCATTTTCATTTTTGCACACTCTGAAATCAAATGCCCTTACTCCATCCATTAGCTGCTCATGGATTGTCTTTTCCTGGCATTCCGCCATAGGCTTATACAAAGGAAATCCCATCGTAGCAAAAAAATCTTTATATCCGGGAGCATCTGGTGACCAACCTTTCTGTGCCGGATGGAACAATTTATAAGTACCAGAATTGTGTGTACCCGGTATTACGACCCTGTTTAAGGCTATATTTTGTAAAACATTTTTGTTTGCTCCCATCCAGTCAGCTACGGGGTCATATATTCGAGAATTTGGAGGAGTAGTGCTAACAGGAATAGAATGATTCGGTTTGTAGCAACTTTGAATTTGTGCATACTCCTGTGCTACTGTAAAGGTTGATAAACAGGTACATAAAACAGTACTTATTATCAATAAACAAGAATATTGAATATTGCTTTTCATTTTTTTAATTATGGGTTAATGAATAATTACTTTGTTTTATTGCTTCCGAAACAAAGGTGAGAGGAATACAAAAAAAAGCCTTGGACTGATCTTGCAAAAACTTGGACTGATCTTGCAAAGTGTATAAGAAGCTTGGAGTAGAAAGGAAAAAAGAAAGGGGGGATAATTTAGATTACTTAATTACGGATGTTACTTGGGGGGGTATTGAATTCTTCTTTAAAAGCACGTGAAAAATAGGCGGGATCGGAAAATCCAACATTATAAGCAATCTCAGAGATGTTATGATCCGTTGTTTTTAGCAGATGAAGTGCTTTGCTTAGGCGATAGGAGCGAATGAAAAGAGTAGGAGTTGTTCCGGTAAGTGCCTTGAGTTTTCGATAAAGTTGCATCTTGCTAAGATGAAGAATTCGGCACAAATCAGTAACAGTGAAGCTTGTATCATCAATATGAGTTTCAATGACATCATATACCTTCTGAAGAAAAATATCTTCTAAACTGGGTTCTGTTGGAAATGAAACGCCCTGGCTATATTTTTCTAAAAGGGCTTTGCGAAGTTCGAGCAATTTTTCCAGCCGCACCAATAATTCCTCTTTATGAAAGGGTTTCATCAAATAGGCATCGGCTCCGTGTTGTAATCCGGTGACTTTATCTTTTTGTTCTGCTCTGGCTGTAAGCAAGATGATCGGAATATGACTAGTTCTTTCATCTGTTTTCAGTGTTTGACAAACCTCAAAGCCGTCTTTCTCAGGCATCATTACATCACTGATGATAATATCGGGAATCGAACTTAATGCAAGCTCGATACCTTCTCGGCCATTGATTGCTTTGGTAACACGAAAATCTTTTTTTAATAGTGTTTCAATATAGATAGCTACATCTTTGTTGTCCTCGATTAGTAGCAATTGAGGCCGATCACCCGAAGTATGAATGAGTTCCTGTAAATTTTTAGATGCTATAACAGTCGAATCAATCTCGTTTATAAACTCTTTATTCATTTCTAGATTCAGGTCCATCATTGGCGTATTTGGATGGAGCTTAATTGGTAAATTAATGGTAAAATGAGCCCCTTGACCCAAACGGCTCTCAAGGCGAATATCACCTCCCATCATTTTGACCAGCTCTTTGGTCAATGCCAGGCCAATTCCCGTTCCTTCTCCTTTTCGCGTAGTTGAACTGTCTGCTTGGTAAAACCGATCGAAAATATATTTTTGATTGTCTTCATGGATACCGATTCCGGTATCACTTACTCTTAATTGCAAATGGGAAATACCCTTATTAGTTATTTGTCCGATGTGCAAAATTACCTGCCCGCCTATTGGTGTAAACTTCAATGCATTGGAGAGTAGGTTATAAATAACATGCTGGATTTTTACTTCATCGAAATCCATGATCAATTCATCAATCTCCGAATTAAAAGACAATCGGATTTGCTTTTCTTGAGCTATGGAATGAAAAGATTCGGTCAGGTATCGCAAATAATTAATGACGTCGCCTTGTACCAAATCCTTCTTCATCGACCCTGAATCTAATTTGGATAAATCAAGTAATTGATTGACTAAACGGAGAAGATTTTTGCTATTCCGCCTGATTAGATGGCGTTCATGTTGTTGCTCATTCAAGTTATCTGCCATCCCTAAGATAACCGTTAGAGGAGTTCTGAATTCATGTGTGATATTTGTATAAAGACGTGTTTTTAGTGTATCCATTTCTTTTAAGCGGATGGCTTCAGATTTGGACAACCGACGCTTGAGTTCATATTTCCAAATACCAATAATTATCCCAGTTAAAAGCAGGAGAAATAAAATTCTGGCCCACCAGGTTTGCCACCACGGAGGGCTGATATAAATTTTTAAAAAAGCTTCATTATTGCTCCAATTTCCTGAAGCTGATTTTGCTTTTACCCGGAAAGTATAATTGCCTGGAAGCAGGTTGGTGTAATGGACCACATTTCTAGTACCATTGCTCAACCACTCATTTTGGTAGGGCTCGAGGCGGTAAAAATATTCTGTATGTTCTGATTTGTAAAAGCTTGGCATGGTAAAACTAAAACCTATATCAGATTGCAGATAATTTAAATTGACCTTTTCCTTAAAGCGAGGTTTTTTATCAAGAGTAGAGCTATCTTCGACAGCATTGAGGAGTTTTTGGTTTAAATAGAAATCCATGATATAAATCGAGCCCGTCTCTTCGTTTATGTTTAAGCTGTCTGGATGAAAACGGAATATTTTTTCCAGATTCAGGCTAAAATAAAGGTACCCATCTGTATCTATCATACCACTTCTGACTGCTGAAATGCCACTTGAAGGGAAGCCATCCTCGAAATCAATACTGGTAAAGGAAAGAGTTTTCCAGTCATATTTTTGAATCCCTTTAGCGGTGGCTATCCAGCTATTTCCTTTTTTATCATCAACTGCAGAAAATGCACTGGTATACATAAGTCCTTCTTTTTTAGTTAAGTATAAAAAAGAATCTTTCTGTACATCATAATATGCGAGTCCTTCTGCGGTATTAATATAGAATCTTCCATTGGAGCCTCTAAAAAAGCTGGATCCGTCTACGGGATATACTTTCTTATCTTTTGTTTCAAGATTGAAGCGAAAGACTTTCCACGCTCCATCGATATTTGTCCAAAGATTGTTTTTATCATCAAAAAAAACGGTAGCATAAGAATAAGGCACTTTTTCTAACTCAGGAAAAGCACAAATTAACTCTGGTATAAAATCAATCCATTTGTAATCGATGGGGTCGAGATATGATAAACCATTCCAGAGCCTGCCATAATTATCAATATTTAGATAGAGATTGTGTTTAGGATTTTTGGGCGCAGTTTCTATTCTTCCCGTTTTTAAATGATATGATTTTATCTCTTTCGGATTCCAAAACCATAAAAGACTATCGCCCTGGATAGCAAGGCTGGGAGTATAGATATTACCAGGTGTAATCGGTAATGTTTCTGAAGATAAGGCTCCCTTTTGTGTGTCATAGCTTAAGCCACCTTGATTGAAGTCGCGAATTAATACATTTGAATGATCAAGAACACACAATTCTAATGCTTTTATATCTCCAATGACTTTGAAGGGATGCGGGTTTGCATGAGCAATAGCCAGCCCTTTGACGCCAGTCAAAACAAATAGATTATTAAAGCTGTCAACCAAAATATTTTCATATCCTGGTTGAGGAATACCTAATGGTTTATTTTCATCATAAGTGATTAGTTGATAGTTTTCAGACCGTTGATTATAGCGTAAAATTGAATTAAAATCACTCATCCATATATCTCCATTTCTTCCAGGTTTTAATTCGATAGGGATGAAATTATTAGGGAGGTTCTTATTGGCTTTTAAATCATAAAATTTGTGATGGAACATATCAAATTTCCAAAAATTAGGAGAGGACGCAATTAAGAGATTCCCATTTTCTAACTCTAAAATGTCAGTTACTGTCCCTGTTTTTATATTATTAACAGGCTTTTTGAACTGATTTGATCCAGCAGAAAGAAAATGTATCCCATTTGTATCACCGATCCATATTGTACCTGACTTTTGCTGGTAGAATGAAAATGCAGCTTTAAAGTAACCATCAAAGTCTTCTACTTCACCAGTCGCCCGATTCCAACAATTCACACCTAATTGGCCACCATACCAAATATTGCCCTGTTGATCTTCCCGAATAAACCAGATGCTGGATGTTAAAGGATTATCTGCCTTTTTTAAATCCGGAATAAATGGAGAAAAGGTTTCTAATTCTTTATTGAAAATATAGATACCCTTAGATATAGTGCCTACCCATATCTTCCCATTTCTATCTTCATGAAGCGCAGTTAATAGATTTCGGCCAATACTATTGGAATCAGATGGATCGTGGCTATAATTTTTAAATGTCTCTCCATCAAAACGAGAAAGCCCAGCTGGCGTAGAAATCCAGATAAAACCTTCACTGTCTTTAATAATAGAATTACCATATAAGCTATTAACTGCAGCAAAACCATCTTCTGTTGTTAGCTGCTTAAAACGAAGGTTATCTTGTGCTAATACATTTCCATTAATCCATACTATAGAAAAGATAATATAGAGAACACTGTAGCAAACTGACTTTACACACTCTGAAATACTCATCACAAGCAAGCTAATATTTATTTCTCTATTGTACACTTTTAGAGCGCAGGATGAATAAAATTTTATACGCTGAATAAAGACAAAAAAGAAGCTGTATCGAAAATTTTTAAGGTAGCAGTGCTATAAGTAAAGCGTATATTAGGGGCTGAAATAAATGAAATATGAAATACGCTTTACTATTTATTCCCCTTCTATTTCTTTGCGCTTGTTCTCCATCCCCGCTTGCACCAAATTATGCAGTAAAGCATAAAGGAGCTTTAAAAAACATTATGCATGAAGGTGATATCAGTGCTAAAGCAGACTTAGACAATTTTGAATCAATCCCACATTTGTATGGATTAGGCCCCTTGGAGAATTTACAAGGTGAAATTTTGATATTGGATGGAGTACCCTATATATCTACCGTACAAAATGCTGAACTGAAGGTCGAGAGTTCTTTTACTCACAAAGCGGCATTGTTTGTATATAGCACGGTTGAAAATTGGCTGTCTATCAAGATTCCTAAAGAAATAACAACCTATCAGGAATTAGAAATATTTATTGAAAAAATGGCTGTTGAAAATGGTATTGATACAGAAATAGCTTTTCCGTTTTTATTAGAAGGGGCCGCTAAGTATATAGACTGGCACGTAGTCAGGTGGAATGTAGCGGATACAGAGCATACACATGAAAAACACATTCATTCAGGACCTCATGGGCAAATTTCATTTAGAGATGTTGAAGTATTAGGCTTTTATTCCAAACATCATCACACTATTTATACGCATCATACAACTAATATGCATATGCACTTCAGGACGAAAGATGGAGTGGTTGCTGCACATTTGGATGATATTACAGTAGGCAGTAGAATGACGCTTTTTTTACCTAAAACCTCCTAATATGATACTTATAGTTGATTTAGATAATACCATTTTTGAGACATCCACTATCGAAATGTCTCAATTTAAAGAAGCCCGCCAATTAGTTGAAGATTATACTTTACAGCATCATGGAGTCGAACTTGCCCATTCTATCTTTGATGAAATGAAACACATCGCTTTTGATCTGATAGCGAAGAAATACAATTTTCCCAATCTGCTGATACAGCAATTTTATCAAATTATAGAATCCGGTAGTTATCAATTGAAGATCGATACCTTCCCTGATTATCATTATTTATTACAGTATGATTATCCCAGATATTTAGTAACAACCGGACTGCCTAATTTGCAAAATGCTAAAATTGAAGCATTAGGTATAAGAAATGATTTCGAACAAGTTCATATCGATAATCCTACCGATTCTAATAGAGTATTCAAAAAGGGTATATTCCAGCAAATCCTTTCTCATAGCGAGGCAAGTCAGGCAGTTGTGATTGGAGATAATCCAATTTCTGAACTAAAAGCAGGTAAAGAACTGGGGTTGGTAACCGTGCAGAGAATGTATGGAAAAACGCAGTATTCTGAATATGCTGATTACGCAATTAATAGTTTCGAAGACTTAAACGGCATTTTGCCGATATAAGAATTTTATAAACCAGAAGGCAATGAAGAAAAAAATATTGTCAAAGTCTGTAATTACCTGCCCAAGCTGTCAACATCAGAAAGAGGAAAAAATGCCAATTAATGCTTGTCAATTCTTCTATGAATGCGAAAATTGCCATGAAATACTAAAACCCAAAGCAGGAGATTGTTGTGTGTTTTGTAGCTATGGCACTGTTGAATGCCCACCTATTCAAAAGGAACTAGTTGTTGTTAAAGTTGCAAAAACATCGCTTAGGAAACTAAGCTCAGGCTTTCGTACATAAATTCTCTCCTTTGGGAAATTCTGTCCCTTTAACTCCTTCATTTATCATAAATTGTTTTAGGTGGCATACAATGATTTTACCTGTGTGCTACTGATTTGGCTAGAATATGAAAATGCTATTTTATCAACAAAATTTTTAAATGCTAATGAAAACAATTAAAACTATTTTTTCTCTTAACTCAAAAACATTATTGCTCGGTCTTATTTTCCTTTTATTTGGTATTAGTGTGTTGCCTGCCCAAAAAGAAGGTTTTCGGAATGGCCTTGTTGTTGGTGCTCTTCTTGCGACTACCTATGATTTGGAAGATACAAGGATTGATAATGGACTGCTGGGATCTGTAGTGCATAATCCGGGTAATTTGCGCAACCGTTTGGGAATAAGTGTTGGATACTTTGGCAATAAATCTCTAAGTAAACGTTGGAGTACGAATGCTGAAATATTGGCCAACTATAGTACTATGCGAATTGATTATACAAGAGTTGAAGCATTTACAGATGGGACGATTTACCGCTTATCTGAAGGCGTCGCTCGCTTTGATGAATTGATCGTTACAGCTCCTCTAGACCTCCAATATCATTTTGCTAATTGGGGATATCTTATTGGTGGTATTCAAATAGGTTATACCTTTTATAATGGTAGTAAATGGAAATACAAGCGCTCCAATTATGCGGATGGTACCACAGGAACTCCTATCTCTCCTGTAATTGAACAAAGAGAAGAAATAGATCTTGAAGTAAAACCATTTAACTGGGGAGGTAGAATCGGTTTTGGTTTAGTAGATGCCCAGGGTAGGGGGAGTATCGAAACCGTATTTTCCATTAATAGATTTACCCACTCGACGGGAGTAGAGCCTGATTTCAGGAAAGTTTTCCTGGGCATTGTGCTTAAGAAAAATCTATAAAATAGTTGTTTCAGACAATAAGAGGTCAGCTGACAACATAGCTATGGCTTATAGCTACCTCTTCGATAGGCATGGAGGCAAATGGTTCACTTAGTGATGTTGCCTTCACCTTTTCAATATCCCCCGGACGATTCTCTTCTTTAATAATAGGGATGCTAAGTTCCTGATAAATAGTGCGATATTGTGGTATTCTTAATCGATTTTGAGGTTGAATACTATTGTCAATACGAAGCCACTGTTGCTCAGAGAATCGGAGAAAATGGTAGATATTTATTGTATGATCTAAATGAGCAAAATGATCTGACATATCAATGAAATGACTCATTAATCCATCCTTGGAAAGCACGCGCTTGAATTCTTGAAGGATTCCCTTTAGAATGCTGGGATAAATGTGTTCAAAAACGTTATTAGAAGTAATGAACTGTATGGAGTGGTCTGAAAGCGTACTCAATTGGCGTGCATCCATCACCAGGTATTGAAATTGCAGTATTTTCTGACACTCCAGAAAAGAAGCAGGAGCTTTTTGATGAATAGATTTTATCACTTCAAACCTTTCCCTTTGGAGATTAGGTAAATACTCATCCAAAAGCCCTTTATCAGCATATTCTATAAATTTGGCTATAGTAGTCAGTAGCCTCTCCTTGTTCATCAAAGGGCTGATATCTACAGAGTATAGCTGTCTGGCTCCACTAAGGTACTGAGCTATAGGTACCACCGGATACCAGCCTGTGCCTAATTCCAGTACTGAAATACCATTTAAAGATTGTTGTTTTACTTCCTCAAGAAAGCGTTCGTGATGTTGATGATGAATTAACTTATCCAGAAAGTATTCATCTGAAAGCTGAACTCCTTTGGTAATATATTTCTGGAATAGAAAATTGATACGGTGTTTGAAAGGAAAATAAGAAATAGTCTTTTGAACTATTGCTTTGAGTACCCACTTTTTCATCTTAAAACAAGTTCTTGGAAGACTATTTGAATAAGTTATATTTCATAATACAGTAAATGGCTCGGAAACCATCCTTCCAGTTGATTTTCTTTCCTTCTTCATAAGTACGGCCATAATAACTAATACCTACTTCGTAAATTCTTATTTTGGGTATACGAGCAATTTTTGCGGTTACTTCTGGTTCGAAACCAAAGCGATTTTCCTTCAACGTAAGGCCCTGGATCATTTCAGTACGGAATAGTTTATAACAAGTCTCCATATCCGTCAAATTGAGATTGGTCAATGCATTGGATAGGAAGGTCAAAAACTTATTGCCGATAGAATGCCAAAAGAACAGAATACGGTGGGGGTTACCTCCCATAAACCTGGAACCATACACAACATCTGCTACATCATCGAGCATGGGCGGTAAGAGTATATTGTATTCTTCAGGATCGTATTCCAAATCTGCATCCTGTATGATCAGAAAATCGCCTGTTGCTTTATTGATACCTGTATGTAGTGCAGCTCCTTTTCCTTTGTTTACCTCATGAGCAAAATACTGGATATTAAGATCTGGATTGTTTTGAATATAGCGGTGTATTGCTTCTTCTGTATCATCTTTAGAGCAGTCATTGACAATGATCACTTCTTTTTCCAATCCACCCATTAAGACAACAGCCTTGACCTTGTCCAGAATTTTATGGATAGTAGCTCCTTCATTGTAAGCAGGGATGATGATAGATAATTTCTTGCTCATTCCGTATAGTTCTTGTAATTAATCGGCGAAAATACAAATTATTGTCTAACATCGAAGCGAAATTCTCGCATCCAACCGACAACCTGCCGCCATTCCCACCATTCATAATGAGGTCCTGTAAAGTGTACCATCAACATATACCCATAATATATCAGCAATAACCAAATGAATAAAAACAGGATTTTTACAAGCCAATACCTTTGAGAAAAGACCAGACTAAGCAAATAGGCATATGGTATTGCTAATAAAGTATAAAACTCTACAAAGCTACGCTGCCCAAAAGCACCACCAAACCACCAACACCACCAACTACTGAAGGCATAAAGTGAGATTAGAAATATCAAAAAGATTGTACCTATGTTGAATTTATTCTTCCAACTACCAATCAACATCCCCAATACAGATATTCCAGCCATAGGGCTGAATAATAGCCAACCATTTTTAATATGAAAGAGCACCATATCTATTCTAGGTTGTCTCCAATTAGTAAAACCTTCATTGCCATAAGAGTACATCAACCAGTGGCCAGACATATAATGCCAATACATAAATTGGGGCAAAAAAATTAAAAAACTGGCAAGTGGAGCTATCAGGAGTTTAAGGAAGTGTGTTTTGACGAAATCCAGCCTGTTCGATAAAGCATTCCAACTATTGACATTGTATAAAAGCAAGTATAAAACAAGAATCAAATTGGTTGGTCGAATGAGGGTAATCCATCCAAGTAATAGCCCCATTAAAGCGAAAATAGGCAAGCCGGGTTTTTTATAAAATCTGGGAGTCAGGTATATGAAAAGGCTGAACAGGAAAAAAGTATAAATATGTGACATTCCCGGCTCCTGTACCATGTAATGGAACAGATTAGTACCAAAAAAGAAGCCTACAATAGTGAGTAAAACTACCCATGGATCAAAATGTCGTAATAGTATTCGCCGCAGGAATAACAAACCAAGAAAGCCATATAAAAGGGCTGCTAGCTGTATGCCTTTGACATATACCGGAGCGATACCGTCAGCAGGGATATCTTTGGTGTTGGCCGCAATGAAATGAGCTCCGAGAAAAAAAGGAGCCTGCATAATCGCTACGCCACATGTATATTTCGTAAATCGCTTATTAGTCCCTTCCAATATTGGAAATTGTACCTCTGTCCGGACTGGTAAATCTTCAAACCCTCCATTAATAAAAACTGCTGGTAGGTATAGATAATAACCTTCAGCATCTGACCAGATTGTTCCATTGAAAAACCTGGGATGAAGGTTGATCGCTCGATAAGCTGCAAATGCTAATATGCCTAGTAAATAATACTTTAATATTAATTGCCCAGCTTTTCGAAGAACGGCATTTTTTGTTTTCATAAAAGCTTAGCGGTTAAGAATAATCAATGAACCTTTCTTTTGTTCTCCCCCATTAGTAATGCGATAGAAATAAGAGCCATTGGGGAGATGGTACGTCAATACATCATGAGTGCTTTTCTGTCCATTTTGGGTTTCCCACTTTATATCCAGAACTCTAATACCTTGCTCATTGAAAAGCTCTAATTGTGGTTGATCCGTAAAACATTCTAGAATATCGATAGTAAATTGTGCAGATGCAGGGTTTGGATATATCTGAATGTTGGGTAAATAAGGGTAACCGGTAGTAACATCATTGGAATAAGCATATGCACCAGAGGTTTTACGCGCTTTGATGCGATATATGTTTTTTCCTACAATAGGAGCATCATCAAAAAAAGTGTATTTGCTGGCCCCATTAGGTGTTTTTGAACCAATTAAATGATAATCGAAAGCTTTACTACCCCTCTGAATTTCAAATATAGCAAGACTATCTTCCAGCTTAGTTTCCCACTCCAACTGTATACCATTTTCAACTGGGAATGCTTGTAGATTAAGCCATTCTACAAAAGTGGGCTCACAATCAGGGTACAAGCGCTGACTAACCACGCTGGATAGGCCTTCAGGATCTGTAACAGTCAGTTCTATACGATACCAATAATCTTCACCATCACAACCTAATGGACTAATCAATGTGAAAGATTTGTGCTCATAATCAACTGGGTCAGGATGGAAATGGGAATTGTGATGGACAAAAACTCGCCATTGATAAATGAGCTCTTCATCGGCATGTTCTATATCTTCTACATCTGCTTCCAGGAGTAGGAGAGTAGTCCCTTGTTGCAAGGGATAGCGATCACCATCTTCAAAGCTCGTTATGTCAACTTGAGGAGGAGTGTTGTTGAGAGAAACAATGGCTTCAGTGGAAGAACGAGCTCCCAGGCTATCTTCTACCGTTAGCTGCACAATAAAAGATTGAGGGCCACTGCCATTACTTTCAAAAATATGTGTGGGATTTTTTTCTGAGCTGCTTGATCCATCTCCGAAATCCCATTCATAACTAATAATCGGGAGGTTAGAATCATAAGATGCGCTAGCATCAAAAGAAACATTAAGTGGACTTGCTCCAAAATACTGATCAGCATTGATAATGGCAACAGGTGGAGGATTGCCTCCAAAACTTATTTGATGGATATCTCCTTCTAAATCTATATAGTATAATTTCCCATCTACCGGATTAAGGCTTAGGTGTATAATGTCTTTGGCATATTGATGAAAGTTTTCAATGCTATGGAGGTTATTTTCTTCATCAAATTCCATTACTTTGATCCATCCACTAAAGTCTACACAGAAATACTTACCTCTGTATGCTTCTGGATAATGCTCTCCATCATAAAATACACCGGCTAAAGCAGAATAACCATCAAACAGCTCACCTGAAACTCCAGATTCAGGCGTACCTATATCTTTGCCTACCAAATACCCATTATCACCAAAAGCAGGTACTTGAGCACGAGTGGGGGGATTCCATCGAGCATTACTCCAAAATAAAACAGGAGGCTTTCCTATGATGTAATCTTCGATAGGAATGTTCGAATTACAAGGATTCGATGGAGGAATAACACCACCTTCTCTGGGATTAACATAGACTTCTTTGAAATCAAAAAACGCTTCATCACAGCCACTGCCATACAATGGATTAGGGCGCATTTGATTGTATGGTGGTTCATAGGAATAATAGGGCCAGTGAGCACGAATACCTTCCATTATCGGCCATCCGAAATTTTCACCTCCGTTTTCCACAATATCAAGTTCTTCCCAGGCACCATTCCCAACATCACCTACATAGATGGTTCCAGGTTGCCCTTCTTCGGGAAGGTGGCTGCCTGTATTAGGACGGATATTGATGCGATATGGATTACGCAAACCCCATGCCCATGTTCTTGATTGAGGAGACCTGGGCTGCTCCGCATCATAATAAGGATTACTATTTAAACCATTTCCCGTTTCCGGATCAATACGCAGTATTTTACCACTATAACTTCCAAGGTATTGAGCTTTGTATGAACCAATATCCTGATCAGGCGTAATAATACCTGCTTCCAATGCTGGAGTAACCATTGTGCCAAGGCTATCACCTCCTAAATCAGGACCAGCATTGCTGGTAGCGTCTCCACAAGAAACAAGCAAACTACCATCTTCTCCCATTAGCAAGCTACCAAGGCCGTGAAATTCATACATTAAGGGAATACCATTATCTATCGTTTCACCCAGCAATATTTTTCGGCTATTGGGAAGGCTTGTAGTTCTGTTTGTTGAAGGATCTGCCTGATATCGAGTTACTCTGCCAATGGTTGGTGCCCAAAGTATGGTAGAATCTGGCGAATAATCAGACGTGCCATAATTGTAGTAGTGGTGGAGATCCAAAGCATATAGAAGATAAAAATAGCCATTGTCACTAAAATATCTATCCAATGCAAATCCCATCAATCCATGATCTTTCCAGTTCGATACCTCTTCCGATATATCAATAAGAGGTTCGGGTAAAACTTGGCCACTCGTGTCTACAATATAAACTTTACCTACCTTTTCCCATACAAACATGCGTCCTTCTTCATCGAATGTGATTCCTGTAGGAAATTCAAATTGATCGAGGTATTTCTGATCGTAAAAATCTTCAGGAAGGTTTTGAGCGATCAGCCCAGTACTGAAAATTCCAAAGCATAAAAATATAAGGTATCCTCTCAGCATAGTACTCGTTATTCTCTTTTATGCTGCTAAGTTAAGAAACGATCAAAAAATAATTAGAAAGTATAGTACTAAGGAAGAATAAAGGCTCATGTCTTTACACTTATAGTACTTTAAAAATCATGTAATGCTAGCTAATTTTTGACTTAAAACGCTGAACGGGCTATTTTGATGCCTATCAATATAGTCTGATAAATTAAGGTATTCCAAAGCATTTAAATAAAAGAAACTATCTGTGTAATCCTTTAATACACTTGTTGGTGAGTTAAATATATCTTTGTACAGGTCAAGATATTCAGCAAAAATGCCATCCTGCATTAGCATATGCCAGTCAGTGCCATAGATCATTTTAGTATTAAAAGGATACAAGCTGTTTTGTGAATCATCAATACACTTTTTCAATTGCTTAACAAATTCTTCTTTGCCTGCATCTGTCTTTACTTCAGGAGTATAGCCGAATTCGCAGTAAACATTTGGATATTTAATGCACAACTCATAAATCTGTCCTGGGAAACTTTTTTGAAAAGTATCATGTCCCATACCCTGCATCCTTTCATTATCAAAATGGTTGAGCCAGCCTTCATGCCCCCCTGAATGTCCAAAACATAATCTTAAATCGGGGTAGTGACTGAGGACTTTACTCCAATACTTCACATCAGAATATTTATAAGCATCTTTTCCTGATTCCATACCACCGTAATTACAATGGGTAAAAACAGGGATGTGATGATCTACACAAAACTGGTACAACTCTTCATGCCTTTTTTGATATTCTTCTACATAGCCGGGCTCAGTTTGATCATACCAGGCTCTAAATCCATTAGGAGGATAAAATTTCACCCCTAAATATCCTTTTGATGTATTAATATCATTATTCGTTCCAAGAATTGCCTTTTTGAGGTTGTCTAAAGTTTTTTTGGGATTATAAGCATAGAAAGGAAGAATAATTCTATTTAAATCTGGATGCAATATCAGTTCGGATATTTTAGGCACTTGTTCAGTGTCATAATCATATTTGGGAGTATCTACAGGGTACCATGCTTCCATGTCCATGTCATGATGTATGAATAACTCTATATCACTATATTGATCAAATAGTTTCTGAGTAATATCGTAATATCCATTTGTCATAAAACGGAACCAATTAAGATACAATCTGACTTTCTCACTTATATTGGAGATGATGCGGATCAATCTTCGAAGTTTTGGGAAGAATGCTGGATGGTGGGGGGCGTTATAAAACATGCCTACATTTCCATTGGTAGTAGAAGATTGTAGATATTGATTGACACTATCACTTGGGTTTAAATTAAATGCATCTAATTCTCCCTGAGGTAAATTCAGCGAACTCAGCAAGTCTTCACCATGATTTTCAATTACATACTTTTCTAATTCTAATAATTCATTTTGAATAGTTGCATGGTCATTTTCATTATAGATATATTGGCAGAAATCTTCCATATCGAAATCAGAAGATTGTGCGCCTGGATTATAGAAGTTGGCAGCTATAGCAGCATTATTGCCTTCTTGTGTTTTCCCTTTAAAATAATTGCCAATGGCTTTACATATCCATATGGGTAATGGGTTTTTCAAATTGGCAGCAGTATATCCATAAACGGCTCCTGCAGCAGGAAGAAAATGAATATTAAAAACATGGGAATGAATATCAATTTCTTTCATTGCAAATGGGTTTTAAGGCGAAAATGTATCTACAATGTATTAAAAATGAAATAAACCTAAAAAAATAGAGGTGTTGATTCAATTGAGAGAGTGATGCGGTTCACAAATAAACCGCATCACTTTTATTTTTAATTATTGTTTGATGATTTTTAAATTATGACTTTCATATCCTTTTTCCTGGATATTCAATATATACATCCCTGCTGGTAAATCAGATGTAGTCATTTGATAATCAAAAGTGTTTCCGGGGCTTTTAGCCTCAATGAGTTTTACGCCATCCAGAGAATAAATCGAGAATGTTATAGGACTTTCGTTTGCTTTATTCCATCGGATGTTTAATTGATTATCGACAGGATTAGGGAAAAGGAAAAATTCTTGAGGCTTAAAGGATGCAGATTGATCCGGTTTTTCATTAGGGCCTGGAAGAGGTGGTGCACAAAACAGTGGAAGATCTGTGACTACCATCAAACGACTATCATTAGAAGTACAGCCCTGATTGCTTACCGTAAGATTGACGGTCATATAACCTACTTGTCCCCAAACTACATCTACACTTGGTGTAGAGGCCTGAGAAGGAGTAGCTAATATTCCAAAGTCCCATGAATAAGTTGCTCCAGGTCCCATGTCAGGGGTGCTAAAAGTTGCGATTTCATCTACACAGGTATTAAAAGGAGCTGAGATAGATGCAACTGCAACATCATCTACTGTAATTTTAACAATGCTGGTTTCCAGCCAACTTTCACAGCCTATCGCTCGAACGCAACGTGCAAAGTAAGTCGTTTCGTACAATGCGCCTGGTGCATAATTGGGTGAATTGCTATTAGGGATAGGTAAGTAAATGATCGAACCAGAAGGCCCCATAGGAACCCCCTTTAACCACATGTATTCCAGTGGGCCACCAGCACCAGTAGCAGGAGCTGATTCTAAAATCGGATCAGGTACATTACCAGGGCCGCATATTGTTTGATCACAACAGATACTTCCAGGAGTGAGTACGTTAAGGCATGGATCATAAAGGCCGGCATCCACATCGCTTTTGCATTCACCATCTAAGAGTGTGAAATCATAAGTCCTTGTTGTTGGATCGAAGTCACTATCAGTCTGATCGTTGGTACAGCTGTTAGGCAAACTTAGCGTTAGGCCGCCCTGAACAATTAAGTGAAGTTGATATTGACCAGGAGGTAGTGCCTCGAAAAGATACCCTCCGGAAGAAGAGGAAGTAGCCTGACTGATAGTATTTCCCCATATATCAGTACCTTCCAATTCTAAAGTATAGCCTTCAAAGTTTAACTCTCCGGCCGATTGACAAGCATCTCGATTTTCATCATCCCAAATGATACCACTTATGCACCCAGGTAAAAAGAGATAGCTTGTTGCCTCATCTTCGCATCCGTTAGCATCTGTAATCGTTACATCATATTGGCCTGTTGGCAAATTGGATACAGTTGATGTAGTATCTCCATTACTCCAATTAAAGTCAAATGGAGGAGTGCCACCAGAAATGTTTACGGACAAGCTGCCATTCGTCGGGTTATCCTGA
>JAKSDI010000107.1 GCA_022360175.1 Chitinophagales bacterium
ATTACGTACCCAACTGCTCAGGGAATGTTCTTTCGATAGGATCATCAACCAAAAGCCCCCAAGAAATCCCAATAAGTCAATTTTCTTCGGCTTCCTCTTTTGAAAACCGGAAGACTTTTCTAATCCATCTATTTCTAGTTCGTTGATTTTTTGCTTAATTTGTTCAATATTCATTTTGATGCTGCTTAAGTGTTCTCAATGTTGCTTGAACAAACTTAAGCAGCCTTTTTTATTTACTTTTCTACATAAGTTGACGCGTATGCGATAGCTATCGGGACGTCGAAGCACCACTTCGCCTACGTTTTTTACTCGGTCAGGCCTCGTGAGAAAAGTTGCCTTGCCTAGAATGAATATTCTTCTCAATATAATGGTAACACAATTTTGTCTTAGCACCTGATTTTGGGGAGCAAAAATATGTAATTAATCCATTGTCAATAAGATTGATTAACTTAGTGTTATAAATGTAACATTTGTATGGCAAGGTTATCTGTAATATTAGAAAAAATCGTAAATAACGACCATAATTTGGCATTTTATATGTCGAATAAACTGTTAAATTTATCACAGTTTGCTTCACATATTCAACCTTTAATTGAGTCACAATTGCAAAAAGAGGTTCGAAAATCTTCTATTACTATGGCGCTATCTCGCTTGCAAAAAAAAGTCATTCAAAAATTTGATAAGCCTAATTTTAAGCTGAGTCGTATTAGTATGCATAAAGGATTATGTACTATGAGTTTTAACAAAACTCCATCCACTCATCGTAAAATTCAGCAAATCCATAATTTAGCACTGGATGAAAATATTTATTTTTTCTTATCTGAAAGTACATTTGAGATTACATTCATTACCAAAAAAGATTTCCTGGAAAATAAAGAAATACCAACTCCAAAATATCGACATCTAAATTTGTCGGCGATTGCAGTACAGTTTGACCCTAAATATTTATCTATTCCTGGAGTGATGACCGCTATTATGCATAAATTAAGTTTGCAAAACATCAATTTTATTGAAATGACCTCAACCTGTACAGAGATGATATTTTATGTAGATGATGGGGACCTCAAATTAGCTTTTGACACGATTAATGATTCATTTTTTGCCTAAAGACTGTTTAGGTTTCATCGCAACAATAGAATACGTTTTGATTTCAACAATCAAGAATCATTCTTTAGTACTGCCTTAGTTAGCGCCCCAATCTATGGAGGAGGCATCACTAATTTGGATTCTATCGCTACGTTAGATGTGCACCTTCTAGATTAATCACTTATCTTCGATAAGCAAAAGATGCCCATGCTGGGCACACGCAAAGGATATATGTTGAGCACTCCCATTCGGTTGTACCGGTATATAGCCGAGACGTTGTACTCCATAAAAATCGAGAACAAAATCTTTAAATTTAAAATAAAGATTGAATCTACTAATGCAGAAACACCAGCACTTTATTATTTATAAGCCATATGGCTATCTTTCACAGTTTGTGAACAATCAGAGCAGACGAAAAAATAAGAAATTGCTCGGAGAGTTGAGTGAATTTCCTGAGGGCATTATGTCAATTGGCCGATTAGATGAACATTCAGAAGGCTTATTGTTGTTAACAACAGATGGCAAAGTCAGCGAGCAAGTAAGGAGTAAAAAGGTGGAAAAGGAATATTTCGTTCAGGTTGATGGTGAAGTTACAGCTGCTGCAGTGCAACTCTTAAGGGAAGGAGTAGAAATCAGATTGAAGAATAAAATGTATACTACGTTACCATGTAAAAGTCGAAAGTTAGATCCTGTGCCCGTTTTTGAAGCACGCAGAAAAAAAATAAGGGACGACCGGCATGGGCCTACAAGCTGGATTTCACTTACTATAAGAGAAGGAAAGTTTAGGCAAGTCAGGAAAATGACTGCTGCTGTAGGGTTCCCAACCTTGAGATTAGTTCGCGTACGAATTGGAAATATTCAACTCAATAAATTACTGCCAGGGCAAATAATTGAAGTCGACAAATTCGAAATTGAAAATAGCTGCAACGTATAGAAAATACATCAGGCTTTACCTTTAAACAAAAAAACAAGTGATTGTAAAAAAACTTCAGTAGCATTATATCATAAATTGACTTGTGGACTTCGTCGAGAGGATATGGTAAGGATTATGAAGGAAGTAATTACAATGTATAATTAGGCAAGTGAAAAGGGCTGTATTAAAAGCTTGTAATACCGGTAAGAAGCCAGCAATCTCCCAGAAGTGCAATATAGCATACACTACTCCTGAGGGACTGTGGAGAAAAAATTAGCGTGTTAAGCGTAATTTGCGGCATAATTGATACTAATCCTGTCAAATAAAATAACAAACCATGAAAAAAGTATACTTATTCTTGCTGACTTGCCTATTTACAACAGCCCTTCTGGCACAAGTTCAGATTGAAACAACATTATTGACAGATACCAATTTTGAAGATCAGGATTTATCCAATGGAGGCTTGGACCTACCAATGTATGTTCTAATAGAAAATACAGGAACTGTAACCGCTAATCTGAAGTGGGAATTCAAAGCTATTAATGGAGAGCAGTGTATCGATGGATGGTCACTATATGCTTGTGACAACAACAACTGCTATTTACCAAATGTCACCACCAATATAACGGCTAATGGAGCACTTAATGCTCCTTCTGTATTACAACCGGGGCAATCTTATGAATTTGCTTTACATGTGCAGCCTTCCGCTATCGCTGGTTGTTGCGAGATCGGTTTATACTTTTCTACTGCAGAGGCACCTAATGAGATTATCTCTGTAGTCGAAATTCCAATAATGATTAATGACCCTGAGTGCGAGAATGTAGCTACATCGACGGATGATCTTGAAGCACTGGGTTTAAAGATTTATCCTACTATTACTAATGATGTAGTATATATCCAAAATGCTACTGCTGCATTTAAGCATGTGAATATATATTCTGCTACCGGAAGCCTTTTGAGTAAGAGCTACTTAAATGGAGAACTTACTGAAGTTTCCCTATCAGAATATGGTGCAGGGATGTACTATTTGGAAATAGTAAGCGAAGGCATATCCTCTGTAAGCAGAGTGTTTTTATACTAGTTTGAGTATCTAGTAGTAGTAGCGGTCCACGAATTGCACGAATCACACGAAAATCTTGAGAATTTGTGAAATAAGCGCAATTCGTGGATCACCACGATGAATATACATGTGCCAAAGCTGGGTCGCAGTTTTAAACTGCAACCCAGCTTGAATTTTACTACCCATCTAACTACCTATCCCCAAGTGTTCATATGTTTTTTCATGCAAACGAGTAGGGAGGGATTTATTACCAACCATATTTCTTTTAGACATATCAATTGGAAAGTTTCTCCTTAGCCGCTTCAGGCAATAAAAGGCATTCATAAAGAGTACCAGCAAAAGAGATCCCCTTCGCAGCTTCCAGCTTCTGAGTATTCTTATCAAAGCATTTTTTAAACTGAAGCTCTTTTTCCACAATAAACGATGAGCGTTCAATAGCTCTGCTGGAGTCAGGTTCTTAGGCTTAAACGCTACATTATAACCATTGTAGTAATCCCATCCTCTATCTTTTAATAATCGATCTTCTGTTTTTAATTTTTCATATAGGCTTGTTCCTTTAAATGGAGTCATAATACTTAAAAAAGGTACATCTACTCCTATTTCCATTAAGCGATCAGACATTGCAACGATCGCTGCGTAATCATCATTATCAAATCCGGCAATGAAGCCAGCCATTACAGCAATCCCCCTTTTTCGTATTTCAGCTACAGCTGTTTTGTAACTTTCAACTTTATTTTGCCTTTTGTTCGCATCTTTTAGTGATTCTATACCAAATGATTCTATCCCTAAAAAAACACCTATACAACCAGATGCCTTCATCAAATCTAGTAACTCAGCGTCTTTAGCTATATCCATGCTAGCCTGGGTAAGCCACCATTTTTTCAAAGGGACCATTTTGGTAAGCAATGATTTTATATAAGGGCGCCTGATGGTTAAATTGTCATCCCAAAACCAGACAATTTTTCTTTGCCACCAATATTTAAAATTGTCATAAGAAGCATCTCGTATTACATCTTCTACCGGGCGTAATCTAAATCCCGGATTTAGTGATGGCACAGAACAAAAAGAGCAGGAGAAAGGACAGCCTCTTGTTGCCTGAAGTACTTTTTTTATGAAAAAACTGTTGGGTAGTAAATCATAACGAGGAGTTGGTAGATTATTCATATCAGAAGGAGTTCCTCTATAAATATTTTTGAGTACACCTTCTTCAGCATCATTTAATAATGTTTCCCATACGTTTTCGGCTTCTCCCGTAACTACTGCATCAAAAAAGTATAGTGATTCTTCCACATTATAGGTCACATGGGGGCCACCTCCTATTACGATCTTATTTCTCTTTTTATATTCATGGGCAATATGATAGGCTGAATTGGCAAAGCCACTAAAGAATGAAATGGCTATTAAATCGGTATCAGAGTCGAAATCAATTTCTTCAAGCTGTTGGTGAATGACTCTTACTTTATGTTGTTTTGGAGTGATAGCGGCTAGATGGATGCCTGTAATTGGAGGAACAAAGTCTTTTTCATGCCCAAATTCATATCTCTGAATATAAGCTATAATGATGTCAATCTTCATATTGATAATTTTAAGAGAACGATTAAATGAAAGTACTTTGAAATTCAAAGTTAATGAATAATATGAACTTTGTCAAGCTGGTGAGAGGAACTTATAATGATGGATCAAGCAGTTTAGAGATGATCATCCTCATCGCCATGAGAATTTCAAAGGAGAGAGAGAACTATTTCCTGAAAGTTATCTAGTGCTTTGTCAAGTGTGAAAGGATGAGTGAGGTGTCTGTGAATTTTATGTTTAATCAAGGCGGAGGTTCCCGCGCATAGCAGCGCTACGCAAGGGGTTCTCTAACGAAGAGTAAGCATAAAAGACACCATAGATTACTCGTCTTTTGATA
>JAKSDI010000208.1 GCA_022360175.1 Chitinophagales bacterium
CAGTTAGCAGTTAGCAGTTAGCAGTTAGCAGTTAGCAGTTAGCAGTTAGCAGTTAGCAGTTAGCAGTTAGCAGTTAGCAGTTAGCAGTTAGCAGTTAGCAGTTAGCAGTTAGCAGTTAGCAAAATATACATAAATAGTCAGAATGGGAATATAACATAATAGTATTTTTGTAGCAGCGAAGCCTTAATGTGTTTGGTCAAAATCTTCTGCTATTCTCAGTAATAAGTGAATATCTTCAAAGAATTCTCTGATAAGAGGAAAGTTCAGGTTTGAACGCCATATGTTAGGTTCAAGTAGATCTTTATCTTCACTAATAGCTGCATAAATTTCTCTATCCTGAAAGGACATAAAGATATCTTTCTGGGTTTGGGCACGATACCTTAATATAGCATCTTGCATTGGCTCTGAAAGTATACTTACCAAATGAGTATCTTCTGTAGCATAAGTCAAAAAAGCTTTTTTAAAATCTCGATTAAGAATCTCATGATCTACATTGATTCCTCCTTCCCAATGAAAGTTTTTAATGGATCGAGTAAAATGCTGACGCAAATACCTTGGCCATATGATTACTCTTCCTCTGGCCTCTTCCGGAAAAGTTGCATGCATAAAAACGCCTCTGAATATTTGAGTATATCCACTGCTTACTTTGGAAAGCGCTTTTACATTTAATTCACTCATTTCAAAATCCATTTCCCCTACCCTACCTACTATATAATCTTCTCCTGAATATACATCCATATTTTTAGGAAAAATCTGGCTTTCCAGAAACAGTTCTTTCGATATCTTCTTTTTAGCATCATACACCAGTGGGTGTTCGGGGTCATAATTCATTCCATCATCAATGAAATCCAGAATGAGATTCATCACCTGGGGTTTAAAAGTCAACCGAAATTCACGAATACGATAGCCTATATAGAAAATGTAAAGACCTATAGGAATGCTCAATACTAGTGTTAGCACCAATATATTCATATAAAACTCAAACAGTATAATGCCAACAAGTATGATAGCTGAAAAAAGCATCAAGCGCAATAACCGAAGCCTTTTCCGCTCCAAGCGCATCAACTCCGGGTGAATAGTATGATTATAATATTGGCGAAATTCTTCTAAGCGTTTCATTTAAGGTAGCTTCAGCCATAAATTTAGTAGTTCTTTTATAATTCTTATGATTCATTAACGATAATATACTTATTTCATTGATCCAGACCAACCAGTGTTTCGTTTATCGACTCTTTGATGTGGTGATGTGGTGATGTGGTGATGTGGTGATGTGGTGATGTGGTGATGTGGTGATGTGGTGAAATTTATATTAAAAAAATTAATCTTGAACTATTAAGTGAAAATCTGTAATTTTGCATCCTTATGAGAAAAGCCTTGTTTTTTATAAGTATAAGTTTGAGTTTAGTACTAAGCTCTTGTAAGAGTGAATTTGAGAAAATTCGTGCCAGTGGTGATACCAATCGTATCTATACCAGGGCATTGGAGTATTATAAGAATGAAGAATACCAAAAAGCACAGACATTATTTGAATTGGTAATTAGCAGCTACCGAGGCAAAAAAGAAGCAGAAGATATTTACTTCAAATATGCTTACACATACTACCATTTGGAACAGTATATTTTGGCTTCCTACTATTTTAAGAATTTTGCTACTACTTATGGTACTAGTGACTATAGAGAAGAAGCAGAGTTCATGTCTGCATACTCCAACTATCAGCTGTCGCCTACATATAGGTTAGATCAGACAGAAACTGCAAGAGCAATTGATGGTTTTCAATTGTTTGTCAATACCTACCCGAATAGTGAAAAAGTAGGGCAGTGTAACCGGCTCATTGACGAAATGCGCCTAAAGCTTGAGCTAAAAGCATACGAATCTGCAAAATTGTATTTTGACTTACGAGAGTATCAGGCAGCAATACAATCTTTTGAGAATGTTTTAAAAGATTTTCCTGATACAGAGAATGCAGAGGAGATAAGATATATGGTCGTACGTTCGGCCTACTTATTAGCCAAAAACAGCTTTGTTGAAAAACAAAAAGAACGTTTTGAGTTAACTTTGGAAAAGTCAATGGCCTTTCTGAAGCGTTATCCTGAAAGTTCTTACTACAAAGATGTGGCTGATTATGAAACACAATCAAAAAAACAATTAAAAGAGTTAGATAATGTCGGATATCAAAACTAAGGTACAAGGTTTGGACCCTAATGTAAGAGCTCGTGATATTAATACGATGGCAGGACCAACGAATAATATTTACGAAGCACTTGCTATCATTACCAAGCGCTCTAAGCAATTGGCTGTAGACCTTAAGCACGAGCTACACCAAAAGTTAGATGAATTTGCCGTTTCTTCCGATACTATAGAAGAGATCAGTGAAAATAAAGAGCAGATTGAAATCTCTAAGTTTTACGAGCGTTTACCAAACCCGGTAATTATCGCAACGGAAGAGTATCTCAATCATGAAGTTTACCATCGCTACAACAAGCGTAGAAAGCATTAATAATGCCTACTGCTCTGCAGTATTCATTGTGCGATAAAATGTTTATTACTCAGCACTTAGGAATAGCAATTGTTATTCTTAAGTGCTGAGTTTCTTTATATACATACAATAGTGTGAGCCATTCCAATCTAAAGGGTAAAAAAATCGTTATAGGCATCACTGGCAGCATTGCTGCCTATAAAGCAGCATTCCTTACCCGCCTTTTTATCAAAGCAGGAGCTGAAGTTCAGATATTAATGACCCATGCAGCTACCCAATTTATCAGTCCACTCACCTTATCCACCCTTTCTAAAAGGCCCGTTTATACGGATGTCATTGGTGAAGATAGCTGGAACAATCACGTTGAATTAGGTTTGTGGGCAGATTATATGATTATCGCCCCTACAACTGCAACTACTCTTGGGAAGATGGCGAATGGTATTTGTGATAATATCATAGTAGCGGTATACCTATCTGCTCGCTGTCCCGTATTTTTTGCTCCGGCTATGGATCTTGACATGTGGCACCATCCTGCTACTCAATACAATGTGAAGCGCTTACAATCTTACGGCAATTTGCTTATTCCTGTAGGCAAGGGAGAATTGGCAAGCGGTCTGCAGGGAGATGGAAGAATGGCAGAACCTGAAGATATTGTTCATACAATAGCAAATTTTTCTTTGCCCGCACCTTCGCTTACTGGCAAAAAAATACTGATTACTGCCGGGCCAACCTATGAGCCTATAGACCCTGTTCGTTTTATTGGTAATCGCTCTAGTGGAAAAATGGGGATTGCACTTGCAGAAGTAGCAGCCAGGAGAGGTGCAGATGTAACTTTGATACTTGGCCCATCTAGTTTATCAACTGATGTTTCGTCCATTCAAGTAGTGAAGGTGCAAACAGCCATAGAAATGTACGAAGCAGCTCTTCATTATTTCCCTGCAACAGATATTGGTATCCTCGCAGCAGCGGTATCCGATTATCGGCCTAAAGATCCTGCTCAACAAAAGATGAAGAAAAAAACAGACCATCTTCAACTTGAATTGGTCAAAAATCCAGATATCGCAGCTTCTTTGGGCCAACAAAAGAAAAAACATCAGATGATGATTGGTTTTGCATTAGAAACCAATAATGCACTGGAAAATGCCAAAGGAAAATTAAAAAAGAAAAACCTGGATATTATTGTTCTTAATTCATTGGAAGACAAAGGAGCTGGTTTCAATCACGACACAAATAAAATCAGTATCATAAGTAAAGACAATAAGATTCGTAAATTCGAGTTAAAATCTAAGGCAGCAGTAGCTGAAGACATCCTAAATGTTGTAGATGAATTAATTGCTGCGGAGAAAGTATAAATGATTATTGGGTAAACAATAGAAAAAATTGATGAGAAAGTTATTATACATTACTATCATTAGTGCACTAAGTACGAGTCTTTTCAGTCAGGAGCTCAATGTAACAGTTCGCCTTAACACTCAAAAACTTCAGCAGACAGATCCTAAGGTTTTTGAAACAATGGCTAATTCAGTTACTGAATTTATGAATACCCAGAAGTGGACAGAAGATGTTTTTGAACTAGAAGAACGTATCAATGCTAATATTCTGATTACCATTCAGGAAGAATTATCTCCCACTTCATTTAAAGCAGATATCGCAATACAAGCTTCTCGCCCTGTATTTGATTCAGATTACGAAACCCCCTTAATCAACCATATAGATAAAAACGTTACTTTCTACTACGAACAATTTCAACCTATCCAGTTCAGTGCTAATCGCTATAATGACAACCTCTCCCAGGCTCTTGCGTTTTATGCTTATATCATTCTAGGGCTCGATTATGATTCTTTTTCACTCTATGGAGGAGAAAATCATTTTCAGGAAGCTCTGGCTATTGTGAATAATGTTCCTGAAAGTGCTGCTTCTGCTAATCCTGGATGGCGATCACTAGACGGAAATCGCAACCGCTTTTGGTTAATAGAAAATTTATTATCTCCTAGAGTACGCGGGTTCCGCCAGGGATGGTATGAATATCACCGTCAGGGGCTTGACCTCTCGAGTAGTGATGTAGACGCTGCACGTGCTATTATAACTGGAGCGCTTGAACAAGTAAGAACAGTTGATAATAAGTATCCCAATAGTATGATCATGCAGGTTTTTACAGATACTAAAAGCAGCGAAATTGTAGAAATCTTTAAAAGAGGTACTCCCAAGGAGAAAAGTTCAGTGATACAAATAATGACGAAACTGGATGCCTCTAATGTCAATAAATATCGAGAAATTAACTAATTGCTTACTGCTTCTATGCTAAATAACATTTTGGGAAACAATCTACTTCATTCTTTCTGTACGTTTGCAGTCATTTCTATTTCATTCTTCCAATTGTCTGCTCAACAAGATGATATTCCTGCTCAAATAAGATGGGGAGAATCAATGATAGAGCCGGCAGGCAGCCGCATCATCAAGGTAATTGATGTGAACAAGCAAGGATTCCACGTTCTTCGCAAAAAAGAGGAAGGTACACTCATAGGTGAGCAGGTATATGTAGAATACTTTAATAATGACCTGGAAATCAAGCGAGCAGAAAAACTGGACCTGAAATATAAGGGGAAAGACAGGAATTTTGAAGATGTGTTAATGGTTGGCGGGCAATTGTACTTGTTTACAAGCTATAATAACCAGGCACAAAAGAAGAATTATCTTTTTTATCAAAAGTTGAGTAAGCGCTTACAGCCATCCAAGCAATTAAAGAAAATTGCAGAGATAGATACCAGAAATAAAAGCCTGACAGGCTCATTCAATCTGTTAATATCCGAAGACAGTTCAAAAGTCTTGCTCTACAATCAGCTGGCTAATAAGAAAAAAGAACCCGAACAATTTGCTTTACGGGTATTGGACAATCAGCTGCAAGCTGTATGGAGCCGAGATATCATACTCCCTTATAATGATCAACAATTCACGATCAAGGATTATCGCATAGATGAATCTGGCAATGTCTATTTAATGGGGCTTTTGTACATTGATGGCATTCGCAAGGAAAAACGTGGGCTTCCAAATTATCAGTATGTAATCCTGGCTTACACTGAGAACGGTGAAGCAGATCAGGAGTATCAAATTGATATTAAAGACAAATTTATTACAGATCTGACTTTTCGAATAGCAGATGATGGAAAGCTTGTCTGTGCGGGTTTTTATTCAGAAAAAGGTACTACCAGTGTAAAAGGCACCTGTTTTTTCCATCTGAACCCACAAACACAAGCAGTTGACCATCTTAGTTTTAAAGAATTTGACTTTGAGTTTCGCGCCGATTTTCTGAGCAACAATGCACAGCGCAGAGCTGCTCGTGCAGAATATTCCGGAGATAAAGATAAGCAAGCTGAGCTTTACCGTTTTTCTGTAGATGAATTGGTGTTGCGCAGTGATGGAGGAGCACTATTGGTAGCCGAACAATATTATGTATACGAACGATCCTATCGGTATTGGGACGGCACTCTTCGCTATGAATATAATTATCATTACAATGACATCATAATTGTTAATATTCGACCAGATGGCTCTATTGAATGGGCTACCCGAATTCCTAAAAGACAGGAAACAATCAATGATGGTGGTTACTTCTCTTCCTACGCTATGTCGATAGTCAGAGATCGCATATATTTCATTTTTAATGACAATAGCCGTAATTTTGACAATGATGGCTCTACTCGCTTATACAATTTTAATGGCAGTAATTCCATTATTACTCTTGCAGAAGTAAGAAAAGATGGGAACCTGTTGATGTATCCTCTTTTCCGTAATAGGGCTGCAGGAACAATCACCCGCCCTAAAATTTGCAAACAAATAGGCAGTCGCCGTATGATGATATACGGTGAAAAAGGGCGAACATTCAAGTTTGCAGAGCTCACATTTGAGTAACCGTACAAGAATAAAAGAAATGCATAGGCTCGCCATATTTGCTTCCGGAACAGGTAGCAACGCAAAAAAGATCATTGAATATTTCAAGGATAATGCTCATATTGAAATAGCTTTGGTTGTGTCTAATAAGAAAGATGCAGGTGTTTTACCTATGGCTCAAAGTCACGACGTACCGCAATTGGTGATCAATAGGAGCCAATTTTACGATACTCAGTCAATTCTGGATGAACTAAAAACACAACAAATTGACTTTATCATATTAGCAGGTTTCCTTTGGCTAATCCCAAACTATCTGGTGAATGCCTACGGAGGCAGGATGGTCAATATTCATCCCGCATTACTTCCAAAATACGGTGGCAAAGGGATGTATGGTATGCATGTCCATCGCGCAGTAAAAGCTGCTGGTGATAAAGAAAGCGGAATGACTATCCATTGGGTTAATCAACAATACGACGAAGGTGCAACCATTTTCCAGGCCCGTTGCGAAATTAATGAGCAGGATACTGCTGAAGATATAGCTAAAAAAGTGCTGCAACTAGAGCACAAACATTTTGCCCCAGTAGTAGAAAAAATACTACTAAATTA
>JAKSDI010000105.1 GCA_022360175.1 Chitinophagales bacterium
GCTTTGGCACAGCGATATTATGAAGATAATTTGATTTGGGATCGCCCCCAAAAACAAGCTGACCAATTGCTTGAATATCGCTCAATCGAAGTGAAGTAATTGACTTGAATATTCATTTTTTAATCATCCGAGAAGCTGCCTATTGTAAAGCTTTAGGCAGCTTTTAAATAAAAACATTGTAATTATGTGTCATAGTAAATCATATTATTCTCAAAGAGCCCATCATCCTCGCTGGGGACATGGTTCCAGACATAAACATTTTAAAAGCAGATACTTTGGTGCCGCCTGGAATAATCCTCCGGTAAATGTAAAAGAACTGGAAGATTGCTACGAATTGTACGTTTATGCTGCTGGTTATACAAAAGAAGATTTTCAGGTAAAGCTAAATGACAACACTTTGCTTATTACTGTAGAAAATCAGGATACTGTAGACAGCCCAAATTGGCGCCGTCAGGAGTTCTTTGCAAGCGGATTTGAGCGTCGTTTCGAACTCAATGAAAAAATTGATAAAGAGGCGATTAATGCAAAGTATAAAGAAGGAGTATTAATTGTGACTTTGCCGAAACTAGCAGGCTTTGAAACAATTAATCAGGACATTGCAATAGTATAGCAATTTATAAGGTTTTCATATATTGGGATAAGAGGTAGCTCTTTGGAGCTGCCTCTTTTTTATTAGGTATATGCGCTAAGGGGTTAAAAAATAATGACATATAAATTCCAATTCATGTAAAAAGAAAAATTTACACTTTAGTAAATATTAGTTTTATTTCAATTTGAATTGCGGAAGAAATTCATCTGGTGAATATGACTGTAGAAGAAAAACTGGAAATCTTTTGGAGTGAAAATTGCCTGGGTAAACGAGGGCTGGTAGATAGTCGTTGGAATAAATTTATAATTGGCTCTCTATCATTTTATCTCCCAAATCTCAGTCGGAAAGGATATTTATTACATGATGTTAATCATTTGATAAGTGGATATGGTATAGATTGGCTATCCGAGTTTGAGATTGCTGCCTGGGAGCTTGCGAGTGGGGGAAGAAAAGGGTTCTATCTGAGTTGGGCTTATCCAGTTTTAGGTTCTTTATTGGGCTTGATTATTATTCCAAAAAGGACTCTGGCTGCTTTTAAAAAAGGCAGTAGTCAAAAGAATGCTCATATTTTATCAGCCAATCGAAATATTTTGAAAATGAATTTCAATGAGTTGAAACAGCTTTCACAAAAAAAATCTCATTTATAGCCAATTTTCCTTTCCAAATAAGTATGAAAATGAATAAACCTCTTCATTGCTTCTTCCTTTTCCTTTTTTCTTTCACCAGTTATATAAGTGCTCAAGACGTAAAAAAAGTAATTGCAGATAAAAACAACTCTGTTTGGGATGTAATGAATTACTGGGAAAGTATAAATGGTAATGAAGATAGCCCGGGCTATAAAACTTATCAGCGATGGTTGTATAAAAATCAGTTTAAGTATGGGGAAACAGGAAATAGGAATATAGATTATACACCTGTTTTTCAAACATACAATTCATTGGAGAATAATACTCCAATTGATATGCATCAATGGATCGAACGCGGCCCGCTTACAGCTCATAGCGATCTAACTAATAGTGGAGGTGGTATGGGACGTATTGACCATTTTTATGTCAATCCGATGGATGAAGGCCATATTTATTTAGCAACCAATGGAGGCTCATTTTGGCGGACTACCGATGGTGGGCAAAGCTGGCAGGGGAGTACTACTGATCCTTTATTTTCTGGTAGATTAAGAGCTATTGGGGTTGCGCCTTCCAATCCTGATAAAGTGTATATCAAAGTTCAAAATTCTTATGCTAATAATATTTATGTCGAACATGGAATATTAGTATCGGATGATGGAGGAATCACCTGGCAAACGACTAAGGCCACAAATATTTTTAATGAAGGAACCGTCGAAGATTTTTTGACAATTGATCCCGAAAATGAAGACATAGTATATTATAATGATGGATTGAAAGCTTATAAAACAGAAGATGGGTTCGCCACTGTAAGTGAGCTTGATCCTTTATCTGATTATCTGATATATGATTTGCAATTCGCACCTGATGACTCCCATAAAATTTATGTTACCACTTCTGATAGTTTATTGATGTCTAACGATAAAGGGGCTTCTTTTGAATCGATTGCAAGTATATCATCAGGGCCATTTATAGAAAATAGAAAGGTGATTGAGATACCATCTACTCGCCCAAATGAAGTATTTGTTCGGATGGATGAGCAAATCCATAAATCGGACAATTATGGTGTGGGCATGTCTTTATTATATGATACTGAAGGAGATTTTATATGGGGATTTGTGCCTTCTGAAACAGATGAGAATATACTGTTTTTAGGAGGTGTTTCATTGTATCGTTCTGTTGATGGAGGTGCTGCTTTTGATTTAACTAATGCTACTAGTGAGATACATGTTGACATTAGAAAAATGGAATATGTCAATGGCACGCTATATGTCGCAACAGATGGTTATCTGGCTAAATCTTCAGATGAAGGCATCACTTGGACAATACTTACGGAGGTACTCAATATTCGAGAAAATTATGCGGTTAATGCTAGTCAGCAAGATGCCGAAATGTATATTGCTGGTGCTCAGGATAATGGGACAGAATTACAGAAAGGGGATAAACTGTATAAAATTTCAGGAAGCGATGGCATGACAGGAATTATTCATCCATTGAATAGAAACTTAATCGTTTCTGCTGTCCAGAGAGGAGGGCGATACGTATCCTTTGATGGAGGAAAATCCAGTATAAATCTGTTACAATTTGGAACTCCAGGAGTATGGAATTCACCGCTAATTTATAGCAAGGGTGATTTTTTGCAGCAATATGCTTTTTTAGGTGGGAAAATATTTAAAAGTGATTTATTTGGATTGAATGAATCCTTGATCTTTGATGAAGAGATTGATATTTATGAAGCAACATATGCATTTAATAACCCTCAAAGCTTTGCATTTGCAGCTTCATCTACACCATTTTCTCTGGATTCTACCTTCGTTTATATATCTGAAGATGCAGGGAACACTTTTAGAAAATCTACACACAATTTACCATTGGCAGGAGCTGCATCTGATATGGCTTTTAGTCCTAATAATGATAGTGTACTTATAGTAACTTATGGTGTTTTAAATGAAGATAAAACTATTTTATTAAGTAATGACTTCGGATATACGTGGACTAATATCACCTATAATTTAGAAAATATTCCGATCAATGCAGTTGCTATTGACCATGCTGCGGAATCGAATATTTATGTGGGAACCGAGTTAGGTGTTTTTACAAAAAAAATGGAGGAGACTAGCTGGTCTTTATACTCGAATGGCCTGCCTATCGTGGAAATACAGGATTTGGACATACAATATGGAAGTAATCAGTTGTATGCAGCGACTTACGGACGAGGTGTATGGAGCACCAATCTTAAAGGCAAAGAAAATTATCCTGAAATTCAACAAGTGGATTTAAGTGTACCCCCAGATTTAAACCATCCAAGGTTGGATCAGAACGTGCGCCTTTCAGCAATAATTGAATCGGAAAATGCTATTGAATCTGCATATATATTGTATGGTGTTAATTCGACGCAACTTGCTAATACGATTTCATTAAGCAATATTAATGATAATATTTTTGAGGCCAATGATGTGTTTCCCCATAATAATGTAGGAGATAAAATATACTTTATGGTAGTGGTAGAGGATGATCAAAATCACACTTCAACATCTATAAGATATATGTATACCATAAAAAAAGATGATTATTGTGATCATTACATTCAAGGTTTTGATTTGGGGCCTTTTACTTATATCGAGACATTTAATTTGAATGATCTAAATCTATCTAAGAATGAAGGAATTGGATTTGCTAATATTTCCAACGAGTATAGTTTAACACTAACAGAAGGTGAGGCCTATCAGGTGGAAAGCACTACAAGCTCCATTATAGGCGGTGCATCAGTAGAGTTATTATTGGCTTTTGACTGGAATAACGATTTGGTATTTGATCTTGATACCGAAACATATTATCTTGGGAGTAATCCACCAAATACGACTGGTGCTACCAGCAATTCTCCTTTTTTGCTAAATGTACCTCAAAATATTCAATCCGATACGGTACGTATGCGCCTGTTTTTACTAAACAAAGACGATGCTTCTTATGAATTACTGACAAGTAATCTGTGCCAAACAGCTTTGTACTCTGAGATCCTGGATTTAGATGTTGTGATAGGTCATGTAACAAGTACTGACAATCCTTTTTTGACGAAAAATCAACCGCTTATTTTTCCAAATCCATCTGATGACTTTATTAAAGTTACAGGTTTAAATGAGATGGAAACATTTGATATAAAAATTATTGGACAAAATGGAAAGACACATATAATCCAAAAGGATCAGCATGGAAAAGAATTGAGGATTGATACGTCCAAATTGAGTGCAGGCGTTTATTCATTGGAGATAAAATCAAGTGATGCTAAGTGGAGTGGAAAATTCATAAAATCAAAATGAATTGCTCCACCCCAATGTTGTTAACTACAAAGCTTTAAACTTTTCCGAGTACTTCCCAGTATTCATCATTCAGATTGCCCAATTCAAACAAGGCAAAGCCTTTAGCTCCAGCACTTTTCGCTACCTCCACTGCTTGTGCCAGATCAGTAGCAGGCACATGAGGAAGAAACAGGCCGCTATAGACTGGCTTGGAGTTGTTTTGGGTTTTTAGCCTGTTCAGTGCTTTTCCTACTTCATCTCCAATCCATTTAATATCTTCATTATAAAAACCCTGATAAAGCATAGGTAGAAAGCCATCTAAATCCCAATAATGCCACTGTTGTCGGACACTTTCCCAATTTGGAAAAACTGCAGCTGTGATTGGCTTATCGTATTTACGAGCCATCGGAACACAGAAATTATTCACGACATTAGAAACGGCATCATAACGAAATTGTCGCCATGCTTCATGTGCGGGAGCTTCATCTCCCAAATCTATAGGATCTATGCCATGCTGCTCTTTAAAGAGGTTGCGGCAATTTTCTGAATAAGGGTAATCATATTCCGGGTACTCTTTATCTTGTACGATGTCGTATTTAGGTTGTAGTGCTTCCGCCAGTATGACATCAGGCTGACGCACATAATCCAGGTGGATACCGTCAAGGTCTTCAATTTTTCCAAGTGCTTCCACATTGCCAGCTACAAATTCCTGAACTTCAGGATTACAAGGGCACATAAACTTGTAATAATCGACATAGGCAGGATGTGTATTGGCAGGATGTCCGTTTCGATTGACAGAAAACCAGTCGGGATGTTTTTCTACCATCGTTTTTTCATTTAGAGGCATCGTCCACATCCATGCGTGTACTTCGAGGTCATAACTGTGGGCTAAGGGGATGATCCTTTCCAGCCATCTTTCTTTTACAGGCAATACAGGGTGGTCAAATAGTGTCTCTCTGCTAGCGTATACCTGCGGTAAAAAACCTTCAATACCTGCCTTTTTCATGCGCTCAAAGGTGCGCTTCCATTCATCATCCTTCCACTCCAAATTAGGGCGCAGCCATATCCAGCGGCTAGGTAATGGACGAGGTTTTGTATACTTAATATTTGCAGCAGAAGTCTTACAACCCATCCATGAGCTACTAGCCATCATAGCGAGGCTTCCGCCAACAACTGTTTTAATGAATTCTCTTTTGTTCATAATAACGCTAAGCCGTTTTTGTTTTTCCAATTTGATAACCTTTCATAGCATAGAAGAGGATATAGAGGTAACACACTATTGCAACAAGATAGCTGGTTTGTAGCCCTATTCTATCTGCCAGGAATCCGTGTATTAGTGGTACAATTGCTCCTCCAACAATAGCCATAACTAACAAACCCGATCCTTTGCTCGTAAACTTTCCTAAGCCATCAATCGCTAAAGTGAAAATGTTGCTCCACATGATGGAATTGCAGAAACCAATCAAAATGATAGCCCATCCGGCAACCCAGCCAGACATGGTGACACCTGTAAGCAAAAATAGGATTGCTGCTACTGCCATAATCGCCAGCAAGGTATGTGACTTCATTTTTTGTAATATTGCTGCTCCTATAAAACGGCCTACCATCAAGCCTCCCCAATAGAAAGAAAGATACTTACTGGCAGATTCGCTATTCAAGCCAGCAATATTTTCTTCACCGAGAAAGCTAACCATAAAACTGGCGATTGTTACTTCTGCACCAACATACATGAAGATAGCAACCGCTCCAAGTAAGAGATATGGGAAATCGAAAATAGAATTCTTTCCAGCAACATTTACTTTGTTACTCTCCTTTACAGAATCCAGGTCTCGGATGTTAGGCAAGTTGATGAAAGCAAAGACTCCTGCCAATGCAAAAAGAGCCACCGCCAAACCAATGTAAGGCATTTGTACTGCCTCCGCTTGTTGTTCCTGAGGCAGGCCTTCAATGCCACTCAAAATTAAAGCAGAACCAAATAAAGGAGCCAATACCTTTGCTATAGAATTGACACCTTGTGCCAGGTTTAATCGACTTGCAGCGGTTTCGGGAGCGCCCAATACCGCTACATACGGATTAGCAGCAACTTGAAGCATTGTTACTCCAGTAGCTAATACAAATAATGCTCCTAAAAACAGAGGATAATATACAACTACAGAAGCAGGATAAAATAATAGTGCTCCTATCCCCATCAATGATAAACCTATAACTATTCCTGTTTTATAGCCAAATCTGTCCAATACAACAGATGCGGGATAACCCATTAGGAAGAAAGCCCCGAAGAAACAGAATTGTACTAGTGCTGCCTCGGTATAACCAAAGTCAAATAGCTCTTTTACATAAGGTACTAAAATGTCGTTCAATGCCGTCAAAAAGGCCCACATGAAGAAAAGCGAGACAAGGAAAAAAAATGCAGTTTGGTAGTTGTTTTTATTCGTCATGATTAATTCTTAATAGCTTGGTATTTTAAAAGGTGCTCATTATCTATTGTTTGGCAATAACCACTGATAAACTTTTAAAGCATCATCATTGCAGCCAAATAGGAAATAGTTTCCATTAACCGATTGTAGAGGTTGAATCTTTTTTACATCATAGGGTAAGTAAATACCACTTTTAGAAGGCGCCATAGGAGTCCAGCTTCCCTTACCATCGCCAAGTAGTATTAATCCATTTCCGGCATCATTACGAGGCGTTTCGATTTCTGAAGTAAAGAGGTTACCCACCAGAAGAACATCATCCTGTTTGTCGCCATTGAAATCCTGAATAACAAAATCGTTGATACTGGAAATTTGTGCTTCATTTGGAAGAGGAGTCATTTCAAATACTCCATCTCCCTGATTTTCAAGATAAGCACTGGCAAAAGTTTGAGCAGAATAGTGTAAGGCATTGGCCAGCTTGTTTACTCCATATACCTTTTCCATATTGGAAGCGGCAAATGTATTATAGGTAGGGAATTTATCTGCCAGCATTGGTACTTGCTCACTGGAGCAAGACCTGCCTCTAAGCGGATATTGCTCTCCAAAATTATAATAACTCAAAACAATATCCTTAGTGCCACTATTGTCAAAATCATCATAATGAACCTCAAAAGGCTCATCCGGGCTAGCTTTGTACTTATAGTTGAGTCCCAAATTACCCACGAGATAATCCTCGTCACCATCCCGGTCAATATCTGCTTTTTCAATGCTATACCACCAACCCGTAGAATTTGAGATCAAGTTGCTACTTTTCTTAAAAACACCATTGTTGTTTTCGAAAAAAGTTATTGGCATCCATTCTCCTACAGCAATAAAATCCATATCTCCATCTTGATCATAATCGGTCCAGCACATATCTGTAACCATCCCTAAAAAAATCAAATCAGGAGCAATCGTTTTGGTAGCGTCTTTTAGCGTACCATTGTCATTGATGAGGAGCCGTGAAAGGGTAGGAGAAGGGTAGGACCATGGTTGGTGCCTTCCACCGATTAGCAGATCCATATCTCCATCCATATCAAAATCACATGCCCGAATGCAGCTTCCACTTTCTCTAAGTTTTGGAAGCCTGGTATCATCCCTTTTGAATGTACCATTTTCATTGATATACAACCGATCCTGATACATTTTATTTTGAGGTGGAAAAGCATTGCCTCCGCTGACTACATACAAATCTAAGTCGCCATCATTTTCGAGATCAAACAATAAAGCATCTATATCTTCATAGTTGAGGTCATTATTTATATCATCTGCTTTTTTGTAAGGGCGAAAGTTGCCATTAGTCTGCTGGATGAAAAACTGGCCAGCATAACCAAATGCTCCTCCTATAAAAATATCTGCCAGGCCGTCATTATTAATATCTCCTTGTGCCAGTGCAGGGCCATATTGCGACATTTTATGTGGCAACAAAACTTGTTTGTCGTAATCGTTGAATATATTTTCTTGATGAACAATCTCATTAAGGCTTGATTGCTTAATTGCTGTAAATAAAGTATTTGAAGGTGCTAATCTTGGTTTCTTAGCCTTAGCTTTTTCCTGGGCAATGTCAATACGGAGTAGTTGATTAGCAGTTACCCCTTTTTTTATAATTTGCTTTCCATTAGGTAAGCTAATAGAAACCTCATCTATAATAGCCGTCTTTCCTAAGCCAAAATGGGCAATATGCTCACTGGTAGAATACATGCCTCTCACATTGGTTAATTCCCAAAATTGAGATTTCCCAGCATCGTAACTAATTGAAATTTTAGCTCCATAAAGTGGATTGTGATCTTGATTGTCTATTATTTGTATTCGGAGCCAATTATTATTAGCTGACAAGTTTTCATATATAAAGGCGGGAGCATTGATATTATTGATGATTAGCTCAAGATCTCCATCATTATCCAAATCGGCATATGCAGCACCATTTGAAAAGGTTTCTTCGCTTAAGCCCCATTCTTCTATTTTTTTAGAAAAAGTGAGGTCACCATTATTTTGATAAACATAATTTTGTAAAGGAACGCTGGGCAGTAAATTCAGTGCTTCCTCCAGATCTAAAATATCAAAGATGTGTACTTCCCCAGCATTAGGATTAGCTTGGATAAAATCATCTATCGTTTTTTTAACATATTTGGGGAATGTTTTTGCAGCGTCAGAATTTCGAATATCACGTAGTAATCCATTAGTGACGAAAACGTCTTTCCAGCCATCATTATCAAAATCAGCTATTAAATTAGTCCAACTCCAGTCGGTGCTAGACATTCCTGTAAGTTGGGCTATGTCGCTAAAATTTTTACCATCATTATTTAGATGCATTGCATTAAACATGTATTGATAATGCCCACCTTTATCTACCACCGTCCAGAAAGATTGAGGATTCATTCCACTCATGTTGGCTTTAAGCCTGAAATTATCTTCCGCTACCATATCCAGCGTCATTAAATCTTGCCATCCGTCGTTGTTGATATCAGCGGCATCAACTCCCATAGCATAGTAGCTGATATGGTTTATTTGCTGTTTTAAGACGTCTTTAAAAGTACCATCGCCATTATTGAGATACAGGCGGTCAGGAGATTCATAATCGTTGGTCAGATAAATATCCACCCACCCATCTTTATTGATATCTGTAGCGACCATGCTGTTGGCATAGCCAGGAATCAATACGCCTGCCTGCTTTGACACATCAGTGAATGAACCATCCCCCTTATTCTTAAATAGGCGGGGAGCCCATTGCTCCTGCAATAATCGGGTTCCAAAATAGTCGGAATAATTTCCTGGATTAGGAGGCTGGTTTAAAAGGAAAAGATCTAACCATCCATCATTATTATAATCCAGAAATCCTGCATGGCGAGTACGTTCGGAATTGTCTAAGCCGTATGCAGCTGCTCGTTCCTCAAAACGAACTCCTGATTGTCCATTTTCCAGCTCAAAAGTTTTTCCGGTATTGATGTACAATAAGTTTTTCCTTAAATCAGGGCGGTCATCATATAATTCTCTCGTAACATAAATGTCCAGCCATCCATCGTTATTGACATCAGCAACTACCACTCCGGAAGACCATCCACCATTATCCGTAATTCCAGATTGTAGATTGGTTTGTTGGAACTTTAGATTACCAAGGTTGAAATATATTTCATCACTTACTAAATTGCCAGCAAAGAACAAATCTGCTAAGCCGTCTTTATTGAAATCACCAACACCAACACCACCGCCACCATAGTAGTTACTATACATCAGGATATTGTGATCTTTTTCATCAGTGATAGTATTCTGAAAATGGACATTCGTAGACTCTGGAGGAAGTAAATTGAAAAGATGCTTCCCGGTCTGTCCTTCATTTCGAGTAGAAAGGCTAAGCAGAATAAATAAAATAGAAGTTCGCAGACCCATGATTATATTATTTAAAGTTGCCTTCAAAATCAATTGCTTTTAGTTGAAAAGGATCAATAACTCGATCCAGTAAAACGGCAAATTCTTTTCTTGTGATCCATCTATCAGCATCGAAATTGTGCAATTTCCAATCTGATTCCCATTGTGATTTCGTTCTGTTTAGTAAGTCTGATTCAGAGTTTACTGGGTGGTTCTGATTAATATCTTTTTGCCAGCTATGTGCAAGTGTTATTGCTGCTTTAATGCTCAATTTTTCTTTTGTAGCTGGAATAGGAAAATCAATTTTGGCATCAAAAGATTGCAGATTTACTAATATCTCATCTGCTATAATAAAAGAGTCGGGATAAAACCATGTTTGATTGGCCCATTGATAGGGAACACCTTCACCGCGTAAGATTCCTGTAGCTCCAATTTTTTGGACAGGCTCAAAGTGGATGTCATCATTAGGTACATCAATAAAAGGAAGTAAGTAACCTCCATTATAGATGACTTCTTTTTGTAAATCCCTTATAGCCAAGTTTTTGGGCGAAGTGTTTTTCAAGGCAGCCCTGGCTGCAATGATTCCGGCTATTTGTCCTATCTGGAGCACTACAGGCTGTAAACGAGAGGCACCATTGACGATGTTGCTTACTGAAATGGCTTTATCTGCAATTATTATATCATCTACATTCCTGGGGATCAAGCACCCTACAGGAATAGAAAAAGATGGTACAGCAGGAAACTCAATTTCTGGTGCATCGGGATGCTCCGCATGATGGTGGTCTATTGGGTAATCTCCCACAGCTATCCCGGTTCTATAAAGATTAAACGCATATACTTTTTGAATGTGGTTGAGATTCAGTTGAGTTAATCCATGGATTCTTCTGCCTTCTCGGTGATAGGGGTAAAGAGGCAATTTATCTATAGTTGGAAATTCATCTTCTGCCAGGCCAAGATGGGAGTATCCCAATTCTGTTTGGATAAAATAGATGAATTGTAGGGTTTTTAATTTTGCTTTTTCGTAGGCCTTTGCTCTTTCAACTGGATTCATTTCTACAACATTGGCATAAAAATCATTGCCATATTTAGGCCAGTTGATCATATATTTTTGATTGGGCAATTGGCCATAATTCAGCATCATCTCACAAGGATGAGCTGCTACATCTTTGCATTTATCCGTTACGCATGAACATTGGAAGTCACTGGGGTCGTAATCTTTAGGTTTAGGGATTGTTTTATTGGTACCTTTCCCAAAGTCTGTTAAGATAGCAGCATAAGTTAGATCCTGTATAATATTGTTTGCTTGCTCGGGAGCAATAGATTCTCCGGTTTGAGCCTTGCTATCCATTCCTAAATCGTAAGATGCACCGACTTGTGCCGCAACATCGCCTAGATCGGTTCCATCAATCAAAATTTTTCCCCTTATGGATGGATGACCGTTTATTTTTATTTTCCAGAAATCATTTTTTTCGATACTTGTCCAATCGGAATTTTTCCAGACTTCAAGATTGGATTCTGCATTTACCAGTTTTTCAAAATAATGGCGGCCTACTTTGGGCTCAAACATAGTATTGCTTACCCAGCCAGTGAAAACAGAATCAGGCCCTCCATAATGATCCCAGATTAGAGCGCGAAATTCACCCCATATTCCCGCAGGCATCTGGTGATTACCATCCGTAGCACTAACTCCTGCAGCTGTTAGCATGCCACCTGGCCAATCTAGAGGATTAATCCACAGCGTGATAGCACCAGATCGAGCAGCCTGAATTGCCGCAGCAGTAGCACCCGTTCCGCTCCCAAGTACAATAACATCATAAACGTAGTCTGGACTGTTTCGTTGGCAAGATAGAAAAGGTACAAGGCACAGAAAAAAGAATAAAAAAACTGCCTTTATTCCAGACAAAATAGCACCTCCTGAGTGAAGCTCCTCGGGAGCACTTTCTATGTTTATTATCCTTTGTTCAGTAATCTTTCCCTTCATAACATCTCCGTTTGAAGTTATGAACGTGTTTAAATTTAATTTTTTTCGTACTAAGAAATACATTACAAAGCCGCACAAAGCTCATTTTGAGGTACATACCTGCCCCAGAAGGATTACGTATCAGCTATGTCGCTAGCTGAAGTCTGGTGAAGTAAGGCGTTCATATTAGTGTAGGGATTAATCTTAAACACGTTCTAAAAGACCAAATGCAATTCTTTTGCTTTCTCCTCTAGATAATATTGAACATTTTCCTTCATAACCACATCAAGCGGAAGGAGCTGTACATGTTTTATCTCTTTTTTTAAGACTAAATGATTAAATGCATTCATGATACCGAGGAAGCCCTGCTTTTGAGGGTTTTGGTTGATGAGGAAGTGAATTTTATCGTCGTATAGTGGTGCAAGATTTTCTTCAATTAAATCAAAGCCTACTAATTTTATGTCAGTTTTTCCTAGTTCTTTCAGGATGGATACGATGTGAAATGCCTTCGAAGTCGTGACAAAAATACCTTGTATATTGGGGTGTTCAATGAGCATCTCCTCAATATACTTATGGAGGCCATTTTTATCGAATATATCTCCAAAACTACCTCGTATAATTTCAATTTTTCTCTTCTTGTTATGTGAGAAAAAATCATTGAAGCCTTTTTCTTTGTCTGTTAAGTGCTTGGCGTTATAGGCTTCTTTTTCCAGGTGCAAAATCATAGCACAAGCTCCTTCATTGATACCGAAGTTGAGTAGCTTTGCTGCCAGTAAGCCACTGGTATAGGAGTCCTGGCCAATATATGCCAGGAAATATTCGCTTTCTCGATTTAAGAAAGTATTGATCTGAATATAAGGTAGTTTTTGTTCTTCAAACTTTTTTAAAATGGTTTGTCCTTCTTTAAAAAAGCTTGGAGAAATTAGTACCGCATGATATTCTTTCTCCAGAATTTCTTCTCCTTGTTGCAGGAAATGCTCCCTGTCAGCATCTCTAAAAGGATAGAAGTCAATGACGACCTTGTAATCCCTAAGTGATTTTTCTGCTTTTAATATTCCGATTTTAGGCTGCTCCCAAAATGGATCTTTTTGAGAGTCAGGAATTAATACGGCAATTTTCCAGGATTTCTTAGAAGCCAATGCGCTAGCAATAATGTTGGGCTGGTAATCTAGCTCTTTCATCGCTGCAATAACCTTTGCTCGTGCTCCCGGAGATACATTCCCCCGATTGTGCAAAACCCGGTCAACAGTTCCTTTTGAAACACCTGCCTTAAGCGCTATATCTTTGATTCCAATGCGGGATTTCATCTGTTTAAATTTTTCCGCAGCAAAAAAATGCAACATCCCGATATCTATCAGGGCTGCGTATATGCTACCGCTTTGATCCTGTCTACTCGCCAGTTCTCTGGTAGGCAGGTTTAATCATTCCCCTGAGTGTGATTTATGATTTTTAAGTATCATGCTTGCTCCATGAGTTAAAAGTCATTTTGAGCAACAAAATCTAAATGGAGCGATAAATATAGGAAAATATTCATCACCAAATAAAAAACTAAAATAAATCGATTAAAAAATAAAAAAATTGACTGTGCACGTACACAGAATTAGAAAATTTTATACATTTACTCTTCAGTAATTAATCAACTGCCTAGTATGAAACATTGGGGAAGAATGGAAGCTTATTTTTTTACTCCAGAAATATCAGAAAACTGTATTCAAATTTGCAAGTAGTATATTAGTATGCTAATACGCTTTGTAATTATGATTAGGGATATTAAATTTAAGAAACAGTAAAACTGCTTATGGAGACAAGCTCTTACACCAAATATAGCCTTCCTTTTATTATTTCAGTTTTTTTTCTTGTCAGTGTTCAGGGACAATCTATTTCTGTATCGGGCCTCGTTATCGATGAATATGAAGACCCAATGATAGGTTTAAGTGTCACCCTGAAGGAAGACCCAGGTAAAGGAACTTTGACTGACATTGAGGGGCGATTTACCATTGAAGTACCTTCTGAAGAATCTATACTGGTTTTTCGATATTTAGGATACCAAACACATGAAGAGTTAATAGGGGCACAACGGGAGATTTCTGTAAAAATGAAAACCAGTGCCGAGCAATTGACTCAGGTGGAGGTCACAGCTCTTGGTATAAAGAGACAGAAGCGGGAGATTGGATATTCTACAGAGAGTTTTGATGGTTTGCAATTGGAAAAGTCCAATGCACCTAATGTAGTTAACGCTTTAAGCGGGCGCTCAGCCGGAGTCCAGATTGCGTCGCCAAATGGGGTTGATGGTGGAACTACCAGGATTATAATTAGAGGCAATAATAACATTGATGCTAATAACCAGCCATTGATTGTAATTGACGGAGTACCTCTGGAAAATGCGCCTGGCCTGGAGGATATCGGAAGAGGAGTTGATTGGGGGTCCGCCATTAATAATATCAATCCGGCAGATATTGAAACAATGAACATTTTGAAAGGGCCTACAGCTTCTGCTTTATATGGCTCACGTGGTGCTAATGGCGTTATACTGATTACTACAAAGCGTGGAGAAAAGCAAAAGGGAATAGGTGTGAAGTATTCTGTTCAGTCTAAGATCATACAGCCATTCAGATACAGAGAGGTTCAGGATGTTTATGGGGTAGGGGCTCCTTCTACTTTTTTAGAACCCACTTTGCCCCTCAATGAAGATGGTGTACCAAAACACCCTACTACTTTTTACCTGGATGATGGGCCATTGGGGGAGCCTACTTATTCTTCTTTTGGGTTTTATGGATCAGGAGTTTCATGGGGCCCGAAAATGGAGGGACAGATGATAGAATGGTGGGATGGAGAAATGAGGCCTTATTCCCCCCAACCGGACAACCTTGGCCTTTATTTTAGGAATGGCAATACAACAACGCACAACCTTTCGTTCTCGGGAGGAGGAGAGATGGGAACTCTAAGAGTTTCTCTGACTCGTATGGATCATAACTCGGTGGTGCCTAATAGTAATTATAATCAGACAACAGTCAACATCGGTTCTACTTTGGATATTTCTTCCAAAGTAAAAGCAGATGTTTCTGTCAATTATATTAATTATCATCGGCTTAACAGCCCTACATTGGGAGATGATGGTCAAAACTCTTTTTCGAAAGGAGTTTTATACAGCTTCCCACGTAGTTATAAAGGCCTGGAAAAGGAAATTAATTTCTTGCCAAATGGTACCCGAAATGATTATGGAGGGGAATATCCTTTTTTATATTCCGGACAGCATATCTGGTGGAACACCTATAATAACAATAAATCACTTGACAGAAATAAATTAATCGGAGCTATTTCGCTTAGTTACGATGTTACACCCTGGTTGAATTTTACCGGTCGGCTTGGGATGGATTTTACACTCAACCAATTTGAAACAAAGAATAATCCAATTGACCTGATTGGAATTGAAGAGGGCTATTATGAGAATGAACTAGGCCGTGATCTCGTTCAGAATAATGACTTTTTATTATCTATTCATAAAGATCAAATATTCCATTCTGATTTTAGTGCCAAGTTTTCAGTTGGTGCTTCCAACTGGAGCCGTAGTCAATACGGATTGAGAGGTGAGAGTGGGGAATGGGTAAACCCCTGGCTGTTCTCTTTTGAAAATTCTGACAGAGGGTTTGAAGTAGAAGTCCCTACTGATTATAATGGGCAATCAACGATTCCGGCTAGTGTGCCAGAAGGTTTTATTCCAACAGAGTTTCGTTATGATAAAAAAATAAACTCTGTATATAGTTTCTTAAACCTGGGTTATAAGAACTACATCTTTTTAGAGTTAACAGGAAGAAATGACTGGACCTCTTCTTTACCTATCGATGCCAATAGTTATTTCTATCCTTCTGCTTCCTTGAGCTTTATCGCAACAGAGGCTTTTGATCTAAAATGGGATAAACTGAGCTTCTTGAAATTGCGGGGAGCTTATGCTCAGACTGCTTCGGATACCGATCCGTTTCAGGTAGACAGGGTTTATGACATTGGTAGTTTTGGTGGTCAACAAACAGCCTCTTCTCAATCAACGATCCCTCCTTTGGCTTTAAAACCGCAACGAGCTATTTCTTATGAAGTAGGAACAACGATGGGCTTGTGGAATGATCGAGTTAATTTAGACTTCACCTATTATTATATCAATTCATTTGACCAGATTTTGGATGCTCCGCTTCCTTCGTCTTCAGGAGCTAGCCGCGTACGCATTAATACAGGAGAATTGGAGAATAAAGGATTCGAAGCAGTTTTGAATATCAATATTTTACAAAGTCGAAAATTCTTCTGGGAAACTTCGTTTAATATAGGACGCAATAGGAATAAAGTAGTAAGCTTGGGTAATAGCGGTGCTGAAATTTTAGAACTGGGCAATATATGGGGATTGAATGGCCCTGCTATTTCCGTTCGTGCCGGAGATGACTATGGAACTATTGTAGGCTATGATTATATCTATCATCCGGATAATGGTGAGCCTGTTTTAAACGAAACTGGAACTCATTACCTGTTCACTGAAAACCGCGTACCAGTTGGAAATACTTCCCCAGATTTTACTGGAGGATGGTCTATGCGTTTAGGGGCAAAAGGACTTACTTTGTCAACCTTGGTCGATACTAAGTGGGGAGGCGATATTTATGCTGGTTCTTACGTTATTGGCTTACAAACAGGCCAGAGCCCGGAGACTTTAGTTGAAAGAGAAGGTGGTGGTTTACCTTATACCGATCCTGATGGTAATGTTCGAAATGTAGGGGTAATTCTGGATGGTGTTTATGAAGATGGAAGCCCTAATGATGAGGTTGTTCATTATCTGTTTAAATATATTCCAAATGCTGGTGGATGGGGGCATTGGTTAACTACTCCTGGTATTCTCGAAAATTCCTGGGTTAAGCTCAGGGAAGTATCGATCAGTTATCGATTTCCTGAACATCTGACTGCAAAGACTAATCTGTTTCAGGATCTGAGTATATCTCTTATTGGAAGAGACCTGGCTTATCTGTATACATCATTGCCGGATAAAATTAATCCGGAAGGGAATAATGGATCAGGTAATGCTCAAGGCCTGGAGTGGGCTTCTTTCCCTGGGATGCGATCCTTTGGTTTTGCAATAAATGCGAGCTTTTAGCAGGACATATCAACTCATATGAGAGGAATTATAGTTGAAGAAAGGATTCAAAAGGATAATTGAAAATGAAGAAATTATATTACTCCCTTTTATTGTTAAGCACCTTGATTTTTTCCACCTGCGAAAAAGGATTTGAGAGTTTAAATGAAAACCCTTTTGAACCTACGCAAACAGAGATTGGACCGCTATTTAATAGTATCGTCGAATCACTGACTCTGGGATGGAATGAACAACTTTACTTGCATAATGAAAATTTGTATAAAATAACTCAACAAGCTGCGCTCTCAGCTACAACCTTCCAAAATGTATCCATAGGGACAGAAGAAATTTGGAGTGATTATTATGAAGCCCTTACGGATGTCAGAGAAATTGAACGGAGGATAGAGTCCTATGATGGAGAACCAGAAGGTATGAACAATATGCGGGTCATGCTGAAGACGGTTTTAGCATACAAGACTTTTAAGTTGACCGACCTTTTTGGAGACATGCCATTTTTTGATGCAGGAAGAGGATTTGAAAACCTGGAATTATTGCGCCCTGAATTTGACAGCCAAGAATCAATTTATAAGTTTTTACTCGATGAATTAGGCTGGGTAAATGATAATATAAAAACGCTACCTAATCCTCAGACCGCTTCGGGTAATGATTATTTTAGTTTGAAGGGCTTTGATGTGCTTTTTAATGAAGACATGGATATGTGGCTGAAGTTTGCCAATTCCTTGCGACTGAGATATGCCATTCGTATGGTTGAAAAAGACCCATCTTTTGCAACGCCTATTATTCAGGATATTCTGGAAAATGATTTACCAGTGATAGAACGAGGCGAGGATGTAGGCATGTGGCCAGCAAGACTGGGGTGGTTAAACGAAGGAAGACACTGGTCTTTTAGGGAGCATCGAAAGCTTAGAATGGGGTCTAATATATGGCGATTAATGTCTGAAGATGACAATATAGATGGGAGTGGAATTTTTGACCCACGCGTTCGTATCTTTTTTGAAACAAATAATAATAACGAATGGGTTGCTTTTCCTCAAATCCCGGATGAGAATACACCTGCTTCTGGAGGCAATCCATATCAGGGGCTGCGTGATGCAAATTATAATGTAAAAGGAGTTTCTAATATCTATGCTTCTTTTAATTATTATATGATCAGAGACGAAGACTATATACCTGAATTATTATTTACTGCGGCAGAAGTAAATTTCCTTAAAGCAGAGGCTTATTTAAGAGGCCTGGGAGTGGCCGTAGATGAAGACAAGGCAAAGCTGGAATACAATGAAGGAGTAGGAAGTTCTATCTTATTTTGGCATAGCATAGTTGATAATACATCCATATGGGTAAATACACCTCCTCCTCTGGGGGTTAATGGAGAATTTTTAACAATTAACCATCCTAATGTTAAGTTTTCGGGCGCAACAGATCAATTAGAACGTATTTATACTCAACGATGGATAGATGCATTCCGACAGCCCTGGGAAGCTTACGCGCTTGGCAGGCGTACGATGGCTACTCCTATAGAAGGAGAAAGGACAACACATTATCGATTCCCTTATCCTCCTTCAGAAGCAGAAAATAATCAGGAGAACTGGTCTAAGCAGGTCGGAAGCATGGGAGGAGATTCGGAAGATATAAAGGTATGGTGGATGCAATAAGAAGGTGATGATGGAAAAGAAAATTTTGAAGTACGTTTATCCTGAAGGTTTAGTAAACGTACTTCATTACTTTAATAGCTAACTACTAAACCAAATAAGATTTCTTTACTATAAATGTCTGCAAATGAAAAAATATTACACCTCTAAATGGGCTTTCTGCTGGAGCTTGGTTGCTTTGTTTTTTATAACAACAATTACTCTTTCCGCACAAAGCCAGCAATATTTACATTTTGATCGTAATGACGATTATATTGAGATCCCGGCAGCATCTCAATATATAGCCAATGCAAGCGGCGTTTCTTTGACTGGATGGTTCTATTGTGATGAACTCGCTTATGGTCAGGGAATGTTCGGTTTTAGAAATGGCGGAACAGGAGATGGTGAAATGTATATGATACAACTTGGTGACGGAATACTGGAATGCAGATATATTACTTCTGCAGGCTTTTCAGAGGTAGTTGCTCCGGCTTTTACCGTGATTCCTGAAACCTGGCAACATTATGCCTGGGTATATGATGGCAGTAACGTGATCTTATACCTTAATGGAACAGTTGTGGGCTCTTCACCGAGTTCTTCTGGGCCAATTACTTCGATGGATACTCCTTTTGCTATTGGACAGTTGATCAGCCCATGGGATTTCTATTATGGTGGCAGAGTTGATGAAGTTTCGGTTTGGAGCAAAGGCTTGTCGCAGGCAGAAATTCAGGATATGATGGATAATGAATTGAATGGAGATGAGCCTAATCTTGAACTATACTATAAGTTTAATCAGGGAGTACCAGGTGGAGATAACACTTCAATCACTAAACTGGTTTCTGAAGTTGGTAATGGCGAGCGAGATGGAGATATTGTAAACTTTACCTTGATGGGAGAGAACTCCAATTTTGGGGGAGAACTGGATAATTCATTTCAGGCGATTTCCTTCCCTCAAATTTCAGATAAACTAATTACGGATGCTCCTTTTGAATTAGAGGCTACTGCTACTTCTGAGCTGCCAGTGAGCTATACGATTGTTTCTGGGCCAGCATCAGTGGATGGTAATGTCATTACACTAGACGGTACTGTGGGAGAGGTTGTTGTTCGGGCTAGCCAGGCTGGAGATGCTACTTATGATCCTGCAGAGGATGTAGAGAATTCTTTTATGGTTCTGGATCCCGATACTTTTGTACCTGCTTCTGAAGCAAGAAGTCCAATTCCAGGAAGTGAGGTTTGGGCACCTGAATTAGGGCCAATTCAACTGGCTTGTATTTCCAATATTGGTTCACCCGGCCTTTTTGGGGTAGATAATGTGGTATTCGAAATTGACGGCACAACAGTAGATGCAAAAGATTGGA
>JAKSDI010000128.1 GCA_022360175.1 Chitinophagales bacterium
AAGGCCACCGCCATCCTCTACATCCAAAGTATAAGATGTAGCAGCAGGAACAGCGTCCCAGCTGATAGTTACAGAACCATCACAACCTGGTGTTACAGTAACGTTTGCTGGCGGTGTACACTGAGCTGATGCGTAAGAAACGCCAAAGCTCATCGCCAACAGTACCATTACGGCACGGATCAAGCGTGATGGAGAAACGAAAGTAAAATTCGTTCTTTCCATAAGATCACAATTTGTTTAAAAAAAAATAGGTTAAAAAATAGGTCGTTAATTCTTATATGGTCATTTTAGTAAGTTTACTAGTATTGAATTACTAAAATGCTTATGTCGTCGTCAATATTAAATTAAGTTGATCTTAAAATCAGAGTTTCAATATTTAACTTCCATCTTTTTGGAAGTACAAAAAAGATAAAACCAGTGAAGCCCTTACTGAAGTTCATCAGTTGGGCTATATATTATAAGTATCGTCTAAATGCTTTTTGTAAGGGTAAGAATGAAGTAAGAAGTGCAAATCGGCTTGCCCTACTTGAGAAGTTATATATATATTCATTCATGGGATTGATGATTTGAATCTTTACTACACCTTGTCCGCGTCCTACTGTTGAGTAGGGTATCATCTTTGCACTTGGTAGTGCGTGTTCGTAATGAGTCAAACAGTTCATTAGGTCGTTGTAGATAGCGCTAAAATTATTTAGTTTAATAACTTTGCGATTACAAATATAAAATAAGTTTATTAACAATACATAATCATGTTGGGATTAAATTTAAAGAAAATCCCAATTTTTTCAAATTAGAGAATGGTCATAAGCTACTTTAATCAGCCCTGCAGTATTGCTAACTCCCAGTTTTCGCATAATATTCTTTCTATGTACACTTACCGTTTGATCACTTATATATAAGGTTTTACCAATCTCTTTATTACTTAATGCCTGACTGATTAATTGTAAAATTTCTAGTTCTCTTTTTGTCAGGCTATGCCGTTTAATAAAGCCATCCGCATTTTGATATCTAGTTGTTGAAGTAGCTTTTCTTCTTAAGGTAGGGACACGATTAACGTGCACACCTGCTCCCATGAAAGTTTTTCCTCCTAACATCACTTGTTGGATACACTCTTCCAATTCTTTTTCCTCTTTATTCTTTAGAATATAACCATCTACTCCAGCTTTAAAAGCGGCTCTGATAAATTTAGGATGATCATACATGGTAAGAACAATAGCGCGTATATCTTTATTTCCTTGTCGGACATATTCCAGCACTCCCATTCCGTCTATTTCTGGAAGATTGAGATCTGTAATCAATAGATCAACGGCTTGAGTACTAAAATAACGAACTGCTTCTTTTCCGTTTTTTGCGCTCGCGATTAGTTCGATTTTGGGATTATTAATTTCCTTTAGCACTGATTCCACTCCCTTTAAAAATATGGGATGGCTATCAACTATCAGCGTCTTTACCACCTGCATAGATGCTGTTTTTGAATATGTTAATGGGATTTCTGTTATTCTTCTAAAAGGGCGGCGCGAAGCTAATCAAAAGGCTTCAAATGCCCAAATATTTGAATATATCTAAGTAATGTGACTAAATCAAGTCACAACCTTACTTTCTTAGACCAGAAAAGTAGTAAGTTAATACAACTTATGTTAATGAAGGGGTAAAATTAGGGGGTGTGTCCATAAATGTACAAAATATATTACCAAATTTCAAGTAGATGATTTCTCTTTTGCCAGTACATAAACCAACATATGAGTTTCTATCATTTTGTATATAACTTTAAATTCCACATAATAATCATCTTTAATAATAACACCCTGTGTCTCTCCTCCTTTTGAATCGTATTGGAAAGGAGTAACTTTAATATTTGTACAGAAATCTAATGCTCTACGCCCATAAGCCTTATATAAGGCTTCTTTAGCTCCCCAATACACATGGAGTTGTTGCAATTTATGATGCTCTTCCAAACCATTGATTTCCTCTGCATTCATATATTTATGCATAAGGCGCTCCAATTTAGGAACCAGCAACTGGATATCAATTCCTACTACACAAGGTGCCGCCACAACCGCAGCTAATTTTCCCGAATGGCTAATGGATATATGATGCGTTGAATCCTTAATATAGGGCTTCCCAAATTCATCCTTCACCAGATGTGCCCTCTCTTCTCTCCCTGATAACTCATGCACTAACATTCTAGCAGACAACCACTCCAGTCTCCGCCTACCTCTCATCCCATTTAATTGCTTTTGTTCCTCAGTCGTTAGTTGCATTTTATCTAAAAACCAAGGTTCATCTTCTTCAATTGTCCAAAGCCCTAATATACCTTTATACGCTATCTGCTGCTGCAGTCTTAATGACATTGTAGTTTTTTTACCAAAGTTGTCTGAGATTGAAAAAAAACAAAGATACAGAATAACTGTTGCTTACTCATAGTAGATACATTATTAAACAGTGAAAGCCAATTAAGTATGCCTACCTCTTTGAAAATCTGTAAAAAAGCACAACTAACAGGGCATAAGGCATCTATTTTTGCCTTAGCTCAAGATCAGCAAAGTGAGTCATTCTTATCTGGAGGAGGTGATGGTTGGATTGTTCGTTGGAATATTAACACGCCTGAATTAGGAAAATTAATAGCTACAGTAGAAGCACAAATATTTCACTTGCACTACATTCCTGCACTGGAAATGATTGTAGCTGGTAATATGAATGGCGGATTACACTGGATAGATATAAATACTCCTGCAAAGAGCATAAACATTTCTCATCATAAGAAAGGGGTTTTTGGTATTCTTTCGGCAGAAGAAAAAGTATATACCATAGGAGGTGGAGGTGTATTAACAAGTTGGGATGCATTACAAAAGCGCTCAGAGGAGAGTTTAAAACTGAGCAATCAAAGCCTGCGTTGTATAGACTATTCTACAATCCGAAATGAAATAGCAATAGGTTCAAGTGATAATTCTATCTATCTGATAGATGCAACATCATTTAAAGTAAAATACCATTTAGAACAAGCTCATGAAAACTCAGTGTTTTCTGTGCGTTACAGCCCTAGCCAGCAATATCTCTTTTCTGGAGGCAGAGATGCTCATCTTAAAGTTTGGGCGCTGGACAAGTACCCCAATTTAGTAGCAGATATACCTGCTCATTGGTATACCATCAATAGCATTGTATTTCATCCTGAAAAAAAGAGGATTGCAACAGCAAGTCGAGATAAAACCATAAAAATCTGGAATGCAGAGACTCTAGAGCTCTTAAAAGTACTAGAAATGCAACGCGATGGCGGCCATCTTAATTCTGTCAACTGCCTTTTTTGGCACCCTCATCAACAAACACTTATTTCTGCCAGTGATGATAGAAGTATTATCTTATGGCAAGATACTTAATCTAAGTAATAACTCTTAATTCAGAACTGCGTACATTTATAGTCAGACCAATTTGACCTGACATGCACTTGCGATACCTACTTGTATTTTCATTTCTCTTAATTTTTCTGTGCAATTGCAAACAAACTGATCCCCAAGTAGCAGCAGCAAAAATTGCTTCGCCTGGAACAGCATATGACATTCGGTGGTTAAAACCTGACCACTCTGTTGAAGATTTTGCCTCTGTTATATACAAGGATAGTGTATTCAGCATTTCTCCTTTTATAATTAGCTTTCGCCAAATGCCTTTGCCCGAAACAGCACACACCCAAAACATCAAAGATCAACTAATAAAACAATATGAAGCCATTTCTATATTTAGCGGCCAATCAATCAGTGGCAATCAAATAAAATGTAACCTATACCCTACTATAGAAGCCAAAGGTTTAGCTCTAAAAAATACTCAACCTGTACAAATTGCTCCCAAAAAAATGGAAATGTACATCGTTGCTAATGACGCATTTAAGGACTACTATCTCGGGCCCCAAAATGTAGTAATTTTGAGAGCTCTTATAGGAAAGCCTAAATACCGGGCATTGGAAAGCGGGCTTAGTATTTATTTTAATTCCCACTGGCAGAAAAAAGGATTTCTATACTGGGCAAGCAGGCTGGCACAATCTAACAACCTTCCAACAGTCCACGAGCTATTTGATGAGGATTTATTAAAAAAGGAATCTTCACTAATCATGGGAACTGCTGCTGCTTCTTTTGTCCACTTTTTAATAAACGAATGGGGTAAAGAAACATTTATTGAAAGATATACAGAATGGACTCCCTCTTTTCAGGAAATAGAAGAGTTGGGTAATGCTTGGATGTCAAGTTTAAAAAAGAAGCAACTCTCATCTCCAGAAAATCATAGCCTTCCATATTTAAAAGGATTCAATTTTGCTCATGAGGGCTATGCTATCTATAATGGATATGGATCAAAATTATCACGACAATCTCTTTCCGAACAAGCGAGCATTGGGGCCAATACCGTAGCACTCGTTCCTTATTCCTACATGCGAGATCACCAATCGCCCAGCTTTTTACCTTTCATGACGAGAGCAGGCACAGAAACAGATGAGAGCCTACTCGAAGATCGCTATCGATGCCTGCAATTGGGAATGTATACAGTGTTAAAGCCACAAATATGGTTAGGCAGAAATCAATGGCCTGGCTCTGTAGAAATGTCATCGAATAATGACTGGAAAGCTTTCTTTGATTACTACTACCGCTGGATGAGGCACTATGCGCTCTTAGCCGAAATTCATGAAATGGATATGCTTTGTGTAGGTGTAGAATTTGCAAAAGCGAGTTTGCAACAACCAGAAGAATGGCGCAAACTGATTCGCCAGTTAAAAGGTATTTATTCAGGCCCTCTGACCTATGCTGCCAACTGGGGCGAAGAATTTGAAAAATGTACGTTTTGGGGCGAACTAGATTACATAGGACTTAATTGCTACTATCCTTTGAGTAAAGAAGAACACCCTGACAAGGAAGAACTATCAACTGCATTTCAAAAGATTCTTGCTAAAGCCAAAAAAATTAGCCAGCAATACAACCGTCCTTTGCTATTTACCGAAATTGGATATACCAGTACCTCAACACCTTGGGTACAACCACATCTCGATGGCACGCATCAAAGCTATGACGGAATCGCTCAAAAAAAATGCTATGAAGTAGTAATGGAAAATCTACCTGGCCAAACAGAGTGGTGCAAGGGTATTTTATGGTGGAAATATCCTTCTTACACAAATCATGGAGGAGAAGGACATACTGGTTTTACACCAAATGATAAACCGACGGAAGCTGTATTAAAGGATTATTTCGAAGCATTGCCGTAGGATAGAGTGTACGATGTACGATGTACGGTGTACGATGTGATGATGTACGATGTGATGGTGTACGATGTGATGGTGTACGGTGAAATGATTTAGATAGTTTAGTGGGTTTAGATAGTTTCGTTTTCAAACCACAAAAACGAACTAAACCCACTAAGCATTATATTTTACTATCGTTCTACTTCTGCTACTAAGCGCCAGATATATTCCTTCATTAATTCGAAGGGATAAGGAGCATTTGAATAACCAGGATTAGAACGAAATACAATTTCTTGCTGTCGCCCATTCATGGAAATTCGCAAACTATAATCATAGCTGCGCTCGCCATAAGGTGCACCAAAAGACTTTTGGCTTAAGTTCATGATGCCAGAGCTATTGATTTGTTCTTTAAAAGCATTGAGTTGTTGGCCATTGAGAGGTGTCGCATTTGCAATAGTACGCGAAGAGACTCCTACCGGAGTAGCCACATAAGGCCGTTCTTCATCATAGTGGTAAGTTTTTGAAATATGGGTTATTTTACCATTTCTAATAACAACCTCATCCCTTGGGCTGGTATACTCCAATACCAAATCTAAACCAGGTTTACTAGCAGGCGTTGGTAGTTCTTGATAAGGAATTACCTGAGCGGCTAGTGAAAAACAAAAAAATACCATCAACAAAGAAAGCATCACCTTCATAGAATAGGAAAATTTAGTGTTACGGTTTTCTTAACGCTCGTCTAATGGTAAAAAATTGCCCAGACTTTAATTTTTCCATAGTACTTCAATCTTTCAACAACGGAAAAAATATACCTTTGTAGCCCTTTCAACATTGATATTGAGCAATATATAATAAAAGAAGTTAAATGATTCTGTCAGATAAAAAAATTTTAGAAGGGCTTGAAAATGGCGAAATTGTAATTGAGCCATTTAACAGAGATTGCCTAGGTACTAACTCCTATGATGTGCATCTAGGAAAGTATCTTGCCATCTATAAGGATCATATACTTGATGCACGAAAACACAATCGTATTGAATATCTGGAAATACCAGAATCTGGATTTGTGCTACACCCCAATACCCTTTATTTAGGTGTGACAGAAGAATACACCGAAACCCATGCTGCGGTACCCTTTTTAGAAGGTAAATCCAGTGTAGGTAGGCTAGGCATTGACATTCATGCAACAGCAGGAAAAGGGGATGTCGGTTTTTGCAATACCTGGACGCTGGAAATATCCTGTACTCACCCGGTAAGAGTATATGCAGGCATGCCTATAGGGCAGCTTATCTACTTCCAGGTAGAAGGGGATATTATGAATTACTACAATAAAAAAGAGAATGCAAAGTACATTGAGCGTACTGATAAACCTGTAGAGAGCATGATGTGGAGAAATAAATTTTAAATAATTTGCATTTTTTCGTGGCCGATTCCAGATTTCTACGTTTAAAGGAAGAGACACTTTTGTAGTGTTTTTATATTTATTAGAAATCGATCAAAGAATAGCTTCATCGTTTTAGGTTATAATGAAGATCGAAGCAATAAGCTAAGAGCTCTAATAATGAAGTTATTTTTTGGTTAGTATTAGACAAGCTTCTTATATTAATCTGGAAATTCATAGTCCCATGAGAAAACGTATACTCCTGATTTATCAGTTTCTTCTGATAATTGCCATTTCTGGAATTTCACAATCTTTTGACCCAAACTTTCAGCCCAACATTACCCGTCCTGGTGATGTGCAGCAGCTAATGGCCTTGCCTGATGGGCGCTTCTTGGCAGCTGGCTCTTTTACGCTGGCTAATGATTTGCCTGAAGCCAATATAGCCCGTTTTTTTGCTGATGGAAGTATCGATCTGAGCTTTCAATCTTCTCTTCAGTTTTCTATTACAGCCATGGACTTACAACCCGATGGAAAGATTGTGATCGGCGGTTCTTATACCAGTTCTTCTGCTCCTGATGGAATTACTGTTTTGCGACTCCATCCTGATGGTAGTTTAGACAATACCTTCCAGGCAGGCTTTGCTCCCAGCGGGACCATCGAAGCACTCAAAGTAGAATTTAATGGTACCATACTAATCGGTGGAGCGTTTAATACATTTGCCGGACAAGCAGCACAAGGACTTGCTCGTCTCGCACCAGAAGGCTTTCTATTGCAAACTATTCAACTAGAACCAACCGGAACGGTATTCATTAGCGACTTGATAGTACTCGATAATGGCCGTTTTTATGTTGCTGGTACTTATGGCCCTGAAGGTTATCTCAGTTATCGCAATTATAGTGGAATTCCTAACAACGATTTTTCTTTCACCCCCTATTTTGAAGGTATCAATAACCTTATGGTAGGTATACGCGACATTGAATTAGATAGTGAAGGGAATATCATACTTACTGCTGGTACCTTTCTAATTCGTTATGCCCTTGCGATTATCAATCCAGATGGTAGTATGCAGGACTGGGGGTACATTTACGGCATCCCGATGGATATAGCAGTAGATGGTTTCGATAATATTCTGGTAGCTGGCGAATATGGAGGAGTTAATGCTATCCATCGTTTTATTCCTGGGCAAGAATTGACCATTTATAATGGAGGGGCTGGATGTGATGGGCTCATTCGCCAATTGGAAGTACACCCTAATGGTACTTACCTTATTGGTGGAGCATTCAGTTCATTTAATGGACAGGAAGCACTTAGTCTTGAACATCTCGATGGCTTTGGGAATCCTATCTCCGGTTTTGATCCTACATTGGAACGGCCAGGTGTTATTCGTTCCTCAGCTATTGTTAATGACAAAGTCTATATAGCAGGTGATTTTGTAAAAATCGGAGATCACTATAGCCCCAATTTGGCTCGTATATTTTTGTCTAATGGCCAAGCGGATTTAACATTCAGTAATCCAGGACTGAGTTACCGCAACACCATTAACCACCTTGCACTCGATGGGCAAAATCGCATTCTTTTAGCTGGCACGAATGAATATGATGGTGACACGCCGGAAGAATCTCCTATCGTAAGGGTATTATCAAATGGAGCAATTGATCCTTCCTTTAATGTTAATCCGCTACCTGTAGGCAGTATTTCCAAGGTAATTCCTATACCTGGCGGGCTTATCATGGCAGCAGGAGATTTTACAATGTTTGATCCTGATATCATTGCAGGGAAAGCAGCTGTCTTTACTTCAAATGGTACCCTGCTAACCAATTTCACCAGCCGCTTTTCGGCAACTTCCGTAACAGAAGCCTTTCGGCAAAATGATGGCAAGCTCATCCTTGCAGGAAAAGAACTAAGCTATGATGATAGTTCTCCACAATCATTATTACGCCTCACAGCTACTTTTGATATTGACAACAGTTTTCAGCCTCCTGCCAATATCCAATGTAGCGGCAACTGTAGATACACCCTTAGCCAACAGGCAGATGGCCGCTTATTGCTGGGTGGTGATTTATATACAGATAGCGAAACTGCTCTTGTACGGCTCAATAATGATGGGAGCCTTGATAATAGTTTCAACTTTCCTCATGCTTTTAGTGACCTAGGAAGTTTTGCCGATGGACGCCCCAGAGCAATACGTCCTTTCCCTGATGGCAGGCTATTAATGGTTGGGCTTTATGATAGCCTGGGCACACAGCCTGTCAGAGGAATGGCCATCCTGGAAGAGAATGGCAACATTATTGAAACCTTTGATGATCTGAGTTTTGATCGCCAGAATATATATGGAGCTTCTGTTTTAGATGATAATACTTTCATTATCCAAGGTTTGCTGGTAAATGCATCGCCTGAAGTATATGCCTCCATTGCTATAGTTGATTATACACCACCAGTACCTAACACCATTTCAGGAGCATTAAATGCCTGGTGGGGGCCTGCTATATCTAATGTAGAACTGGGATTATTAGGTACTACTACAGGAAATGCATTAAGCGCCGATAATGGATTTTATGAATTTTCCGATGTTGAAGAAAATGGTGCTTACGAAGTTATCCCTATGCTAAACATTGATCCGCTTAATGGAATATCTACAATGGATATGATTATGATTAGCCAACATATTTTAGGTGTATCGGTATTTACCAATCCTTATCAGTTAATTGCAGCAGATGCCAATAACTCTAATTCGATTACAGTTCTTGACATGCTGACTATTCGTAAACTGATATTAGGGCTAAGCACTAATTTTGAAAACACAACGAGTTGGCGCTTCATCCCCGAATCTCACACTTTTTCCATTAATACCAACCCCTGGCTGGAAGCTTTTCCTGAATCGGCTACCATCGCCAACCTAATAGCTCCAGGCCCCGATAATATTCATTTTGTAGGTATCAAAGTAGGTGATGTAAGCGGAGACGCAGCAACTTATAATATTCTAGAGGTTGATAACAGACAAACATTACATCTATCTTCTAAAGATCAGAAAATCCAAGCTGGAGATTTATTCCAAATACCGATTAATGCAGAAGGCTTAGAAGATATTCTCGGCTTACAATTTACGATATCTTATGACCCGCGAGCTCTTGAATTAAGCAGTATTGAACACCGTATTACCAATGATCAGAATTTTGGTACCCAGTGGATCAATAATGGTTTAATCACCTTTAGTTGGAATGCCATGGATGGGACTACCATATCAGAAAATGAAACACTCTTCAATCTCCGATTCAAAAGCCTTGTGAATGGGCAAGTTTCAGATCATTTAACAATCAACTCCTCCTTCACAAAAGCAGAAGCTTATACTTCATTTTTAGATGTTCATCCAGTAGCCCTGACATTCCAGCTTACTGACAAAAATCCTGAATTCAGCGTATCATCTGTTTATCCTAATCCCTTTAGTAGCCAGGCTCAACTCAGTTTTGTCCTACCAGAAGAAGGCAATGTAATACTATGTTTCTATAACAATCAGGGACAGCTGATTACTCAGGACGAAAGGTATTTTTCTGCAGGAAACAATCAATGGATCTTAAAACGAGAAAACTTTGATAGCGGATTGCTATCGTATGAATTAATATTTGGAGATAAAAGGTGGAGTGGAAAAGTGGTGGTGGATTAATCGATATTTGAATAGAAGAAAACTACCTTGTCTGTCTAAATAATTTAAGTTGCGATCCAGCAACTTGAAACCGAAAACAATGAACGCTTAATGTACAATGCCAAGGGCCCGTCGGGGTAAAAGTGAGGGCAAAGTCTAGTAGTCCCTTTTTACATTTTACATTCCTCTGCTTTTCATTTTGCATTCAGTAAGTTGCATCGCAACTTATGTTAAATATGTATTTTAGACGTTCTTTCTGTATATATACGAATAGGTAACACTGTAATTTTTGCTTCTTTCTGTATTTTGTCTTTTATAAGTATGCAATAAGAAACTGCCTTATATGAGACACTCCTTAATTATCACTCTGCTTTTAATCAGCCACTTTAGCTTTTCACAAATTCTGGAAAAGCCCTCTACAGTAGAAATTGCCTCTCTTCCCTTATGGGCTCAAATGATGTACGAAGAAACCCCTAACGTTTTTGAAATAGATGCTGCCTTTGCTGCTTATTTTCGTGAAATCGTTTTTGAAAAAAATTACCATACCCAATATTATAAAAAGTGGCGTCGATACGTCGATCCATACATCCAATCAAACGGGCATTACCGCCTGCCAGATATAATAGAAACCATACAGGATCGAGCCAAAATAATAGCTAAAAGCGACGTAAATAGAAATAGTGGAACCTGGACATTACTCGGGCCTCAGACATCTTATACAACAAGTGGGGAAATATCTGGACAGCATACTAATATCTATTGTTTTGATCAGTCTTTATCCCACCCTCATGTACTGTATTGTGGCACTGAACCAGGAGAAATATACCGATCCGATGATGAAGGACTAAATTGGAAAAATGTTTGCCTGAACGACCCTCTGACTATCGGCATAGGGATTGATGCCATAAAAATAAACCCAGTAGATCCTAATTTGGTACTGGCAGCTTCGGGGCATTTTTTATTTAGGACTGTAGATGGAGGTAATACCTGGACAAATGTGCTAACAGGCTTCTTTCAGGCTACAGAAATAGCTTTTCTTCCTTCTGAACCTAATGTTGTTTTGATGGCGACCTTTCTGGGCGTCTATCGTAGTACTAATAGCGGTTTAGACTGGGAATTGGTGCACCCAGGAAGGACATGGGACTTGAAATTGAATACAGCAAACGACAACATCATTTACATAGCAAAAAGCAATGCTACTCAAAGCCTCAGTGAATTCTATATTTCGGAAGATGCAGGCCTCACCTATAATATTCAAACCAATGGCTGGCATACCTCTTCTAACCCTGGCAGACATGATGGAGGTGTAAGATTAGCAGTAACCGATGCTGATCCCAATCGCATATATGCCTATTTAATCGGGGAATCTAAAATCGATGATTCTGGCTTCATCGGCCTTTATCGTTCTGATGATGGTGGACATAACTGGATACTCCCCAATGGTCCGGCAGGTGGGCCTTACGATGAGGATCATATTAACCTTGCGGTTGCTTCTACCGACTGGAGTTATCACCAAGGCTATTATAATTGCGCACTGATGTGCTCCAATTCAAATCCGAATGAAATATTGGTTGGGGGCTTATCTCTTTATAAATCAACAGATGCAGGTTCAAGCTTTAATGCTTTAGCTGGATATGCAGGAGGGCCTTATTCTATACATGTAGATATGCAGGACTTTAGATCTATTGGAGAAGTGAGCTGGATTACAACGGATGGCGGCATTTATCGCTCAACTGATTTTTTTAATACTGCCGATTTCGATATCCGCATGACCGGTATACATGGAGCAGACTATTGGGGATTTGGGCAAGGCTGGAATGAAGATGTGACAGTAGGAGGGCTCTATCACAATGGCGTACACAGCTCTTTTGATGTATGGGGCCTGGGACAATCCCTCCAGCTTGGTGGTGGGGAGCCCGCGTCTGGTTACGTGAATCCTGGTGAAAGCAGAAGAGTTTACTCTACGCAATTGGGTGGCAGGATATTGCCATTAGAAATAGGAGAAGATGTAAGCAGTTTCCAATTTGGCATTAATCCAAATGAAAGTTATTGGGGAGTAGAATCTTCCGAACTCGAATTCGATCCTCGCACCTATTCTACCGCTTATACCGGTTTAGACAATCAGCTTTGGAAATCTACCGACTTAGGCGTTACTTTTAATCTTTTTGCATCTTTTGGTAATAACCTGAATGATCGAATTACTTACATCGAAATTGCCTGGTCAAATCCCGATGTAATGTATGTATGCCAGCAAATGAATAGCGGGAACCTTGGTAAACTTTGGAAAACAACTGATGCTGGTAATAATTGGACTGAACTTTCTCTTCCTGTCGCTGCTAATACCAGAAAAATGCTCGTCCAGGTAGATCCTGAAGATGAAAATATTGTTTATATCGCTTTTCAGTCGACTGGTAACGGGCAACGTATATACAAATCGGAAGATGGTGGGACAAGCTGGTTTAATTTAACCACTCCTACCCTCGATGGTCAAAATGCTAAATCGATCGCTTTATGTGCTGGTACAGATGGCGGCATCTATTATGCGACTAACTACACTATATATTATCGAAATAATAGCATGCCTGATTGGGAACATTTTGCCGAAGGCCTCCCTGTAGAAATGAATACCAATATTATTCGACCGTTTTATCGAGATTCTAAAATCAGATTGGCATCCTATGGAAAAGGAATTTGGGAAAGCCCTCTTTTTGAAGCTCCTGCCAAGCCAATAGCTCAAATTTCCGTTGATCGATATACAGATATGGTACAATGTGAGATCGCCCCTTTCCACTATGTAGACCACTCTATTATTAACCATAGTGGCGCTTCCTGGGAATGGGAATTTCAAGGAGGAGAACCATCTACTGCCAGTGGAATTGAAGCGGAAGTAACTTATAGCGAAACCGGTACCTATCTAACTGTTTTAACGATCACCGATTCACTTGGTAATAGTGATACTGATTCCTTGTACATCCATATTACCCAGCATGCAGCAATTCCTAATCTAGCTGAAGATTTTGAAAGTAGTTTCCCTCCAGATGGTTTTCTTGTAAAAAATCCTGATGGCGGTATTAGCTGGCAAGGAAACTCAGAGGTAGGCGGCTTTGGATCAAGTAGCCAATGTATGCAAATCGATAACTATAACTATTCTCCAGGAGGCGATGAAGATGATATACAGGTATTAATGAGTCTGAATCAGGCTACCAGTGCATTTCTTACATTCGACATCGCTTATACTCTCTGGGGAGGCAACTACAGTGATTCGCTGGAAATATTAGTTTCTACAGATTGTGGTCAAACATTCAGTAGTGAATATTTCAAAGGTGGAGAAGATTTAGCCACTCGCCCAGCTTTTAATGAACCCTATATTCCTACACCAGAAGAGTGGCGTACAGACACTGTAAATCTTGATGCTTTTCTTGAACATGAAACCATATTGCTCAACTTCAGGAATCACTCCGGATACGGAAATAATTTGTACATCGATAACATCAATATAGATGCGGAATATCTCACTGATATAGAACCAGCTATCTTAGATCAAGGTGTGCAGCTATTTCCCAATCCTGTAAGACAGGGCAACAAACTGCATATTAAAACACCTTATAAAGAAGGTATCTGGATTGATATTTATACAGTGGATGGCAAGATGATATACAGAAAACAACATCCAGCTATTACAAGCCTGAATACAAGGGATTTAAATAGTGGTGTTTATCTGTGTGTAATACGAAGTAAAAATCAGATACGCAAAGCGTCTTTTATAGTAGAATAAGTAGGAGTTCACCCTTCATATTCCCGTATTAACTGTAGGTGTTCTCTACGAATATGAGGGGGTAAATCTTTGAGGCAATTATTGATATAAAATTCCAGTGCCGCAGACAAGCCGGTAGTATCGTTTACCAATTTTCCTTTTTATTCTTCCTATCTAAATTTAAAGTATTATCTTATTGTGAATTAGGCAATAAAGAGTTTTAACTCTATATGCCAAAAGCGAATTTTTGAGATAATAGGTATTGCTTTATCGTAAGTAATATCATCTCTCCGTACACCACCTAATACCAATTCTAATGAAAAAGCACCTAATCCCAAAGGAACCTAAAGAAAAAGGAAAAAGCCAGCCCGATTCTGCATCTAATGATGTGACTCAAAAACTACCTGTTGAAGATACTCGTCCATCTACCTTGCAATTGACCGCCCTTCAGGAAATTGCCAACAATAATACTCGCAATAGGCCATTCGATGAAATGAGGGCAATAACAACAGCCACTTCTTTGCCCGCGCCTATCCAGCTCTCCAGTAGAAAAGATCAAGCGTATGAAAATTTAGTGAAAACTTCTTCGAGTAGCTCAGGTGTAGTAATTGATGACGATGATGACGACGATGTTGAACAGGCTGAACAGCAACTCGCCCAATCGGAAAAAGAAGGTATTAAGCCAGGAAGCAATGACGACGAAAAAGATCATACTGCTACTCCCGCTGCTGCGCCAGCCCCTGAAGGGCATGATGTAGATCAGGAAGAAAAAAAAGTGGTCGAACCTCCTCCCCTGTCTCTACTCCAAAATCCGACACTGGAAGACCGGCTACAACAAGCTCTTCCCGCTGCTGGTGAAGAACGAATTCCCCTACTTATTCAACACTTTGAAATACTAGTAGAAGAACTTGATCCAATCATAAGTTTCTATGAAGAAATTAGCGCAAATGATTGGGAAATGTATACCAAAACAGGTGATGGAGATATAGAATTGCTTCACCTGCCTATGTTTAAAATACATCTGTTTCAGCCTTTACTTGTATGTAACAGAGCGATTAGTGGAAAAAAATCTATATTAAAAAGTATCAAAACTCTAAATCAAGATATTACTGATTTCAAGAGTATTCCCAAACTGAGGTTTACAATCCAAACTGAAGACAAGCTAATAGCAACATATTCAGAAAATATAGCGAAAGCTGAAGCTGAAATTGCTTCACTTAAGAGCCAGCAAGAGCAAATTGTTGCAGGAAAGAAAAATAAAGTCAAATATTTAAGGAGTCACCCAATTGAAAGTGCAAGATATAGAGAATATACTCTCCAAAAAGAAGAGCAAAAACAAAGTGCTGCAAAAGAAAGAGGAGCACTCCAAACCATGCAAGCTCGAAAAAATTCTGATTTTGGTCGTTTACAGGCTATCCTTAGAGAGAAGAATAGAATAGAGCAAAATAACTACCCCCATGAGTTTCAGGATATTCTATCATTAATCAAGGCCTGCAACCAACAAATCCATGCCTTTCCTGAGTACCGTGCTTTATTAGAAAAAAACAATAGAGCCCTCTGCGAACAACAAAACATAGAAGGTCGTCTTGGGGAAATAATCGCTTTTTTGGAGGAAAGAGTTGAGGATTATGAAAAGTTTGGAGGGGATGCCACTACAACTGATTATGGCTCAAATAATAAGATACTACAGAAGGCACGTGATCTATTTGAGCGTTTTTCGGGAATGGAAGAAGGTGAAATCATTGAACAGATAGAAAATAATCTAAAAGCGTTTGGTGAGGTGGAAGGTGCATTTCGGAGAATAATCAAACAGCCACTACTGCCTAATTTGATGGAAATGAAGGGATTTTTTGGTAGCCATGGCCAGGGTATCGGTGAAAAAAAGGGCTTCTTATCACATGCTCTCCATAATGCTCAGGTAGCCAATGATGAAGACCTTGTTTCTCAGATCCAAGATATTCAAAAGCGCCTGGAGACTTATCAACAACAAGTAAAAAGTTTAAAAGGTAAAGGGAGCACCCCTGGACAAATAGGTGAAACTATTCAAGAACTTAAACCTATTCTTGCTGCCCAAGAAGCACTTTATATCGAGTTTGAAGACATCCCAGATTTAAAAGATGCGGCTAAGCAGGCATACCTTCAAAAGCTTGGTAGTAGAAATCCTCATTATGCTGATTTAATAGATCAGCTATTACAATCAGGACGAGTACTCGATCCAGTAAACCTTATGAGGGAACTTCGCAAACCAGTTGAATCTACCAAGTATCCTAGCCGTATCATGGAGCTTGAAAGCCTTTTAGATGATGCGCAACGAGGTGCTTTTGTACAGGTAGGACGTATGAAACAACCTAAATTACTAGCAGCCTTACGAGAAAATGGGCTTAATGTGATCGCTGATCAAATTGCGGCAACAAGCAGAGCTGATAGTGAATTTGAAGCAGATGGGATCAGCTATTATTCAGCAGATAATCGAATAGAAGCCGTACAACACAAGATGACCAAGACCACAGACCCCTTAAGAAGCAGGACTCATGCCTCCAAAGAAATCACGGAGCCAGAGTTTGAAAAGCAGCTTAAAGGAGCAGTTAACCAATTGAGCGGACTTACTGCTCACGGCGGTACTCAAAATATCTTGGGAGGAATTCCAGAGACCCCTCCACCAGGAGCTATTCGGATAGCAAATTTGCGTTTTACGAGTATAGATATTCCGGCTCCTGCCAGGCTGGTTCATTATGAATCCGTCATAAAAAGAATACTTTCGGGAGCAGAAAAAGAAAGTATGGGGCCTCGTTCCCAATTCGTTGAGCGGATTAGATTACATTTCCGGAATGGGGTAGTTGAATATAACAAAAAGACAGATGGAATATACACTGTAGACCTTATCCCTCAGACTGGAGAACCATCAGAAAGGCAGGAGCTCGATGTGCAGGGAGAAGAGTAATATACAAGAAGCGGCACTTTCAGGCTACTTTTATAAAAGTCATTCTATTATCTCTAAATTGTAATTCACCCTTCATATTCCCGTATCAACTGTAGATGTTCTCTACGAATATGAGGGGGTAAATCTTTGAGGCAATTATTGATATAAAATTCCAGTGCCGCAGATAGATCGGTAGTATCGTTTACCAACTTTCCTTTATGGAGTACTAATGTCCGGTCAGCTATTGTGAGAATTTTTTTTACTCGATTGGTGACATAAAGAACTGCTCGGTGGGGTTCCGCCTTCACATATGCTTTGAGATGATCATAACACTTTGCCTTAAAAGCGCTATCCCCCACGGCTAATGCTTCATCTATGATGAATAAATTAGGTTCAGTAGCAATTGAAATGGCATAAGCCAGGCGAGCCCGCATTCCTGAGGAATAGGTGCCCACTGGGGCATTCAGAGAATCACCCAATTCAGAGAATTCGGCAATAAAATCTTTTTTTGTTTCCAACTCCTCTTTTGTCATACCAAGCATAGAGCCCTTAAGCATAATATTTTCATGGCCACTCAACACATCATTGATACCAGAATGCAGCGCAAAGATAGGCGTTACACGCTTCACTTTTCGTTTGATAATCTTGCCCTTATCTTTTGGGAAAATATTAGAAATCAGACGCATCAAAGTTGTTTTCCCGGAACCATTGGTACCTATAACCGATAGAATTTCTCCTTCATATAAATCAAAACTCACCTCGTCCAAAGCCCAAAATTCTCCTTTTCGCAAACGAGCAGCGTTTACCCGCATACCGATTATTTCCCGGCCAATATCTATCATACCATAAAGCATGCTTTGCTTTAAGTCCTTGCAAAACTTCTTGGATACTTTATCAACCGATAATATAGCAGCTGCTTGTTCAGACATATCAATAGATTCGCTCTAGCACACGCTGAGAAAAGTTCAGGTAAAAACGCAATGTAATGTAAAAGAAAAAGAAGCAAAATACCGAACACCAGAAATAAGCCGTAGTCTTATAAAAATCACCATTGATCAACAATTCCCGACTAAAGCTTATAAGATAAGCCAGGGGATTGTATTTATTAAAGAAAGCTAGCCAGCCGGTTTCAATTTTTGGTGCATACACCACCGGAGTAAGAAACATCAATACCTTCATTCCTTCATCTACCAGTGTGCAAATATCTACTGCAATCACTCTCAATACAGAGATTACCATACCTATACCCAAACCCAACAGCAACAAAGGCAATAAGGAAACGGGAAACAGTAATAAACTATACCACTGAAATTTCACTCCAAAGATGAGCAGTACGATGATATTCAAAGCTAAAGGAATAGAAAAGTTAATTAAATGAACAATCACCTTTTCCATCAGCAATACTTCATAGGGAAATGAATTCATCACTACCATTCGCCCCCGCTCCGTCAAGACCTTACTCGAAGTACGATATAGTTCCATAAAAAAGCCCCATATAGAAGTGCTTAATAACACATAAGCAGGGTAAGCAATACTCGTATCCCCAGGATCTACTACTCCGGCACCATTTAATAATATCCAGGTAAATACCGTGATAATAGGCAATATCAACATCCAGCCCAGTCCAATAAAAGAACGTTTATAGCCTCCTACCAGATTGGAACGTACCAACTGCCAGCTCAAAAAGCGATAGCGATGTAGGTTTAGTATCGTTTGCCGGAATGTTTTGATCATTGATACAGTGATTGAAGGTGCTAAGGTAAGAAAAGTAATAGGATAAAGCTTAAGCATAGAGTTCTATAAAACTATCGTATTCTAGTAAGCCCAATAAAGTTTTATTGCCATTTTAATTTTTGTTAGATTCTCATTATCTTACCATTGTGGTCTTCCATCCCTTCTAGGAGACTACTCGATTCTTTCAAACAGAACAACGTTTTCTCAAAATTGCTCTAATAAAAACGAGTATTTCTATGTATAGGCGCCATTTACCTATCTAATTAATTTGCTCTTGCTTAAAGCATCAATGCATTTTTTTCATCCCAGCATCAGTGGAAAGAATGAAGCGACTAGTGAAATAAAACCTAGGTCCAACAAACTATTATGACAATCTGATTTTGGATAATTCCAAGCTTACTTGAAGACATCCCGACTTCAAAGAGGCTTATCTATTTTAACACTAAAAAACATAATCCCATGAAAGTAATTTTAAACATCGTTTTATTTTTAGGAGGTATGTTATATACACTCCATGCACAAGATTGTGAAGTAAGCATAAGTGGTGATTCCATTCTTTGCAATGCAGATGATGTAACAACACTAACTGCTACACCTGGTTTTGAGTATTATTACTGGGGAAATGGAGAAGAAGGAATGAGTCTTGAAACAGGCTGGGGATCATATAAGCTCTATGCTATTAGAGAAGATGGTTGTTTGGCTTATGGTCAGTTTAGTGTAAGTCGCCCCAGAGTATCTGATTTTAAAGGAGGAATACGGGTCGAGAATAATTTGATATTAGATGCCTATTATTATGCTGATGGAAACTTCGTTGATGAATTTTCTTATACCTGGATTCTTGAAGGCGATACGGTCAGTTATGATTCTTTTGTTGAAATTGACACAGTAGGCTCCATTTCAGACACCTTTACTTTACAGGTGATTTATGAACGTTTATGTACAGGAGAGATAGAAGAAGATGTGATCCAGATTTTAGGTTTTGATCAGAGTCTGGCTAATGATACAATTTATATTTGTGCCAATGCTCCACAAGCAATTTTTTGTGACTTACCGATCAGAAAATCAGGTGCATATGGCGTTAGAAGAATTACAGATTTTGGCAGTGACGTCTCATGCTACGCTCAATATGAGTTTTTAGAAGATAGCTGCACAATGTATAATTATGATACGGCTGTATGGTGTTTTAAACCCTTCTGGTATGATTATACAAACTATCAAAGATATATAACAGACATAGGGACACACACATTCAGAAATTATCAATCAGACACCTTAAATATATTGTATTTGGAAGTCATACTTGGTAGTCCTCCCAACTATTCTGTCGATACCCTCGAATTTTGTGAAGATGACTACTTTATGTATAATGGCCATTACTACCTGGGGGCACCTGCATTGGAACTTCGGTTTCACGATACTGAAGAAGAATGCGATAGCATTGTGTTTGAAAGGGTTTTCCTGGTTGACTCACCTATTGCTACTACTTACATAGACACGGCTATCTGTATCAACGACACCCTAATATGGCAAGGAGAGCCCTACCAGGCAGGTACTTACGAATGGAGCTACCCGCTCAATTTCGGTTGTGATAGCACAGTGGTTTTAACAGTAGAAAGCCTGGACCTCTCTACTATATCCAAGGCACGTACGCTCTGTGAGGGAGATACCATAGAGGTAGATGGTAATTTCTATACTGAAGCGGGCGATTTCACCTATCAAAAAGAAGCTACTTTAGGTTGTGATACTATCGTCAATTTATCCATTCAGCTCAATCCTCCAATCGATGTGCTAGATGAATTTATAATCCCTGCTACTGGCGCAGGCACAGGAGCTATATTTGTTAATATATCAGGCGGCACTCCTCCTTATCAATTATTTTGGAGCAATGGAAGCACCCATCAAAATATTCTAGGGCTCAATGCAGGTGAATACCAGTTAGATATCATTGATGACAATGGTTGTACAGCATCATTTACATTCCAGGTGCCTCTTAATACAAGTGTAGATAGTCACCAAGAGCAACTTATAAAAGTTTTCCCAAATCCTTTTTCTAATAATTTATGGATCATTCCCTCTGATAATTGGGTCAATAGTAATTTAGAATTGGAGGTATTCAACACACTAGGCTCATTAGTGTTGCAAAGAACAGAAATAAGGGGAAAAACAACGCTTAATTTAGATAAGCTTTCTAGTGGTATTTATCATTATATTTTAAAATCTGATATAGGAATTCATATAAGTAATGGGGCACTCATAAAGCACTAAAAGGCTTAGATTGATTTTGAAAGAATCAATAAATATTGTATCTCTGCACCATAGAGAGAGCGCGTTAGAGAAGGAGTCAATACCTCCCTGGTATATGGCTCCTTCCGCTTTTAGGCCAGCCTTAGTTACAATCCATTTTGCAAAGCCCTTTTCGACTGCTATCTTTGGGTGAAACAAAACGTCCCATGGCTAATAACAATAGTCTAATGACCGCTGGCAATCGCTGGTTATTGATCGGATTTTCATTGATATGGTTTGTCCTGGTATTTTTTACTTACTGGGGGTTCCATCCTTATTATTCTCTATCACTAGGTAAAGGAGTTAATCTGGACATAGCATTCATTCTGCTACTCGCTTGTGGTGGTGCTGGTTTTTGGTTACTTCGTCCTGACAAGAAGAAAAAACTACGCACCTACAATGGGCTGATGCTCTATGGTTTTGTATTATTTCTCCAGGCGCTCCTTATTGGGATATATGGAAGCAAACAAGACTTATTCACAAATGGAGCGATTGCCGGGGTTGGCTATTTTATTGTTTTTAGTTTACTAATGCATGCCGCTCTGTTTATCATTATCATTTATCATTATGCACTGGGTTATGCACTCATCAAAACCCTAAAACCCTGGTTTGCAAGTGCCAGTCACAGACTTCTAAGTATCGCAATAGGGATTAGTGTTTTTGGTATCATTATGGTCATCATTGGGCAGTTTGGGCTATTGTATGGAGTCGTATTATGGGCACTTGGACTCGGGGCAGTTGCCTGGCAATACAAAGCGGTACTTGCATTCATAAAAGACGTTTTGTGGAAACCATACAAACGCAAAGAACAGCATCCACTATGGTTGGCTCCTGCCTTTCTGTTACTTATCGCCATCGCAGTAAATGGTGTCGCAGCAATTAAAGTTATTCCGTTGGGATTTGACGGTTCTGCTCTATATATGAATATCAGCCGCCTGATTAGTGACTATAATGCATTACCTGAGGGTGGACAGGCATACAATTGGTCTGTGTTTATGAGTTTGGGAGAATTACTGTATGGCAAAACCAGCCTTTCTATCATGCTCTCCCACTTTTCTGGTTTACTAGCCATTCTGGTACTTTACCGCCTGGCACGTTTGTTTATGCCTTCACCAGCCGCCTGGATGATTGCAGCACTCTTTTATTTAAGCCCTGCTGTCAACTTCCACCTCACCCTTGATGAAAAAGTAGACCTTGGCTTTTTGTTTATCACCCTTAGTACGCTCTTGTTATTGATAGAATATGCTGTAAAAATTGGAGGAAAAAAAGAGTTGCCAAAAAATATAAGCGTCCTCAAAATTGGCAAATGGACGCTCAATGAACAAGCTTTCATATGGCTATTATGCGGTTGGCTGGCAGGTTATGCTTTTGGTATTAAATATACCGGACTAATGAGCATATTCGCCTTTCTTACTTACATGGTATATCAAAAAGCAGGTACTAAAGCAGGCATGGGAATGATGGCATTGCTACTCAGTATCCTGTTCATGGGAGGCTTGTATAGATTTGGTTATATAGAAATGGGTACTACTCCTCCCCTTTTGGTAGGCTTAGTTGCTTTACTATTAGCTGCTCCTTTATTATTTTTTGGTTTAAAAGACAAGCGATCTGTCATCAAACCAATTGGTTTATCTACACTACTTTTTATAACGGGAGCGGGTTTATCTTTTGCACCCTGGATGGCTAAACATCTTTCGGAAACCCGTTCGCTAAGTATTAATGGTTTGATACAAGGTGAATCTCCGCAACCTGATATCGTTGCCGCTTTACCCGAAGCGAAACAAGCTGATGAAAGAGCAGGCTCTCCATTTCAGGTAGCCATGCAATTAGCTCAAAAAAGAGGAGTCAGCCTGGATGCTAATCAGCAAGAGAAGCTAAAAGCAATGATTAGTGAATATGATTTCGACTCTGTTCCATTAGAAGAGAAAATTCGTTATGGAAAAGCCATCCGTAATCGTATGATTCGAGAGGTACTTACTCCACAACAAATTGCACAAGCCAGCCTACGGCAACTAAGCGGTACAAGCTCTGGTGTAGGAGACGCCACTGAACTAGAAGGGGCTAAACGAGAAGAAATCAAGCGCTATATTGGTTACGAACCAGGCCTTCCACTCTATTTGTCCATCCCTTATGATGTGACAATGAACACCAACGTACGCTACCTCAAATACCTTGATATCACATTCTTATTTTTGCTAGTGATTCCATTACTGATGTTTTCCTATCAGCAAAAGCTTTCACTACCTAAAAATATAGCGCTCATAGTAGTAACATTATTCACCTGGATTATATCTGTATACACTGTTTATACCAATGGCACTGCTGCACCTAGCGATGTAGACATCAGCAATGCGGTAGAATTGGTTGCCAACAATCACCTTACTTCGCTTGGCCAGTCAATGAGTGGAATATTTATGAATATACAGATAGCTTTCGCTAATATAGGCCAGAGTTTGCATGGGTTGTATGCTGCTTTAGCCGGATTTTCATTCTTATTCATTTTCATCAGCTTAATCCTTCTGGCTGCTCTGTGTTATTGGTTATTCCGAGAACGGCTTGATCAATTGTCTATCAATTTTAAAGGTACGATGGCTTTTGCTTTTGCCTTTAGCTTTTTCTGGATGCTGCTAGGAAGTGCTATTGTTTGGTATGCTTTACCCATATTTGCACTACTATTTTTGCTAATTGGATATTTCATTTATCAGCCTGAAAAAGGAAGTGACAGGGCATCAAAAGGCTATTTAAAATACTTCCTGATAGGCTCTACAGGTATTTATATGTTGATGGCCACTGCTCTTAATTTCATGAGCACAACAGAAGCAGCTGAACAAGCAGAGATGCGCTATCAAAAATCATTTATCCTTTATGCCAGTGGATTGATGGATGAACAGGAAGCATTTTTTGATTTCAACCCTTTCCTAGTAGAAACTATTAAACGTATCAACAGAGGTAGTCAGGAGGACAAGGTTTATCGGGTAGGTACCTATTTCAATTACCATATTCGTTATAATGACAGCCGGGTATACGAAGACAATCAGCTGGAAGTATTTGGTTCTTACCTGGATAAAGGTAAAAATCCCAGAGTGTTCTTACAGATGCTGAAAGACAATGGCTTTAAGTATGTCCTATATGATCTTTACACTCCGGGACTGGATAAGACGCCTGAGCAATCTTTAGCACAAAAGGGCAACCGCTTCTTACAATTATTGATGAATGCACCAGAAGCACAATTGATATTTACAGACAATATGGTAGAAGCTCCACAAGGGCAACGCGATAAAATAGGGCGCATTACTTTACCTGGTAAATTATCATTAAACGGTAATACCATCCAGCAAGGTAGTTTTGCACTATTTGAGATACAGTAAAGCATGATACAAAAAGAGGAAATCACAGTTATCATTCCGGCTTACAATGAAGAGCCAGCCATTCGTTCCGTTATCGAACGAGTGCATGCCTGTGGTTATCCCAATGTATTGGTAGTAAACGATGGCAGCAAGGATAATACACGTACAGAAGCCCTTGACGCAGGAGCAACAGTCATCAGTCACCCCATTAACAGAGGTGCAGGAGCTGCTGCACAAACAGGTATAATGTATGCTCGAAAATATGGAATATCGCACATCATACAAATTGATGCAGATGGACAGCATTATCCAGAAGATATTGCCAAGATGGCTGAGCAGATGAAAGCGATTGGAAGCGATATCGTTATTGGCAGTCGCTGGATAGAACGCTCAGAAGGAGTTCCTACCAGCCGTGTCGCCTATAATCGCTTATCCAATATTTTTACAAATTTCTTTTGCAAGGCCAAATATACTGATTCACAATCAGGTATGCGTTTACTAAATCGTAAAGCCATCGAAAAAATAGATCTCCACATCGATGGTTTTGGCTATTGTAGTGAGATGTTAGTCCACGCTGAAGAAATGCATCTCAAAGTATCCGAAGTACCTATCAGGGTAGCTTATACGGATTATTCCATGAGTAAAGGGCAGGATTTGCAAATGGGTATCAATACTGCGCTCAACATACTTTGGAAAATATTCTTTCATCCACCAAATCGATAAAACTTATGAGTGTGGCTATCTTTCAAATTATCGTCCCTGTCATTGCCTTATTTATCATCGGTGGGCTAATACGTCGCTTTTACCGTTCCCGAGCCAGCCTGGAAGAAACCATCATTGGTACCTTATTCTGGATTGCGGTGATAATATTTGCTATCTTCCCTGACTACATTTCCAATTGGATTGCACGATTGTTTGGCATTAAAAGCAATATAAATGCCATCATTTTCTTCTGCATTGGCCTCATCTTTTTTTTCCAGTACAAGCTTTTCTTTATGATTAAAAAGCAACAATCCGATTTAACTCGATTGGTTCGCCAGCTTGCGCTAAATGAGGATATGCAAGATGTAGAACATCAAAAGGAAGAGAAAGAATGAGGATACTTTTTGTACTGGAACATTTCCACCCGTACTTAGGAGGCGCAGAACACCTTTTCTGGACATTAGCCAGAGCCCTTGTACAAGAAGGCTGCAAGGTAGCAGTAGTAACCACTCGTTTTCGCAAAGGCCTTTCAAAAGAAGAAACTTTGGAAGGTATCAAAATATATAGAGTAGATTGCTACAATCGCTATTTTTTCAGTTTCTTCAGCCTGCCTGTTATCCTTAGACTAACACCAGACTATGATATAATACATACAACATCTTACAATGCAGCCCTACCCGCCTGGATTGCAGCTCGCATAAAAAAGAAACCAGCCATCATTACGTTCCATGAAGTATGGGGAAGGCTGTGGTGGAAATTACCTTACGCTTCTTTTTTAGAAAGATTAGCATTCTATTCCTGGGAGCAATTATTATTACGACTTCCATTTAAACGATTCATAGGGGTATCAGAGTTTACCCGGCAGGCACTAATCGAAGCCGGTGTTTCACCACAAAAAGCTATCCGGATATATAATGGAATGGAGTATAGCGATTTTGAAGGTTTTGAACACCAACCTCCTAAAAATTTCACTTTCACCTACTTTGGCAGGCTCGGTATTTCAAAAGGTTTGGATTTATTACTTCCTGCAGCAGCTCAACATTTGACCCAGCATCCGAATCATCAATTCAAAATGATCATACCTACTTACCCTAAAGGGATGTTTGATAAGATCAAAAAAACAATACAAACACACGGATTGGAAGAGCAAATCCGTCTATTACACCACTTACCCAGAAAACAATTATTTAATGAAATTTGCCAATCTTCTTGTATTGTAGTTCCATCTTATAGTGAAGGCTTTTGCTTTGTTGCAGCAGAAGGAGTTGCCTTAGAAGTCCCTATTATTTCTTCTCAGAAGGGAGCATTGGCTGAAGTTGTGGCTGGACGTCATATAGCAATGAACGGGCAATCTATTGAAAATCTTGCCACTGCCCTAAACAAAGCTGCTTCTGCTCAATGGAAATACAAAATGGTGCAAAAATTCCTGTTATCAGATGCTGTAAATGAATACATTACGCTATACAAAGACCTCACAAGCAAATAAACCCACACATGTGACATAGCAAACAGCTTTCACAAACAAAAAAACAACAAGCAAAAACAATAACAAATTAATTATCAACAAATTACGCATAACACTATTAAAAATATTCAAACATTACCAAAAACAATATAAAAAGACCTCATCTTTGCATTTAGGAAGCAAACAAACATAAACACTATTCAATCCTCCTAACCAATAATTAACTTACCCAAATAGCCCGAAAACAATAGATATAAATATCCGAATGCTTACAACTATCGTCCTGATAGACTGACACTATGAACACAACACAATTCTCCATGAACACTAAAGGCTAATAGGCCTATAAAAGAACTATTGTTTAGTACTATCTAAACAGGTAAGAGCAGACGTCGCCGCTATAATAGCATGCAACTGCTCTACGCAAAGACGCAAAATAGGGGGAATGTAGTCAGGGGCTTATGAATTCTTTCAAAGTCCCTGGCTCTTATTTTATCTTTCCTTCAAACCAATCTCGATACTTTATTGTTCCACTCATAAAATCAAGCATTTTAAATTATGAGTGACCGCCCAATTGTAAAAAAATATACGGATCAAGATATTACAGTCGTATGGAAGCCCAATCTTTGTATCCATTCCGAAAAGTGTTTTCACGGGTTGCCCGAAGTGTTTAACCCTCAAAATCGTCCCTGGATTAATATAGATGGCGCTAAAAATGAACAAATCACAGAACAAATCAAACAATGCCCTTCAGGGGCACTATCCTTCTATTTCAATAATGAAGAAGGGGACCAAGCAGAGGAAGACAATAAATTGGAAAGAACCCAAATCGAATTGCTAAAGCATGGCCCAATGATTGTACATGGCCACCTTAGTATCAAAGGCTTAGATGGAACAATAGAACACAAAAGCGGTAAAACAGCACTTTGTCGCTGCGGAGCATCTGACAATAAACCATTTTGTGATGGTTCTCATAATAAAGTAGGTTTCACAGATTAATTTACCCTTCCCCATTCCAACTGCCATATTTACCGAAAAGCATGCCATTTAGTCACTTGCCACTAAATGGAATAGCTTTTGACACTTCAATGTCATAACATTAGGAGTTATTATGCAAAAAAGAACCGTTGCTAATATTATTGCAGCAGAATCCATTGATATGGGCGGTACAAAAGTGAAACAGGCTTTGCCTACCGTCAGAGTTGAGCAAATTAGTCCGTTTTTACTACTGCATCATTTTGGCCCCACTAAGGTAGAAGCAGGCATTGATCCGCTCGGAGTTGGGCCACACCCTCATCGTGGTTTTGAACCAGTAACCTTTTTATATCAAGGAGGATTACATCATAAAGATAGTAGAGGCAATGAAGGCTTATTACAGGGAGGTGATGTACAGTGGATGACTGCTGGTATGGGCATTATCCATAGTGAGATGGCGAGCAAAGAGTTTCTTCAGCAAGGAGGAACGATGGAAGGTATACAGCTATGGGTAAATCTTCCCAAGCAGAATAAAATGGTGCAACCCAGGTATCAAGATATTAAATCTGATGCAATTCCTACTATAAAGGAACATGGCAGTCAGGTGAGAGTAGTAGTAGGTAATTACAATGAAATTAAGGGCCCGGTACAAACTTATACACCATTATTAGCCCTACAGATAAGCCTTGAGACAGAAGGTTATCTAGAAATTCCAATACCGAAAAACTACAATGCTTTTGCTTACATCCTTGATGGAGCAGCAAAATTGAATGAAAACTGGAGTTATGAAAAAGAAACATTGCTCCACTTTAAGAATGATGGTGAAGGCATCACTCTTAGGGGAATAGAAAAAAGTGAAATCCTTCTACTGGCAGGCTTGCCAATAGATGAACCCATTGCCCAGTGGGGCCCTTACGTAATGAATACACAAACGGAAATTTTAGAAGCGATGCGGGACTATCAAATGGGTAAAATGGGAGTGTATATTAATTAGTAGAGAATTGGAAATCGGAAGTAGTGAGTCGGGAATCGGTTAAATGATCCGTTTGGGGAGTGAGGCTAAAATTATCCTACTTTAAGATTTGTTAACATCCGAAATTCCATTCCAACACAACATTCTTGCTTAAGCAGGAGTTTTATTAGTAAATTCTTTAAAATCCAGATAATGAGAAAGACTTTCATGGTGGAGTTTGACCTTCCAGAACATATGGATGATGATTTTATGGCAATGATACCCAAACAGCGCTATACCATCAACTCCATGCTGGCAGAAGGAAGAATACAGTCTTACGCACTATCTTTAGACCGGTCCAAACTGTGGGCCATCATGCGCGGTGATTCCGAGTTTGATATTATGGAATCTATCGCCCAAATGCCCCTCAGCCCTTATATGACACCACATGTATCCGAATTGATGTTTCATAACTCAGCGGATGCATTGATGCATTTTTCGTTGAACTAAATTATAAATCAAAAGCCTCCATTATTAACAAATGGGGGCTTTGTTTTTCCTATTGCTCTTTTCCTATAGTTGCTTCCCTCCTATCCTAAGCTAATCCCTTATTTTCCACTATTACACACCACTGATTATACCTAATTAATAGCTGTAGCAGGCCTCTCCCTTCACTACGACAATCCAACATTCTTTCCCCATAATCCACGAACTTTTTCACGAGGGAGGCATCGTCTGACTGAGTAATTGCACTTATTACACCAATTATTATTTGTGTAATAAGTGTAATAAGTGGACCAACAAAAATTCATCGTTTCAACATAACAAAGCTCTAGTATAATAGCCGATGAACTAAACTACTCCCTATCATTCCATTCATTGATTTACCCTGTCTCAAAAAATTTAACAAAAAATAATTCCCCCTATTCAACTTTATCAAATCTGCCATGTTATTCGTTGCATACGCAACTTTTAAAATGGAAGACATCAAACAGAATATTTCAAGTTCGCTTATTTTTCTTACCAATCGCCTTGCAAGGTTATTGGTAAATGAAGCCCGCAAAAGAACTAATATGGAGGATCATGGCCTGATGCCTCATCACATGGGAGTTTTGGCTGATTTGTGGCAAAAAGATGGTATACCTCAACAAGAGCTTGCAATTTCTAACATCAAGAATAAAGCTACTATTACCAGGGCATTAAAGTACCTGGAGTCTTCTAATATATTGGTGAGAATAGTAGATCCAAACGACAAAAGGATAAAACGTATATACCTGACCCACAAAGGGAAGGAATTAAAAAACGAAATCCTTCCCCACACCAGACTATTGGAAGAAGAAATAATATCAAACCTTGATAAAGAAGAGTTTGAAACTTGTATTAAAGTACTCAAGCAGATACATCAGCAATTACTAAAATAGTTGCACGCGCAACAAAATAACATAAAACACAAAACCATATTAATTACGAAGAGTATGGCACGTAGAATAATCAGTTTTTTGGTTGCCTTTGTGGTATTAGGAGGGGCTATATTTGGCGCTCGCTTCTTATCCCAACAAAAAGAACCACCTAAAAGAAAGGAGACTGGCACACAAATCAAGTCAGTAGATACGATTACGGCACAACTTCAGTCTATCCCTACTACCTTAGATGTACAAGGAGAACTAGCTGCCTATAACAAGATAGATATATTTGCTGAAGTTTCTGGTACCCTGGTATCTACATCTCGCCCGTTCAAGGTAGGGAGCCATTTCCCGAAAGGGGCGATCTTGATTAAGCTTGACCAGGAAGAAACAAAGCTCAATATACTTTCTCAAAAGAGCAATCTGCTAAATGCGATTACTCAACTTATGCCAGATTTAAAAATCGACTATCCGGAAAGTTTCGGCAACTGGCAACAATACCTAAATGAGTTTGAATTGGAAACCCCTCTCCAAGCATTTCCTGAGCCCATTAATCAGCAGGAAAAATACTTCATCGCATCACGCAACCTCTATAGTCAATACTACTCCATCAAGAGTACAGAAGAACGGCTTAGTAAATATACAATCCATGCCCCTTTTAGCGGTGTCATCACACAAGCCAGTATAAATCCTGGTGCAGTAGTACGTGTTGGTCAAAAGCTTGGAGAACTAATGAATACCAATAATTATGAGTTAGTTGTTACGATCCCGCTAAGTGACACCAAATACATTACCCCTGGTAGCCCGGTAACACTTCATTCCGATGATATAGCAGGTAGCTGGAAAGGCAAAGTAAAACGAATTAATGACCAGGTAGAATCTGGCACACAAACCGTTCAGGTATTTATTGAAGTAAATGGCCAAGACTTAAAAGAAGGTATGTATCTAAGAGGTGTTGTGGCAGCCAATACTATTGAAAACGCAATAAAATTGCCTCGTAATCTATTGGTAGACCAAAGAGCAGTATACATTGTGAAAGACGCTGCCTTGCAACTACAGGAAGTAAATGTAGTAAAAATCACACCTGAAGCAGCTATCGTAAAAGGGATTGAACATAATTCAGCACTTCTCGCAGAGCCAATACCCGGGGCATATAACGGCATGAAGGTTAATATTCGCTCCAAAGTGCAATAAACGCTACCCATGAAAAGATTTATCAATTATTTCATTAAATATCCTATTGCTGCCAACTTACTCATGTTTGGTATACTGATATTGGGCATTGTTGGAGGTAGCAATATGAAATCCACCTTTTTTCCAGAGGTAGAAAGCCGGAACATTTCTATACAAATTGTATATCCCGGTGCTTCCCCTGAGGAAATTGAAGAAGGTATCGTATCAAAAATAGAAGAAAACCTGAAAGGGGTTACAGGAGTAGAACGCTATACTTCTGTTTCAAGAGAAAATAGTGGCTCCGTCACTGTTGAAGTATTCAAAGGTTATGATACCGATATCATCTTACAAGATGTAAAAAATGCAGTAGACCAAATTAGTTCTTTTCCTGTAGGAATGGAACCTCCTGTAGTATATAAAAGAGAGAACCTCGGTTTTGCTATCAGTTTTGCTATCAGTGGAGATGTTGATTTACGTACCCTCAAGCGTTTTGGCAGACAAGCGGAGGATGATCTTTTAGCAATAGAAGGTATTTCAAAAGTAGACCTTACAGGTTTTCCTGATGAAGAAATTGAGATAGCCTTTCGGGAAAAGGATCTTCGCGCTTATAACCTGACTTTCCAGCAGGCAACTCAGGCCATTCGTTCCGCCAATATCGAAATCACCGGAGGAACAGTAAAAGGGAAGGATGAAGAATTATTAGTCCGCGCCCGCAATAAGGAATACTATGCTGATGGCTTAAGAGATATAGTAGTAAAAAATACTCCAGAAGGAGGTGTCATTCGCTTGTATGAGATTGCTGATGTAAGAGATAAATGGGCAGACAATCCGGATCGCAGCTTCTTAAATGGTCATTCTTCCGTAGTAGTCAACGTACAAAATACACTGGAAGAAGACATGATCTCGATCACAGATAAAGTGAAAGAGTATATAGAAACATTCAACAAAGAAAATGATGTAGTAAAGGCTAATATTATCAGGGATGGTTCCATCGTATTGAAACAGCGTATGGCATTACTTACAGAAAATGGTATTCTGGGTTTTGTTATTGTTGTTATTCTCTTAGCTATGTTTTTACACTGGCGTTTAGCATTTTGGGTAGCTATTGCCATTCCAATTTCCTTTGCTGGTATGTTTTTACTGGCGAATGCTGTAGGTGTTTCCATCAATGTCATCTCCCTTTTCGGAATGATACTCGTGATTGGTATCCTTGTAGATGACGGAATCGTAATTGGAGAAAATATTTATCAACAATATGAACAAGGGGTCCCCCGGCTTAAAGCAGCCTTAAACGGTACTATGCAAGTGTTGCCTGCTGTTTTTTCGGCCATCGTTACTACCGTTATTGCATTTTCATCCTTCTTGTTCATTGATGGCCGCCTGGGAGATTTTTTCTCGGAAATGGCCATTGTGGTAATATTCTCTTTAGTCTTTTCACTAATTGAAGGTGCTATCATATTGCCAACACACGTCGCACATAGTAAAGCACTTAGCCCAGAGCGGCGCCCCAACAAAGTACAACGCGGGCTGGAAAAGGTCATGAATATTATGCGTGATCGTACTTATGCGCCCGTTTTACGGTTTGCCATGCACAATCGTTTTCTGACTATTGCTATTATGGTTGGAGCCCTTATTCTTACAATTGGTGCTATTAATGGTGGTTTTATCAAAACGACCTTTTTCCCTGTAATTGAACGAGACGACATCAACATTACTTTACAAATGCCTGCTGGCACCCGTGAACATATCACAGCAGATTGGCTCAAGCATATTGAACAAGCAGCCTGGAGAGCCAACGATTCCCTAAGCCAACACTTCTTCAATGGTGAGAAAAATGCCATTGAACGAATAGAAATGAATATCGGGCCTTCTACCTACGCGGGCAATATCAGCGTAAATATCCTGGATGGAGAGAATAGGGACAGCATGCGATTGCGAGATGTAATCAATGCAATACGAATGGAAGCCGGTCCGATTCCTTCCGCAGAAGTCGTCTCCTATGGAGCCCAATCTAACTTTGGAAAACCGATTTCCATTTCATTGGTAGGAGAAAATTATGCCGAACTAAAAGCAGCAACCGAAGCTACAACCCAAGAGTTGAAGTCACTTTCAGAACTAACCGATGTAGTAGACAACAACCAGGAAGGGCTCCGAGAAATTAATATCACCCTTAAAGAAAAAGGGCAGTTTCTTGGCCTTAGAATAGAAGAAGTGATTGGGCAAGTAAGAAGTGGCTTTTTTGGTAGTGAAGTACAACGCCTACAAAGAGGTAGAGATGAGGTGCGTGTATGGGTACGCTATGATGAACATGATCGTTCAGATATTACACAGCTCCAGGATATGCGAGTCCGATTTGCTGATGGCAGAGAGTTTCCCCTTTCGGAAATTGCCGAGCTGGAAATAAAACGAGGCATCATTAATATCAATCATATTGATGGTAAGAGAGAAATTAAGATCGAGGCGGATGTAGCCAATGACGATGTTTCAGTAAGTGATATAACCGCTAGTCTTAAATCCGAAATAATCCCTGCTATTTTGAGTGATTACTCTACCGTGCAAGCTCAATATGAAGGGCAAAACAGGGAGCAGGAAAAATCTGCCAAATCGATGAGTACGGTAGGAAGTATCGTGCTAGCTTTAATGTTTTTTGTTATAGCATTGACATTCCGTTCCATTGGGCAAACGGTAGCTGTTTTCTTATTAATACCTTTTGGAATTATCGGAGTGGGCATCGGACATTGGTTGATGGGGCTTCCAATCAGCTTGTTTTCTGCATTAGGTATTATTGCCCTGATTGGTATTTTGGTGAATGACACCCTGGTATTTGTCACTACTTACAATAGTTTGCTGGAAGAAGGGAAATCTCAGATGGAAGCAATTTACGAAACCGGCTTATCTCGATTTAGGCCTATTTTGCTCACTACCATAACCACTTTTGCTGGTTTGGCCCCGCTTCTTTTTGAAAAGAGCTTACAGGCACAGTTTCTGATTCCGATGGCGATTTCTGTTTCTTTTGGATTACTTGTTATTACAGTTGTAATATTAGTCTTATTACCAGTATTCCTGATTTTGCTCAATCGCTTCAAAGTATATATGACTTATGCGTGGGACGGGGTAAAGCCCAGCAATGAAGCAGTAGAGTCATCTGTAAGAAAAAATACAGGATATGAATTTTTGTGGTATGTCTTATTCACTGTGATTGGTATCATAGTCTTGCTTTCTTTTATTAGCTAATTTATATTTCTTTACCTTCGGCAAAATTCTTAGGCGATGAAATTCAACTTCGAAACATTAAAGAATCTCTTTCTGCTGAAGGCTAAGTTTGCTATGACTGGTGCTGTAGCTACTAGCGTCGATTATGTATTATACCTGGTATTAGAGAAATATTTTTTCTCACCAGTTATCTCAAATATCATTTCTTATAGTGTAGGGATGGTTTTGAATTTTATAATGCAAAAGCGATTTGTATTCACCCTTGAAGGTTCTGTGTCAAGAGCATTTTTGCTCTCTGTTGTAGTTTCCTTAGGAGGAATGGCAATTAGCACTGGTATCATTTACGGCTTATCACAAGTAGAATTTTTTGATGAACGGCAGTACATCACCAAACTTTGTGCTACCGGCATCGTATTTTTTTACAACTTTTATCTAAAACGATATGTCTTCGAACGTAAGTTTATTTAAATACGGGTTGTTTTTACTATTGCCTTTGTCTTTCATAGGTACACTTGGTGCACAACACCCTCTTAGCCTTTCTGATGCTATACAGTTAGGACTAGAAAATAACTATCAGATACAGATATCAGAATTACAAAAGGATATCGCTGCCAATAATAATGACTGGGCCGTAGCAGGCCGCTATCCTACTATTAATCTTACTTTAAATTCTAATAATAATTATCGCAACTCCAGCAACCCCGGCTCTGTACTAAGAGAAAGCAATACTGTCAATACGGGCATAACTCCTGGCATCCAGGCCAATTGGACTTTATTCGATGGCTACAGGGTCCAGATCACCAAAGAACAATTAGAAAGTAGAGAACTCCTCAGCGAAGGGAATATAAAGGTTGCTGTAGAAAATAATATCCAGGTAATCATTCAGGCTTATTATAATGCTCTTATTCAGCAAGAGCAACTGGAAGTATTGGCTGAGATATTGATACTCTCTCGTGATCGAGTAGAATACCAGGAGTTGCGCAAAGAATTTGGGCAGTCGAGTACTTTTGACATCCTACAAACACAAGATGCCTATCTTAATGATTCTACTAATTATATTGTACAGTTAAATACACTTTCTACAGCTTTAAGAAACCTTAAACTTTCAATGGGGGTAGATGATTCTGCGGCTAGTTATACCCTTACGGATACACTCAGCGCAGAAGTCCCTACCTATGAATTCAATGCACTGCAGGAACAAATGCTCAATAACAACCGCCAATTGAGTGTACAATATTTAAACCGAGACCTAGCAAGCATTAACACCCGCCTACAAGAAGCTACGATGAAGCCAACCGTGCAGGTACAAACAGGCATCAATTATGATATTGCACTTTCTCTTGGAGAACAACAATTTTCTTTTGACCCTATGCCACAGGAATTACCAGGCATTGCAGCCAAAACACTCACAGGCTTTGTGAATTTCACTGCCAGTTATCCTATCTTCGATGCAGGTGTGCGCCGCACCAGAATTGAAAATGCACAAATAGAGGAAATGGTTGCACAACTGAATATCAACGACCTAAAACGTCAACTGGATACACAGCTTGAAAACACTCTTGCGACTTACAATACCCAAAAGCAACTGGTAGAGGTAACAGGGCAGCTTGTAAACAATGCTCGTCGCAATCTGGAAATTGCGGAAGAACGCTTCCGGGGAGGTTTGATCAATTCATTTGATTACCGCAGTATCCAATTAAGTTATATAAACGCTTCTCAACAACGTCTTAATGCTACTTTTAATCTAAAAAATACGGAAACTGAATTGGTGAAGTTGATTGGAGGATTGGTGAGGTAGAATAGGTAGTTATATGGGCCAGAAGGTGATATGGCAATATTTCAATTATGCTTATCAACTCCATCGGCAAAGTGTGAGAAGGAGCGCGATTTATCGTATTTGGGAGCTGGTTTTGTGGTTTAGGAAGGTTTAAAGGGGTTTAGAAGGTTAGAGAGACTTATTAAATGTTTTTCATTTTCTGTTATTACTGTTTTATTTGTGGTAATAAAAACCAAATTAAAATGAAGGGAATCATTCTCGCCGGAGGACTAGGCACACGCTTGTACCCACTTACACTAGCTGTTAGTAAACAGATGATGCCTGTTTATGATAAACCAATGATCTATTATCCTTTATCTACATTGCTTTCGGCAGGCATTAGGGATATACTTATCATTTCGACTCCACACGATCTTCCAAATTTCCAAAAACTGTTAGGTGATGGAGCAGAATTAGGGTGTAATTTTTCTTATATCCCTCAATATGAACCCAATGGATTGGCCCAGGCATTTGTTCTCGGTGAATCTTTTATAGGGAATGATTCTGTAGCACTTATTCTGGGAGACAATATTTTTTATGGCGCTGGCCTCAATAATTTACTGCGAGAATCTACCCAACCTGCAGGGGGCATTGTCTTTGCCTACTGGGTAGCAGATCCCGAACGCTATGGTGTTGTAGAGTTTGATAAAAACTTTAATGCGCTAAGCATAGAAGAAAAACCTCAGAAGCCCAAATCCAATTACGCAGTACCTGGTTTATACTTCTATGATAACAGTGTTATAGATATTGCCAAAAACCTAGAACCTAGTGCAAGGGGGGAATACGAAATCACCGATGTGAATAAACATTACCTCAAAGAAAGTAAACTGAAAGTTGGAGTATTAGGGCGAGGCATCGCCTGGCTTGACACTGGCACCCATAAATCTCTAATGCAGGCGGGGCAGTTTATTGAAGCAATCGAGGATCGTCAAGGATTAAAAATAGGGTGTATTGAAGAAGCCGCCTATGAAATGGGCTTCATTGACAAAGAACAATTGGAAAAATTAGGCCACAAATACCTCAAAAGTGGATATGGTGAGTATTTACTAAACTTACTGAAGATGGAAGGCTAAAAGTTTACATTTTACATTTTCCTTCTACATTTTACATTCACAGTGACTTATCTTCGCGGCTAAAACAAGGAAAGACCATGACTAATCTTCAACAAATTATAGAAAATGCCTGGGAAGACAGGAGTAAGTTATCTGAAAAATCTACTCAGGAAGCAGTACAATATGTACTAGAACAATTGGATGCTGGACATTTACGAGTAGCAGAGCCATTAGAAGATGGCAACTGGCAGGTAAATGAATGGGTGAAAAAGGCAGTTGTACTTTATTTCCCTTTACAACAGATGAAGACGATAGAAGTGGGGCCGTTCGAATTTCATGATAAAATTCCACTCAAAAGAGATTATGCAGCTAAAGGAGTTAGGGTAGTTCCTCATGCGATAGCACGTTTTGGTGCTTATCTGGAAAAAGGAGTAATTATGATGCCCAGTTATGTCAATATTGGTGCATGGGTAGGTAGCGGTTCGATGGTAGACACCTGGGCTACTGTGGGTTCGTGCGCACAGATTGGGCGTAATGTTCACCTGAGTGGTGGTGTAGGTATTGGTGGCGTGCTAGAACCACCACAAGCTGCTCCCACTATCATTGAAGACAACTGCTTCATTGGTTCCAGAAGTATTGTTGTAGAGGGAGTACGCGTAGAAAGTGAGGCGGTGCTAGGCGCAAATGTAGTACTTACTCAATCTACCCGAATCATAGATGTAACAGGTAGAGAGCCCGTTGTTTATCGTGGTAGAGTACCAGCACGTTCTGTCGTTATTCCTGGTACTTATCCTAAGGAATTCCCCGCAGGAACCTATAATGTAGCCTGTGCGTTGATAATTGGCGAACGCAAAGAAAGTACTAACAAAAAGACGTCATTAAATGACGCACTAAGAGATTACAATGTGGCTGTTTAACTTCTTCAAGCGAAAAAAACAAGCAAACGCAATAAAAGAGGACCCAATGAAGTATTTGGTTGCCGGACTGGGCAATATTGGCGCAAAGTATGACAATACCCGCCATAATATTGGTTTTGATATAGTGGATTTATTGGCGAAGGAATTTGAAGCAGAATGGTCTACCGAGCAACTAGGAGACATTGCTCGCATTAAGCATAAAGGGCGCACTTTTGTGTTGTTAAAACCTTCTACTTACATGAATAGAAGTGGCAAAGCAGTGCGCTACTGGTTGCAAAAGGAAAAAATCGATAAGTCAAGATTGATCGTTCTTATAGACGACCTCAATCTTACTTTCGGAAAAATGCGCTTACGTGGAAAAGGTTCCGATGGCGGCCACAACGGCCTCAAAGATATTGATCAAATGAATGGAGGCAACAATTATGCTCGCCTTCGCATCGGTATTGGCAATGAGTTTTCCAAAGGCAAGCAAGTTGACTATGTGCTGGGAGAATGGTCCTCTGAAGAACAAGATGCATTAGCAGGTATCCTCAAAAAGGCTGCAGATGCCGTAAAGGCCTTTGGCACTATCGGGCTACACCGCGCAATGAATCAGTACAATGGATAGGATGCAGTGATGTCCCAACTACGCTTATCAGCTACGTTGGGCAAAGGGTGATGTGGTGTAAGCTAATCATCTTTATTGCTGCGGTGCAATCTTTCGTCGCACCGCAGCAAAACCCTTTCTAAAAAGCTAACAATTTTCCTGTAGCCAACATTTTCCCATCCGCTAGTAAGCGGAAGAAGTAGGCACCATTCGGTAGTGCTTTCCGATAAACGGTCCATTCTTTTTGATAGGCAGAGGATTGAATATCCACCAATCTTCCATTTTGATCATACAATTCCAGGCTTAGCTGCTGAGCATTTATGTCACTCAATTTTATGGTGGCCTGCTCACGGAACGGGTTGGGATATACTTCTAGTTGTACCTCTGGCAATTCGACCTCTTCTACAGATACGATCACAAAATCAGAGCCTATTGTGTGCGTATAAACAGGTAGTTCTAACAACTCACCAAAGTCGGTTTGTACACTGGCTTCATTATACAGAACCGTACCATCTTCCAAATCCTTTGGCACCTGTACCTGAAAACTAACGTAGCACTGGACCCCCATTTCTACACTATGTGGCGGAATAGCCGCATTTTCTAGCACAAAGGATAAACTGCCATTTGCCGAAAGGCGCATATCAAAAGAATGACTAGCAGCTCTCATTTCTAAAGTAGATAGATCAAGGTGATCAGATAAGTCATTGTAGAAAACCAGTTGGTGTATGGTGTCTTCTGTCATATTCTGGTAGGACAATACATACTCAATGGTAGTTCCTGCCTCTACCAGGTGATCAGGGCCATAACCTTCCGGGAATGCTGCCTGCCTGGAATCTGGCAACTCACCAACAATTGGCTGGTATAAAATATCTTCTGGGCCGGAAAGATCACCATGGGGAAATTGATTGGCATAACCTACGCTATATTCGCCATTTTCATTTGTATCGCAGCCTTCTACCATAGCCGTTAGCAGGTTACTTCCTGGGGCGCCAGGTTCTTGTGGTACTTTGAGATAATAAGTGGCACCTGTCGCAGCTATATTTAACTCTAATGCATTACCGGATGTCAATTGCACAGGGGCGGCCAGATAAAGCACGGCATCTTCTATGACCACATAATCCATAGGAGCAGCCATATCCCCTAGCCCTGTATTGCTAATTTCAAAACGAATGGAATCTCCTTCGCAATAAGCATCCGTCTCAAGGAAAGCTCCGTCATAACCAATCAAAGGAGCAAGACAAGAAGTATCAGGATATATATGAGCGGAGACATAAGCGGTTGCATTTTCCGTTGCATTGCAGCTTAGCAAAGCAGAGATATGAAAATAGGCGCAGGTATCAATAGGGATATCTCCAAGATCAAAGCTATAAGTATCAGCATCCACAATTGTCCAGGGAATAGATGAATTGTACACAGTAAGGACGCTTGTATCTATGGTTACTTCTACATAAGCATCTTCAGCAGGGATGGTACCATCATTGCAGTAAAATATCTTAATGCCAGAAGAGTGGCAGGGTTCAAAATAGGGTGCCTGTACGCTAGTTGTCAATGCAGCACAATCAATATCTGGCTGAACAGGCATAGGTACATAAGTTGTATCTGCTGCCGCTACGCTTACATCTATAATTGAATCACAAGCCAACCAATAATCATTAGGCTTAATCACCTGGAATACGTACTGCCCGGTATCCAGAGCTATAGAATATTCGCCGTATTCATTAGTCAGTGCATATAAAGTATCATTGCTACCTTCTGCCTTAATTAGCCAGTCAGACAATCTTTCTTCTCCACTATCAATAAGACAATCAAAATTCTCATCTGAAGCCACCGTACCATTCACCCAACTCTGTGAAACATGACCATCTGTATCAGCAATAACAAAATAATAATCACTGAGGCCATTACCAAAAGTCTGAGTATTGCCCATCAAAGCAAAAGTAGTATCTGGCAATACGACCACATCATAACCAAAATCGTTATTGGCACCGCCATATTCCCGTTTCCAAACAAGATTAAAATCAGCATCCAGTTTTCTCAAGCTTGCATTATAAATCCCAATACCAGGTGCTTCTTCTTCAGAGCAAGCCATAATATATCCTCCTCCGGGCAATGGATAGAAGCTATTGCTATATTGATCGCCAGGCTCCTCAAAAACTTTCCAGTCCCAAAAAACACCTCCATATCCGTGTAGTTCTAATAAGCAAATATCATAATCTCCATTTACTTCTGTTATACCTGCAATCTGATAATTTCCATTAGGCAATTCATATATGTGAGCACCATATTCACCTACGCCTTCATCTGTATGTGTATATTCTTCCCACATTAAACTACCATCTGGCCCCAATTTTACTGTCATTATATCACCAGCATGTGGCGTTTTATAGGAGATCCCTGTAAATACAAGATTGTTATCACTGTCTTCTATACCATGGAAAAAGTAGTCGTTTTCATCCCGGCCAAAGTAATAAGACCAGAGTGTAACGCCTGTAGGAGTAATTTTTGTTGCTCTTGAGTCACCACCGGAATTACCGGCAAGTACAAAATTGCCATCCTGCGTTTTTATACATGTTCTTACGTCGAAGGAAAAATTGGTAATTAGTGTCTCTGCCAGAAGTGTCCCATCTGAGGATAGTTGCATCATAACGATATCATCATTTGTCACTCCTCCTCCTGGTGTTTCATATTCTGAGAAAAAAGTAAAGGTTCCATCCGCATTTTCAATTATCATTCGTCCGTAACGATCCTCTACTGCCCCATAAGCTTTTTGCCATTCCAGATCACCTTGCTCATCCAGTTTAACAGCATAAGCTCTGGGATTAGGAGCAAAACTGCGGGTATTGCCCGAAATGATAAAACCTCCATCTGATGTATGAAGAATATGGCCAGCATAATCCGATGCCGGGCCACCAAAAGCTTGTTCTCTATATTGAGCATGCAGCATCAATGGAAATAATAGGACACAGGCTAAAGCAGATAGTATAATTCTCATCATGTCTGTTTTTGATATTACAAATTTTCCCTTTTCCTTAGCCGATTACAACAAAAAAAAATGTAGTTTGTGGATATTAAACAAAACAAAAAACAACATATACTACTATAAAACAGCAATTTAACAATCTTTTTTTGTGGAAAAAATAGAAGAAAGCAAGCTCTACAATTTACTCAAAACTTTCAATTCCGGGGAGTGGAAACAATTCTCTCTTTTTTTGCAATCCCCTCTTCACAACAGGCGAGAAGATACCTGGCGCTTACAAAAATACTTGCGCTTGCAAATTAGGAATAATACAAAAGCTATTAATACACTAAGGGCTTACAAGTCAGTATTTCCTAGTGAGTCCTATGACGGGCTCAAACTGAGGGGTACAATGAGTGATCTGTTACAACTTGCAGAAGAATACCTGCTTACTGCTCAGGCAAAAGAAAAAAGCCTTTCCAATACCCTGGCTATTGCAGAAATATATCGTCGCCGCCGATTGGATAAACATTTCAAGTGGGTCATCAAAAAAAGCAGCCGCCTGATAGAACAGCAAGCACTAAAAAATGAAGTCTACCTACGTAGCCATTTACAATTTCAAATGGAAAACATGCAGTTTCAGTCTCGTACTCAGCGAACGGCCGATTTAAAATTGCAGGATATTTCCGACAATATTGACCGCTTATACCTCTTACAAAAATTGAGGCATGCCTGCACACAACTAAGCCATCAAGCAGTATATCACAAAAAATACGACTACGGATTGCTCCCTTCTATTTTGGAGTCATTAGATGAAAACACCTTAACAGACTGGCCAATGATAGCCGTTTATTATCATTGCTTTCGCTTCCTGACAGCGACTACTCCCAGCAATCATTTCCAACAATTTCGCAGCCTGCTTTTAAAACATATGGAGCTCTTTACTCCCGAAGAAAATAAAGACCTTTTCTTATTAGCTATCAACTTTTGTATCCGTCAGATGAACAAAGGAGAAAAAAGTTTCATTGCCGAAGCTTTTGCATTGTATCAAGAAGCATTAAAAGTCGGTTTTCTAATAGAAGAAAATGAAATGTCCCGCTTTGCTTTTAATAATATCGTAGGCATTGCACTTATGATGGAATCTTACGACTGGACTGCACGTTTCATAAATGACTATCACACTTATATAAATGAAGCCTATCGCCCAGCAACACTCAGCCTGAATCATGCCCGCCTCGCTTTTGCCACTCAAAAATACGATCAGGCTATCTACCATTTGCAAACGGCGGAATATAAAGATCTGGTCAATAATCTTATTAGCCGCATGCTGCTCATTAAAATATACTACTTACAAGGAGCCTGGGAACCCCTGGAAGCTCAATTAACCAATCTTGACCACTTCATCCGCCGAGCTGCACTCAGCCAGTTTCACAAAGAAAACTATCAGCAAATTATTCGTTTTATCCGGCGGCTCATTGCCCTTCCTCCTTACGATGAAGAAAAAAAGGCACAGCTTCATCAGGATATATCTAATTCATCTTCCCTTTCGGAAAAAAGTTGGTTGTTGGAGCAATTGGATTGAAATTTAACAATTAAAAATGATTATGAGCTCTGGCATTTAATACTAATGGCATCCAGCTTTTCTGACCACCAGTATTTTCACAATGGCCAGATAGGGTCTTATCAGCAGAAACTTCAGGAAATTGATAGCTCACAAATAATTACCCCCCGATGCATTCAGGAGATTTGCGACTGGATATATTTTGGGGATGATATTACCTATGGATATATTGATTGCTACTGGATTCTTCAAGCTATTGACTGCTGGCATATTGATCCAATCAACTGGTCAGACATTCCTCCTCTTGAAGTAGGCAATACCGGCGTTGTAGATATTGGCATAGGAACAGATAGTGAGTCAGAAATAGAAGAAAACCTCAACAACCTGACCAATATCAACTGGCAACCATCAGAGGATTGTGAGTTTAATATAGCCCCACATCTGGATGCTCAGCTAAGTAACATGCAGCTACTATTCCCTTGTGAAAACCTGACGGCCGATCAAATTATGAATGCCATCATGAATGACCTCTGCTCACAAGCAGGTGAATTTGAATACATAAGCATGGACGATGTAGAAGCTGAATTGGCAAACTATGAATATATAGATATGAATCTTTTGGTAACTGATCCTGAGCAGTTTGCTGAAGCATTTACAGAAGCGGCTTGTAGTTGTCCTGAAATTTCGGGAAGAGATTGTGATGGAGACAACAATTTATTTGTACCAATTAGTTGTGAATCATTTGATTTTCGTCAAATAGGCTCAACTCTAAAAGCCAGAATGACTGGCTCAACAATTTCATTTGTAAATCCTTATAACGCAAGTGCTGCTGTTTGTGACTTTGATGTTCAGTTTACCACACCAAATCTGATATACAATAATACGACTAATACATTTGAGACAATCCCTTATGGTTTAGCCGCTAATGCAGCTGCATGGAATGAAGCTGTTTGGCTAACGGTATATGAATATGGTAACGAAAATACATTTTATCACAACAATAATTGTCCTACATATTTAGAATATCTTGAAGATGAACAGCTAGACGATGACTTTGAAGCTTATCTCTTAAGTATGATTTCACAATACTTTGGGTTACAAGTATGGGAATGGGATTTTGCATTTGACAGCGAGCCTGTCGCACAGATTGGGTATTCAGGAGCATATGTACCTGAGACAACTAAAGTCTTAGATTATAGCATGATAGTCTATCTTTGGCCCGATAATTGCTTAGAATAAAAGCTACCCTTTGGCCTCCCTTAATAGCTACATAATTTTTTGAATAGGTTAAATGAAATAATTTTGACCTATTCAAAAATACCCTGTCCCAACAATAGAAGCTATTGCTTAAAACATATAACTGCAACAATGATCTACATACAATAGAACTTTTTGAGTTTCTCAAAAAAACATCATATGGATTATTTAAAATATTTTCTCATCTTTTCATTGTCACTTAGCGTAAACACTTATTTGATTGCACAAAACATGTTAGATTCTACATTCATTCAAATAGAAGAAAAAGCAGCAACAAATCCCAAAAGATACATGGGAGGAGGCAATCTAAGCTATTTTGCCATGGACAATCTCAACATTCTTCTCTTCTTTTCTTTTGCAAGGTCTGGCCGACCTGTTTTAAAAGAAAATATCCTATTAGAAAATAATCCTTTATTAGAAATTAAAACCTTTGCTAAACAGGTGATGGGTGAATATCAAATGTTCAATTACCTATCTAACTTTTTAATCGAAAAATATCATCTAACTCCTATTGATTGTTCCAAGGAACCTATACTAATTCTTTATATCACATCCGTCAATCAGGCTATGACTATAAGCTCCAATGGAGGAATGTCTCCAAATCAAGATGGTGGGTTTGACATAATGAATACCACAATATCCTATTTATGTTGGTGGTTTGCTGAGAAAGGGATCATCGTTAAAACCCGCGATGAAAAATTATTAGAAAGAAAAGCTACCTTCAAAATCCCTGCCAGTATAGTAGAAGATGCAGCAGGAAAGGAAGAACAAATCCAGGCCTTATTAGAAGCAAATGGTATTCATTGTGAAATTGTAAAAGAACCGGCCTTGATGATTGTACCTAAAGAATAATACCAATAAGCAAAAAATGAATATCTTTTCAGAAAAAAATGTATCAAAACAGACGAACATTCATTAAGCAGTCGGGCCTGATGATGGCAGGCATTTCTTTTTATGGCCTTTCAGCATGTAGCGATGGGGTTTCCAACAATAGCAATAATGCAAATACAGCGGCAATAGACTCCACTACAACAGCAGCCAACTCTAAAGAATTGTTTTTTAAGATTTCGCTTGCTCAATGGTCTCTCCATAAAGCAATTTTTGACGGCCAACTTGATCCTCTTGATTTCCCCGCTTATACTAAAAATACTTTCGGTATTGATGCGGTAGAATACGTCAATCAATTTTATAAGGATAATATTGGCAAGGAGGGCTATTTACGGGAGTGGAAAAAACGGGCAGATGACGCCGGAGTACACAGCCTGCTTATAATGGTAGATGGTGAAGGTAATTTAGGCGATTTAGATGCTGATGCCCGCCGACAGGCTGTGGATAACCACAAAAAATGGCTGGAAGCTGCTCAATATTTAGGCTGTCATTCTATTCGTGTAAACGCCGCGGGAGAAGGAAGCCCTGAAGAAGTAGCTGCAGCGGCGGCTGAAGGCCTGGCAGCTTTAGGTGACCTGGCGGCTCCAATGAATTTGAATGTAATTGTGGAAAACCATGGCGGTTATTCATCGAATGGGCAATGGCTGGCTGGTGTCATCCAAAATGCTGGCAAGGATAATGTGGGAACTTTGCCTGATTTTGGCAATTTCTGCATCGAAAGGGATGATGATGGAAACTGCATCAATGAGTACGACCGCTATAAAGGAGTGGAAGAGCTAATGCCTTTTGCAAAAGCAGTCAGTGCCAAAACGAATGACTTTGATGAGGCAGGCAATGAAAAAAATACTGATTTTACGAAAATGATGAAAATCGTAAAAGAGCATGGATACACCGGTTATGTAGGTATAGAATATGAAGGCAGCGATCTCAGCGAAGAAGCTGGTATCATGGCAACCAAAGAACTACTAATCCGTACGGGTCAAAGTATAGAATAGTTAATAAGAAAATAGTCCACGAATTACACGAATATCACGAATTATAAAAACACCTGGATTAAAGATCATCAGTATTTTAGCCTCTGAGTTGTTTTACAAAGATTTGTGTAATCTGTGTAATTGGTGGACCACCCACTTCTATCTTTCTCTGTACAAGCCTGCCAGCTCTACCAATTGTAAAAATTCAGCTCGATAGCCATTTTTATCCCAACCTTTGGCTTCTCTCGCCAATTTGATGATATCTTCATTTGAAAAATCCCCGATATATTTTGATTCTCTCAACCACTGTCCAAAAGCAGCCGTGGCAATGGCAAATTGAAAATCCATATCTGTTTCTTCCCATGCATTGTCTGCTATAGATACCGTTTTAGTCATCAGCTTACTTTCAGTGCCATCAGGCTCTTTGTACCTCAATTTAATAGTCAGCCACTCATCAGTAGTAGTAGCCGTCGTTTTCAAGCTTGTCCGTTGATATTTAAGATCATCTACTCCTGCATGGAAAGGGATTTCTTTTCCTGTTGGAATCAACTCATACAAAGCAGTCACCTGATGCCCCGCTCCCAGCTCTCCTGCATCTTTTTGATCGTCATTAAAATCCTCTTTTGCCAACAGGCGATTTTCATAGCCTATCAGTCGGTAAGCCGCTACATTAACAGGATTGAACTCTAATTGTAATTTCACATCTTTTGCAATAGTAAACAGCGTGCTGGCAAATTCATTGACTAATACTTTTTTAGCTTCCAGTAAGTTATCAATGTAAGCATAATTACCATTGCCATGATCTGCCAGTTTTTCCATTTTAGAATCTTTATAATTGCCGTTACCAAAGCCTAGTACAGATAGGAATACCCCGGAAGTACGCTTCTCCTCTATCAACTCCACCATTGCTGCATTACTACTCATTCCGACATTAAAATCTCCATCTGTAGCCAAGACAACCCGATTGTTTCCTCCTTCAATAAAATTTTCAGTGGCAACCTCATAAGCTAGCTGTATACCTGCGGCTCCTGCAGTACTTCCACCTGCTTCCAAAGCATCAATAGCAGCCATTATCTTTGCCTTTTCATTCCCTGGAGTAGATGGTAATACCAAACCAGAGCTACCGGCATAAACTACTATTGCTATCCGATCCTGATCCCGCATATTATTGACCATTAGGCGGAATGCCTTTTTTAACAGGGGCAATTTATTCGGCGCCCGCATAGAACCCGATACATCCAGCAAGAATACAAAATTACTCGGTGGTGCATCTTCGAGTTGTAGTTGCTTACCCTGCAGCGCTACTCGCAACAAATAACTACCTGTATTCCATGGACAATACTGCAAGGTACCCAGCACAGCAAGTGGTTTATCTTGGGCTGGTTGGTTATATCCGTACTCAAAATAATTGATCATCTCCTCTATACGAACTGCTCCTTTAGGTGGTATACGACCATCTTTTAAATGCCTGCGCACCAGGCTATAAGAAGCACGGTCTACATCTATAGAAAAAGTGGATAGTGGTTCATCACTTACTTTCTTAAAAATATTCTCTGATATATGATCATAACTTTCTGTATTTAATTGAGGCGGTTCTACTACTTTAAATATCTCTTCTAACTGAGGTGGTGGCGGAGGAGGGGGAGGTGGTGGTGGTACAGGAGCATTTGCCTGAGCAGGAGGAGATACAGTAGTTTCTTCTTCTATGGACTGATCTTCAAATTCTATTTTATCGGCCTCCACACTATGTTCAGTGGTGACACTACGTTGGCAGGCTACCAGCATGGCCAGTAGCAAAAATGCTAATAACAGCTTTTTCATTGTGATACGTTTGTCTGGATAGATGCGAAGCGCCCTATTTTTGGTGGTTGGAGCTCTTATTCTGTTACTTATAAGAAATATTTCTGAACAAATATTCCGTACTTTTAAAGCTTAATGAAACTAAACTCCCATGAGTCACAAGATACTACTCGTCTATATATTAGCATTCTTTCCTTTCTTCCTCTCTGCCCAGGATATTTGCATGGGCAATCTTGGTGAAAACATTTTTGAAGATGGTGATTTTGGAAGTGGTACATCCAATATACTCTTCAATGACCCTGGTATAGCCCCTGGGTATATTTATACAACCTCTCCTCCTCCTAATGATGGTTTATACACCATTACTAGCAATACTCTGATCTGGTCCAGTATTTTCCCTACCTGGCTAGGTATTACTGATAATAGTGATGATCCGAATGGCTATATGATGGTAGTAAATGCCAGCCATGATCCAGGAGCTTTTTACGAAGAAACTATTGAAGGTTTATGTGAAGGCACACTTTATGAATTCAGTGCAGATATTATCAACCTCATTCAATCAGGAGTTGGTGGCCATATCCAGCCCAATGTATCATTTTTGCTCGATGATGTTATAGAGTATACTACTGGCAATATACCACAAAACAACAACTGGAATACCTATGGATTTGTATTTACTACACTACCTGGCCAGACCTCTATCAAACTTACACTACAAAATAATGCCCCGGGAGGTATAGGCAATGACCTTGCCCTGGATAATATTTCATTTCGAGCCTGTGGTCCGGAAGCCTTGATTCTACCCACTGAAATTGAAAATATCTGCGAAGATGGGGAGCCTATTTCACTTACAGCAACAATCGTTGGAGATCAGTATATGACTCCTGCCTACCAATGGCAACAAAGTTTTGATGAAGGTATGACCTGGCAGGACATTCCCGGAGCGACAGGCCCTACGATAATGCATACCGATCTGACTGCTGGTTATTACTATTATCGTTACCTGCTTGCTAATTCCTCTTCCAACCTGGACAATAGTAAGTGCCGTGTCAATTCAAATGTAAAAGTTGTATTTGTACAGCCTAAATTCTATGGAGTAACCGATACGATCTGTGAAGGAGGCAGTTATATAATTGGTACATCAGAGTACCTGGAAAGTGGAATATATGTTGACTCTCTTACTTCCTCTATTGGTTGTGATAGTATCGTTACTTTAAACCTGGAAGTAGTGCAGGATTTAGGTATTGAAGGATCTTTCACTCCTGTCGCACCTCTTTGTCCTGGCTATGAAGATGGCTTTATTACACTCAATAATGTATTTAATGCTTATGAACCTTATGTAGTTTCACTTGGCACACAAGCCACGACTGCTCCTCCTTATGATTTTTCTAATTTAACGGAAGGTCCTCACGCTATTAATATTACAGATTATTTTGGCTGTAGTACAGATACGACTATCATTGTACCACCTCCTGGCACTTTAACCCTCGAGCTCGGCCCTGATCACACGGTCAATTTAGGGGAAGGGGTTCAATTACCGATAGTAACGGATGTGATGCCTACTTTCATCAATTGGCAACCAGAAGAAGGAGTTATCTGTGAACCCAGCTGTCTGGCACCATTTCTACTCCCGGGCCAAACAACAACTTACACGCTAACTATTGGTACAGATGCAGGTTGTGCAATAAGCGACTCTCTCACTATTATTGTCAACGAAGTGAGAGAAGTTTATATTCCATCCGCTTTTTCACCGAATGGAGATGGTAGAAATGACTACTTTACAATATATGCCAACACCCCTAATGTACAGGAAATCATTAGCCTGCAAGTTTTTAATCGTTGGGGTTCACTGGTATATGAGCAACAGTCATTTCCACCTAATGACCTGGCAAGCGGTTGGGATGGTAACTTTAAAGGTTCTCCTATGGGCAGTGACGTATTTGCCTATGTAGCAGAAGTCCGCTTTTTAGACGGCCACAGTATTTTCTATACCGGAGACCTTCATCTCATTAGATAATGTAAAATCTAGAGCAGAGAAATGTAAAATGCCGAAGGCTCGTCTGGGTAAAAGTGTACTATCACATCTTTACTTTTACTCTGACAGGCCTTCGGCATTTTTCGGTTTCAAGTTAATCTTGTAATATAAATTTTAAGGTTTGGTAAGACTTCTTTCATTACGTTCTTTCCAGCCATTGCTACTGCTGATTACAAGTGCTTTTGCCTCTCCTTTTTCATATTCCATATCAATGCGAATACTGGGATCATCTGCAAAAGCAAATGAAGTATCACTCATGTAAAGTAAATCCATACGAGGACGACCATCACGCTGATAGTAAAGCTTACCATCTTCATATAGCAGATTACGTGGTCCATATTTACCAACATAAGCCATTAGCTTTGCTTTAGAAATTTCTGCTGGCTCGTTTTTTGCTTTAAGATAAGATGCAAACCAGGCATAGTATTGTTTGTCTTCTTCCTCTGCTTGATCTGCCAATTTTTCTAATGCCAATTGATGGGCCTTTTCCAATGCACCTTCACTATCAATTTCTACATGTGGGCTTACTCCTGTACCTTCCCAATTGGTATTTGTAATAGGATTGATTGCTCTGCCATTTGGCATAAAGGCAACAAAGCGTTCTCCAATAAGCTCTGCTCCACCAGGATGGGCTCCTCCTCCCGTAGTTTCTCCTACTATTGTTGCTCTCTCCAGGTTTTTCAAATTATAAGTAAACTCTTCAGCAGCAGAAAAGGTATAATCACTGGTTAGCACAAATACTTCAGCATCTGGATTGCGCTTGCCTGGCACATAAGGTAATGTCCAGGTTTGAGTGTGTTCATCAGTAGGGCGGAAGTAAAAATTATTCAGGTGTATCAGATCATCTTCACTATAGAGGTAGGAAGTTAACAACTGAATCATTCCTGGATCACCTCCTCCGTTTTGACGCAAGTCAAAAATTATTGCATCTGCATTAGAAACCATATTCATTGCTGCTGCTGCTGTCTCTCCTGCTACTCCTGCATTCATAAACCCGCGTAAATCAATATAACCTACATTGCCCTCTAGAATTTTCACTTCATTAAATCCATAATTACTTCGGGCTACTCTTTTCATAAATTGAGGGTCTGGCTCATGCGGCCCTTCTTCTTCCTGTTGTTGTATCATCATAGCCGCTCTTCGGGGATCAAAACGTATACGCAGGTGTTTGTCATTACTAACGTTTTGCAGATCAGCAGTCAGTTGCCCTGCAAAGTTGGCTGGACTTGTGAATTCATCATAACTCCCGGATTTGAATTTTTTGTTTAATGTCGCAGCCATTTTCTTTGCTACTTCCGGAAATACGTAGTTCCTTTCCATATTAGCATTCAGGCTATCAATAACACTTTTTTGTTCTGCTTTGGTAATTGTTTCTTGTGCAAAAAGGGTATGGCTAGCACCCACAAGCACTAACCATACTAATACATACAGTTGCTTCATCAATTCTTAATTTAGTAAGTAATGGCTTAAGAATATCCGAGCCCATTACAAACAGTCGGATAATATCTTTCACTTATAAAAAGACTAATTACAATTGAAATAGTTGCAATTACAACTTTTATTGCAAAAAAATTATTCTTACTCTAAGTTGGTCAATGCACGCTGCAATAAGCCTAGTAGTTGTTTTTTATCAGTCTGAGAAAAACCAGCAAGGGGAACCTGTCTGTATTCATTAACGATAGGATAAACAACTTTAATCAACTGCTGCCCTTTTTCCGTTATGAAAACCATATACTTACGGCGATCTTCTGGATCAAGTTGTTTACTTACCAGGTTTTTCGATACCAATTGGTCAATAATCCGAGTAGTTGTGGGCGCATCTTTTACAGCAAGTGCACCTATTTCTACCTGACTGCTGCCGTTGTTTTCCTCTATTTGCTTTAGTACAATCCACTGATCTACATTCAATCCCGACTGATGTTCCTTATGTGCAATAGCCGCCTTTTGACGATACTTACGAACGATTTGTTCCATTATAAAGACAGGCAGTTGCTCCAGCCTATCTTCTTTCATTTGCAATTGTTGCATTTACAATTATTTATAATGCAAATATTGCATTTTCCAGGAAAGACTGCAAATCTATTTTTGTTTATTTTTGGACAAAAACATGTCAGCATCGTACAAAAGATCAATTCCTTTAATTACTCTAGTGGTATTGATCATCAATATATCATCCTGTTCTCGTTGCCCTAAGGATGAAAAATTGGGAGAGGTCAATTTACAACCATCATCTCATAGCTGGCTACCTTATCAGGGAGGCGAAATACTTGTATTTGTTAATCAAGATAATGAGGAAATAAAATTTGTATTATCAACAGGCAATGATTGGAATGCAAAAACTGAGATGGTAGTTGATGTTCCCTGTTCTAAAGGAAGTTTCTTATTTCCTAAAGACCAGAGATTGTATTATGATAGAGAAACCTATCAACTATATCCGAATACTGGCCAGGATCAGCGCTACAGCCTCATTTATCATTTACGTGTTTATCAAGTAGATGATTTACCTGGACAAGATACCTTGTTAGTTGACTATTTAGAGGCAAGTGCACAATTCAATACCTATGTAGCCAATATTTTTGCGGTGACAGATACCAGGGACAATCCTGAGTTGACAGCAGAAATGCTGGATGATATTTCTAATATTCGTTTCATAGGAGATACAACTTTGATGGGACAGGAGTTTCCAGATGTACATACCAACTTGCGCACCAGTGGCAGCAATACTCAAGTTTATTTTTCTCCAAATCAGGGTTTTGTTGGTGTAGCAACTCCAGAGAATCTCTGGGTATTGGATAGAATAGAATAAGTGTGTTTTATAAAATAAACTCTTTCACTTATCAGTTATGCTAACAGCAACTTTTATAAAACTCCCCTTAATGCCCCTATCTGGGAAACTATTATTACCCCTAATTTCCGAAACTTAACAGATTAAGTGTATATTGCTCCTTACAACAAACTAAATTTTTAAGACATGAGAATTCTATTCTATTTCGCTCTTGTTGTTTTCGCTATAGGTACATTCCAGCCTGCTGTACAGGCTCAGAATTTGTCGAAGGAAGAACTTAAAGAATGGAAACAAAAAGCCAAAGAATACAAGAAAAACCCTGCTGCATTAAAAGCAATAGTAGATGAAAGCGAGCGCTATCGTAAAGAAAGCCAGGAATTGCTTAGCCAAGTAAATCAACTGGAAGCTTCTCGCGCGAATCAACAGGCCCGTGTTAATCAATTGGAAGCAGAAGTAAATCGTCTTCAGAATGATTTGGCAGTAACAGAAGAATCTTTACGCACACTTGCCAACGAACAACCAGATTATACTGGCAACAGTGGTGGCGGTGATACTGATAATATGACTGGATTAGTGTTTAGAGTACAGATTGGTGCTTATAGCCAAACCAATATCCCTGGCTCTTTGGATAATCAAGGAGACAATATGGATCTGGAAGAAGAAGATGGCCTTCAGAAAGTAATAATTGGTAAATTCCAGGATTATGAATCTGCTAAACAATTAAGAGACTATATGCGTAAGGTGGGTATTCCAGATGCATGGGTTGTTCCTTATATGGATGGTGCCCGTATTACACTGGAAGAAGCAGGTATCACACCTGATATGCGTTAACAAACAGAGCATTTTCAATCATGGTGACTAAAAAATCACCATGATTGAATTTTTATTATTTCCTTCTGTTGTTTTTTCTTCCTTTGAAATTTTTATTCCTATTGTAACCTCCCCCCATTCTTCTTCCTCCTCCTCTTTTATTAGGCCGATCTGGAGGTGTAGCATCTTTCAAATCAGGAGGCAATGGTAATTTGCGTACTTTCATTTCCATTAAATCCTCAATTCGTCTAAATTTATATCTATCTTCTGCATTAATAAAGGTAAGTGCAAGGCCAGAGGCATCAGCACGTGCTGTACGCCCTATACGATGTACATAATCTTCTGCATCGCCAGGCACATCATAATTAACCACTACATCAATTCCTTTAATATCAATCCCTCTGGAGAGTACATCGGTTGCAACAACGATAGGTAAAGAACCATTTTTGAAGTTGAGCAAACAATTTTCACGTTCTTCTTGTGCTAAATCAGAATGAACGGCTCCTACTTTTGCTCCCATCCTATTGAGGCTGGACTGCAATTCACGAACCTTCTTTTTGGTGCCTGCGAAGATCAAAATACGCTCTGCTCGCTGGTTCTGGGCAATGACCCATTCTGCCAATTTGAGCTTTGCATCTTCTCTTATCTCATAGGCTGCCTGCAGAATATTTTTAGCAGGTTTAGAGATTGCTATATTTATCTCTACTGGTTTTTTATCTCGTAAAATTTGGCGAGCAAACTTGCGGATATTACCAGGCATCGTTGCTGAAAACAATAGCGTTTGCCTTTCTAGTGGAAGCTTATTAACGATATTCATAATCGCTGGAGCAAAACCCATATCCAACATACGATCTGCATCATCCAAAATCAAATGACGAATACTATCCAGTTTTACATATCCTAAATCGAGATGAGAGGTTAAACGGCCAGGAGTTGCTACAATAATCGGTGCACCTCTTTTTAGAGCTCTTTTCTCTTGTTCCATCGCATGGCCATCACGGCCACCATATACTGCAATAGAGCTTACTGAGGTAAAATAAGAAAGTGCTTCCAATTGTTGATCAACCTGTTGGGCCAACTCTCGGGTAGGTTCTATGATAAGTGTATCAATACCATCATTGGGTTCTTGGGCAAGACGATTTAGAACAGGCAGCAAAAATGCGGCTGTTTTACCTGTTCCCGTTTGAGCACAGGCAAGCACATCTTTACCTTCCATAATCGGAGGAATTGCCTGCTCCTGTACAGGTGTAGCGGTTTCGAAACCCATCGCCTCCAGCCCTTCCATTAAGCCCGGTTCAAAACCAAAATCAGAAAATTTCAAATTAAAAATTTTATTGAATCAACAAGAAAACAATAACGAAGATACGCCTTTTATAGTGTAGGACACCACTTTTATAATTAAAAGTTCACCTACACTATTCCAGTGACGACAAAACTTTCCACCAAAGTTTCAATAGTTTTGTCTGTTACTATATTTTCTTTAATCCGCAAATTGTTTAAATTAGCGCCCGAATTTTGCCAGATCATCACTGAGCCTACCCGGTAAATAGATTCCTCAGGCTCGCCAAGTAGACCCCAGGCCAGTAATGAAAATATTGGCAATGAAATAGCGATATGTATTTGATTTAACAAATTGCTACCACCCACTTGACGAACTTCCGCGGTAGAATAACGTTTCATAACTGATGAAAATCAGGCTATGTTACATAGCCTGAACACTATACTTAGAATTTTACTACTAAATGCTTTAAATCACTAAAATTGCTTCTATGAAAACATTTACTACGTCACTTTTAGCCTTTTTCTTGGCACTTGGTGTAGCTTCTGCACAGACAGTTTATATCAACTCTCCTGCAGAACTTGAAGGCTCTTACTCTTTTGAGGCAGCAGCTTTCGGTGCGGATATTAACTCTGACATCTGGACTGCAGATGCTGAATTCGCAGATGATGGCACTGGTGCAACCAGCTCACAAGCTTGTAATGAGCTAGTTAATGACCTTACTGATAAAATTGCCTTGATCGATCGCGGTAGCTGTGAATTTGGTACTAAGTGCCTAAATGCAGAAAATGCTGGAGCTATTGCTGCTATCGTATTCAACAACGAACCAGGTGGTGCTACTATCGCAATGGGTGCTGGTGTAGAAGGTGGATCTGTAACTATCCCTTGTGTGATGTTGTCTTATGAAGACGGACAAGCTATCCGTGCAGCTTTGGAAAATGGTCCTGTGAATATTACAATTGGTGCAATTGCATTCCCTAACGACCTACGTTTAGGTTCTATGGATGTAGTAGTTGCTCCTGCTGGTATGTATCCTCTATCTCAGCTTGATGCTGCTGGTGATTTCGTTGTTAATCCTGGTGCAACTGCTGTAAACTTTGGTACTAATGATGCTCCTGGTTTCAGCGTTCAGGCTGTTATCGAGCATACTCCTGCTGGTGGATCAGCTACTGAAGTATACAACGAAAGTGCTTCTTCTGAAACGGCGATCCTGTCTGATTCTACTTCTGAATTGGTAATACTACCTGCATTCGATGTATTTGACACAGGTGAAGGTACTTACAACATCAACTACTCTGTTTCTAGCGATAGCACAGATGATACTCCTTCTGATAACTCTTTTGATGTAAACTTTACTGTTACTGAAAGAACATACTCTAAGGCAGGATTGGATATGACTACTGGTCGTCCTAACACTACTATCTACCGTACTATTGGTGGTGGTGATGTTGAATTCCTTTCTATTTTCAACATCCCTCACGGCGAAGGATTTACAATTGATAGCGTACTGTTTGATGTATTAACCAATGGAGAAACTCTTGCAGACGTAGCAGTTGAAGGTTATGTTTACGAGTGGATCGATGCTGATGGCGATGGTTCAATGCTAAATGAGGAAGTAACACTAGCTGGTTTTGCTACTTATACTTTCCCTTCTGATTATGACGATACAGCAGGAGAAGTAACATTGCCAATTACTAACTTGATTACTTTCGAAGATACAGGTATCGATATTCCTTATGATGGAGCTAACTACGTTATCGGTGTACGTTACTTCGGTACAGAAACTATATTCTTCGGTTTCGATGATTCTTATGACTACAACCAGTATCAGCAGTTCTTACTAGCTAATGAAACATTCTCTGATCATGCATATGGTTACCTAGTAGTAACTGAATGGTTGGATCAAGTACCTGATTTTGAAGGTGGTATTGGCTTGTTCACTGACCTTCCAGGTTCTTCTGTATCTACTGGTTTCACTCTAAGAGAAACAGAAGTATCAACTGAAGAAGTTGTAGGAGCTGAAGTATTCGAAATGAATATCTTCCCTAATCCAACAACTGATTTGTTGACTGCAAAGCTGACTTTCAAAGAAGCTACTGACTTTGCTGAATACCGCATTACTAATGCTAACGGTAGCGTTATCTTCGTATCTCGCGATAATGACGTAATGGGCCAAGAGCAAGCTGACTTCAACGTGAAGCAACTAGCTGCTGGACAATACTTCCTGACTATCCGCACTGAGCAGGGTATCCAGACGAAGCCGTTTACGGTTAAGCGTTAATTAAAAAAAATTGATATCATGGTGATTTCATAAATCACCATGATATTATTTTTTTTAAAAATCCCGAACACTGGCATCAAGCCAATGTTCGGGATTTTTTTTCGTATAAAAAACGACGATACTCCTCCAAATAATTAGTACTTCCAACTACATTTTAGCAATTTGACTACTCATTATTTTATGGTTCTTTTACAAATAAAACCAAAATGAACGCACACGAAATCGATTATCAAATTTTCGGTGAAGAAATGCAATTTGTAGAGATAGAATTAGATCCCTACGAAACAGTTATTGCTGAATCTGGCAGCTTCATGATGATGGATGATGGCATTGAACTCGCTACGATCTTTGGAGATGGCAGTCATAAGGAAGAAAATAAAGGCTTATGGGGGAAAGTTTTATCTGCTGGTAAACGCATGATTACTGGAGAAAGCCTTTTCATGACTGCTTTCACTCATGCAGGTAGTGGCAAGAAAAAAGTTTCTTTTGCATCTCCTTATCCTGGCCGCATTATTCCATTAAACCTCGGTGCTCTGGAAGGAAAAATTATTTGCCAGAAAGATGCTTTTTTATGTGCTGCCAAAGGTGTTTCGGTAGGCATAGAGTTTTCTAAGCGTCTGGGTAGAGGGTTCTTTGGTGGAGAAGGATTTATTATGCAAAAGCTGGAAGGAGATGGCCTGGCATTTTTACATGCAGGAGGTACCATTGTGAAAAAAGAACTGGCTATCGGAGAATCACTTAGAATTGATACAGGGTGCCTGGTAGGCTTCACTCGTGATGTTGACTATGATATTGAGATGATCAAGGGTGTGCGCAATATGCTCTTTGGTGGAGAAGGCCTTTTTTATGCTCGCCTTCAAGGCCCTGGCACCGTTTGGATACAATCGTTACCGTTCAGCAGACTAGCAGACAAGGTTGTTTCTGCATCTCGCCATTACGGCAGTGGGAGTAACAAAGGAGAAGGAAGTATCCTTGGCGGATTGGGTGATTTATTAGATGGTGATGGATGGTAGAGATATCCCAACTTTGCTTACCAGTTACGTTGGGCAAAGAGTGATGTGGTGATGGATTTGATTTAAAACACATCACCACATTTCTTACTTCGTTCGCAACCGAAAACCAACGCCATGAATATTTTCAATTTTCAATGAGTCATCCTGGCGAAGGTATTTTCTCAAGCGAGAGATGAAAACATCAAGGCTGCGCCCCAGGAAATAATCATCTTCTCCCCATATTTTTTCCAGAATATCTGAGCGTTTGAGGACCTGATCTGGGTGCTCTGCTAAATGTTTGAGTAAATCCGCTTCCTTTTGAGTAAGTTGTCGGGTAGAAGATTCGTGCTGCAAGCTTAGATTAGGGTAATCTAGTTCAAACTCGCCTATAACCACCTTAGAAGGAGATTCGCCTGATGTTACTTGTCGGCGACGTAAAAATATTTCTACTTTTAAGATCAATTCTTCTATACTAAAAGGTTTGGTTATATAATCATCTCCCCCCAGCCTCAAGCCTTGCAAGCGATCCTCTTTTAAAGATTTAGCAGTAAGAAATAAAATTGGTGTCTGTTGATCATATTTTCTTATTTCACGCGCAATGGTAAATCCATCTACATCTGGTAGCATAACATCCAAGATGCATAAATCAAAACTGTGCTCTTTAAAAGCACTAATCGCGGCCTTTCCGCTGGTATAATGAGAAATGTCATAGCCTTGCAACTCTAGATTATCCTGCGTCACAAAGCTCAAGCTTTCATCGTCTTCTACATATAATAAGTGTGGTTTCATGCTAATTTGGCTTTAACTATATTTCTTCCTCTAAATCGTTCTTCCCTTCGGCTGTGAGAGACGCTTCAAAGAAGGCAAATAATTCTTATCCTTTTTATTTAAGAGTTTGTACCCGCGTAGTCATTCGACGGAAATACAACTGCAATTGATGAATACTTTGTCGTATTTTCTTTTCCCAGGCAGCTTTTCCCTGTGGCATTGATATTTGTACAATAGTCCCCTCTTTTTCCTGACTTTCAATATTCAGCAACCATCCATGAGCATCACATATATTTTTGACATAGTACAAGCCTAGTCCAAAGCCCTTTACTTTATGTACATTTCCTGTAGGGATGCGATAAAATTTGTTAAAAATTCGATTCAAATGCTCTTTGGGGATGCCTATTCCTTCATCTTTTATACTGATACATATTTGATGGCTTTCTTGCCAGGCTTGTAGATGGATAGTCGGCTTATCTTTACAGTATTTCGCTGCATTATCAAGAAGGTTGTGCAAGATATTTGTCAAATGTAAACGATCTCCTTCTATAACGACATCCTCCAAATCAATATCATAAGATAAATGGCCTCCTAGTTTTTCTACCTGTACACCTGTGCTTTCTATTATTTTTTCCAGAAGAGGTGATAATACAACCTTCTCTTGCTTCAGTTCAAAATTGCCTTGTTCTATCCGTGCTAATTGGAGTACCTTTTCCACCTGTCTATTCAGGCGGCCGTTTTGTTCTCTAATAATATTGGCATAACGCAAGAGACGTGAGTTTTCATTAACATACTTATCGTTTAAAAATACATCCGCTGATATTTTTATAGTTGAAATTGGTGTTTTGAACTCATGCGTCATATTATTAATAAAATCTTTCTGCAACTGAGAAAGACGCTTTTGACGAAGAATTACAAACATCGAATAAGAAAAAAACAGCACTACTAACAACATGATAGATGATAAGATAATAGAAAGCTGCATTTTATTGAACAGATAACCCGAACGGGTAGGGAATTTAACACTGAAGTAGTAAGTGAACTTATCATCTTTGGGGAGATGGCCTAATTTAGCTTCTTGTATCTTATCGGGAGTGTAGCTACAATAGTTTCCGTATACCATTTCCTTCGTAGTACAATCATACACTGCGTATTCAAAATCTACAAATAAGGCTAACTCTTCAAATTCTTTTTGCAGAAAATACTCTAAATGTTCAGCATCAATTTCACTTTCTATATTAACTATGTAATAATTTGTAGTGCGTTGATTCACCACATTACGGGCAGGAAGGCTTCCTCCATTCATATCTGCCAAATGGCAAGCTACCCTATATAGTGCCAAGCCCGCCTTTTTATTAAACTCTTCCTCATTGATATTCCAGGTATTTAATACCCAATAAGCTTGCATACCAATGATCCCAGCAATGGCTATCGCTCCTAATATAATAACCCGGAAAATAATACTGTTTTTCATCTTTCAGTAGTAATTAAAATGAAATTACTCAACTTCTAGTATTCAATACTTCCTTCATGAATTCCTTAACAGCTCTTTAACAAGCCGAAATTGTTTGCTAACTTTGTTTCAAGCATGCGAACATTACTATTTATATCAATTTTACTGGCACTGTTGCTAACTCCTGAAGGGATATTAAATGCCCAAAATCAGCAAAATCCTTTTGAGCTTATTCCTCGATTGGATTTGCCGCCTGAGAGTGAAGAAACTTCACAAATTGCTGATACAGGAAACCCCTTTGATATTATTCCTCCCCGGGAATCTGCCCGTCCAGTACGCCCAGATTTAGAACTCAAGCCCGATCCAGTAAAACGAGTTATTACTCAACCCAACCGGCGTCTTTTACTTATAACTAATACTTCCTTACTTATCCTCCTTACCATTCTGGTCACCCTCCTTCGGAGCCAGCTAGGACGTACGTATAGAGCATTTTTGAATGATAATTTATTAGCACAATTACAACGCGAACGAGAAACGGTAGGAGGTATTCCGTATTACCTCTTTTACATCTTTGCTATTCTATCTATTGGTTTTTTTGTCTTTTTAATCGTGCAGGAATTTGAATATTCATTTTATACACAAAACCCCTGGAAAGGCCTTGGTATTTCGATAGGATTATTGGCAGTTTTACTATTAGCAAAACACACTACACTTTCTTTAATTGGCTATATTTTTCCTATACAAAAGGAAATTGCGCTGTATAGTATGACAATTATTGTTTTTAGTATTATTATAGGTATTATCCTGATTCCTATTAATTTGCTGGTATCTTTTGCACCTGAAGGACTAACCAGGATGATTACTTATATAGCACTTGCTATAATCATTTTAATATACCTTTTCCGCTCACTCAGAGGCTTATTTATAGCCAACAAATTTATACTTTTTCACAAATTTCACTTTTTGTTGTATATTTGCACCGTCGAAGTAGTGCCCATTGCCATTATCGCCCGGGTTATTTTAGGCTAATTTTTTAAGATTTCATTCATGATCCCAGCTTAGATAAAGGTTAGTGGATTCAATCAACAAAATCATTGTTGAATGGCGTCAAACGGTCAAGTACAAGTGAAGGAAGAGATTTACAAACCAGTTAGGACAATTCTCGTTTCCCAACCCAAACCTGAAAGATCTCCTTATTTTGAACTGGAAAAGAAATATGGTCTCCAGATAGACTGGCGTCCCTTTATACATGTAGAAGGGGTTTCAGGCAAGGAGTTTCGTAAAACACGAATCAAGCCGGATGAATATTCCGCTATCGTTCTTACCAGTAAAAATTCAGTAGATCATTTTTTTCGGGTTTGCGAAGAACTACGAATTAAAATGTCTGCGGACACAAAATACTTCTGTTTATCAGAGGCAATTGCCAATTATTTACAGAAGTTTATTGTCTATCGAAAACGCAAAGTTTTTGTAGGTAAGAAAAGAATTGAAGATCTTGCTCCAGCATTAAAAAAGCATAAGGCTAAAGAAAAATTCTTATTGCCTTGTTCCAATTTAGGAGCCAAGCAAGTATCCAATTATCTTACTGAAAATGATTTCAACTGGCAGGATGCAATGATGTATCAAACGGTCAGTAGTGATCTATCTGATCTTAGTGATGTAACCTACGATGTATTAATTTTCTTTAGTCCGTTAGGTATCAAATCACTATACGAAAACTTTCCTGATTTTAAACAGAACGAAACCCGTCTGGCTATTTTCGGAAATAGTACCAGTAAAGCGGTTGAAGATAGAGGATTAACGATCAATATTAAGGCACCAATTCCAGAAGCTCCGTCTATGACTATGGCTTTGGAACGTTATCTACAAGCCTCCAATAAAGATTAGGAATAATCCAGCAAAGAATATTATACACTTGAAAGTTTAGCTCCGATACTTTAATTAGTACCGGAGCTTTTTTTTTGACAACCATGAGCGCTCATTAGTGTTTGGATTAGAAATGATTATCAAATATTTATGCAAGACCCGTTTATAAGTAAGTTGGAAAAGCACTTACAAAACACGCTCCCAGGGCAAGAAGCCCAATACAAAATGGCACATGGTGTAAGGAAACGTACCTCTTCTGCACCTCCCAATGCTCGTAAAGCAGGTGTACTGGCATTGCTTTATCCCAAACAGACTGACTGGCATATTGTCTTTATAGAGCGCCCTCATCATCCTGAGGACCGTCATAGCGGCCAAATTAGCTTTCCTGGTGGGAAACAGGAAAATGGAGACCCCAACTTAGCTAGCACTGCTTTACGAGAAGCAGAAGAAGAAATTGGAGTACCTACAACTATGGTTCATCTACTTGGTAATTTAACAGAACTCTATATCCCTGTTAGTAATTTTTTAGTGGCTCCATTTGTTGGTTTTGCTGAACAGCACCCAAGCTTCTCGCCACAACCTAGTGAAGTCCATGCGATCCTGGAAGTTCCATTAAAACAATTCCTTCTTCCATCTACTCAACAAAAAATAGACCTCAAAATTACAGACCAGCTTACACTACGGCAGGTACCTTATTTCAACATTCAAAACAAGGTAATTTGGGGTGCCACCGCAATGATGCTCAATGAATTGATTGAAGTGGTGAAAAAGATATAGTTCAGGAGTCAGTGCTCAGTTGGCAGTAATGCAGTGTTCAGTGCTCAGTTTTGCATTGCTCAGTGTTTAGCAAAAACATTTTACTCCGGAGGCAGTGTATTAAACCAGGTCCTTACAGCTACCATCACACATCCACCCTACATCTTCTACCATATATTATCCCTTTGCAGCCTCTTCTTTACTATTCCCATATCGGAGCAGCCGTTTATTAAATTTTCCTACAAGGCGAATGGCATCGCGTTTTTCCTGTTCTGGAGCTGGAAAAATACTACCGAGAAAAGCCGAAAAGTCATTGAGCCGCTGATAATAAGGGAAGGGAGCAGATAAATCTTTCATTTGATCAGTCATTACCACCATAGCATCTACTCCATAACTTCCTTCCCTCTGAGAACTTCCAAAGCGGAGAATGTAATAAGGCCCTTCCTCTATTTTAATAGATGGATCTTTTTCCAGGTTTTTATTGAGGAATATACCCTCCATTTCACCTGCCTTCAATCGATCATAGTGATAATCATAAGTAAAGAGCACTTTAGAAAAAGTATAATTAGAATCAAAAGCCATGGTCATATTTTCATTGAATTGCTGGGCATCCGCTTCAGTTTCTGCTATTAATTTTTTTAGCCGTTCCCTGCGTTCAGGATATACTTCTGGATCATCTGCCAATTCGCGCATGGCATTTAGCTTGGTAGTATGAGTAGGTAATTTGATTATCAAAGTGCCTTCTTTTAAAGCTTTTATATGATCAACAGCAAAATTTTCTTGTGCTCCTAATAATAGAGGTAACAAGCACAATAATATACCAGACAACATTTTCATAGCCATTATTTTTGATTTAGCATTTAATTATATATAATAAACACCTTCTAGTACGTTTGACTTCCACAAGAACGCGAGAATGTTTACTAATGCTAGAAAGCTCGAATCCTGATTTTCTTAATATTCAAAATTTTTAGCAAATTTGTGAACTTTAATTTCACGTCTTTGTCGCAAATTCGCAAAGATAACGACAAAATAGGTCAGAGGACTTAAAAAGCAATACAAGGCTTATGCAATCTATTGATATTGAAGCACTCAATCAGCAAATTTATATTGACAGTGCTTTTGTGGAAAAGCTTAACGAAGAAGCTGCCAAGGTAATTGTAGGACAAAAGTACATGTTAGAGCGATTAATGCTTGGGCTTCTTACGAAAGGACATGTACTTCTGGAAGGTTTACCTGGTTTGGCAAAGACTTTAGCTATCAAAACCCTCTCTACTGCCATTGATGCCAAATTTAGCCGGATACAATTCACTCCGGATTTGTTGCCCGCAGATATTATTGGTACCATGATTTACAATCCGGCATCCAATGATTTCACGGTAAGGAAAGGGCCAGTTTTCGCCAATTTCATTCTTGCCGATGAGATTAACCGTGCACCCGCAAAAGTACAATCGGCTCTGCTCGAAGCAATGCAAGAACGCCAGGTAACCATTGGCAATGAAACATTCAAGTTGGAAGAACCCTTTTTGGTTTTGGCTACTCAAAATCCAATTGAACAAGAAGGTACCTATCCTTTACCGGAAGCTCAGGTAGACCGTTTTATGTTAAAAGTTAAGATTTCCTATCCTAGTAAAGAAGATGAAAGAGAGATTATTCGTCGTAATCTTTCTAGTGGATTTGGTAAGATTACTCCTATTGTTACACCCGCGGAAATAATGAAAGCCAGAGAATCCATTCGCAAAATTTATATGGATGAGAAAATAGAGCAATACATTCTTGATATTGTATTCGCCACAAGAGTGCCAGGAGAATATGGCTTGGACAGGCTGAGCCCACTCATCAATTACGGAGGTTCTCCAAGAGCTAGTATCAATTTGGCATTAGCATCAAAAGCACATGCTTTCCTGAAGAGACGAGGTTATGTTATTCCAGAAGATGTACGTAGTATTTGTCATGATGTAATGCGACATCGCATAGGGCTAACATATGAAGCTGAAGCTGAAAATATAACTCAGGAGGATATCATCAACACCATACTTAATACGGTTGAGGTACCTTAATAATGTAGAGAAAATACCAAGTGCTATACAGTACATCACAGCTATTGATCACCAATGAGTGTATATGGAGACGAGCGAACTTCTTAAGAAAGTAAGAAAGATAGAAATCAAGACAAAGGGACTGAGTAGACATCTCTTCTCAGGAGAATATCACAGTGCCTTTAAGGGCCGAGGTATGTCTTTCAGTGAAGTAAGAGACTATCAATACGGTGATGATGTTCGGAATATAGACTGGAATGTAACAGCTCGTACTGGTACCCCACATGTGAAAATTTTTGAGGAAGAGCGGGAATTGACCGTCATGCTGTTAATAGATATGAGCCCTTCGGCATACTTTGGTACTGTTAATCAGCTAAAAAATGAAATGATGACAGAAATTTGTGCCGTTTTGGCCTTTTCTGCTATTCAAAATAATGACAAAGTGGGTGTCGCATTTTTTTCCGGCGAAGTAGAAAAGTTTATTCCTCCCAAAAAAGGGAAACAGCATATTTTACGAATCATACGTGAATTGATTGACTTTGAACCGAAAGGAAGTGAAACTAATATTGGCGCAACACTAGAATACTTCAATAATGTGGTCAAAAAGCGTAGTATTTGTTTCATTCTTTCCGACTTCTTATCAATGGGCTATGAATCTCCTCTACGAGTAGCAGCAAGGCGTCATGATATAATAGGAGTAAATATTATAGACCCGCGAGAAGAAAGCCTGCCGAATGTAGGGCTTATCAGAGCACGTGATGCTGAAACGGGACAGATACGCTGGATAGATACTGCTTCTCGTCGATTGAGAGAAAAATACGAGCACTGGCATCAGGAACACGTCGATTATTTTGAAGCTGCTTTCCGAAAAAGCGGTGCCAGTGTAATGAACATAAGAACCAATGAATCATATGTGGATGCGCTCCATAAGTTTTTTCAACAACGCAGTTAGTAGCACATGATGCTGAAAATATCTAAGGCAATAGAATTGAAAAAAAACTACTTGTTGGTAGCCTTATTACTGCTTCCAGTTGCTACCCTGCTGGCGCAAATGAGTGTAGCGACCAATTTAAGTAATGAAGCCTTACTCATTGGTGACCAAACCACCCTTTCTATTATTACCACCTATTCTGAAGGACTCTCCATCGATCAAGTGGATTATAGTGTCCTGGATGATATTGAACATATGGAGGTTTATAATACCGAGCGCCTGGATAAAGAAGGGGAAAATGGTACGAGACAGACCATATTGGAGCTTAAACTCATTTTCTGGGAGAAAGGTGAGTACCCAATCCCTCCTATCCCAATTACCTATCAATTTAATGGTAAAACTCAAACAACCCAATCCGAAACGGTAATAGTCAATGTATCTACTCTTAATGTAGAGCAGGATTCTACTCAACTAATGCCAATCAAAGATATTATTGAGGAAAGGATGAACTTCTATGACTTCCTTCCTATTTTTATCGGATTAGTAGGACTAGGTATCCTTGCTTTTGTATTCATATACGTTCCTATGAGAAAAAAACGGATAGCTGGCCCTCCAAAACCAATTGGTACCCTTCCGTTGTATGAATTGAGTGAAAAAGAACTGGAAAAATTAGAGAAAAAACAGTTGTGGCAAAGTGGTGCTATAAAAGAGTATCATAGCCAGCTGACCTATATATTACGCACTTATCTAGAACGTAGATACCAAATAAAGGCACTGGAGTCGACTAGTGATCAAGTGATCAATCAGCTGACTGGTATTGACCATATAGATCGTGATGGCTTGAGCCAGCTATTACAAACAGCCGATCTAGTCAAATTTGCGAAAGCAGAACCACCTGCTTCTTTTCATCAGGAAGCACTGGGAGCTATCCGTCGTTTTGTTCAGGATACACGTGCTGACAGT
>JAKSDI010000162.1 GCA_022360175.1 Chitinophagales bacterium
AAAATACTACTAAATTAATTGACATAGTTAATCATAAACCGAAGATATGACAAAGAAGTTCTTACTTTTAATAATATTGACCATAAGCATTACTTCTTTTAGCCAGGCCCAAAGTTGGCGCAAATCAAAAAAGGAAGCCGAAGTAGCTTATGCCGAAGGTGATTACGAAACTGCTGCTCAAAAGTATATGGAAGCTTACAGCAGAAAGCGCAAAAAAGAAGAACTTACCTACGAAGCAGGAGAAATTTATTATACCCTCCGTGATTATCGCCAGGCAGTGGAAGCATACCGCCCCATTAAAGATAAAAACGATGAATATCCCTTGGTAGGACTGAAGTTTGCTCGCTGTCTTAAGCAGGATGGGCAATATGCTCGTGCTCAGCAGGAGTTCGAAAAGTTCATGGAAAACTATACAGGTGATGGCAAGGCAATTTTAGAGGATATTATCAATGTAGAAATCCAGGGTTGCCAATTAGGGCTCGAAGCTCCTGCTCAAGCCAATCGCGATGTAGAAATTATTTTACCTGGTGATGGAATCAACTCTGACAAACAGGATTTTGCTGCTTTCCCCGTTTCAGAAAACGAATTGTACTATTCTTCTGATCAAGGAGATCGTGCTCGTATCTATTATACAAAAAGAAATAACAACGTTTGGCAAAAAGGAGAAGCTCCACGTAACTTTCCCGTGATCCAATCTGGCCATTTTGCTAATGGTACGATGGCTCCTGATGGCAGCCGTTTCTATTTCACCGTATGTAGTGACACAGGTGCTCCCTGGAATGATGTAAAAACAAGATGTGAAATTTTCGTAACTAAAAGAGTGGGGGCTGTATGGTCTCAACCAGAGCGTTTGCCCGATTACATCAATCTGGAAGGAGTAACAGCTACTCATCCTAATGTGATACACCAACGTGGGCAAGAAATTATTTACTTTGCTTCCAATCGTGAAGGCGGTCGTGGAGGAATGGATTTGTGGTATATTGCTCGTGACCTCGGCATTGATGATAATGATTTTACCTTCCCTGTCAACCTGGGGCCTGTAGTCAATACTTTAGGAGATGAGATCACTCCATTCTACAATATGGAAGATCAAACACTATATTTTAGCTCTAACGGACAAGCATCTATCGGTGGGTTTGACGTGTTTAAAACAACTGGTGATGAAGTTAGTTGGTCTCAAGCGGTAAATATGGGAATGCCTGTCAACTCTAGTGCTGACGACTACTTCTACATTCTTAATCCTGCTCGCACTGGTGGATTTATGACTTCCAATCGCGTATTTGGCGGTCAAAAATCGACCACTACCCAGGAAGATATTTTTGAATTTGCAGTTGGAGGAAGAAGAGTAGTTGTAAAAGGTAATGTCTATGATCGTGAGACAGGTGACATAGTCAATAATATTTCGGTTGCACTATATCAATCATTCGATGATGGCCGTGAGTCGGAGTTAATCCGTCGCGATTTTAGCGAAGGAAATTATTCATTTGAAATACTACCCGGTAGAAATTTCCGCGTTGAAGTGAGCGCTTATGGTTATGAAGCAGGTTCTTATCGATTTGCTGCCAATGATCCTGAGAATTATACTTATGGCCAACCTATTTTTCTACAGGTAGAAGGTAATGATGAAGGTAACGTTATTCCTTCTCCAGAGCCACCGAGTCCGGAGCCATCAAGCCCGGAACCAGTCAATCCAGATCCAACTCCTACAACACCTATTATAGACCCTAATGATAATAGTGGGAATATCATTGCCCCTGCTCCTAATACTCCAACAGCACCATACACTGCTCGTAGCCGTGATCCCCGTGATAATAGTGAATACCAAACTACAGCACCTCGCTTAAATGGTACTTACTATAAGGTGCAGCTAGCAGCGGTGGGAACTTATAAAGCTGAGCGCTTTGGAAATGTGGCATCACTTGGTCGCATTGATACAGAGTTGATCCTGTCTCGTAACCTTACAAGGGTTTTGTTGGCAGATTATTACTCTTTAGAAGAAGCGAGAGGTATTGTACAACAAGCAAAAGCGAACGGTTACTCTGGCGCCTATGTTGTTGAGTACAAAGATGGTGAGCGATACGGAAAAATTAAATAGACTACAGTATTCTAACCAGCGGCTATCGATTAAATAGCCAACAAATAACAACAATATGATATGCCATATCAGCATCAAATGTATGCTGGTATGGCTATTTTATTATATGGAAAACATAGGAAATCATCAACATCTTACCTATTTATGACTATTGATAATAAACTTTTGCTGTAATCGATGTTGTTAGAATTTTAAATTCTATAGTTTGTATAGAAGCCATAAAATAACATTGATTTTATTGCTAGGGATTATCTTTAGCATAACATTTCCCTACCTTTATAAAAAACAATAGCTTCCTGATGACCCGTTATTTTTCACTCCTGCTATTACTGTATTATGGCACCATCCTTAATGCCCAAAAACCATTATCTCCCAGGACGGCTAATTACCAAATAGATCTGGAATTAGACACTGCCAATCATCAGATAAATGCCCATCAAACGCTCACATTCAAAAACCCTTCGGCAGATACGATTTATACAATGCCCTTTCATCTATACTACAACGCCTTTAAAAATAATCAAACCAGTTTTAATATAAGCTCTGCCCGGATTCCAAGAAGTAAATCGGAAGAAGCAATTGAACAGTGCGAATGGGCATGGATAGAAGTGACAAAAATAATAGATGAAAAAGGGCAGCCACTCAATGCTCGATATATCCAGCCCGATAACAACAACATTAATGATCATACAGTATTAGAAATACAGCTAGAAGAACCTGTAATGCCTTACGCTACTTACCAACTTGAGATGGAATGGCATTCGCAGATTCCAAAGATGATGATTCGTACTGGCTATAATCGCGATTTTTATTTCATGGCGCAGTGGTTTCCCAAGCTGGGGGTATACGAACCCGCAGGTATGCGCTTTTCTCGTAAGGGCCAGTGGAATTGCCACCAATATCACGCCAATACAGAATATTATGGGGAATTTGGGGTATATGAAGTAAGTATGACGGTACCAGAGCAGTATGTAGTAGGTGCGAGTGGAGCATTGATTACCCAAACCACATCTAATGGCTGGACCACCCACACTTATCAGGCTGAAGACGTCATAGATTTTACCTGGACAGCCTGTCCCCGCTTTGAAGAAGTATTGGATAGATGGGAAGATGTAAACATTCGTCTACTCATTAGCCCAGAGCATATGATCAATAAAGAACGTTTTCTGGGAGCTGCTAAAAACTCCCTTTCTTTCTTTGCAGAATATTTGGAAAAATACCCCTACCCTACCCTTACCATAGTTTGCCCTCCTTATTATGGGCTATTTTCTGGAGCGATGGAGTATCCGACCTTAATAACTGCGCCTACCCTACATGATTTGCCCAAAGGCATCAGAACTAGCGAAACCTTAACTATTCATGAGCTTACCCACCAGTATTTCATGCAAATGGTTGCGACCAATGAACAGGAAGAGCCCTGGATGGATGAAGGTTTTACCGCTTTTTTTGAAGCTAAAATAATGGACCAATTTTATCCTGAGGGTATTGTAAATATGTGGGGTATTCAAATTGGATCAAAGGAATTCCGTCGAGGCAGATTTTTTAATGCTGATAATATACAGGTCAATCCGCTCAGTGATTTTGGCTGGCATTTTGAACATGGCAGTTATTCTGAAATTGTATATGGCAAGGCAGCTGTTGTATTGAGCACGCTTGAGGGTATCGTTGGAGAGCATGTCATGCAGAAAATCATGCAAAATTACTTCAGCAAATGGAAATTTAAACATCCATGTAGAGATGACTTTATAACGATAGCCTTGGAAATAACCGAAAAAGAACTAGGGACATCCTCTAAGCAAACTGTAAATGAGCTATTGCAGCAAGCTATTTTTGGTACCGAAGTATGTGATTATTCTGTACATTCAATAAGCAATCATGAATTGCCACCGATGCAAGGTCTTTTTGCAGATAATACTGATTGTGAAACAAAGCTCAACCGAGATATTCCCATTTATCGATCGTCTGTAATTCTTTTCCGGCAAACGGCTTTCCAATTACCCGTGGAAGTTGCTGTTACCTTTGATGATGGCAGTACTATATTGGAAAAATGGGATGGCAAAACACGAAGTTATGAATTGAGCTATCAAGGACAAAAACAAGTCATCAGTGCTTATATTGACCCTGATTTCAAACTTCCTATTGATAAAAATAGAATCAACAATAGTTATACATTAACTCCTGCTAAAGCGGGGCTTAGAGCATACCTGTTAAATGCCACCAGATGGTTGCAAGGCCTGATGGCAAATTTGAGTATGCTTGTTTAATTTTACTGCTATATAAATTAGCTATGAAATTTATCACTCCATTTAAAGCTGGCTGGCAAATAGCCTGGAGATATAAACGGCTTGTCGTTTTACTTTATACGCTCATTCTTTTGGCTGCCCTGGTCATTGTTTTGCCACTCAATAGCCTTTTGCAAAATAAAGCGGGGCATTCATTGATGCTTGAAGAATTAGTACATGGTTTTCACTACACCTTCCTGAACGATTTCAAGAATGCTTATGGAGCAGGATTTGTCCCTCTTATGCAGCAGTCTTTTCTGACCGTCATCCTCTTTTATATTTGTTTTATTTTCCTTATTGCTGGCGCCATCAATGTTATACAACGATCCCCCCAACAATATGACAGCAGCTTGTTCTGGAATGGAGGAGCACAATACTTTTGGCAAATGCTAAGGATTTTCATCTACTTTTTAGCTGCTCAGCTATTGTTATTGGCTTTTTTTGGCTGGATATATATGGCAATCAATAAAGGGCTTTCTCTTGCCCAGTTGGAAGATGATCGTATGGTCATTGGTACACTACGCTGGTTGGCCCCTATATATTTATTACTTGCCATGTTATTGCTTTGTTGGCAAGATATGGCCCGCTTATTAGTAATCAAACAGAATAGCCGATGGATCTTCCGTCCCTTATGGAAAGCTTTTCACTTCTTACGCAAAAACTTTTTATCCTACTTCCTACCTTATATCTGTTTTTGGGCAATACTAGTAATTTGCATATGGCTTCAAACCAAGGTAAGTCATTGGTTGAATGATCCAAATATGATCGCTATTTGGGTATCATTTTTTGTGACTCAACTGTTTTTGCTATTCAGGTTGAGTATTCGTTTTGCTATTTGGGGAGGAATCAATTCGCTGATACCAAAGAAAAACGACCAATGAATAAACTACTACTTATCTGCTGCTACATCCTAATACCTCAAATACTGGTATCGCAGGATGTCTATCATACAATGGTTCAGGATGAACTCCAAAATCAGTATGGCCTTCCCCTTGGAAACTGGCTATTGCCGGATACCGAGGCAGAGACATTAAATAACGACTATGCCTATGGCGATATAGTAGCCAATAACGAAATGGCGATAGGGCAGTTATTCATGGAAAAAGTAAGCATTACTGTCAATAATAGCGGTGCTAATCCCTGGGATGCAGGTTGGGGAATTCAAAACACTGCTCCTATGCAGGCTGGCGATGCAGGTTTATTTGTCATCTGGTTGAGGGCAGAAAATGGAGATAGCCAGATAAGCTTATTCGTAGAAAATGCTGCTACTTATGAAAAAGAAGTTTTCCTAAACTTTAACGTAAGTGCAAACTGGACCTATTACCTTATCCCTTTTGAAGCCAACCAGGCTTATAGCCCTGGCACCTTGACTTTTGGAGCACATATTGCATGGCAGCCACAAAGTATTGAAATTGGAGGTGTAGCTGCTCTTAATTATGGGCAAGGAGTTGCATTAGAGGATCTTCCCAGCCTAATTAACAATAATGAATATGGTGGCTGGGAGCCCAATGCCCCCTGGCGAATAGAAGCTGCCAACCGGATTGAAGCTATCCGAAAAGCCAATCTGGATATAATCGTCAGAAATACTGATGGCTATCCCATTGCAGATGCGGTCGTACATGTAAAAATGCTACAACATGATTTTGCATTTGGAACGGCCGTAGTATCTCGCCTATTTGCTGGCAACCCTGGTCAAAATAATACTTATGAATCTAAATTATTAGATTTGGACGGAGAAGGACATGGTTTTAATTGGGTCGTATTTGAAAATGCCTTAAAATGGCCTGGTTGGGAGCAAAACTGGATTACAAGCAAGCCACAAACCGCTAATGCAACAGAATGGTTAGTTGATCACAACATCAAGATCAGAGGACATAATTTGCTCTGGCCTGGCTGGTCTAATCTACCTCCTGATATACAGAACAACCAGAATAATCCTGCTTATATAGAAGAACGTATTGCCAACCATATAGAAGCCATTAATACCTATCCCGGAATAGCTGGTAATATTGAAGAATGGGATGTTCTCAACGAAATCACCTCCAATAGAGATCTCGAATATGCTTTGCAGGGACAGCCTACCTATACTACCGGAAGAGAAATTTATTCATTTGTATTTGAAGAACTAGCAGCAGTAGCTCCGGATGTAAAAGCTTATCTCAATGATTATGTCACAATAAGCCAGGCTAATACTGGTGGAGGATTATATGACTTAAAAAAGCAATTTGCACAGGAAATCATAGATGCAGGAGTATCATTAGATGGCATTGGTTTTCAAGCACATATTGGTGGTTATCCTACTTCTATTTATGATGTACAATACATCCTGGATGACTTTTACAATACCTTTGGTACTACCGCAAAAATCACGGAATACGATACCAATGAAGCAGTGGATGACGAACTAGCAGCAACTTACTTAAGAGATTTCCTTACAATGGTATTCAGCCATGAAAGCACAGATGGCTTTCTTATGTGGGGCTTTTGGGATGGTGCACATTGGAAAAATAATGCTCCCTTATTTTATGAATACTGGAGTCTAAAACCAGCAGGACAAACTTTCATAGATTTGGTATTTGATGAATGGTGGACAGAAGTAGACGGCCTCACAGATAATGCAGGAAATTTTAGTCTATGCGGTTTTAAAGGTACCTATCAGGTTACGATTGATTGTGGAGAAGAAATATTTATAGATACGATCGAATTACTGCACGATACGGAAATCATTAAAGAAGGAGACGCCCTTAGTCTCGATACCGATTTTATTAATCAGCCTGGCTTTAATGTATTTCCCAATCCTGCCAATAATCATATTTACATAAACCAGCCTTCCAACACCCTTGCCAGTATTCGCTTATACAACGAAATGGGGCAACTAGTGCTGCAACAAACAATCGATAATCGACAAAGTCTTGTAGCATTTGATTTGCCGAAAGGCATTTACACTATGATCTATGAATATGAAGGAGAAAGGTATGTAGAGAAGATAGTGGTGAAAAGGTAGAGGTGAGGAGTGAGAAAGTGAGTGGTGAAGGGTGTTTAGGTGGGTTAATATGGGGGAGGAGGGTTTAGTAGGTTTAGAGGTGAGGAGTGATGTGTTGAAAAAGGGTTGCGATTTATTGCGTATGCTTGCCTTTGAACTTGTGCCTGAGTTTGAGTTTATGCATATCACAGGGATAGTTCATTAAACTGTGTCTGATTATACGATTTCATTTTTTCATTAGCCAAAGAAACTGAGATTGTTGATCGAACTGCCCTCACACAAAGTAGGGTAGTTGGATTAACAAACGCTGATTAAATATCTATTCTTTGT
>JAKSDI010000102.1 GCA_022360175.1 Chitinophagales bacterium
ATTGGAGAACCTACGATTGATAAGCTCGCTGGGTTGTTGTAGATCGCATCGAAGTCTTCACAGTGTAGTGGCAATTCGATTGTCACTGGTGAAGTTGGGAACGGAGTGAATGTAATGATTTCATCCACTGACCAGTCTGGGTTCGTTACATAGGTTGTATCGAAGAATCCTACTTGGCCATCATCATCTGAACAAATGCTGTAAGTGTAGTTACCTGTTGCATCTGGTGTGAAGGTAGTTGTTGCTAGGTAGTAAGTTACTCCTGCCTGTAGTGGTAGTGCCAAACGTACGTATGCATCGTTTGCCTGTGCACCAGGTAGTGGGTTACCTACACCGTTACCTTGTCCGTCATTTGTGATATCTGACTGTGCAATGATATTCTCACATGGGTTGTTTATATCATAACCACCCTGGTAGATTGCAAAGCCTACATTTCCTGTTTGTGTAACATCTGACTGTACTAGGAACGTATAGATGTCATTTTCATCAACCTGGAATGCCTGAATGTCTACAAAACGAGAGCCTGCACTTGCTGGCTGTGCGTTGTCAATCAAACATGACCAGTCATTTACTACAACTGTTGGATCATCTGTATCGATGGTTCCGCTCAATGTGTAACCGTTCTTAACGATTGTTCCTGTTCCTGTATTTGGTGGACACTCAATTACTGGTGCCGCCTTGTCTTCGCCTGTGATATAACCCCAACAGCCAATGAAATCGATTGGGCCTGGTAGGTTTGTTGCTGGCTCGAATACGAAGTTGCTAACTACTGCTTCACTTGGGTCATTCGAACCTACTGGTGCTGCACCATCATCTTCTAAGTGGAATACTAACAACCAGCTTGTTTCTACTGCAGAGCTGAAAGAACCTGTAGTTGGATCGGTTACATCTACAACCTGATTACCATCTACATCTATCATGAAGAAATCCCAGGTAGGATCTGCTCCATTGTAGTCATAATCAAAGGAAATAGTACCATCTCCTGGCATTGGAATCATTGCAATTGCATCATTTCCTGCCAAAGTTCCCAAAGTCAAAGTAGTGCTAGTGAAATCTACATATGCATCTCCACCTCCTGCATTTTCTACTACTGACCAGTTGCCTGCTGCAAAGTCGCCAGTGAAGCCTAC
>JAKSDI010000180.1 GCA_022360175.1 Chitinophagales bacterium
GTCGTCAAATCTGGCGTCCCTTTTGATAATGAGTATTACCTGAAACTCCAAAATGCTTGATTTTTTAGACCGCATTGTTTGTTTTTTAACACAGTTCATCCAAGTACATACTGGAGGGGACTCCTACCTGTATGAAGTTAACGCGAGAAACCAACAAGAAATGTCGCAATCCAAGTACATACTGGAGGGGACTCCTACACAACCGTTAATCAATGTGGAAGTTACTGGTACTGTCGCAATCCAAGTACATACTGGAGGGGACTCCTACTAACTATGTCAAAACCAAAGTTTAAGCTAGTTAGTGTCGCAATCCAAGTACATACTGGAGGGGACTCCTACATAGGGTAACAAACGATCCTATTGTAGCATGTATAGTCGCAATCCAAGTACATACTGGAGGGGACTCCTACATTCAGAGGAATTTTCAAATCTAACATCAAATATCGTCGCAATCCAAGTACATACTGGAGGGGACTCCTACACCAGAATTTCTAAAACAGGGGTTAAGGATTTGTCAGAATAGAGTTTATACATTATTATTTTAACACAAATATAGTCTCAAACTGATTTTTTTGAAAATCTTGATTTTACAATGTTGTTTTGATCCATGTCACAAGTAGGTTGTTATTGCATTTTATCAGTTATCACATTTCTGTAGTTATTTGATAATCAGCGAGAAATACATTCACATTCAAACAAAAACATATTTGATTTTTAACGATTGGAGGCTCTTTTTGATAGTGCCCTAAACCCTTATGTATTTATAGCTGATAGACAAATACATATGGACTATATATTATAAAAAACAATATTCCATTTTGCAACTTTAACATTTTTTAACTGAATAACAAGAAATAGACGTATGGTAAATTTTTATTATTTGAGTTGATGTCCAGCTTTTGGTTTAGATGACTTTAGGCTAAGTTAGCGGAAATTATCCGCTGACTATTTCTTACATGTCAAAGAACTTTCTCCTCTAAAGATATGGAAATTTAAGGTATTAATAATCCCTAATAAAATTCCTAACTCTGCTCGCCTACTTTCTACCTCCTGAACTAAAACCTCTCCTTATCAATCCATTTCAGGACCAGACAATGCGACATTTCTATTTTTTTCAGTCCTTATAATAAAATATTAAACGATGAACCAATTTAATCCAACTATAGGGCTTATGTTATCGCTATTGGCACCTCTCTTATTGGTAAGTAGTAATTTTATTCATGCTCAAAATCTCGAGATACAGGTAGGTTTTTCCAGGCATAATTCCGTTCTTATCTTTTTGGAACAACTAGCGTCAAATTCCGATAATGACTTGAAGTCAATTTATGAGGAATCTATATTTAATGTAGATAGCAATAAGCTATTGATACAAGAATTCAAAAAGTTGGACTTATACTTCTCTCATGGAGGATTTAAATCAACAAGGCAGTTCAAATCTATCTGCATTAAAAATGATTCATGGGCTGAAATAAGGAATCAAAGTATTGGCCTATTTCCCGACAGGAAATTATCCAAATTAATAAGGATACTTCAGCACTTCGAACCTATCTATCATTCAATTATTTATGCCCCTTCTAAGAAAGCATTCAACAAGCAATTAAAGGTTATTGATCAGCTTATAAAAAAGAAAAATCTTGAAAAGCTGTTTTACCAAAGCATGAAGTTTTATGGGTCGACATGGGATCCAGAAATTCCTTTAATTATTACCTTCTACCCTATCCCAAATGCGGAAGGCTTTAAAGCAAAAGCCTATGGAAATACTATCACTAGTGGAGTACCTACAGATTTGAATGATTTCAATATCCTATTGTCCGTCTTGATTCATGAAGCCTGTCATCTACTATATTATGGCAGAACCGATGCTATTGATAATTTAATGACCAGCACTTTTGAATCGAGTTCTTCTATTACGGCAATGTACGCCTATTGGTTATTTGATGAAGCAGCAGCGACGACCATCGGCAATGGATTAATTTATAGACAACTTAGCGGAAAGCTTGATGAAAAATCGTGGTATTATCATAAGTATATAGATCAAATGGCTAAATCAATGCTACCTCTTGTTGAAATCTATTTTAAAGAGCAAAAAACAATAGACCAAAAATTTGTAAAGGAATACATTCACATTTACGAGGAAAATTTCTTCCCATGGCTGGGAGAACTCCCTAACCTAATGACCTATTCCTCCATAATAGCATCTAACAAAAATACGATAGAGCATCTTCAATCCAAGTTTCGGTACAGTAGTGTTATCGATACTAAATATCCTATTACTACTGAAACATTGAAAAAGTGGAGTCAGGATAAAATAACAAAAGTGCTATTAATTACTGAGCGAAACAGTGAGACACTTAAATATGTATTAGATACTTTCCCAGAAATAACTGTTGAATTCGATCCAGAGAAGGATTTTATTTTTAATGGTTTACTTGCAGATAAAACCCAAATAATAGTGATCAATGCAAAAAGCAAAAGCATCAACCATTTAATTGATGAATTAGTTTTAATTGACAATATAGGTGTTGATTTCAAAATCAGGTATATTATACCATAGTAGCCACCCATTGAAATGTATCAACGAATAAGCCATACTCGCTTACTACAACCGATTTTACTTGGAACAATTGCTAACATTCTTATCAACTATATTTTTGATCCTGCAAATCCTGATTTTCTATGGGATGAATTTTTAGTAGCCATTATGCTCGCCATTCCTCTGACGGAGATGAATCATTTCATTGATCTGAAGTTGGAAAAGAATCATGACTGGCTTCATTCTTTTAGGCAACGCTTATCTCTACATCTTTTGATGCTTCTTGGAGCCACAATATTGGCGATCAATATTTTAGGAAACCTCTATATCTATCTTAAAGGAGATGATTTTTACCCCCTGAAGGAAACCATCATTATCAATGTTGCTGCTTTCATCGTAGCTGTTTTTTTAACTGGAATGAGTTGGATGACATTTTATTACAAGCGTTGGAAGGAAGCTGAACTCAATTTACACCAATCAAATAAGAGATTATCAGATCTGGAATCTGGTCTAAAAGAATCGGAAATTTCTATTCAACTTTCAAAAGGATCAAAAAAGATAGTTATACCTGCAAAGGAAATCATGTCGGCAAATATTACACATGGAATAGTAAGGGTTCAAACTAAAATGAATGGTTCCGCCATTTATCAGGGTAGTCTCGCCGAATTAAACAAACAACTCCCAAATTCTTTATTCTTTTTAGCTAATAGAAGCACCATCATCCATCGAGATGCCATTCTTGCATTTACCTCTTCTTCATATGGAAAAATAGCAATCGAGCTAAAGAATACGACTGACTTTTTACAGGACATTACAGTAAGCAGGCAAAAAGCAGCTGCTTTTCGTAAATGGTTTAATACCACTTCGACATAGAATTTATATCAATTCAACCTATTTCACTCCAATCTGCGAAAAAGAGCCTGGGCTGTTTCGTTTATTTGATTCGAATCAAAAAACAAAGCATTCATGAAGCAGCTATTAAAACCACTTCTGATTATTATGATGTTTCTTGCCTGCATACAAAGCCATGGGCAGCATGCTAAATTTAGACGTATCCAACACATCATTGATGAAGCTACCAATAAAAATCTAGTGGGAGTATCCGTTTATATCAAGAGCCCAAAACTTGGCGAATGGGTTGGAGTTGCGGGTTATTCTGATGTCGAAAATGGAATAAAACTCAAAGAGGAGGATGTCTTTGGCCTTGCCAGTATTAGCAAAGTATATACTGCAACAGCAGTCTTCAGTTTGATAGAGGAAGGTAAACTAAACCTAGATGACAAGATAGCACAATATCTACCTTCCGAAATAATAGACCATGTCAAATATGCTGATAGTGTCACGGTGCGTCATTTATTAGGACATACTTCAGGATTTTATAACTATAACCAAGATCCTGAATTAAATCGCTTATACCTGGAAGGGCATCTAAAGCTTGATACGGTCTCTCACCTGGAGATACTCCAACAATATTTTTATGGGAAAGAACCAACTAATAAGCCCGGAGAAAGATTCAAGTATAGTAGCACCAACTATTTATTGCTTTCAATGATTATGGATACTGCTTTAGGCTATAGTCATGTAGATTATATTAGATCAATGCTTAAAGAACATAATTTCACTCAAACCTGGTATAAAGAAACACCTCCTCAACTAATAAAGCATTATGGCGACTTGAATCAGGATGGAATATCAGAAGATCTTACCGCCCAAACGATAGAAACAACCAACTGGTATAGTGGAGATGATGGGATTTACGCACCCATTTCGGAAGCGGGCTTGTTTCTGGAAAATCTTGTAAAGGGTGAAATACTCAATGAGTCCTCATTGAATGAAATGATGACCTGGAATGATAAAAAGCCTGACTTTGGACTTGGGCTCAGTGCCGATAAAGCTTTTCCATATAAGTTCTTAGTTGGACATTCAGGGAGTGGTATAGGCATGAGAACCGATTTATATTACGTCCCTCACAAGGATATGACGATAGCAATCTTTTCTAATTCAGGATTGAGATCTGCTTCAAAGTCATTTGCCGAAACTTATTATGCGATGCGGAAAAGGATCATCTTAAAACTATTTTTGTTATAAATTCTACGTCTATAATAGATAACAGTAATAAAATTTATTTTCATAATTACCAAAACAATGAAGATATGTATATTAGCAAGTATTATCTAGATGAAGCAACTCTACCTCATATGAGTTGAAGCATTTTGCTTTGATTTCAGGACAAGTTGGGATAAATATTAAGCATTCAATATGACAATTGAAAATTGGTGAATTAGATACAGAAGGACGAAAAATTGAATTTATGTGCTTGAAATAAGTAATGAAAATTTAGTATAGCTGACACATTTAAAGCTTGTAAATTGCTATTAAAACCATGTATAAATGAAACTACTATTTCAAATAAACACCATTAAGGAATATATTAGAGAGGGACAATTAGAACATGCCTTTAAAATTGTGAAAGAGTTGATAGCTAGTGCAATAAAAAGTGATGAAAGCCTATCTGTAATTTTAAAAAAGTTCGAAAATGAAATAGATGTTCAACTAGCATTTTTCAATAGAATAGAAGATATAAATAGAAGATCTCAAATCAGCAGAGATGATTACAATATTGACATTAATACAATTAATAGTAGTTTTTTAAATACTTTAAATAAAATAGAGGAGAGGATTTCAAAAGATAGCATCTTCCAAATTCATTTAGACCAAGATTCATTAACATTAGATAATGGGTTTCAAAAAGAAAAGATTGCTGAGACAATGCTCAACTCAATTGAGTTTATAAAAAAAGCCAAACATTTCAGAGTCGCAGGAATTGGGAGGCAATATATAGGCCAGGTCAAAAACATTGAAATTATTAATTCTTATTATGAGGCAATTGAAAAGAGGCTATCACAAAATACTCCAAGAGATAGATTCAGATATAGAAGAATCACTATAATGGAATTAGAAGATAACTTTAAACAACATTTAAATAAGTGTTTTGAAAATTGTGAGCAGAATGATAATCAAACTGAAGTTATTCTTCTTGAGGACATAGATATGCAATTCACTTACTATATAATAGACACAAGTATTGTTGTAATAAATTTGTATACTTATTCAAGAGATAATGTATTAGATTGTCCATATGCATACTGGTCCAATGATCCAGATACTATAGATTTATTTATAAATCATTTTGATAGAGCATGGAGAAGAGAAACTCATTTTGGAAATATAATAACTTCAAAAGATGAGTTTCAGGAATTCATCCCATTTAACGAATCTTTATTATCTGGGCTTAGAGAGATTAAAAAGTATATCAAAAAACTCCCTAACTCATCTATTAGAACAGCATGGGCAGTTAATGAAATAAATCAGACTAAGGATAGATTAAAAGGGTTAGTTGAATATTCATTAGGTATAAAGAATAAAATCACTAATGGAAAATTATTAACAATCTTTTCATACTATGTTCGAAGATTAAATGAAAATGACAAGTACCACACAATATCATTTTTCGAATTCTGGGAAAACATAACATCAGAAGATACTCGTGATTTTTATAATGCAAATAGATCAGCATTAATCAAAGGAGCGAATATCACCAGAATATACATCATAAATAATAACAATATTACATTAGACAAATATATAGCAAGTCAGCGTGTAATATTAGAACAACACCTGAAACTTGCTGAAACTTATTCAAACTATAAATTCAAAATATTATTTTATCCATCTGATAAATATATGAGGCTACTCTTTGAGTACAAAAATTTCGCTATCTGGTATGGGCAGAATGAAACTATTGTATTTAAACCCGAATATGTAAACTCAACAGGTGGAAGTGTATACCCTAAAATGACTAGCTTATATTACATTGACAAAAATAAAGTTGGGCATCCTAGTTACATAGATAATTTAGAAGTATTAAATAACTCCGAAATAGACTTTAATGATATCATTAAGGAGCAAAAAAGTCAATCTAAGCTAAATGAAGAGCAGGTCTTTTTTCTTAAATCATGTGGAATTGAAAAATATGATAAAATTATTTAACATATAAACAAAAGTGCCTTGGTAAAGGCAAGGTGCCTCGCATAGCTGAATCATTAGATACAACCTTAACTTAAGAAGGCTGTACAGATCAAATCTACAGAAATAACCAAACTAAATCCCCCATTTCGGAAGCATACTGACATAATCCAAATTCAGAATTTGCTGTCGCCAGATTTTTTTTACCTTCAATTAATGAATTATCGCGTATTTCTGTTCATACTTTTGGTAGTGCCTCTTGCTGATACTATGGGACAAAACACTTCTTTAGCCAATTTCATTAATTGTGTGGAAGTGCAAAATGGGGCCGACGATCTTGTAATCAATGGCAGGCCGTACTTCCCCAGCAATCCGAAAGCGGAAGGACATCCCTATTTTCAAACGGGAGCATGGAAGTCTGGTATCGTTTATGTCAATGGCAAGTCCTTTTCAGCTAGCCATCTCAAATATAATCTTTATAACTTTCAACTCATTGTAAAACATGAGCGGCCAAATGGTATCAGTCAGAAAGTTATTTTATCTGATGTGTTGGTAGATTCATTTCAGATTGAAGGACAGGTATTTGTCAACAGGAATCTAGTCTTAGCAGAAAATGAGGGGGATGGTTATCTTAAAAAGATTTTTGCAGAAAAGCTATCCTTTTTTCGCTTTCAGAAGAAATTATTTGGTTCCCTTTCCAGCACTCCATACGGAAGGTTCAGCCAGCAAAAAGATGTATTCTACCTTATACTTGAAGATACAACTCATAAAATCACTCAACAAAAAGACTTTCTTGACTGCTTTCCTGATCACAAAGCACAGATTAAGAAGTATATGAAAGATCATTCCCTGAAATGGAAAAAGATTACGGATACCCAATTCACCCAACTACTCAGATTTTGTTATGACCAGATTTAAAATTCTCTTTCTTTTTTGCTTCATCTGGTCTTCCAGTTTTTGTCAACAAATGGATTGGATGATAGACCCGTCTTATAATGGCTTAAACTGGCCAGCTTTTGTCAACAAAGTGGAGCAGAACCATCCTATTCAATTTTTCTACAAGGAGGCAGATGTTGCAAGCTTTCAGGCACCACAGTTAACGAAGGAAATTCTTTTACTCGAATTTTTACAAACGCAGCTACCTGATTGTAATATTGCTCATGATCAACAAGGGCATATTTTTATAAGCAAAGGAGTAGAAATAGCTACCCAGCTTTCAAAAGATATATACCCGGAGGTTGTCATAAAGAATAATAAAAAAGATAGCATACCAGTCCAAAACAAGGATTTTGCATCTACGACCAATCAGCATATTGCGAAGGTAATTGTGATAGGTGATCCGCGGAAAGGAGCTGGAAAATCGAAAGCTGTCCTTAATGGCGTGGTGAGCAGTACAACAGATGAACTTCCACTGCCTGGAGTCACTATTCTGGTAGAAGAATTGGGAACAGGAGTCGCTTCTGATGAAAATGGTTTTTATACATTATCCTTAAAAAAAGGAGTCTACACCCTCACTTTAAGCCATCTCAACCATATAGAGAAAAAATTAAAAATTGATTTACAGTCAGATGGTAGTTATGATGTGCAGCTTGAGGAAAAAGCTAATTTACTGGAAGGGGTAACTGTTACCTCTTATAAATACGATCGCGTGCAAAGCACCAAAATGGGGTTTGAGCGATTAACAACCAAAAGCATTGAAGAGATTCCTCTGGTATTAGGTGAAAAAGATATCTTGAAAGTAGCCAGCTTATTGGCCGGAGTACAGTCTATCGGAGAAGGGACAGCAGGATTCAACGTAAGAGGTAGCCCTGCTGATCAAAACCTATTCTATATCGATAAAGTACCCATTTATAACACCTCGCATTTGTTTGGCTTTTTCTCGGCCTTCAACTCGCAGGCGATCAGTGAATTTTCTATATCGAAGAGTAATATTCCTGCAAAATTCGGGGGCAGGCTTGCCTCTATTTTTGATATAACGGCCCTGGAAGGCGATAAGAATAAATATAAGGTGCGAGGCGGTATCAGTCCCGTTACCGGAAATATTTTGTTTGAAGGCCCTGTACAAAAAGAAAAGAGTTCTGTCATGGTTGCGTTGCGATCTACCTATTCCAACTGGATTTTGAAGCGGATTAAAAATGACGACTTTAACAGAACCCGGGTCAACTTTGCAGATGCGATTGTCAAGTTCTCTCAGCAATTATCATCCAAAAGCAGAATACAAGCCTTTGGCTATTATAGCTTTGATGACATCAAATTTGCTGGTAAAACAAACTTTGATAATAATAACCTTGGTGGATCATTGTCATGGAATCATTTCTTTAATGAGAAAACCAATATGAATCTGGCTGTAATCACCAGTCGGACACAACTGGGTGTTGAAGAGGTTGAAATCCCTTTTGAAGCATACAAGCAAAATAGCGAATTATTACATCAGGAAGCACGAACAGACTGGACCTGGCGAATCAATCCCAGACATCAACTGGAATTTGGAGGCAACGCTATTTTATACACAAATGACAGAGGAACCTTTTTACCTTCTGATGAAAGCAGTCTAATTCAACCTATTACATTTGATGTGGAAAAGGGGCTCGAAACAGGCCTCTATGTAAATAAAGAATGGAAACCTTCTGATCTTATTACAGTAGTTGGAGGACTTCGATACAATCAGTACAATTACCTTGGTCCACAAAAGGTGTTCCAATATCAGGACGACTTTCCTATTTCAGAGGAAACCATAACAGATACCTTGCAATTTCAGAAAGGAGACAATATCGTCACCTATAATAGTATTGACTACAGGCTTGCTGTTAGGTATTCCCTTTTATCAAACCTTTCCATAAAAGCATCTTATAATACCCTACATCAATACCTCTTTTTACTGTCCAATACCATTGCCCTGGCTCCTACTGACAAATGGAAGTTAACGGATTACAATATCGAGCCCATGGCTGGCCAGCAAGCTTCGTTTGGGGTATATGGCGACCTCGCCAACAAAAGATACGATTGGTCTACAGAATTTTACATCAAGAAAGTAAGCCAATTGGTAGAGTATCGGGATGGAGCTAATTTGCTCATCAATGAATTTCCGGAAAGAGATATCCTTCAGGGAGATTTGGATGCCTGGGGAGTAGAATTGACGTTTAAAAAGACTGCTGGACGATTCAATGGCTGGGTCAATTATACCTACTCCAGATCACGTGTTTTGGTACAAGGAGTAGATGATGCCAGCTCTATTAACTTCGGTAATAGCTACCCTAGCAATTACGATAGGCCACATGTTGCAAATGTTGTAGCCAACTACAAATTTAAACGCAGATTTAGCCTTTCGGCCAATATGGTTTATCAATCCGGAAGGCCTATTACTTATCCGACCAATACATACACTCAAAGTGGTTTCCAGATTATCAATTATAGTGAACGAAACAAGTACAGAGTTCCTGATTATTTCAGGATTGATGTATCGGCAAAATTCGAAGGCAATCTTAAAAAGGAAAAGCTACTACATGGTGCCTGGGTCTTTTCTATCTATAATCTATTGGGCCGCAATAATGTTTACAACGAATATTTTCAATTCGCTAATAATAATGTATTAGGCTATAGAATTTCGATTTTTGCCAGGCCGATCTTTTCCATCAGTTACCAATTCAAATTTGGAAATTATGACAACTAAAGATACCAGAAGCCTCCATATGAATTGGCTGCACTTTATTGTGCTATTGTTGTTAGGTTTTCCTGCTTGTGAAGAACCTTTTCGCCCCGAACTTGACGAATTCGATTACGTACTGGTCGTAGATGGAGCTATTACAGATTTGCCAGGCCCTTATACCATTAGGCTGTCATTTTCTTCAGGTATTTATTCCAGTGAACAGCAGCCGGTAGAAGGCGCAGTCGTAACAATAATAGAAGAAGGTGGTGAGCAAGAAACTTTAACAGAAACCCAGACAGGTACTTATATTACCTCCGTTGATGGAATTCAGGGTACGGCTGGCAAAAGTTATAAGATAAGTATTCAACTCAAGGACGGTACTCAATACGAATCGAACTATCAGGTGATGCCCTCTTCTATATCCATTGATTCCGTAGGAGCAGATTTAGAATACCACTATTTAAGTATTGAGGAGCCGGAAGTCCCTGGATATCAGTTTCATATTACTACTGAGTTGGCAGAAAACAGTGACAATTATTTTATGTGGTCACTGGAATCCACTCATAAATATCGTTCTGATTTCACCCTCGACTACATATTTTCTGGCGGTATACAGCCCTATCCTAATCCTACTGAGTTTATGACTTGCTGGAGAACCGATCAAATCAATGAAATATATACTTTCAATACGACTGTACTTAGCCAACCTAAAATAGAACGACTGCCCCTTAATTTTGCAAGAGCCGACGAGCGCGAACTTGCCATTCGATACAGTTTACTGGTCAGACAATTTACGATCAACGAAGAAGCATATACCTTCTGGAATAATATACAGCGCCAAATTGAAAGCCAGGAAACACTTTACAATAATCAACCTTTTCAAATTCGTGGCAATCTCTTCAATATCGACAATCCAGATGAAACCGTTTTAGGCTTCTTTATGGTTGCTTCACAAAATGAAAAGAGAGTTTTTGTAGACCCTCCTGCTGGATTAGATATCCAAAGTACTTATTGCGAGCCAGATTATATGTCCTATGGTTTTCTGGGACTTTTTCATCCATCCAATTGGCCAATCTATATTTACGAGGATGAAACTGGACAGCGAGCCTTGGGCATTGAATCCTGTTTTGATTGTAGAAAGCTGGGAGGTACTACTACCAGGCCGGAGTTTTGGGAAGAGTAAGTAAGTGCAAACTCAGGTGCAAGTGCAAACTCAAAACGCAGGCGTAGTTTGCAGCAGTTGACTTAAAATATAATTTCAATACAAGAGTAGCGTCACATGAAACTGTCAATAAGCATACTTTTACTATACTGCATATTTTTCTCTAGTGCAATTCAATTACAAGCTCAATCACCTTGTGAAGAACTGCCACTTCCACAGGAACATGTGACTCTACAACTCGACAGAAATGTATGTCTGGCTGGTGAAACTATCTGGTTTAAAGCCTGGTGCTTTTTGGATGGTCAACTAGGACAGGAGATGAGTAAAGTCCTTTATGTAGAAATTTTTGATGAAACACAGGAAGCTATTGTCCAGGAAAAGTATTTATTGACTGGCAATAAAGCAGCGGGCTCCATTCGCATTCCCGAAGATGTCGCAAGTAAATATTATTTTCTAAGAGCCTATACGCGTTACATGCGCAATTTTTCATCCACCAACTTTCACTACCAGCAAATTATTATTGTAAATCCTTTTATTGAAGGAGGAGATGTAGAAGCCGGGGCATTTAGCTCAGGTGAAAACTCAAACAATAACCCCGTACCAGAATCTATCCCCCATACCACTGAAAATTCGCTCGAAATAGCGTTAGATAAAGAAAAGTACCTAAGCCGACAACAAATCAATTTTCACATAAACAGCTTACATCCAATTACAGCAGAACTTTCCACTACTGTTCGCATGAAAGGCCTGGGCAATCAAGCTGCACAAAAGGTATTGCTCCAATCAGAAGTACACTCCAATGATTCACCCAATCCGCAAGAACAAAAAAAGGAATCTGTCAAGCATTTACAATGGCTCCCGGAAACGAGGGGGCTTACGATTAGTGGCTTAGTACAAAACCAGGAGCAAGAGCATGTGGCAGGGGCATTAACGATGGTTGCTGTTCTTCAAAAAGAACCTATGCTCCACATGGGTACTACGGATGAAAATGGAGCTTTTACGATTTGCTTACAAAACATGCAACACCAACAAGATTTATTTGTAGGAACTCCAAATGGCAAAAATGATGTCTTAATTCGAAATGATTTTGATCCTGATTATCCTAAAATCAAAAGCTTACCGCTACAATATGATTCCAGTCTTCACCACCTTTTAGAATCTTTAAATCTTCATCAACAGTTAACTCAAATTTACCCTAAAAATAAAACTCAAAAAGCTTTTCAAGCCGGGCAGTTAAATATTCCATCTAGCAATATTCTGGCTCCTGACCGTCGCATTAACTTAAATGACTTTATTAAGTTATCAGCGATGTCTGAGATCTTTAAGGAAGTAATACCCGGTGTTTTGCTTCGAAAAATTCGAGGGAAGGACAATCTTAGCGTCTTCAATTCTGAACAACAGAGATGGTACGATTCACCACTGATTCTACTCGATAATGTGCCTATATTCGATATTGCAGAGTTATTAAAAATTGATCCTGCAAAAATCGAAGCTATTGAAATTTATGATTCAGACTATATTCTCGGAGATTATACAATTGGAGCTATTATTTCCATCATTAGCAAAACAGATAATTTTGCGGGATACCAATGGGGAGAGCAGGGCGAATTTACAGCATTTAAAGGCTTTGTCAGTCCACAGGCATTTGAGCAAGTATTGCATCTGGAGAAAAGCCATTATCCTGACTTCCGACCGGTACTTTACTGGCAGCCTAGCCTACAATTTAAGCAACAAAAAACCAGTCCCTCTATTTCTATTTATGCACCTGACCGTCCGGGGATTTATGAAATTTCAGTTCAGGGTTATACCAATTCAGGAGAGGCTTGTATGGGTTATGCTACTTTTGAAGTGGTGCAGTATAGGTAGGTGTTAATGACAAGGTAATAAAGTAGTTCAAACTTATAGAACATCCCCCTCAGCCCTGCGGGCAGCTCCCCCGAGGGAGCACAGCACCTATACCCCTCCTGGAGGGGTCGGCTGAAAGTCGGGGGAGGAGTAGATATTAAGGTAATAAAAAAGATAATTTAATATTCTGGTTTTAGTATCTTAATAAGAAAAGTCTAAACCAGTTTAATGTATAAGTTTTACCAGAGGATATACAACACCTACAAAATCTTTCTTTGCAAATCCTTCTTATAAGTATTTCCTATTGGTATGGGTTGCTTGATAACAAATATCCTGTTTCCTTCTATGTAGTCAATACGATCGATAGCGACTATGTAAGATTTATGTACCCGAATAAAATGATCATTGGGAAGTAAGTTTTCAAAAAAACTTAGCGTCTTGTTAAATACTAATGTTTGCTTATCCAGGTATAACTTACAGTAATTTCCATAAGCCTCAACATACAATATTTCTTTAGTGAAGATCTGATATGTTTTATGTGTATCCTTTAGGAAAAAGCTGATATTCTTATCATTGGAATTTCTTACTGTTGTTTTTTGAGCGCATAATTCATCCTGTACCTTATTAATGGCTTGAACAAATCTCTGAAAACTAAAAGGCTTTAAAAGATAATCGCTGACTTTTAAAGCATAACCTTCCAAAGCATATTCCTGATAGGCTGAGGTCACAATTATCTTTGGAGGATTCGATAATGTTTTCAGGAAATCAAAACCCGAAAGTTTGGGCATATTGATATCTAAAAAAATGAGGTCGACATTCTGTTCTCGTAAAAACGCCATTGCTTCAATAGCATTGTAGCAACTTTTCAAGAGCTTAAGATCAGCGATATCTTCTGCAAAACTTTTAATATTCTCATGAGCAGCCGTTTCGTCATCTACAATGATATAATAAATCATGACAAGTCTAATTTTAAAGTTGCTTCAAAGGTCTGTAGTGTCTCTTTATTTAATTCCAGCTCGTGTTTATCGGGATATAAAATCTGTAATCGCTTCTGTAAGTTATTGAGCCCTATTCCGGGATTATCAGTAGCTTCTAAAGCTTCATATTTGTTCTGTATCTTTATTTCAAATTGCTGATCTTTTTCCAACAAAAGGATACTGACAAATGCGTTTTCTATAGTCGTTTCTACCCCATGCTTAAATGCATTCTCTAATAACACGATATTAAGTAAAGGAGCTATTGGAAGGTTGGGGTCACTAATTTCTTTTTTAAAATCAATTTGAACGGGTTTATGATACCTGGAAGATTGCAGAGCTATATAATTTTCCAAATACGCTATTTCATCTTTTAAAAGCACCTCATCTTCTTTGCCTTTATAGATAGTAAACCGCATCATATCTGATAATTTCAAAACATAATCCTGAGCCTGATCAGGATCAGATTTAATTAAAGCATATAATCGGTTCAAGGTATTAAAGAAAAAATGCGGATTGACCTGGTTTTTTAATTGCTCTAATTGTGCCTTGGCTTTTTCATTCTTCAATTCCTGTATTGTCTTCCACTTATTGTAAAACCATGTAAATAGGATATGGAAAATGATTATGGTCAGTAGAATAGCAAATACATCCATTTGCCAACCAGCTTCACTCTTATAAATATTAATCAAGTAAATCAGTAGAGGGATGCTAACAATATAAAAGAGGTAAAGGTATTTCGAGTTAACATTACGATTGCTAATAATATTTCGTTCATACAGAAACAACCAAACGCTATAAAGTATGGTAATACCAATCCCCATGTTTAAAGTGATAGGAAGCTCACTCTGAGCATCATTATAAATGATCCGAAAAACAAGTAATAGCACTCCTATAGATAATGCAATGGTAATTCTTTTTTGTAGTGTCACAACTATTATTTTAAACTCAAACTTAAACGTATTGCTACATCTTTCCTCAAGAATTTGATAAACAGGATGAGTCCGCTTGTAAACTAAGTGTTTTTCAGTGTAAACTGTCTATGTCCAACTAAAAACCATGTTGGCTATCCCTCAATAGGAGTTGGTAAAAAATAATGGGAAGCTATTCTGCTCGACTCTATGTTTGCCCCAGTAAACATAAAACAACAGAAATGAAGCAAATTATTTTAATGGCTATATCTATAGTCACCTTATGTGTTCAAAGCATTTATTCGCAAAGCAAAACAGAGGAATTATCGGAAACATTCGAAAAGATGATTCCAGATTTAATGGAGCAACATCATATTGTTGGGTTAAATATGGCAATCATTGAAAAAGGCAACATAGCATTTAAGGAGAGCTTTGGTTATGCCAACAAGGAAGAAAAGATTAAAATGGACCTAAATAAAGGTTTTAACATTGGATCCATTTCAAAAACTTTTACTGCCTGGGCAGTCATGAAATTGGTAGAGCAGGGAAAAATAACACTAGATGCCCCTGTTTGGGACTATGTAAAAAAATGGCATGTGAAGCCTAGTCAATTTAATGCTGATAAAATCACCGTCAGAAAATTATTACAACATGAAGCGGGTTTGTCACTACATGGATACGATGGTTATTTGCCGGGGGCTGATTTACCAACTTTAGAAGAAAGCCTATCTGGAAATAATGTTAAAAAGCAAGTCGTAGAACTCATCATGGAGCCTGGTACCAAATGGCAGTACTCTGGTGGAGGTTATACGATATTACAGTTAATGATTGAAGAGGTCAGCGGTATGTCTTTTGAAGTATTTATGAAAAAAGAAATATTCACTCCTCTTAAAATGAAGCATACCAGTTTTACAATCAACAAAAAAATCCAAAAAAACTCAGCCACAGGATATGATAAAAATGGCGCTTCTCTTCCGCTGTACAGATTTACAGCAAAAGCTGCCGCAGGATTACACACCACTTTAGAAGATATGCTAAAATTCATATACGCACATTGGAGTGACAATCCCGTATTGAGCAAAGAAAGCATTGCCATTATGACTAAAGGATCCGATCTATCAAAAGGGGATTATGGTTTAGGATATATGATCATGGGTAGATTTGGTTTTGAAATAGTCGGGCATGGAGGATCAAATGATGGTTGGGAAGCTGGATTTATGTGCAATATTGAAAGTAAATCGGCATTCATTATTTTGACGAATGGATCGGATGGTGAAAAATTGATGTTTCCGAGTTTGAAGACCTGGGCTAATTGGAAGAATAACTTAAAGAAATAAATATACGTTTCTTATATTTAGCTGTATAACAACATTCTTTTAAGATATATACTGATGAATAAAATAATAAAAGAGAAGTCCTTACTCCTTGTACCAATAGGCCTGCTGATAATTGCTTTTTCCCAGATACTTACCCACTACATAGTATTACCAGATTTAATCAAAGGTTTATTAAGTGGAGTTGGGATAGGACTATTAATAGTGTCATTTCCCAGAAGGTTTGGTACTAGAAAACAACAATTTTGAAACACGGATGACAGATTCCAATCCTGTCGTTTTCCTACAAGCTCTTCTATTCTTTTCAAGATAGTTTTGTCATAAAAATTATCATGAAGAAAACCATACTGCTCTTATTCGTTATTAATTGTTTTGCCTTTGGCCTTCAGGCACAGTTTGTCGAAACACTTGATACCGATGCCCCTATTTCCTGTGATGATATGTATGTAGATTCTGAGGGAAACATTTATACTGGTAAAGGAGGACTTGCTAATCATACAAATTTAGGCAGGATAACTCCCGATGGGCAGGTGACCTCCGTTGCCGAAGGCATGAAAGGGCCTATTTCTATTGTAGAAGCACCCAATGGTTTGCTATATGTGACCAATTATGATGACAATTCTATCAAATCCTATAATCGGGAAACCGAAGAAGTAATAACTGTAGCTATAAATTTGGATGGCCCCTCCGGCATTGCCATTGATTCAGCCGGTGTGATATACGCTACCAACTGGGGAGGGGCCCCTATTTATATTGGCAGGGAGATTCATCGTTTATTTCCGGATGGGACATTCGAGGTATTTAAATTCAGTAATTTGTTTGCCAACCTTCAAGGCATTGCCTTTGATGATGAAGGCTGGTTGTATGTTGCCAATATGGGAAGTGGAAGGATATTCAAACTAAATACGGAGACTGCCGAATTGGAAATCCTTGCCACAATCAATCAGGGTATTGGCAATATGGAATATCGTGACGGATACCTATACATGGGGGGATTGGGAAGTAATAAAATAATCCGGATGGATTTAAATGGCGAATGGTCTACATTTGCGGGCACCGGAGTTGCTGGTGGTGTAGATGGGCCTGTTGAATCTGCCACCTTTAATAGTCCTATCGGGATTGGCTTTACCCATTCACAGGATACGATGTATGTATCTGATACGCCCAATCGCATTCGCCGGGTAGTATTTGAGCAAGTATCTTCTACCTTTTCAGCTCAGATGAATCTGTTTGAGAAGGTATCGGTTTATCCCAATCCATCCTCTGGTATTTTTAATATTGACTTAAGAGAGGAGCCACGGTTAGAGACAGAACTAAAAGTTGTTGATGTGATGGGAAATATTATCCATTCTGAAAAGCTGGCTCATTCTGATTTGACTATAGATTTGTCTAAAGAAGCAGCAGGCAATTACTTTTTGGTGTTGGAGAGCAGTGATCTGGTGAAAGCGATTAAGCTGAATTTGGTGAAATGATGAATAGTAATAGCACTAAGTAAAGCTTGGATGTTAGAGGTGGTATCCACGAATTTCTCAGATTGCACGAAGGCCTCTAAAATTCGTGAAATAAGTGTA
>JAKSDI010000101.1 GCA_022360175.1 Chitinophagales bacterium
AATCACACGAAATCCTCTCTCAAGATTGCCTGCCGCCATGGGCAGAGCATGACCGCATAATATCCAAATTGTCCTATTGACACAGTACACATACGATTATAATTAGTGCAATTCGAGGAATTTGTGGACCTAATCACTTAAATCCCATAGGGATGGAGTATGGTCCACGAATTACACTAATCACACAAAATTCTCTCTCGAGGCTGCCTGCCGCCATGGGCAGAGCATGACCGCATAATATCCAAATTGTCCTAATGACACAGTACACCTATCATTATAATCAGTGCAATTCGAGGAATTTGTGGACCTAATCATTTAAAGCCCATAGGAATAGAGTATGGTCCACGAATTACACTAATCACACGAAATCCTCTCTCAAGAGAGCCTGCCGCCATGGGCAGAGCATGACCGGGCAATATCCAAATTTGTGTAATTGGGGACACACACCATCATTACTGATACAAAACGACATCTCCCCTGTCTTTTATGGTTTATATACAGCCTTCAATTGGCGCAACAATTCCTGTACGGCTGCTTCCAGTTGTTGATCCTGACCTTTTGATACTTTGCCTGGTTCATTAGGCACCTTGATGTCTGGTTCCAACTGATTATTTTCCAGATATTCACCATCGTTGGTAACAACCCCTACTTGTGGAATACCAAAAACAATATTTCCTGTATGGAGTTTTTCCCACCATACTGCTGTTGCAGTACCCGGCACAGGCATACCCACCAGCTTACCAATACCCAATGCTTTATAGGCATAAGGGAACATATGTGCATCAGAGTAATTACTTTCACTCATTACTACTACGGATGGTTTGCTCCATTTATTCATTGGTTCAGAACCTAAATCTTGTCCACGTGGCTTCATAGATACATAAGGTGTACCACTAAGGAAAGTAGCTAAATCATCATGCAGCCAGCCACCTCCATTAAAGCGAGTATCTACAATCAGTGCTTCTTTATTACCATGTCTACCCAATACCTCATCGTAAACAGTACGGTAGCTTTTATCATTCATACCTCGTACATGCACATAGCCTACTTTACCGTCAGAAAGTTTGTCTACCATTTCTCTACAGTTCTTCACCCAACGCTGATAGCGCAATTCACCTTCCTTACCCAAACTGATAGGTTTGACTGTTTCTTCCCAACGATTGCCCGTAGCAGGATCGTAAAAAGATAATAAAGTGTTTTTATCAACTTTTCGATTGAGCAATTCATATAGGTTGCGGTCTTTACCTACAGCTCGCCCATCAATTTTTTCAAGAATATGGCCGGCTTCGAGTTTGCTATCTTTATTTACAAGAGGCCCCTTGTCTATTACTTCAGCAATTTTTAGTCCATCACCTTCATAGTCCCAGTCATAGAAAAGGCCAAGTGCTGCCGTTTTATCACCTTTTTCATTATTAGATATATTAAAAGCTCCGGTATGTGAAGCATTTAATTCTCCTAACATCTCACTTAGCATGTCTGCAAAATCATTATCATTATTAATATGAGGCAAGAAACGAGCATATTCTGCTTTTAATGCGGGCCAATCCACCTCATGGAGATCAGTCACATAGAATTTCTTATCTACCTGTCGCCAAATATGTTCGAACATATATTCGCGTTCTTTTGCTTTCTTGAGCTGCATTTCTCCATTAATGCCGATTCCTTTTGCTTTGCCAGAAGAGAGTTCTACTTTTTTTACTTTACCGCCCGCAAGTAGAAATAAGTGCTTCTCTTCCTTGTCGGGAACAAGCCATCCGGCAGAGCTACTATTTAGTTTGGTTAAGATTTTGGTTTCTCGTGTTTTTAAGTCTGTTTTCCAAAGGTCGAAACCTTTCTCAAATTTGGAGAGATAATAAAGGTTTTCTCCTTTTTTATCCACATATGCACCTGCCATTTGTGAAGAGTGAATGGTCAATCTGGACTTCCGGTCATCAATTCCATCCAATTCCAACTGGATAGGTTTTATTTCCTTTTTGCCCTCTTTTTCATCCTCCTTTTTTTCATCCTTTTCATTCTCTTTTTTAGCTTCTTTCTCCTGTTCTTTTAGCAGATTATAATCTTCTTCATTCAAACGGTATTTATCATAAGCATCCTGCGTAAAAAACAAAGCATAGGCATCTACTTCGCCGCCCCAGCCGCCGTGATTTTTTTGTCCGTCCCGATTAGAAAACCACAACATCATTTCTCCATCCATCATCCATCTGGGTGCAAAAGCTCCATAACCACTCTTGCTTAAATTGATGACCTCTTCGTTTCCTGATGCACTGACCAGGCCAGCCTGTGAACGCCATTGTTTGGGCAACATATACTCGACCAAAAACCACTTACCATCTGGCGACCATTCATAATGCTGATCTCCATCAGAGTAGGAATAGTTTTTATCGGCAGCCAGAATAGTGCGCGAAGCTTTACTTTCCAGATTATGAACTCTTAGCTCTGTCCGTTCCTCCAAATAGGCTACTTCCTTTCCATCCGGTGAGTATGCTGGCTGAAATTCATCTTTATCCGTATTGACGACCGCTTCTTCTTTAATCAGGGTTGCATTAAAAAAATACTTTTCTTCTTCTCTTTTTATGCTAGATTGATATACATCCCAACTACCATCGCGCTCGCTTGCATATAATAAAGATCGGCCATCGGGACTAAAGCTTACCGAACGTTCCTGCTCAGGTGTATTGGTAATTTGTCGGGTGGTTCCTCCTGCAACTGAACTTACAAACACTTCTCCTCTATGAATGAAAGCAATTTCTTTTCCATTAGGCGACAATTCTAGTTCACTTGCTTTATTTACTTTATGTAGCACCGACTCATTATAACGAGCTCCTGTCCCTACATTAACCGCCACTTTTTTAGGTGCTTGCCCATCTTTCATAGTGTACAATTCTCCATGCTGAGAAAAACACATCAGGCCATCGTTGCTAATGCTCAAATACCTTACAGGGTGTGTATCGAAATTGGTCAACTGACGCTTCTTTTGATTACCTTCAAAAGCCTGGTAATAAACATTAAAAACACCATTGCCAGCTTCGCTCAGGAAGTACATACCTTTTTCATCTGGTGCAAATACAGGATTGCGATCCTCTCCCTCAAAACTAGAAAGTTGCTGATAGGCTCCTGTTTCCTGATCATACATCCAAATATCACGGGTAACAGATGAAGTATGATGTTTACGAAATGCATCTTCATATCCTTTTCTGTCATGATACAAAAGATGTTTTCCATCCTTACTCACCTGTGTAGACATGGCGGGCGTTGTAATCAGTTGTTTTGGCATTCCTCCTTTGGTACTGATCTGATATAATTCAGGTAATACACTAGAAGGGAACTGCTGATTAGATGCCTGGTCTAAACGAGAAGATGTAAATAAAACGCCAGTACCATCTGCCGTAAATGTTGATGGATAATCACCAGCAGAATGATAGGTCAATCTTTGGTCGGCTCCTCCATTAGCGGGCATTGTAAACACATCAAAGTTGCCATATCGATTAGACGCAAAAGCGATATTTTGTCCATCAGGTGACCAAACAGGATTGCGCTCATAAGCCTCGTGTAGAGTGATGGGATAAGCTAGGCCTCCCTGACTGGGTACTTTATACAAATCTCCTTTATAGGCAAAAACGATATTTTGTCCGTCTGGAGAAATAGCTGGATAGCGCATCCATAAAGGGTCGCTCTGGCTATAGCCCATTATCAAGCTAAAAAATAAGAATAGGGTGCTCGTAAGGTATACTTTCATAACAATCGGATTTTATATATAAATATATAGAATGGATTTTAAACATACTTTTAGAAACTTAATCCATCTACAATACTCCAAGGGTTCAATTCTTGCAAATTCAACTGAAAACCTATGCGTTTTACATAATTACCTCTCTCTGCCAATCGATCTCCTAAGTTATCAGAATTAATAATGGGGAAATAAATAGAAAATGCGCCATTAAAAGCCTCTATCATTAATCCTCCGTTCCATAGCAACTGATCCTGGAAAGAAGCATTATTTCCAGTAGGCATTGCATTATCAAAGTAGGCGATATCCAAATATGGTTTAACAGGTAACCAGGGTAATACTTTTGGCGGAAGCCCTGCCTTCAGATTAAGTGCAAGTACATAGTTGTTGCTACGGCCTAAATTAAAACCAGAACCAATAGGAGTTTTAAATGCACCATCTCTAATGCTAATTTGTTGAGACCACAAACCATTATTTTCAGTACGTCCCAGGTATAGATCATCATATCTATAATCATTATACCCTTGTGAGATAAGATTAAACGCACCTGGGGCTATATATCCGGCATCACGTTCCGTATTATAGAGGAAAGCACCTGCAAAAAAGCGAACTTGTAATGCACTACGCTCGCCATAATGAAAATCGCGAACCCAGAAGGCTGACATTTTCACATAGCTTTTATCCTCGTCAAAAGCTTTGTAAGATTGATGTTCTAAAGCAATCGATAAGCTACTACCGTTCACACTTTGCCTGCGGGCAGATGTATAACGCAATTCTTGTATGTGGTTATCCGTAAAATCAGTGCCTAGATACGCTCCATCTGAAGTAAATTTTAATTGCTCCTCCTGTATCCAGATATTTCTGAAACTGAGTTTGCGAAACAAATTACGAGGCTGATCTACTCCAAAATGGATATCTAAATAAGGCTGCCATCGATTGTAGCGCAGCAATTCATCTTCCGCTTCATATAAACGATAATGAAAACTTCTACCATTTAATCCCAGGGTCACTTTCCGAACACCTGGATTTTTCGGATAAATATTATAGTGTAAATCCCCCAGGCCAGTCAAACTTTTACTCCCCAGTCCGAATAAAGGTGCAACTCTCCACTCCAGGCGCTGCTCTGGTATGCTGGTATTATAAAAAAGCAGGCCAGGCATAAATTTGTCGTAATTATTCCAAGCTGCCAGCGGCATCCAATACAAGTTTGCGCGGGTATCATCCTCTACTGCTGTGAAAAAACTAATGCGTGGAGGCTGCATTTTAGGAAAAGCCCCTTCTAATTTATACTGATTATCCTGTCGGCGAATATCGAACGTATAGCTTTCTCTGTCTAATATGATCTCGGTATATTCCCCAGAGGGAAAATCTAATACCTTTTCTCCTTCAAAACCCTCATACCATTTTTCTTGTATTACAGAATCTCCTAGCATAGCAGACAAGGCAAAAGGGCCTGAGACATTGCCTTTATTTGCCACTCTTATTTTCACATCAGAAGTGGTTAGCATGACATCCCTGATCCCATAATTTTGTTTAGCATCGCTGTATAACAACTCTTCAAACAACCAGTCTAATGGCTGCCCTAAAGTAGCTTCAAGGCTTTTTCTAAAGTCATTGGGTTGAGGATGTTTAAATTTCCATTGCTGGTAATATGCCTGCATGGCACGATCATATTGTTCGGTACCTAGATAAGCCTCCAGGTATTGCAATATCTCTGCTGGCTTTTCATAGGCTCCCAGGAAATAATTAATTTCCCCCATTTCATCAGAGTGAGTGTCGGGTGCCTGATCCAGATGTCGGCGTGCCTGATATAAATAAGCCAATCGATAAGGATGAATGGCTGATCCATTAAAAAGAAAACCTGGTACTATAGATAAATCAGGACCATTATAATAAGAAGAACTGTATCGGTGATCGTAATAACTGTTGAGCCCTTCATCCATCCAGGGATGATCTCGTTCATTGGAACCAAGGATGCCATAAAACCAGTTGTGTCCTACTTCATGGGCAATGAGTTCGTCTAGTGATTGTGCATTGCGTACCAAACCACAATTGGTCACCATGGGATACTCCATTCCACCTCCTGCTCCCAAAGCTGTTTGCACTGCCGTTGCCTGCGGGTATGGATACCTTCCCACCAGATCAGAATAGAACACCAAAGTACGTTTGATATATGCCGGAGCATCTTTCCATAACTCTTGCTCTTGCTCAGTAAAAAATGCCCAGCAATCGACTATTTGTCCTTCCCCTAATTCCACCTGATCTTTTAATACCATAAATCGTTTATCAGCAAACCATGCAAAGTCATGTACCTGCTCGGCCTTATAGCGAATGGTTTTCATCTCTTGGCTGGAAGATGGAAATTCTAAATTAGGCAGCGCGCCACTCTTCAGTCCATCCAAGTGTGCTATTGTCTTTGACTCATTCTCCATTAACCAGTTTAATTCTTCTTCATTTTGCAATATACCCGTTGCTGCTACCAGGTAATTTTGGGGCAAGGTAATCGATACATCAAAAGAGCCAAATTCTGAATAGAATTCTCCCATATCCAAATAAGGCATTGGGTGCCAGCCATTTTGATCATAAACCGCAGGTTTAGGAAACCACTGTGTAATCTGATATGACTGATCCACATGTCCCAGACGGGAGAAACAATAAGGTAGTTTCACATGAAATGGTGTGCTAATAATAGCTTTGTCACCGACATTAATTGGTTGAGAAAGCAAGAGGATGGCTATATCCGGATGTTCGTGATGTAGTTGCCACTTGACCTCTTCATTATTCACTTTAAAATCAATGCTATCTATCCATCCTTTATCTTCCGCTTCCGCAAATAGAAACGCACCCTCTCCCCTTCTTTCCATCTGTTTGGCAAAAGCCGTTAAATTGCTTCGATAAGCATTGGGCCACAAATGAAAGTATAAGGTATCCAAATTATTGGGCGCATTATTATGATATTCTATCTGAATATTACCGTGCAACTCATGCTCTGTATCATCCAGTAAAACTTCAATTTCATAGTTTACTTCTTGTTGAAAATAATCTGCCTGCGCATTGATTACGGAACAATAGAATAGAGAAAGAATGAGTAAAAGGTAAAATTGATTATTCATATGTAATAGGGTTTCGGATTTTGGGTTTCGCTTCGATTTCCGATTTTGAAGGACCACACTTTGTTTCGCCTTCATGACTAGTTTCAAATTTCGGTTCTACCACCGTACATCACTCACCGTACATCATACACCGTACATCATACACCGTACATCATACACCGTACATTCAACTTCTCCCCTATAAATATCTATCTTTGGCGCAAAAGCTAATAAGGAATGCGATTTTTTTATACCATCTGTCTAATATCATCGATTACTTTAAGTGGATTTAGCCAGGAAGAAGCTCTTACTTTTCCTGCAAATTGGGAAGGTAACTGGACTGGCCGTTTAGAAATTTTTTCTCCTAAGGGAAAAGAACAAGAGATTCCAATGGAGCTGCATATTCTACCACTAGATAGCAATCAATATAGCTGGAATATTATATATGGAGAAGATAAGGAAGATGGTTTAAGAGCTTATATATTAAAAACGGAAGATCCTGATCGTGGTTGGTATACTATTGATGAACAAAATGGAATTATCCTGGATGCCATTCTTATTTCAGGTAAGCTATATAGCCGATTTGATGTAATGGGTAGTATGTTATTGAGTACAGTGGAAATGATTGATAACGAATTGCACTACGAAATCATTTCTGGAAACATGGACCCCCTACGCACTACAGGTGATACTGTTTTTGAAGAAGAAGCTATTCCTGAAGTCAGCTCCTATCCTATCGTGGTAAGACAGTTTGCTGTATTGAGAAGAGAATAAATTAGTTTGCTTTATCTTTCAAAATCAGCAAAGGCACAGGTGCATGATAAACTGTTTTGGCAGTAGCACTTGTATGAAAAACCTGTTCTATAAAACCACGCTTTCGCCTTACCATACACAATAGGCCAGCACTGTATTCATCCACAAACTTATAGAGACTCTCTATTAGGTTTTCATTATTTAATTCGTAATGAAAAGAAGGGGTGATACCATCCAGATACATGTCTATACTTGGATCAACACCATCTGATGCCATTTTTGAAGACTGGTGAAAAATATCCAGTTTGGCTCCAAATCCTTTTACCAATTTTACTAAAGCGGTAGTTACACCAGGATGAGAAATCATATTATCATCTACTGCAAAAACAATCCGGTCAATGGGTTGATAGTCGAACTCTTCAGGTACAGCTAATACTGGAGTATCGGCTGCATTGATCACTCCATTGGTGATACTCCCCATAAAAACCTCCTTTAATCCATTTGCCCCTTTTGTCCCCATGATGACAAGATCGTAACGGTATTTATCTGCAAGATCAGCTATTATTGGAATAGCATCTCCTTGTACCAGCCTGCTCTCAATAGAAGCACCATTTCTTAATTTAGGTTCTATTTTGTTGATTAATTGCAAGAGATTTTCCGCTGCATCTTTTTCCATATACTTTTCTACAGACACAAACATACCGGAAGTACTATACATTTTATAGGTATGCAGTAACGTAATCTTACAGCCGAATTGATTGGCGATGTCAACTGCGTAGCCAAGGGCATTCATTGAACAATGGGAAAAATCTGTAGGTACCAGAATTTTTTTCATGACACTAGCTTTTCGGTTAATCTCTGCCAGAGCCGCCTGTTGCATGATGCGCTCGCGACTGCTGGGGTCTGCCTGCATCAATGCTCGAAGAACATCCGTAATATCTTCTACTGATGGTACCACTCGCTGAAAGATCACTCTGTTATCTACTAATACGGCTGGGATACCACCTACATCATAGCTCATCAATTCATCAATATCGGTAATTTCTGAGATAGATGTATCAACATTTAATATTTTTAGTGCTGCTGTAAGGTTCTGCTTCAGCTGTTGATACCTGGCAGACCCTATTCCTAGCAGCTCAACCTTGGAGATTGAGAGCGCATGGTTGCCCTGGCCGCCAGTCTCCTGAGGCTTTTTTCCCTTTTCACTTACCATACAGCTTGCTCTTTTATCTAATTTCTTGCAAAATCGAAGTATTTAGAAAGCCTTACGGTGATTTTTGTCACCCATATCTATAAGTTTGATCATTTTAGTGAATACTCTTTCCAGGGGTTGTTCAGTTGAAGAGCCTATTTCAATATCAAATAAATATGAAAAAGAGGAGCCTACACCATAAATTGCATCCTTTACTCTATATTTGTATTGCACAAGTTTAGAATTTAGCTAAAAGTCCAATAAGACAATGAGAAAAATACTTGTAATTGAAGATAATGAGGAAGTAAGAGAAAATTTGGAAGAAATCCTGGAATTATATGGCTACGAGATTGATACTGCTGAAGATGGAAAAATTGGTGTAGAAAAAGCGCTTAGGAACCCGCCCGATCTTATTCTTTGTGATGTTATGATGCCGCATCTTGATGGATTTGGAGTGCTGAATATTCTAAGTAAAAAAAGTAGTACCTCTAATGTTCCCTTTATTTTTCTTACAGCAAAAGCAGAAAAAACAGACTTTCGCCGTGGTATGAATCTTGGGGCTGATGATTATATTACCAAGCCGTTTTACAAAGATGAATTGCTTGCAGTCATAGAAACCAGGCTTAAAAAAAGCGAGCGCTTACGCAAGCAGTTTGACAAAACGGAACAAGGGCTTAGTGCATTCATCAATGAAGTTAGAGGGTATGAAGAATTACGCAAGCTTTCTGATGATCGAAAAACAAAGCATTATCGTCGCAGAGATTTAGTATTTGAAGAAGATGATTATCCTCGCTACCTCTACTTTGTAAAAGGTGGAAAAGTTAAGGTTTTCAAGACAAACGAAGATGGCAAGGAATACATCATCTCTATCTGCAAGGAAGGAGATTTCTTTGGGTATATCGACCTTATAAAGGACGACAAATACTCTGAATCTGCTGCCGCTATGGAAGATACGGAGTTAAGCCTAATCCCCAAAGAGGATTTCTCCAAATTGCTGCATGCCAACAAAGATGTTGCTTCCCAGCTCATCAAGATGCTAGCTGATAATGTCGTAGAAAAAGAAGACCAACTACTGAACCTTGCTTATAACTCTGTACGCCGAAGAGTAGCAGATGCCGTTTTACTGCTCAGCCAAAAGCAAGAGGATGGTAATATTAGCATTTTACGGGATGACCTTGCTCGTATTGTTGGTACGGCAAAAGAAAGTGTGATCAGAATGCTTACCGAATTTAAAGAGGATGGTTATATAGAAATAAAAGATGGAGCAATACGTATTCTAGATGCTGACGGGCTGAAGAATATGCATGCATAACTAAAAAGTTAAGCCCGTAACAAATGAATGCTACGGGCTTAAAATCGAACTCCTAAGAATTCTTTATCGTAAAATCTTTATTTCACTACAACAAAAGATTTCATAATGGGCTGCTCTCCATCTATGTATAAGTGCAACAAGTAAGTCCCAGCAGGCCATCCAGCCGTATTCCACTCCTGACGATATACACCTGGCTGTAACTCCTGGCGTTCTATTTCTTTTCCGTAAGAGTCAATAATTTTTGCGATAGCCGTTTTCTGTACCGGTGCTTCCAATTCTAGCGTAAAGAGGCCAGTTGTTGGATTTGGATAAAGTGCTAACTCTGAATTAGTGTTTTCAAATTCTACCAATTTGAAATTATTGTGTTCTTTCTTTTTCAATAGTTTAGTCATTTCATCCTGTCCATTATCTGCCGAGAATACTCCACTGTCTCCTGTAGTTTCTACATTACTAAATGTCGCTTCCGTCTGTCCATATGGTAAATGGGTAAAACTTGCTAATCCTATTTCCACACACTGCTGCATTGGTAAATAAACCGCATGAACATACTGGAAAGTAACACCAGTAGTACTATAATAAGCAAATACCCAATCACCCTGGCGATCTAGACGCAACCAATAAGGTGCAGGCTTATAGAAACTATTTACTTGTTTTGCTCCATTCGCGATATTACGTACTTCATGACGTAAAATATTGGTTAAGTTAGAAAATATTGAAGCTTGTTTGCTACCAGCATCAGTAGTTTCTCTAATCATTAAGCCTCCATAACCATTAGGAGTAACATTCTCTACCTTGGCGGTGATTGAACCATCGCCACAAAGCGTTTGATGGGCAAAAGCAACATTATCCGTAGTAAAGCTAGTTGCATTATTGCCAGAACCAGTTACACTTATTTCATCTTCTCCATTACAAAGCTCCAATTCATAATCATTGCCCATCGTAACATTTCCAATATCACTACCAGACCAAGCAGATATGACAGTGATGGTAGCATTGCAGGAAGCAGTATTACCAGACGGATCAGAAACCATTACAGGCACTGTAATTACTTCTCCTATTTGATCGCAGGTGACAAGCTGATCAGTAGTAGGTTCATCCAAGTTAACAACTCCACTATTATCCGTAGAGCTAGCTGCATCATACAGCTCGTCAATGAATACTGTCAATTCATTTTCACCATTAAATGCAACAATTGCATCCAAACATACAGGTACAGGAGGAATACAATCTGGATCAAAACCAAAACGGAAATTATCTATGATTTGAGTTGCACTAGAAGTAATATCAATGATTTCTATTCGACTGATTAAAGCAACAGATGAAATAACCATTTTTTGTTGTGTCGTTCCTATTGTAATATCCTGACTACAATCTAAGACACCATCGCCATCATAAACATGAACGGCAACCATTTCATCTCCTAAAGATTGAATATCAAATTCTACATAGTCGACTGGTATAGAAAAATCAATGTACAAGTCAGCTGCAAATAAATCCGGAGTAAAAGTTGCTGTGACACCTATACCTTCACCTAATCGTACTAATTCGCCATTACTTGCTGAAAAAGATACACCTACTGGTAAATCACCAGGACTAAAGCAGACATTGTCTGTACTCGCATCTACTGTATTGGAGCAGCCAAGCACTGCGAAAGGAGGTATTCCTTCAAAATCTGTAACATCTAAAATTTCGCATCCTTCAGCGACAGGAAACGAGATAGTAGCATCTCCCGTACTACGTGATATTTCCTTAGGTACATTCTTCGGTGTTTCTGGGTTTAAAGAGTTAAGATTAAAGTTATTAAAATCCATTTCTGAGAAAGCGACTACTGGCTTATTCTCCTGTTGTTTAGCTGTCGATTGAGCAGCCATAAATAATGGCAATACTAAACAGATAAAAAAAGCAGTAACAAAAGAGTAATTCTTCATGTTTTTTACATTTGATTGATTAAGAAGTGTATAAGAGCTTGTTTGGAAATTATTAATTGGTCTACAAATGTTCCTTTTTTATTTATACATCAGCTATTTTTCGCTATGTACATTCCCTGTATGCAGCTCAAAATGAGCCTTGTCTAAACAAAAAATGATCTATTTTCGACTCAAAGAACAAATCCCAAACAAGCTCTAATATATTTTTCAATAATTTATAGACTTATGCCTAATGAGGGGGGGGAGCGCATATAAGGCATATAACTTTCTTATTTCCAATAGCAATTCTACTATTCCTCGCACAATTAAGAAGAATAGCGACTACCTTGACAGCAACTAATACATTTTCTAAGAATCAAATTTGGCATGTAAGCGCGTCATCAAAACAGCTCTAAGTAAAATCATTTTTTAAAAGTTAAAACAAAGATAATTTTTTTCAGAAAAAACAACATACCATGTATATATTTTTTCATTATTTAATCAACAATTAACAATCAACCTAAAAGCCAGGATCACAATCCAAAGTTCGGTACTCATACAAAAGTATTCGAAAGGCCTTATATTGAGCTTATTAGGATATTGAGCGCGTATAAAACAATACACTGCTGATTAGAAAACTTCAATCTAGAGAAAATGATGTGTCTTAAAAAAGCACAGCCCTTCCGAGGAAGGGCTAACTTAAAAACCGATAACACTAAATTTTATCCGCTTGTCAGTAATGTATGGTATTTCGTTCGATTCATGCCAAAGATAAATTCTTCCATATCAGGCCAAAATGATAAAAATCATTGGAAAGATGACATTTGTCATTTCTTTCTATTTTTAATCATTTCAGGTATAAGCTTCTCTTGCAATCCTGAAACGGAGCAAATAGAACAAGGAATTTTTCCTGCTCAGTATGATGAGACCCGCCTTAATGCATGCTTTTTGATTATGGATGGTGTTTACAATACAGAACTTACAGCACCCTACGATATTTTCCATCACACCGTCTTCCGGGATAGTATCCGCCCCATGAATGTCTTTACGGTAGCTAATACGCATCAAGCTATTATTACATTTGAGGGCTTACGCCTATTACCTGATTTCAACTACCTCACAGATAGTATACCCCGCATAGATATACTAATCATTCCAAGTGCCGAGCATCACCTAGATACAGATCTTGAAGACGAGGTTATGCTTTCATTTGTGAAAGAAGCTGCTGAAGAAGCACAATATGTTACCTCTCACTGCGATGGTGCATTTGTTTTAGCAAAAGCTGGATTACTCGACAAGGTAGCATGTACTACTTTTCCATCAGACATCCCTGCTATGCGTGATATGTTTCCTCAGCTAGATGTCAGAGATAGTGTCCTTTTTGTACATGATGGAAAATTTATTACCTCCGCAGGTGGTGCGAAATCTTTTGAAGCAGCCTTGTACCTTACCGAGATAATGTATGGTAAAAAAAGAGCAAAAGAACTGGCAAAAGGCCTGGTTATTGACTGGGATTTGGATGCTGTTGATTATATCTCTATTAAATAGTTCGATTTTTCTTTTTAGAAGCAACCTTTTTATGTTACTTCCTGTCTTCTACACAAAAGCTTTTGTGAGTTAACTCCCGACAAGATTCACTTCTTAAAAATGGCCCTTCCTAATTAATTGGCAGGGCATTTTTTTTTCTCCTTATGTAAAATCCGAATTGTAAGCATCATAGGAGAAAAAATTCCTATGAAAACCTTTTTCAAACTAGCAGCTTGCCTGGTATTATTGTTATCTACAAATTATGCTTACGCAAACAAAACAGTCCCCTCTAAAATTGAGCATGTAACAGTATATAGACAAGGAGCTGTGGTAATGCGTTCTGGCAGCGTAAATATTTCTTCTGGCCGATCGGTATTAACTTTTACCGGATTACCGAATACGATTAACCCTCAAAGTGTACAATTCTCAGCAGATGGAGATTTTACTATTCTTTCTATTCAGCATCAGGTGAATTATCTCACGCCGCCGCCACCTAATAAAGCGATTCATCAATTGGAGCAGGATAAAAAAAGATTCAATCTTGACTTACAACGAGAACAGACGCTATTATCAGTGGCTCAGGATGAAGAAAATATAATTCTGATGGCAGGCCCAATGATCCGTAATAATAAAGATAGTTTCTCTATCAATCATTTGAAAGATGCTGCTGATTTATACCGCGATCGTTTGCGAAATGTAAAACTGGAAAAATTGGGGATTACTCAACAAATTGCGGTACTACAAGATACCATTCAGAAAATAACATCTGAAATAAAAAAACTAAAAACCCAGAGCAAACGGGAAACCATTAATGAAGTACTCGTTACGATAGATGCTCCCCGGGTTATCAACAGTAACTTTGAATTAAGTTATCAGGTAAGCCGGGCTTCCTGGACTCCTTTATATGATGTAAAGGTTACCAATACTTCGCAGCCCGTTAGCCTGGCATATAAAGCTAAGGTGCAACAACAAAGTGGAGAAGATTGGGATAATGCATTCTTAACCCTTTCTACTGGAAATCCTACATCATTCAGCTTACCTCCCGTGATGAATCCCTGGTGGTTAAATATATACACTCCACAAAATATTTACGCCGATGATGAAAGCGACAACAGAATGGAATTACCTAAAAAAGAAGTATTGGAAGAAGTAGCCGTGACTAGCTATGCAGCCCCTCCAGTCGTACAAGCCATTGATCAGGTAATCAGTTTTCAATTTGAAATAAAAGCACGTTATGATATCCCTTCTAAAGGGAAAGATTATGTTGTACAAATTGGCAAATACGATCTTCCAGCAGATTATGAATACTATGCAGCCCCAAAGCTTAATCCCTATGCCTACCTTACGGCAAAAATTAGTGATTGGGAAAATTATCGTCTATTACCAGGCACCGCCAATTTGTATTTTAATGGTACTTATTTAGGACAAAGTGCTATCAATCCCAATGTAGCTACTGATACGATGAGCTTTTCTTTAGGAAAAGATGAAAGTATTAGTATTACACGTAAAAAAGGAAAGAAATACTCTGAAAGGCAGTTCATTGGTAATAAGCAAATGAAAACTATTGCCTGGGATATAGAAATACGAAACAATAAGCGCCAGGAAATTGATATTGTAATAGAGGACCAATATCCTGTTTCTACAAACGAACAAATAGAAGTAGAATTACTACAAAGTAAAGGTGCTGATGTAGATGAATCACGGGGTAAGCTCCGTTGGGAGTTTTCCCTAAAACCGGGAAAACGAAAAGAATTAAGTTTCGGATACGAAGTAAAATATCCAAAAGCGATAACACTAGCATTGGAATAAATGCCCATATTAGATACAAATGGCTATCCAAAAATTGGATAGCCATTTGTATCGTTCTAAACTCTTATTCTTTTTCTGGTGACATCCATTTATAAACAATACCCGCTAATATAGCACCCACGATAGGCGCTACCCAAAACAACCACAACTGTCCTAGCGCCCAATCCCCTGCAAACAACGCCTGACTCGTACTACGTGCAGGATTGACCGATGTATTAGTAACAGGAATACTGATCAAATGAATGAGCGTTAGTCCTAGGCCAATTGCCAAACCAGCAAGGCCTTTAGGAGCTTTTGAGTGAGTACTCCCTAGTATAATGATCAAGAACATAAAGGTCATCACAACTTCTGTAATCAAAGCAGATAACATACTATATCCTCCCGGTGAATGCGCTCCATAACCATTAGCAGCAAAGCCTCCTGCTTCAAAGCCTGGTTTGCCACTAGCTATTAAATACAAAACTCCTGCACCAGCTACAGCTCCTAATACCTGTGCTGCAATGTAAGGAAACAGGTCCTTTCGATCAAAACGATTACCCATCCATAACCCAATAGATACTGCTGGGTTAAGGTGGCAACCAGATATATGCCCTATCGCATAAGCCATACTTAATACCGTTAATCCGAAGGCTATTGACACACCAACAAAGCCAATGCCTAATTCTGGATAAGCTGCTGCTAATACAGCACTTCCGCACCCTCCTAATACTAACCAGAAGGTGCCGATAAATTCAGCGACTAGTTTGTTCATACTTTATCAATTTTGAAATGTTAATAAATTTAACATTTTTAAGACGATAAAATCATATACTTAGTCACTTTTATCTATTTAATCCTATAATTTAATACAAAACCATATCAAATTTCCATCGATAATTCTTGGTAAGTGGGTGTTGAGGCCCCATCGTATTAAATAAAGCAATCGCTATTCGGCGTGGCAGGTCATTCGAATATGCTTTATCTAAAGTTGCAGCTTCTATAATATATTGAATCGCTATTTCTTCCTTTTTGTTTTTAAGTGCTTTTTGTGCATGGCTAAGTAATGCCGCCACTCCCTGTTCATTTTCAGGCCGGAAATTCAGCAATTCAGCAATTGTCCTAATGTTTGTAGCTTCTCCCTCTAATTTATCCCCTATCCGAATGGGAGCTACTAATTCTATTGCTTTATCAGCTTCTTCATATACAACAATTTTAGCCAATGCCAATCGAGCCTCTTTCACATCGGGATGCTCAACAACAAAGTTTTCCAGTAAGCTTACACTCTCTTCACTCTCCAAATTTTCCAATAAAGTTGCTAACCCCTCTTTACGCTCATCTGGCAAATGTTCTTCCAACCATTCTATAATCATTGTTCGCGAAAGCGCACCAGCAAATTCTGCAATCACCTCCCCTTTATGAAACATTTTTACATTGGGAATACTACTGATGCCATATTGCGCAGCCAGCTCTTGTTCTTCCTCTGTATTTAGCTTTACCAAATCCCACTTTTTAGCCTGCTCTTCTGCTAACTTTTCAATAGTAGGCCCCAACATTCGGCAAGGGCCACACCAGGGCGCCCAAAAATCAACTACGACAGGTTTTTCATAGCTCTTTTCCAGAACATTAGTTTTAAAATCCATTTGCAAATCTTATTACTAATGAAAAAATGATCATGTATCGATATAATTACACTTCGAAAGAAACAAAGTTTACTGCTGGTTTACAACATAAAAACCTGTATTATTGCTCAGAGTTAATTGCATAAAAGATGATACAAGCCTTATTCTTTCTTAAAGCATTGCACGTAATAGGTTTTGTTGCCTGGTTTGCAGGCCTCTTCTACCTGGTTCGTATGTTTGTATACCATGAAGAAGCCCATGATAGGCCAGCACCTGAAGATGAGATTTTAAAACGCCAATATAACCTAATGGAATGGCGGGTATACCGAATTATTTGCAATCCGGCCATGATGATCACCTGGACAGCCGGGCTTATCATGCTCGGTTTGGGGCTTTATTCACCAAGCGTTCCTAATTATCTATCAATGGGTACTCCTGGCTGGATGCACTTCAAATTATTACTCTTGGTGCTACTTACTGTATATCATCTATGGAGCAAGCGCCTCATTCTCCGTATGGAAGCAGGAGAACGCCCTTTTTCTTCCTGGCAATATCGCTTGCTAAATGAACTCCCCACCCTTTTTCTGATACTCATAGCTTATACCGCCGTTTATGGCAAAGCAGGTAGCCTGAATTATCTATACTTATTTGGTGGACTGATTTTATTTATTGGTTTGCTGTTTTGGGGAGCGAAAGCTTATAAGAAAAGGAGAAATCAAAAGGCGGAAAGTGGAAATCAAAAATAGAGAATAGGAAAATAGCCATCACTACATTAAAATAGTAAAAGAAATTATTGACGGAACAGATTAATGTTTTAGCTGATTTTTAATCCTATAAAACCTCTAATTATCTTTACCAGTCACTTCCTAACGCGGCAAAATGGTAAAGAATAAATCAAACTATTCCACACAAAATACTACACACAAGAAAAGAACCTGGTATATAATACTTGGAGGAGGCATTGTTGTAGCCTTCTTTTTTATGGCTCATAAAATCATCCCTCTGGGTTTAGAAAAGGATAAGGATGGTAATATTACACTTTCTCCGAATAGACAGACAAAGCTGAATAAGGAGCTAGAAGAGATAGATAATGCTGAACAGTATGTGCTAGTAGCCCAAAGAAGTGGTTTATATCCATGTTACTCTTGTACTAATGAGCAAAAAACGATATATTTAAATGTGGGAGAAGTTTGGAAATATGGAGTTACACGTAAAGGTTTACAAGGAAGATATCCCCGAGAAAACTTTGGTGTTCCTGATTTAAATTACTTCCAGCAATTCATTGGTACCTATAGTGAATGCCTAAAAAAGGAGAAAATAAAAATTTACAATTATCCTTTCTTACCCGAAGCTTTAGCAAGGGATATATTACTTATAAGACCACCAGGCAATAAATATGACAGCTAAAGAACAGTTGATAAAAGCACAACAAGCATCGGAAGAAGCACACCAAATTCATATTTCATGTAGAATTGCAGAAAGACTATTTCCAAAAATTAATCCTGCAATATTCAGCGATGTACTAAGAAGAAAAATAAAATTGTCCCAGTACGATAATGGAATTTTAAAATTCTACTTCACATTTGTAGCAATGGAAAATATGGTACTCAAATTTGATGGCATATATTATAGTCGTAAAAAACGCCATCTTGAAGTTGCTGTTAGAATTCCATTTGAAGAAATATTAGCTGCCAACCAAACCGAAACTATCCATCTCATGGAAAAAGCTTTCCTGGAAGGTATTGACCTGATTGCTACAAAAAAACTTGCTGCTCCATTTGACCATCAGGCATTCAAAAAAGATGTAGAAGCCATTTTTGCTCAAGAGAATTGGTATGAAGAAGATTTAAAAAAATACCGGGCAATGCCCAGCCTGGGTTATTAGAACGTGTTTAAAAATCGTTTTTGATGGTCAAAATAGTTCATTTTATGTTTAGACGAGGCGCTTAAATGAGAACGTAGCAGGGCTACGAAGCTTATTTGAGCAACGAAGTGTAAACATAAAAGGGATACTTTGAATCCAAAGGATGAAATTTAAACACGTTCTTAATCTTCATCTTTCACTCTCAATGATAATAAACCTGCTACAATCATACACACACCTCCTACGATTAGTGCATAAATAGCCTCGCCTCCAAAAAAACGCCCTACTATAAAACCCAGTATAGTCGCCGCTACTATTTGTGGAATCACAATAAAGAAGTTGAACACTCCCATAAAATACCCCATCTTATTGGCAGGTAAGGCGCCAGCCAGCATAGCATAAGGCATTGCTAAAATACTTGACCAGGCAATACCAACCCCTACCATAGATACCAGCAACATATTTGGATCTGATATAAAATAAACCGAGATCAGGCCTAATCCGCCTAGCACCAAACAAATAAGGTGAGTCATCCTTCTATTCGTTGCCTTAGCTAATACAGGTAGCAAAAATGCTACTATAGCTGCTACTCCATTATATACAGCAAAGCAAAAGCCGACCCAATCGGCACCTTCATTGTACAGAACAGAAGTAGCATCACTGGTGCCATAAATATGGTTGGTTACTGCAGAGGTTGTGTAAATCCACATAGAAAATAAAGCAAACCAGGAAAAGAACTGTACGACTGCCAATTGGCGCATCGTTTCCGGCATCTCCAGTAGATCACTCATGATAGTCACAAAGCCAGATTGATAATTTCCTTTTCTTTTCATATTCCCCGCTACAAGCCACAAAACACCAACTGCAACCAGGCCAAATGCTAAAATATAAAGCTCCTTTTCCAGTTTAAATTGATACAATAAAACTATGATTACTGCCCCTACTACACTGATGATGATACCTGTATTTACCAGTTTTTTTCCCTTTGACTCGCATTGCTCCGGAGTCAGAGCTTCACCATCCCAGTGTTCGTTTTCTTCACCGCCTTCAAAAGAGCGCAACTCTTCCGGAGAATATTCTTTTGAACGAAAGACGGTCCACATTACTGCCAGTAAAAATGCGAGCGCTCCCAGGTAAAAAGACCATTTTACAGAATCTGAAATCTGCCCTTCAGGCGCCGTATTACTTACATTCAACCAATTGGTTAACATCCAGGGCAACATAGAAGCGATTACGGCTCCGGTACCAATAAAAAAGCTTTGCATAGCAAAACCTGTAGTACGCTGCTCTGAAGGCAGATTATCCCCTACAAATGCCCGAAATGGCTCCATACTAACATTGATGGATGCATCCATAATCCACAACATACCTGCGGCTATCCACAAAGTAGGAGAATTGGGCATCAGGCACAAAGCGATAGAAGCCAATATTGCACCTATCATAAAAAAAGGCCTACGCCTTCCCCACTTTGGATGCCAGGTGCGATCACTAAAATACCCTATGATGGGTTGAACAATTAAACCCGTTAGCGGTGCTGCTATCCATAGAATTGGAATCTGCTCTACTTCTGCTCCCAGGGTTTCAAAAATACGGCTGGTATTAGCATTCTGTAAAGCAAATCCGAACTGGATGCCCAGAAAGCCAAAACTCATATTCCAGATTTGCCAAAAGGATAAGCGGGGTTTAGGTTGTTTAGCGATACTTGCGTTAGAAGCCATAGTTGTTTTGTTTCATACGTTTAGAAGTTGTTCAATTGCCGTGATCGTCAAAAAGTAGCAATTTTCATTCCGCTTGATATACCCACAACCCCGATAGTTATCGGGGATATCAGAGCGACCAAGGTGAGCCTGCCTAGTAGCAGACAGGTACAAAACAAAGAGCGGGACAAAAGAATGCTTTTAGACATTGTGAGTAGTTTTTGAACAACTTCATATTTAAAGCAGGAGCAATATAATGATTCTATATTAGGCTAATGAATAAACATTGGAGATTATCATTATTTCCCTATTATTGCATTATGGCAAAAAAGAAAAAATACTACGTTGTTTGGGAAGGTAATAATCCAGGAGTGTATGATTCCTGGAATGATTGCAAATTACAGATTCAGGGATATCCCAACGCAAAATATAAATCATTCACTTCATTAGATGAAGCAACAGCTGCTTTTCGGGGCAGTTTTTCTGATCATATAGGACAGGGAAGTACTGCTGCCGGAAAAAAGAAAAAAGTAGTTTCTGAAGAAGCTCGAAAGGCAATTGTATGGGACAGCATTAGTGTTGATGCTGCGTGTAGTGGCAATCCTGGAGTAATGGAATATCAGGGTGTACATACTAAAGATAGTTCTCAAATATTTCATAAAAAATTCAGCCTGGGTACCAACAACATTGGTGAATTTCTAGCGATTGTGCATGCGTTGGCCCTCTTTAAACAGCAAGGAATCAACACGCCTATTTACACAGACTCAAAAATTGCTATGGGCTGGGTCAAAAAGAAAAAAGCAAATACGAAGCTAGTCCGTAATGCAAAAACAGCACTACTACACCAATTAATCGATAGAGCTGAAGTTTGGTTAAGGAATAATACTTATGAAAATAAAATTATGAAGTGGGATACGGACAATTGGGGAGAGATTCCAGCTGATTTTGGTAGAAAATAATTATCAGCAATATCCTATGCTCAAAGTTTGCCTACTATCAGCCTGACATATAGAATTATTGGTTTAAGCTTCCAATGAAACCAGTACTTCTTTCATTGATAAGCTAACTATCTCATACCCTTACAAATAATAACACTCGTTTAAAATGACGAACCAGTTGCCATGCGTATCGCACAACAACTGGTTGCTATGTAGATTGTCAGGGTAAATCCTAATTAATACAGTAAGTAGTACATGACTACTACTTATCTTCCTCTACTTCAAAGTTAATAGTGATATCAACTTCTGGGTGTAATAGTAGTTCAGCAGCATACGTACCAAGCGTTTTGATATCTTCAGGTAGCTTCACTTTACGGCGATCTACATCAATATCAAATTGCTCTTTCAGGGCAGCAGCGAGCTGTACATTTGTTACACTACCAAAAATCTTACCACTAGTACCAGCTTTGGCACCGATCTTTAACACCTTGCCAGACAAGCGTTCCTTAATAGCTTCAAACTCTGCCTTACGAGCAGCTAGTTCTTCCAGCTCTTTACGCTTAATGTCATCCAGCTTAGAACGGTTGGGCTCATTGGCAACGATGGCCATGCCCTGAGGAATCAGGTAGTTGCGAGCGTATCCAGGTTTAACGGATACGATTTCATGCTTATCACCTACCTTTTCTATATCTTGCAACAGAATAATATCCATTTTTCAAGGATTTGAAGGCTTTACAATAAATTATTACTTCAGCAGGTCCGTTACGTAAGGTAACATCGCCAAGTGGCGAGAACGCTTTACAGCAGTAGCTACTTTACGCTGGTACTTCAGAGAGTTACCAGTAATACGGCGAGGTAAAATTTTACCTTGCTCGTTAACGAATTGCATCAGAAAATCAGGATCCTTGTAATCAATATACTTGATTCCGAACTTACGGAAGCGGCAGTACTTAGCACGCTTCTGTCCGATCTTAGGATTGCTGAGGAATTTTATATCGTCTCTAGAAGCCATTTTTGCTTACTTTTTGTGGTTAAAATTGATTGGTTTACTCTTCCTCCTCTGCTACAGCAGTGTCCGCTTTCTTTGGAGCTGGCTTAGGCTTAGGAGTAGGTGCAGGTTCAGGAACCTTCTCAGTCTTAGGCTCAGGCTTAGCCTCAGTTTTAGCTTCAGGCTTAGGTTTAGCCTCAGTCTTAGGTTTAGGCTTAGGGCCACGATTATCAGGCCTTCCACGATTGTCACGGCTATCAGACTTCTTCTTCTTCTTCGTCACCTTGCCAATCAAACCAGCACGCTTATCAGCGTTGTACTTCACACCATACTTGTCCAGGCTTACAGTAAGGAAACGCATGATGCGTTCGTCACGGCGCATAGCCAGCTCTACCTTATTGTTAATCTCGCCAGTAGGTGTTTGAAATTCAATACAATAGTAAACCCCAGAAGTGCGACGGTTAATTGCATAAGCTAACTGGCGCAATCCCATTTCATCCACATGTACGATCTCACATCCTTCAGATTTCAATAGATCGACATATGTCTGAGCTGTCGCTTTGATCTCTTCCCCCGACAGCACCGGGTCTACGATGAAAGTTACTTCGTAATTTTTCATTGGATCAGACATAATAAGTTAATAATCAATGTCACTATATAGGACACTCGCATTTTTTGCGGCTGCAAAGGTAGGGAATACTTTGGTATTTTCCAAAAGGAAAGAATTTACTGTGCTTAGGAGGCTATGTTCTGAAGGTAGTATGCCTTGAAGACGAGGTATAATATAGTACTTAGGTATAATGGCACTTAAACTTAAGGGTAAGGATTCCACCCCCTAAATCCCCCGCACGCTGTAGCTTTAGCGTAGGCGCCCAGCGGTGGACAGTCAAGCATTAATTAAATAATATTCAAAGATAAAAACAAGTGTCTCTAAGTTAATCTATCTGTACACTTAGGGATTACTCTATATTTATAAAAGATTTGGAATTTTGGGAGTTACCATGAAGAGGAGGTAAAGCGTAGTCCCCCCCCTACCACCTGATGATTTGTGATATTCTTTATTTCAGGATTCCCCCCTAAACCTTTACACCTCTATCCCTAATACCTTTACACCTCTCTCTAATACCCAAATACTTCTTCAAGTGAAAGCTCTCTTACCTCTCCTATTTTATTGAGTAAGGATTGGTCCATATCCTTTTTTCTACCCAGGAGGAGGTATTTAAAATGACGCCCTTTCACATGTTCTGCGTGAAAATCTATCAATTGCTGGGCATTGGTGGAATCCATATGCTGGTATAAATCAGCTCTCAAGTCGTGCTCAAAACCAAGGCGATGGATAGCTCTAGATTCCCAGTACAAACGGCTATCAGGAATATACTCACTTTCTATGCGCCGAAGAATAGATTGCCGAGCATGTTCCAACTGTCCAGGTGCCAGTGGCATATTCTGGATAATATTGTTCAGTGCAGGGATAGCATCCGAAAGTTTATCTGGTTGAGTACCTAAGTACGCTTGTAAATAGTGAGCCTGATGCTGTAAGGATGGAGAGCTGTAATATGCAAAAGTAGAATAGGCTAATGCCTTGGATTCTCGAATCTCCTGGAAAACAATGGATGATAAACCATAACCAAAGTATTCATTGTACAATTCAGACATCAAATGCTCTTTCAAACTAAACTGAGGTGTACCACGTGAAATAAGCATCACATCAGATTGTACCATAGGAAAATCGACCAATAGCACTTCATCTTTCTCTGTAGGTAATTGTGTAAATGAAGCTGCTGCGGGTATTGGTTTTAAGTGAGCAGGACGGCGATGATGTTTTTCCAATAGAGATTGTACTTCTTTTTGAGTTCGCTGTCCATAATAATGTATAGTATGTTCGAAACCGCTTAGGTTAGAGATTTTATCAATCAATAATTCTGAAGAAGCTTGTTGAAGTACATTTGCCTCTAGTCGATATTGATAAGGCGACTGTGCCCCATACCGAGCATAATTGGCCATAGCTCTTTTCAGAATAAATGATCGGTCCTGCTTGACATGCTGACGGCGAGTAAGAATATCGGATATAATCCGTCCAAGTGGTTCTTCATCTGCCTGCAAATCGGCTAATAGGTGCTCCATTAGCAATAAGGCTTCTGGCATTGATTCGTCCAACCCACTAATGGTGAGATAACTTCTACGATCATCTGTATGGAGATCAAAAGACACTCCCAGGCGGAAAAAGGCTCGTTGTAGTTCTGCTGCAGAGTACTTACTAGTACCCAGATATGGCAAATATCGTATAGCTATTGGCAACCAGCGATCATGGATTCGCCCCATTTCAAAAATATAATCCAATCTAAATAGCTCATTATCCGGATTATAAACATAATCAAAAGGCAATCCTTTCTGTATTTCTGCTCGATGAATTTTGGAAGGAAAATCTGCAAATTTAGGTACGAGATTCTGAACCGGGATTTGCAAAAAAGATTTGGCGAAAGCCGAAACAGCATCTCTCTTCAACTCTACTGGCGTAATTGGAGGCTTATCCACCTTAATTACGTCTGTGTCTTCTCCTTGATATTTAAATACGCTTACATAATTATCCGCTTTCAAATGTTGGCGAGCAAAATTGACAATATCTTCCTTTTTAAGTTTTTTCCAATTTTCAAAGCGATTAAGCATTCGTTCCCAACTAATACCTTTTATAAATGCCTGAGTCATTAAATTGACTCGAGATTGATTGGACTCGCTAGATTTAACATCTGCCAATTTCAAATCTTTAATTGCTGCTTCAATCAACCAATCGTCAAAAGTCCCTTCTCTCAACTTCTGTACTTCTTCCAACAAAAGAGCTCTGGCTTCCTCCATAGTCTGCCCTTCTCTAGGCTTGGAGTAAAGGCCTAAAACGGTATAATCTTCATAGGTCCACAACCATACCTGAGAGCTCAATACTTTTTGTTGCTGATTTAGATTAATATCTAATAATCCAGCCTGTTGGTTATACAACATTTGCTTAATGAGTACTGCCAGCATAGCATCTTCCGTATCAGCACCCCCCAATCGCCAGGCCACATCTACAAAAGCCGCCTGCTGCCCGTACACATCTACATGTACTGGTTCTGTTAATGCTGGCTGAGGTTCAGCGGAAAAAGGTGGAAATAATTTTGCTTTATATGTTCCAAAATACTGCTCTGCTAATGCTACCGCTTGTTTGGGTTCAAAATTTCCCGATAGGATAATCCCCATATTATTAGGCACATAGTACGTTTGGAAGTATTCCTGAATCTTCCGATGTGACGGATTCTTTAAATGCTTAGCAGCGCCTATTGTAGTTTGCGTACCATATGGATGGTTTGAAAATAATACTTTTCGTATTGCTTTATTTACCTTACGAAAATCCTGATCCTGCCCTATATTAAATTCTTCATAGACCGTTTCTAATTCGGTATGAAATAATCGCAAAGCCATCATTCGAAAACGCTCCGACTCTAAATGCATCCAGCGTTCTAGTTCATTGGAAGGAATATCATTAACATAAACAGTTTGTTCGACCCATGTATAAGCATTGGTATCTTTACCTCCAATAGAACTAACCAACTTATCATATTCATTAGGAGCGACCAATTTAGCAGCCTCAAATGATAAGTGGTCAATCTTTTTATAAATATGCTCGCGCTCGGATTCATCGTCTGTTTGGCGATGCTTTTCGTACAATGCAGCAATTTGCTCTAGCAATTCAGCTTCTTGTTCCCAATCTAATGCGCCAATCTTACTCGTCCCCTTAAACAACATATGCTCCATATAATGAGCCAGGCCTGTAGTATCAGAAGGATCTTGCTTAGAGCCTGCTCGAACTACGATATTGGTAAAGATTCTAGGCTCATTTTCATTAACACTCAAAAAAAGTTTCAAACCATTAGACAAAGTGTACTGCTGCACTTTAAGAGGATCATTTTTAATAGTTTGAAATGATACGGTAGATGGTTGGCTCGTCATCTATTCTTTTTTATGATTGGTTCTTTTCTGCTTATAATGCTTATGTTAACACTACAAAGTCAAATTTGGTTACAAGGTAGTGGTTTTCAAAAAGCCTGGGTTCTATTATTACAGTAAAAGATATACTATTTAATTACACACAGTATAGGCAAAACCTTTTGTCTTTTACCAAAGGTTGCATCCTTTACTATATATTTGCATGCTAATAATCAATCATAAAAGGTTAAAAATAGTTAGAAGATGGAAAAGTGGGAGCAAGATTTTGAGTGGCTAAGCATACAGCACAAGCTAAAAGAACGCTTCAATCGCTCACAGCTTCCCAACCTCAATGCGGTGCTTTTTCTTATTGGTATTCAAGAACTGGGAAGATGGAAAGATCAGTTTTCCAAGGAAGAAAAGCAGGATTTAATGCATATTGCTGTTTGCCGTCTATTAAGTACTGATGGGTTTTACCGATTTGCAGGTAGAGATGCTGATGGATGGCCACATTATGAAATAGTGAAGCCAATCCGGATCAAGGGGCTGGAAGAACAAGAAACCTTGCTGAAAGCCAAAGCAGTAGAATATTTCAAAGAATTGGAAGAAGAGGAATAATAAGTTTGAACTATCATAAACACAATTATAAATGAAAAAGCTGATTATCGCATTTGCGTTTGGGTTATTATTGGCAGCCTGCCAGGAAAAAGGGCCTATGAGAGCAGTCATTTCAACAGAGTATGGTGATATCACTATTGAACTATTAGATAGCACTCCTGTGCACAGAGATAATTTCGTTAAACTAGCCAAGGAAGGTTTTTATGATGATTTGCTTTTCCATAGAGTCATCACTGGATTTATGATACAAGGCGGCGATCCCGATTCGAAAAACGCAGCTCCCGGACAACCGCTTGGACAAGGGGGGCCTGGATATACCTTAGACGCAGAAATTGGTGCTTATCATTATCAGGGAGCAGTAGCTGCTGCTCGACTAGGAGACGCCCAAAACCCTGAACGCCAATCATCTGGTTCTCAATTCTACATCGTAGAAGGCCAGCCAATGACTGAGCAAGTATTGAATCAGATAGAACAACAATTAGGCATTAGTTATTCTCCTGAGGTAAAGCAGCAATACATAGAAAAAGGGGGCTACCCTCCTCTGGATGGGCAATACACTGTTTTTGGTTATGTAGTTGAAGGGATGGATGTTGTAAAAGAAATAACTAAGGTGCAGAAAGATCCGATGAACCGTCCTAATGATGACATCAAGATGAGTGTTAAAATAATCAATTAGGCCTACTAATCAAGAAGGAATTTTGCAATCCGTGTTTTTAACCGTTTCTAAAACTAACCATTTAAGATAGTGAAGATGAACTATAAAGTGATGACAGCAGGTGTGCTAGCAATTATTCTAATGGGTGCCTGCTCCCGCCCTATTGCTAAATTTAGTGTTGCCGGACAACAACAGGTCCTAAAATCCTTAGAGTTTGAAAATCAATCTGAAAAAGCCACTTCTTATGAATGGGATTTCGGTGATGGCAATACATCTGATGCAGCTTCTCCAAACCACACTTACAAGACTTCTGGCAACTACACTATTATATTAAAAGCCAGTGATGAAAAAGGAAAAATAAAAACTGCCCAAAAGCAAATTACAATTGATCCTCCCAAAGCATGCCTTGTTGAGTTGGAAACAAAATACGGCAACATGCTCATACAATTGTCTGATGCAACTCCGAAGCATCAGGATAATTTTGTTAAACTAGTTGAAGAGGGGTTTTATGATAGCTTGCTATTCCATAGAGTGATTAATGAATTTATGGTACAAGGCGGTGATCCAAAATCAAAAAATGCCCCAGCAGGACAAGCTTTAGGATCAGGTGGACCAGGATATACTGTTGAAGCAGAATTCGTTGACTCCTTAATCCACCAAAAAGGTGCTTTAGCTGCTGCTCGTACAGGCGATGCCGTTAATCCTCAAAAACGTTCGTCTGGTTCTCAATTCTACATCGTGCATGGTAAGACTTTCACCGAAAATGAATTAAGACGAATCGAATCCAATAAAGGCATTCGCTATACACCCGAACAAAAAGAAGCCTATATCACTATGGGAGGAGCTCCGTTCCTTGACAGAGAATACACTGTGTTCGGACAAATTATTGAAGGCTTAGATGTAATTGATAAAATCGCTACGACTGCTACTGATGGAAGAGATCGCCCAACTGAGGATGTAATCATGAAAATCAGATTAATCAGATAGACACAAAAATATGCAGGAACAGGAACAAAAACTGATCTTAGGCATTGATATCGGTGCGTCAGGTATAAAAGGAGCTATTGTAGATATTCATACCGGAAAATTACAAAACGAGAGAATGCGACTCGTCACTCCTGACCCGGCCACTCCTGAAGCAATGGCAGCAACTTTTGCAGAATTAGTTGATATGCATAAGTGGAAAGGCCTGGTTGGTTGTGGTTTTCCATCTATTATAAAAAATGGTGTTGCTCATTCCGCAGCTAACATCAGTAAAAAGTGGATTAATCAAGACGTCGAAAAATTGCTTTCTAATGCCAGCGGCTGTAAAGTAAAAGTATTAAATGATGCCGATGCAGCGGGTATTGCTGAAATGCGTTTTGGCCTTGGACGGGGAGAACATGGCCTCGTTATTCTTATTACAATTGGTTCTGGCCTTGGTTCTGCCTTTTTTCTCAATGGCGAATTAGTTCCTAATACAGAACTGGGCCATATGTTTCTTCACGGGGATATTGCAGAACGTTATGCCTCTAATAATGCCCGCAAACGAGAAAATCTCGGATGGGATGAATGGGGCGCACGTTTCAATGAATACCTCGAATACGTCAACCATATTTTTTCACCTGACCTCATTTTCCTTGGAGGAGGAGTAAGTAAGAAATTCCTTAAATACAAGGAGCATATCACTGTAGATGTGAGGGTCACACCAGCTCAGCTACTCAATACTGCCGGTACTGTTGGAGCTGCAATGTACGCCTATGAGATGAGTAAGAAATAAAATGAGGTGTAGAGATATAAGGTGTAAAGGTATAGGGGGGTGATCAGAAGGGCATATGGTTGATTCCCATTTTTTGTACTCTTACATCTAATATCCAAAATCAGCTATAAAATACACTTAAACCTTTAAGGACACTGAATACGGCCTACTTATCCAGCAGCATAGCTAGCAATTAGTGAAATTACACCTGGATCGCTTTCTAGTTCAGGGAAAATTTGGAATAAGGTTTCGTGAGATTTAAAATCCTCATACAATAACTCTCCAAGGCGATAGAGTGCTTCATGACGATGCCCAATAGCCATCAGGCATGCAACACGGCAATATCCTAATTCTGACGTGCCTAATCCTATATAATCAGCCTCTTCGAGAACATCTAATGCTTCTTCCTTTTCTCCTGCATCGATCAGAAATGTTGCTAATAATATCCAATAGCGGATTTCTTCTTCATTAAACTCCAATGACTTTCTTATGCAGGATATGGCAGACAGATGATCTTCCAAATTATAGTAGACCTCTCCAAGAGCTGCATAATACTCGTCTTGAGCATCTTCTATTTGTATTGCTTTTTCCAGATAATGTACTGCCGAATTCCACTTTTCCTGCTCAGCAAATAAACGGCCTAACTGGAAATAGGCTTCATCGTTAAAAGGATCAAGCCTTACAGCCTGATTAAGGAATAAACCGCCTGATTGATAACGCTCCAATTCAATATAACAACGGCCTATTAAAAGGTGCAATTCACTATCTGCTTCTGTCTCGAAATTATTTAAAAGCTCCTCAAAGTACTGGAGTGCCTTGTTATATTGTTTGAGTTCCAAATGTAAGTTGGCACAATCATAACATGCACGATAGAAGCCTGAATCGATTACATAAGCATAGTCATATGCGACCAAAGCTTCTCTATAATTGCCTAAATATTCATGAGCTTGCCCCATATTAAACCAGGCTGGAGCATTATAGGCATCAACTTCCAGTATTTGATTGTGAATATATATGCTTTCTTCATAGGAGCGAGTCAGCTCTGCACAAATACCAAGTCGTTCTATAGCTTCCACATTGGATGGATTCGCTTCTACTGCTGCTTTTAAAACATAGAATGCTCTTTCATGCGACTCTTCACTAGAATATGCCTGTGCTTCTACTACATAAATAGCACTTAAGAATTCCTGGGAAGCTTGTATTTTTAGTTCATTAAGGTGAGCAATCGCAGCTGCTGTTTCTCCAAGCCCTATCATCGCTTTAGCGTATAGCAATTCTATATCCGATTGCATAGGTGCGTAGAGGCGAGCTTGTTCTGTTGCAGCAATTGCTTCATCGTATAAACCTGCGACAATTAACAGGCTTGCTTTCTTGATGTAAAAGTCAGCGGAGTATGCATATTGTTGGATTGCGTATTCGCATACTTCTAATGCCTTCTGATGTTCCTGTTCCTCTTCAAAATAATCCAGCATTTGCCGAAAGGCAGCCTCAGAAAAAAAGGCCTCTCCTTCTTTCCTGCTATAATTTTCATAATCTTCCAGCAGGCGGTGTAATGTGTGTTTATTTCTATCGCTCATAGGACAGCTTACTCTTTTCTTTCAGGCTATTAAGTACATTTTTGTACTTATCAATAAGATTAATGATATGCTATTACGATAAATATACAACTAAAGTTACCAAAGATGCCAGCAAAAACACCTCCTTTACCCCATCAATTAATGGAACGGTAGGAATATGGCAGGGAGTGGTAGTTTTTGACATAACTTATTGTTTTTTAATATTTTAAAAATTAATATTATTTAAAATTTATTTTATATGTTTTTTTCATCATATGAATACATAGAACATATGAAAGTATATTTTATACCTATTTCCCTGCCTGTGGTTGCTTTTGGACAAAGCTTACCAGATAAACTCCTATAAATATCAATACAGCTGCAATAATTTTGATACTACTGAGATGATCGCTTCCAACCAACAAAGCTATTAGTGTTGCTAATAATGGTTGCAAATAGATATAAATACTTACTATAGAAGGATTCACAACAGATAAGGCAAAAGCATTAAATAGATAAGCCAAGAAAGTAGTGCAAATGAGTACATAGGCCACTGCTATCCAAATGCTAACAGGAAAAGTAGACCATTCAGTATGAATGACACCTTCGATTCCGAAAGGGAATACAAATATCCAGCCAAATAGGAATGCCCATTTCACAACCGTGATAGGATGATATTTAGCCATCAGTTTTTTAACTATCACCAGATAAAGTCCATAAAAGCAAGCATTCATAAAAACCATTAAATCCCCCAACCAGCTTTTCGTACCAAAACTCACTCTCTCACCATAGGCAATTAATAGGCCTGCCCCTGTAGCTCCTAGTATAATGCCTACTATTTTTATAGGAGTTATTCGCTCACCAATATAAAATGAGGAAGCAATCAGCACCAATATAGGAGTGGTAGTCATAATTAGAGACGCATTAATTGGTGTAGTCCAGTTGAGCCCTGCAAAAAAGAAACATTGATTAAGTGCTACCCCTAATAGACTACATAGAATTAAGCGTGGCCAATCTTCCCGATCTACCTTTTCCCGCACCCATAGTCGATGAAAAAGAGCAAATAGCATTCCTCCCGCGCTTACTCTCAATAAAATAAATGGAATTGGGTTCAGATACCCCTGCCCCATTACATCTTTGGCTATTGTATAATTAGCACCATAAATTAATGCGACTAGAAATAAGGCAATATGTGCTTGTAGTAGTTTGGACATAGTTTTGCTTTGGCATACAAAACTAAGAAATCAGATAAATTATTTTTTGACCAATTCTCTCCTATCTTTGTGCGAATTTAACCTGCACTGACGTGAAAAAGGTAATCACCAACGTATTGAAATTTCTTTTATTCCTGGGTATAGGCCTTGGAATACTCTATCTAGTATACCGCAGTCAAAATGCTGCCTATGAAGCAGAATGCGCACTAAAAGGTATCGCCGCTGAAGATTGTAGCCTAATTAAAAAGGTAGCAACCGATTTTAGAGAAGCCAATTACTTTTGGGTATTAATGGTATTACTAGCATTTACTATTAGTAATGTCAGCCGAGCAATCCGTTGGAATATGCTTATCCGTCCCTTAGGCTACACTCCTCGTTTCATCAACGCTTTCCTTACAACTGTTTTGGGCTATTTTGCCAATCTGGGGTTGCCACGAATGGGAGAGGTAGTAAGGGGTGCTACCCTTGCACGTTACGAACGTATCCCTGTAGAAAAAGTAATGGGTACCATAGTAACCGATCGGATTGTAGATGTCATCAGTATATTGCTTGTTTCTACACTGGCGGTTGTACTTGAATATGATACCATATTAGATTTTGCCAATCAATATGTCTCATTCGACAAACTAGGCAGCCTTGGACGTCTCGCATTTATAGCAGGCATTATTGCTGTTGTTATTGGTGCCATTTTATGGTATTTCCGTAAACAGTTGATGCAAACAGCTATTGCCAAAAAGATAGTTGATATTGCTCGTGGCTTCTGGCAAGGTATACAAACGATTCGCCAATTAGACCGTCCGCTTGTTTTCATCTTACACAGTATCAATATCTGGTTCATGTACTTCATGATGACCTATCTCTGCTTTTTCGCCTTTGAGCCTACGGCAGGTTTATCAGCTGTTGCTGGATTGGTAGTTTTTGTGTTTGGTGGTTGGGGAATTGTCATTCCATCTCCAGGAGGTATGGGTACCTATCATTTTTTGGCTCAAACAGCGCTCGCTATGTATGGCATAAGTGGTGATGATGGTTTCTCGTGGGCAAATATTTCCTTCTTTTCTATTCAACTTGGTTGCAATGTGATTGGTGGTATCCTCGCATTGATTTTATTGCCAATTCTCAATAGAACTTATCAACCAGAAGAGTAAGTATCAGAAATCCACTGGTAACATGCCCTAGCGAAGTGGAACGCAGTCCTTTGAGGTAGGTTGCAATCCTTCTAGCTAAGCAGTTTTACAATAGTATGTCTTTGGAATCATGTAAGACAGTACTTCGTACTTCTTTCATAATAAGTTTCGGGTACACCCAATGCCATATGCTTGACACTGGTCTCGTGCAGGTTTCCAGCAAGAAATTGAGAATATCATTTAGCCAATCTAGAGATTAGCGGTTACTGTTTGACCACCTTTCCACTCTCTACTACCTGCCCTTCTGCTATAAGTTGATAAAAATATACTCCGGCAGGTACTTCTCCCATATCCAACGTATTCATCCCTGCTGATAAGCGACGATTATGTACCGGACAGCCTACCTGATCATAGATCAACACCCTTGCATCTGTAGGCAACCAGCCTGCACGTAGAGAAAAAGTGAGGTAGCGCTGGAATGGAATGGGAAATACTTTAGCAATTGCCTCTTTAGCACCTGAAGTACTGCTTGTATTGACAATCTCAAAAGTCAACTCTTTGCATTTGGTATCATTGCCATTTTCATTGCTTACGGTAAGGCATACCTGATAGGTACCTGGCTCTGCATACAGGTGTGTAGGATTTACCTCCGTACTACTATTACTATCTCCAAAATCCCATAGCCATCCGGATGGCTCATAGTCGCTCAAATCTGTAAAAAATACTTCCAGCGGCTCTAATGTGTCTTGTCCATAACGCCAGCGACTCAAGGGAACATTATTGATACCCAGTGTATCACAAGGGCTACCATCTATTGGACCGAGACGGTAATTTGGGAGGTTGGGGATCGAAAAAGCGTTATAGGTAGGAAGCTCTACCCCATGCTGTTCTATCCTGCAATCAGGGCATAGTTTATCTGGATCATGGATAACATGTAGACTGTGTACTCCATTTGCTGAACTCATGTATATTTTACCATCTGGAGCAAGCTGTGCCTGATAAAAATTGGTCGGTAAAAAATCTGTATATCCATCATACTCTGCCACTAGCGTACGAGTAGCCAATACATCTTCTGCCCACAGATCATATTGGTAAATATAAATATTAGAAGTCGTATACAAATAGCGGGAATTTTTTGAGATAGCTGTGCCACCGCTAGGGCCTCCCTGTGGCTCATTTATTTGGCTGAAATTACTCAGCAAACCAGTACATCGGTCAAAGTCATACACAGTAACATATTCTCCCTCCCAATCACTAATACCATTATAACGCACATGTTTCGTACCATCTGGAGAAAAAGTAGCCTGTCCCAGTCCAGTAGGAACTGGCTCACCTATAATCTGTACACCCATTGTATCTATTCCACTGGGCGTGAGTAAAAAACGATGAAATCGGTTGGAAGACTGTTCTGGCATCAGTATCCACCAGTCTCTGCCATTTGCATGTTTACAGGCTGAGAGTTTGCCAGCATCAAAAGTATCCTGAGCGAGTAATTCTTTTCTAAGTACAACTGCTCCCTGCCCCTCATTTTGTGTTCGGTCTATGATAGAATAATGTATATGCTCCCCTACACCAGCTATTGAGTTTTCTATATAAATGAAGTTAAAATCCATATCAAACAAATACACCAGTGTAGAGTCAGTTAAATGCTCAAACATCAAACCACTTTGAGGTTCATCCCATCCGCCCTCAAAAATACCATCAAACCACATGTTTCCATTCTCTACGATTTCGTGATTTGCTCCATATATTGCTTTACCGGTAAACGAAAAGACTAAATTTCCACTTGCATCACTAAAACTTAAATTATTGGCCCTAAAACGGGCCTCCCCATCTTGATTATCAGTTACATTTATTATTTCATCTTGAAAATGAAGTATAGAAAGCCCAAAAGAGTCATTATCTGCACTGCCAGGACCTCCTCCATAACCTAATACCCAGGTATAATCATGTAATTGGGCAATGCTCGTCTTGACAACAATCAAACTAAACAAAACAATATATAAATATCGCATAATTGATATATTAAAACAGCTTGTATTCCAATGTATTTGGGATACAAGCTATTCAGTTGGCAAAATTTACCTGACTAGCCTGCCCGTTTCAAAAGTACCATCTTTGAAACTTAAATGCAGTAGATAAACACCTTTAGGCCACAGGCTCACATTCAACTCAATAAAACTATTGTTTTCCATAAGTGGAATTGTCCTCACCAATGAACCATCTATACGATAAATCCGCAGGACATTAGCCATAACTTCATTCTTCCATATCACTTTCGCCGTCTCTTTAGCAGGATTAGGGGCAATAAGCAATTTTTCGATTTGAAAAGATGGAAGAATATTCGTTTTTGATTTGAAATAAAGACCATTTGTACAAAGATTATCATCATCAAATGATCGTATTTGTTCTTTTTCCAACAAGGTTCTTGCCCAAATCACTGCTTGGCCTCCTTTATTAGGACATTGGTTGGCAATCGCCAATAAGGTTTGAAATTGGTTTGTATCAAAAAAAGTATTGCTACCTAAGAGTGATTCTAAATAAATGCGGTTGACTGTTTTTTCATTAACTACTGGTAAGAAATCATTAGAAATGTTTTGATTATAATTCATCAACTGTCCCGCCTTGGTAGAGATAATAGTATCTGCCAGATTTTGCAGGTTATCAATATTGTAAAGGGTAGCTTCCAGTTCACTTCTTTTGGCTATTCTTTGGTTAATTAGTAGACTAGAATCTGCACTGGTAGTAGCAAGCATTAATAGGCTATCCAGAAGAGCTAAAGAATCAAGATGTTCTTCCAGGTGATACTGGTTTTCCCATATTCCCTGTACCTCATCAGCCTCAGGATCAATCAAGTGCCGAATTCCTCTTTGCATAGAATCCAGCTTGCCTATAGCGTGATTCTGCATCTGTGTATAAAAAACATCCATCACACTATTAATGCCTTGTAAAGAAGCCGTGCGATCAATTTTAGCAAACAGATACTGTTTTGCACGCCAGTCATACACACTATCCAGTGTATGATAAAACAAACTGTCTAATACAATCGTCGTATCAAATTGATCAAATTGATCCGGTACATAATAATTACCACATGTTTGGTCCAGTGCACATTTTGCTGCTGTCCCATCTGAAGGAATAAACCAACTAGTAGATGAATTAGGGACATCTATATTATTGGGCCAATATATTGTACTTTGGGGAGGCTGCACTTCGAAGGAAGAATTCGAAACTTGAGCATTCCCTCCCAAATGCCGTGCAGAGGCATCTCCATAAACTCCATTCCATCTATTCCCCGCATCTAATTGCGAACCTATAATAGTCATAGCATCACAATGTAATCCAATTTCATGGTTTCTGATGTCTGTCTGGCGATAGGAGGTAGTTGGGTTCATCCCAATAAAGCGGGTCCCGGTATTGTGTCCATCAGTATAATTACAACATATGATGGCACCACTATTTTCTCTCATATTCAGCCCAACCGTTTTCATTGTTCCATTGTGAGCATCTTCCAATGTGTTGTTGTAAACTATAATTTTTTGTGAGTTACTTACCAGGATACCCGATTTGATATCATCATGATCAATTGTTCCCTGAAATTTAATAGACGGATTGCTTTCTACAAAAATATTATAAGAATTTTTAATACTAATACCATCGCCGGGATCGAGTATAGTAATATTGTTATTCGTTAAACTCAAGGGAATACTTCCGCCAAATCCACTACCGGCATTGCTCAATCTTATCCCTGCTGATTCAGCATAGACTGTTCCAATCCCTCCCAAGGTTAATCTGTTATCATTTATAGTTCCTGTAGTATTGCCAGGCGTATCAGCAAGAAACACTCCAAATTGTCTGTAACTAATCTCATTCCCATTTATCCGAAATGTAGGATTGATAATAGACGTATTTAAAATGATTCCATCCTCTACTCCTCCTATAATATTATCAGTAATATTTGTAACCGAATTAAGGCTTTGAGCGTGGATGGCTCTCACCATATTCTCAAATTCACAATCCTGTATAAGCAAAAATTTACCGAAATCATATCTAACTCCTATACCTTCATTAGGAGGCGATACTAAAAAGTCGGCAGGATTGAAATTACCCACTATATTGTTGAAGTTACAATCACTTATACTCAGCCCAACGTCCTCTGTTATAATTCCATTTAAAAGGCTTCGAAATTCATTGCCGGCACCAAACTCCACTACTGTGCAATTATATATTTCCGCTCCGGCATAACTTTGGCTTCCAGGAAGCGGGCTTTGTCCTATATAGGCATTTAAATAGACCTCTTGATCATTGTATATAAAACTGTTATCCTGAAAGGGTTGTACTTGAAAATAATCCAATAAAGGGCCTGTAGTTTCTGGCTTATAAATCCCTACATAATTATTGATAAAATTATTCTCCCATACCGTAACACCGCTCCCTCCTTCACCAAATACAGCATATTGTGCGTCCCGAATTTCATTATTCCATACGGTTAACTCCCCATTAGTTGATGCTCTCATTCCTCGCCACATTTCTTCACATCCATGAATTCCACCATTATTATCTACTCCAAACAATAACAAACTCGCTCCATCCTCCACTACGATCTCCGATCCAGGCTGCATCCTGATTTCACCACCTCCTATTGCATAATTTCCATCTATCACCAGGCGCCCACGGATGGCTAAACAAGAACTGGTATTAACCAATGTATTTTCACCAAAAATGGTATTCTCCATCAGCAGTTCTAAATCAGAGTTTGATATCAACAACGCTTCTCCATTATTGATATCTCCTGCATCTATATTAATCGCATTAGGCCCCTCACAGGGACAGGTAAACTCAGGAAAGCAGTCTTTTTCATAGACATGTGAAAAATCACTCCGTTCACTATAATCACATATCGCATCCAGATAGGAGGTCTCCAATTCTATACTGAAGGTAATTGTTTCACCCTGAGCTACTTCCTGCAATTCTGTGTAATTGAAGGTAACATCCATGCAGTTTTGGCCATTATTGGGTAAGCTGATTGTCTGTGTAGCAGGAGTAGTGATCAGGCCTGATGATGAACTACTGGCTGTCAATTCTATTTCTACTGGTACACTTGAGCATACTTCATAAGTTACACCAACTTCATCTCCATCACACCAGCTAGCATCCACAGATGATAAACTCACTCCTGGCAATATAAAAGGGCTTGCCAGCTCCTCCAATTCTACCAAATCAAGCATAAAAACACCATAATCGAGAAAGGAAATATTATTCATATTGGTAATCTCTGGAGCAAAAATCAGCTGATTATAATCAATTCCTGCTGGTATCTCTGGCAAGAATATGGCTTGCCAACCTACACTCACTTCTGATGCAGGGATGCTGGCGACCTCCTGAAAGTTTGGGCCACTCACTCCCGGTGGATAATCGATGCAACTACCAAAGGGAGGATTTACTCCCGAAACATTATTTGCCAGGTACACTCTAAAAACCACATTATCCAGGTTTTCATGATCGCCTTTATAATATAATTGAAAGCAGAGTGATAATAAATCTCCGGAACTTCCAGAAGGAATGTTCGCTATTGCTCCCTCCCCTGTAATTACAGAGCCAGGCTGTACATTATAGTAGAAGTACAAATAATTATCCCCATCTACTGGATTGTTGTTTGCATTATCACTAATCGACGGGCTGCCATACCAATGCTCCCAGCCTGGAAGACAACCCACTGTATTGAGGTCATAATCACAAAGAGCAGGACATGTATGATTCTCAAAATTTTCAAATAATAACTGCCCTTTTAAACTTGTGGTTATTGTAAAGAGGAACAATAAAGAAATGATACTTTGTTGGTAGAGTACATTCATAAAAGAAATTCTATTTGATGATCAAGGAATTGAAAATGCTGCCCAAAACATTTTTTGGGCAGCTATTTAATACCACAGAGAACACTTAGTATCTAATTATTGCACTATAATCTTATGCAGTTCAAATTCCCCCGTTTGAGTATCCATGATTTTCAGCATATAGAGTCCTTTTGCCAAAGCACTCACATCTATTTCAAGCGATAGATCAGCGTCATTAATCTGTTTTACTATTCGTCCATTATCATCGTAAATATTCACACCGCTTTCTTTATTAATGCCAGACAGGTATACTATGTCTTCCGCAGGATTAGGAAATACCATTACTTTTGTTTGATGAGTCAAGCCTGAGCCAGGTTTACTATTTTCTATATCCCGATACTCATCAGATAGAGCATGGGAAGCTCCATAAGCATAGCTATTTTCTATATCCAGCATCACTCTTGCAATATCTATATAATGTTTACACACTTGCGAAGCACTATTTCTATGACTATCCGGTATGCCCGCTGGTATACTAAATGCTTGTCGTGCCTGGAAGGTGGATAGATCGTTTTGAATAGCTTCTAAATATGCCTTGTATGCAGCATAATAGTATTCATCTACTTTAATGTGTCCATCAATAAAAATAGAGCAAAACACTTCTGTAGGATATTCTGGTTCTGATGGAGGACTAGGGCACCCTACAGGTTCATCAATAGCTTGATTATCGGTAATTAAATCCACCTCAGATAGTCCACTACATCCATATGTTTTTTGATGAAGGCTATATGCTACATTAGAAGGATTGGCATTATCTGTCCCCCAATAGTTTCCTCTCGCGTTTACCTCCATAATATCATCTCTATCATCATAACATATATCAAATAGTATACTACCGGCCCCTCCATTCTGGAAATGATTGGCGCGGATATAAGCAGGATCCGCAGTACCGCTATTTTCAATAGCATCAATTTGTAGTAAAATATCTTGTCCAGCAATACCAATAGCATTGTTTAATAGCTGAGCACAATCCATTAATACCAGTCCATAGTCTACTTCATTAACATCTATACCTCCTTCTGCTAAATGGATTCCATAAGCTGTGTGATTCGAAATAACAGATTGTCCATACATAAACACATTAGCTTTTTTTCCTACGGGACAGTAAATGCCTACATCATTATTGGTAATTTCTGAACCTCCCGTCAATACAAATTCTCCTATATCTTCCAATAATACAGCTCCCCACGAATCCATTGCTGCTGGATATGGTGCTGTAAATCCTGATATGGTTGATGAAGCCAAACGAGTACCTTCTATATTCGTTAACCATAGAGCATAACCTCCTGATGTTCCCGCAGTAATCTCTGTATTAAGTATTCTCATAGTACCACCTCCATTCATAGCTATAGCAAAACTATTATTATGAAACTGGCTATTCGTAATGAAAAAATCTAATGGAGGATTAACAGGATATATGCCATAGCCACTTATGCCATAAACAAAATCGTAAAAATCTGAATTGGTCACTCTTAACACACGAACTCCATCTAATTCAAGCCCTATTGCATTAGGATGGCCAGCCATTTCTACATTAGCAACCATTGCCTCTCCTTCATTTCCTACACGGACCTGGCTCCCATTACCATATTCTATCCGACCATCTATAAGGTGTAAAGTACCACTCCCGATTTTGAGTAAAGCACTTTGATTCAGGCGTATAAATCGCTTCCCTTTACCTTGTCCTCTTAATTTAAAGATGCCTCCTGATAGCTCTAAATGATGGCCACTATAAAAATCAAAGAAACCATGGCTTCCTGAAAAGTCAAACTCTCCCATAATATCCAATGTCCCATAAACTTTTATGCTGGGACGACCCGGAATTTGGTTTGGATCCCATAGCTGTATTTTCGCTCCAGGATGAATAGTCAACTTTCCACCTTCTTCTACTATGAAATGAGAATCATTAAAGATACGTAGTATGCCATCTGTGTGCACAACCACTTCTCCTCCATTTTTAATTCTGATTTTTCCACCAAAGCCTGCATTGAAGATACCATCCGCTTCCACTATAACCTGTCCGCCTGGCTCTACAACAAATTCCGATTCATTATTAACAAATATTTCTCCTTCTTCTGCTACTTCTACAGTAGCATCTGCCAGCACAAATACATTTCCAATATTATTTACACCTGCTCCATTATTCCATTCTCCTAATTCCATTCGACCTCCTTTATGTACTCTTACAGTAGTAGGAATACTATCACAAAAACTTGGTTGGATGTATACATTAAAAGTAGTATTTATAGCATTCTGAAAGTTGTGAATATTATTTGTGAAAGCGATCCGGTCGGCTCGATTAACCCATAATTGTCCACTTTCCCTAATCTCTAAATCAGCATCAATAATGGGTTCTGTACGATATTCAGGAAAGGTAGCAGGTGGGTTTACATAATCATATTCCTGCCCTGAATCACCATGGTTAAAAGTCTGATGATCTAGTAAGCCAAGTGAAGTGGCTCCAAAGGAGAGATTGGCTAATAAAACACTTAAATTATCCAGATTAAACTGAATGGTATGATCTACATTATCATTTGGCGTTAGCTCGTCAACTCCCACCATTTCATCCATAGTAGTAATTGCTAATGCTAGCACCGTTTCATTGTCAGATATATTTTGAAAAGGATCACTCAAGGGGCCTGTTAGTGATTGAAAGGGACCTACTTCTAATGCACTTACAGCTGGAATGAAACAAAATCGGGTTTGATCAAAGCCATTATCTACTTCAAGTGCTGTAAATCCACCAGGAGCACCATCTAATGGACGTGTCCCTGCCACCTTTACATCTTTAAAAGCAAAAAGTACAGGAATGCCCAATACACGAGCAACTACAAGTCCTCGATATATCCGCCGCGGGCTATTCGGTAAATTTGGAATAGCAAAAAAGTCTAAATCTGTATATCCACCTGTTCCTAAATTAAGATTTCCTATTATATCAATCAGTGCCCCCCAACCATTACTTACATCTGTAAACTGGCTAAGCACAGAACCTATAGTACCCTGTACTGAAAATAGTTTATCTCCAGGCTCAAACCCTTGGCTTATACCAATCTGAGAACCAGCGGAAACTGCCAGATGTTTGCAATTTTGTAATTTCCCCAGATTCACTAATTTATCATAGAATCTACGATTAGGGCCATTATTGAGAATTGAAGTATCCTTGTGATATAGAAGCAATTGTTTAACAGAAGGGCTTGCAAATGTAGAAGCCATCTGATTTAAACTAGGTGCAAAAGTATTCAAACTTACGTCTATCACACCAGGGACTTGCACCTTCAGTCCATTCAAATGACCAATCATATGTTGTAAACCTAAGGGTATATTCGCACCTCTAAGTGGTGAATCCATGCTAACAAATAAACGAGTATCATGGTCTTCTCCTGTCGATTCCATTTCGAGTAAAGCCAACTTACTCACTACTCCTCCCATACTTAATCCTATGATCACTAATTCCTCATTGCCTTGCTTGATCGCATTGATTTCACGAATAGCTGTTTTAACAATTTCTGCATTCTGTTCTAATGGAGCATTTTCATTATCAAAATCAAGGAATATTAAATCATAACCATCGTTTAAAAGTTCTTGTATAACTGTATTTCCGGTAAATGAAACCGTTCCCAGTCTATCACGAATATCTTCAAAATCATTATCAATATTGAATTCAAAATCATCGGGTATCATGGGCGTTTCAAAACCGTTAACAATAAGCAATGGACGGCGAATAGTATTATCACAGCAAGCGGTGCGAATGAAAAGCCTGTCATCCTCATCATTGAATGTAGGTTCTCCTTCACTTAAATCTATTGTAAACTCCTGTTCCTCACAATATCCATTTGGTACAATGGCACTGATATTGGGAATCACCTCCATTCGATTACGACTGAAAAGCGTTTCTCCATTTCGAAGATTAACTTTTAATTCAATGTCTATATTAGCATCGGCTCCAGGAGTAAAAGTAAGTGGAATACCTAAAGTAAAAGGCACAAAACCCTGTCCTGTATTAATTTCATAGGAAAGCACATCAAAAGGTCCAAGATTAGACCATAATTCAGGAATAATAGTATAAGACTGCCCTTCTTTTAATGGGCCATTCCGCCAGGTGGCTGCAGCCAATACCTGTTGTTGCTCATAAGGGCTATTAGCACTACCAGATATATCATACAATTGATTGTTGGTGATGCTAATAAGCCCCTGCGCTACTGCATCTCCTTTAAGCTGATGATAATCATAGAGAATAATTTTATAGGGTACGGTATCACTACTGTAGGATGAAGCTCCCATTCCCGCCAGATTGATTTGAGCATTGCTATTTACGATTGTACTTACCAAAGTAGCATATACTAATTGACAACGCAGTGGACTGGAAAGTGTCGTACTATCCGGATGTCCATTAAAAGCACTTAATTTGGTAAAGGGCGTACCGTGATCTAATAACAATCCACTAGGTACTTCACTAAGATTCATATTCGCAAATACATAATCTGTGGTATAATACCCAGGGGGGGGACTTGTATCTATATACTGCTGTGCAATCATATAAAAAGGCATAGAGAGTAACATCCCCGATAATACATACCGAAGGGAAAACGCATACATCTTCTTTTTCATTTGTATTAATTTATGCTGTTAGTGAAAAAAATGATACATCTTGGAGAGCGACCTAAAAGTGAGTATTAGAGTTGCATACTGTCAATCCATTACCAGTCCAACAATAGGACATTGAACATAATAAACCCTTATTATATAAATAAAGTGGAGTCGGTTCAGACAAATTAGGCCATACTAGTTTGCCCAGTCATAATCAAAGCGTCCTTCTGTGATATAGAGCGTGTCACCACAATCCGGATGCACCAATGTACATTGAAAAGTACCAGATACAATTGCTTCATTTAAATCTAAATGTAAAATTTCTACCCAGTTTTCTGCACCCTCTAAAAGTTCATAAGGGTTCCAAGCACTATGGCAATCGGAATTGAAATCATTGTAATCAGCTCTATGCAAATCATACTTTCCTTCTCCATCTGTTACATATGCAGTAATTGAAATCGAATCATCAAATTCATCACAATCCCTACCTGCCAGCAATTGAAAGATTTTATAAAAATCATGATATTCTCCGATCAGAGAGCTTCTTTCCAAATTTCCTCCACATCTACTCCACACTTCTCCATTGAGTAGACAAGCAAAAGTACCCTTGCCTTCAGTAGTAATAGGAGGTAACTCATCTGGATAAGGTGTAAGATCAATTTTAATTTTTTTGCAAGCGCTCAAAAGCAACATAAAGATAAATAGAGAGATCCAATGGGTGTATTTGTGTTTCATAACGAACTAATTTTCATTATAAATACTAAAAATAAATTCTTTATTCTTTAATTGTTTAAGAGAGCGCGTCTTCATTAGTGATAAAACAAATTTATGACGAAAAACGATACAAGACTTCTCCGTTTGATAGAAATTAATATATTTTTGTCTTCTATACGGAGAAAAAATCAATATTATACATGACCAATCGTCCGGACTTCCAACATGCCATTGTCACTCAAATTCTTAATAAATACCAAAAGCAGGCACAGGCGATTGATGCTTTAATGAAGCTCCTGCAACTAAAAAAGGACGCAGTATATCGTCGCATCAATGGAGAACGCAAACTAACACCTGATGAGATCAGCATACTGGCCGCTCATTATCAGTTGGATATAAATAAAATAGTAGGACCCATTCCTGGTAATATCCAGTTTTCTTTTAACCACCTCCAACAGCCAGTCAAAGGATATATGGACTATCTGATACAACTGGAAACGACTACCAATGCTATGCTACAAGTAGATGGGCTCAAAGTATACTATGCTACACAAGAAATTCCTATTTTTCTATATATGTTATGGCCAGAGTTAGTCGCATTCAAATTTTACATACATGGCCTTACCAGTTGGTCTCTTGATTACGTTAAAGACACTCCTTTTTCGTTTGGATTGATTCCTTTCCACGAATTAGAGATAGCCCGTAAGATGGCTATTGAATACCAACGCATAGACAGTATAGAACTGTGGAGTCCCACCATTTTAGACAATACTATCAACCAAATACGATTTGTCGCAGATATTGGTCAATTTAAATCAAAGAAAGATGCACTGGATATTTGTCACTACCTGGAAGAGCTGATCCAATTCGCCCAACAAAGTACAGAGCGCGGTTATAAACGCAAGGATAGTGCAGAAGGCTTTTTTCATCTATACAGTAATGAGTTGGCAAGCACAGGAAATACAATTTTAGCAGTTGGTGAAAACAGGAAACAATTATATACCAGTTTTGCTACCCCAAACTTTCTGGTAACAGACGATGAAGCCCTTTGTGATTACATGGAAGGATGGTTTCAAATTTTTATCAAACGATCCGTATACATAAGTCAACATTCTGGTGCTGCTACTACCCGTTTTTTTGCACAGATGAAAGAAAAGGTTAAAAGATTAAGAGCATATCTTTAGTAAATGTCGGATACTAACTATAAACTCAAGCATTATAAAATCGCATTGCTTTCTCAGGACATTTGATCGAAAGCTCTATAAGACGCCTGTTCGTCACAGAATGCTTTCGCGATGTCATATGCTTGGCTCCGACTCCATAAGGACTGCTAGCAGAAGATCGAGGAGATCATGTACGCTCCATGCCGGTCTGGAGATCGGCGGTTATTGTTTGACCACCTTTCCACTCTCTACTATCTGCCCCTCTGCTATAAGTTGATAAAAATATACCCCGGCAGGTACCTCTCCCATATCCAACGTATTCATTCCCGCTGATAAGCGACGGTTTTGTACTGGGCGGCCTACTTGATCATAGATCAATATCCTTGCATCTGTAGGCAACCAGCCTGCACGGAGAGAAAAAGTAAGGTAGCGCTGGAATGGGTTGGGAAACACCTTAGCAATTGTCTCTTTGGCACCTGAAGGACTACTTGTATTGACAATCTCAAAAGTTAACTCCTTACATTTAGTATCACTGCCATTTTCATTGCTTACGGTAAGACATACCTGATAGGTGCCCGGCTCTGCATATAGGTGTATAGGGTTTATCTCAGTGCTACTGCTAGTATCTCCAAAATCCCATAACCATTCGGATGGTTCATAATCACTCAAATCTGTAAAAAACACCTCTAGCGGTTCTAGTGTGTCTTGTTCATAACGCCAGCGGCTCAAGGGGATATTATTGATACCCAGTGTATCACAAGGGCTACTATCTATTGGGCCGAGGCGGTAGTTGGGAAGGTTTGGAATGGAGAAAGAATTTCTAGTAGGAAGTTCAATACCATGCTGATCAATATAGCAATCAGGACACATTTTATCAGGGTAATGTATTACGTGAATACTAGTAACGCTATTGGAAGAGCTTATATATATTTTACCATCTGGAGCCAGTTGTGCCTGATAAAAAGTAGTAGGTAAATTATCCAGATACCCATCATACTCTGCTACTAGCGTACGAGTAGCCAATACATCTTCTGCCCACAGATCATATTGGTAAATATAAATATTAGAGGTCGTATACAAATAACGAGCGTTTTTTGAGATGGCTGTGCCACCACTAGGACCTCCATGCGGTAAATTAGCGTTTTGAAAATTACTTAATAAGCCTGTACAACGATCAAAGTCATAAATACTTACCCATTCTCCTTCATTGACAGAGATCCCATTATAACGCACATGTTTCGTACCATCTGAAGAAAAAGTAGCTTGTCCCAGTCCTGTAGGAACTGGCTCTCCTATGACCTGTACCCCCATTGTATCTATTCCATCGGGCGTGAGTAAAAATCGATGGAATCGGTTGGAAGATTGCTCTGGCATTAATATCCACCAGTCTCTACCATTCGCATGCTTACAGGCTGAGAGCTTGCCAGCATCAAAAGTATCTTGAGCCAGTAATTCTTTTCTAAGTATAACTGCTCCCTCCCCCTCATTTTGTGTTCGGTCAATGATGGAATAATGTATATGCTCTCCTACACCAGCTATTGAGTCTTCTATATAGATAAAATTAAAATCCATATCAAACAAATACACCAGTGTTGAGTCAGTTAAATGCTCAAACATCAAGCTACTTTGAGGTTCATCCCATCCACCCTCAAAAACACCATCAAACCACATACCTCCATTTTCTATGATTTGGTGATCTGCTGCATATACGGCTTTGCCATTAAATGAAAAGATTAGGTTTCCACTTACATCACTAAAACTCACGTTGTTGGAATGAAATCGTGCTTCTCCAATCTGATTATCTGTTACCTGTAATTCTCCATTTTGAAAAGAAAGAATAGAGAGTCCAAATGTATCATCATCTGGAGATATACTTCCTCCTCTATAACCTAATACCCAGGTATAATCATATAATTGGGCAATGCTTACATTGGCAGCAATCAAATTGAACAAAACAATATATAAATATCGCATAGTTGATATATTAAAATAGCTTGTTTATTGGAATACAAGCTATTCAATTGACAAAATTTACCTGACCAGCCTACCTGTTTCAAAAGTACCATCCTTAAAACTTAGATACAGTAGATAAATCCCCTTAGGCCACAGGCTCACATTCAACTCAATGAAACTATTATTTTCCATAAGTGGAATTGTCCTCACCAATGAACCATCTATACGATAAATCCGCAGGACATTAGCCATAGCTTCATTCTTCCATATCACTTTCGCCATTTCTTTAGCAGGATTAGGGGCAATAAGCAATTTTTCGGTTTGAAAAGATGGAAGAACATTCATTTTTGGTTTGAAATAAAGACCATTCGTACA
>JAKSDI010000100.1 GCA_022360175.1 Chitinophagales bacterium
AAGCCCAATCATCGAAAAGTGTATTTTTATGAATAATGCTGCTTTAGAAGGAGCTGCTATTTATAACTACGCTGCAAATGGCACTTGCAACCCGATCATCAGAGATTGCCGCTTCGTTAAAAACGAATCTTACCTAAACGGCGGTGCTATTTACAATAATGGTGCAAATGGTGTTTGTAACCCACAAATCATCAAGTGCCTATTCGAAGAAAATAAAGCAGTATACGGTGCTGCTATCCTTAACAAAGCGGAAGCAGGCGGACGTACTGCTCCAATTGTAAAGGAATGTGATTTCGTAGGAAATGTTGCTACCAAGCGCGGAAGTGGTGTTTACAACGAAACTGCTTCTACAGGAGCTATTTGCGAAGCAATGACTATCGGATGTCGCTACGAAGCAAACTCTTCAAGCGATGGAAATGAAATTGCGAACCGCATCAGCAAGTACGATTTCTCTTCTATCAATAATACCGGCAACAGCAGTTCCGGTTACTAAGATATATTCCTTTTCACGTTTGGCAAAGAGCCGCTTCCGATTAAGCCCGGAAGCGGCTCTTTGTATTTTTATCGCTTATTTTTAATCCTTTATTAGTACATTGGATATAGAAAGTTGAAACACTACGCTACACAATTATGAATAAATTACTTCCTCTCCTATTATTACTACTTATGTTTACATCTTGTCAGACAGAAGAAGTTCCTGAAGAAATAAATGAACTACTCAGTGAAATAAAGCAAACCCATGCTCCAGATAAAAGAGTAGCTATATGGAATATAGAAGCATCAACTACTGATAAGGGGATTTTATTCAGTGGAGAGATCAACCTTCCTGAAGCGGAAACTGAGCTTAGAAATGCGATGGAAAAAATGGGGGTCCCGGCAGTTTATACTATTAATACTTTACCAGAAAAGAGGTTAGAAGATAAAACATATGGTATTGTCAATCTTTCTGCTTGCAACATCCGCTCTAAGGGAAAACATAGTGCTGAGTTAGCCACTCAATCTACACTAGGTACTGTGCTTAAGGTTTATAAGGAAGAGGAAGGATGGTACTTAGTGCAAACTCCAGATGGTTATCTTGGATGGTTGGATAGTGATGGGTTTGTATCTACAAGCAAAGAGGAGGTACAGATATGGAAAGAGAGTGCCAAAATAGTATATCTCCCTGATTTTGGCTTTTCATATAGTGCTCCGAATTTAGACAGTGATCGCATATCGGATTTACTAGCAGGAAATATTCTTCAATTTATCCAGTTTGAGCAAGGTTTTGCAAAAGTGGGTTATCCAGATGGCCGTATTGCATATATTCCGAGAGAGGAGGTGATGCTATATGATGAATGGATTCAAATGGGAAGGCCTTCAGCCGAAGAGATTTTATCTACGGCCCATACTTTTATAGGCAGGCCTTATCTATGGGGTGGAACTTCCGGGAAGGGAGTGGATTGCAGTGGGTTTACTAAAACTGTTTTTTATCTTAATGGAATAATGCTTCCCAGAGATGCCTCCCAACAAGTAAATGTAGGCCAAGCAGTAGAAACAGATACAACACTTACCAATTTACAAGCTGGAGATTTGTTATTTTTTGGCCGCAGGGCAACGGAAGAGAAAAAGGAAAAAATTACTCATGTTGCTATTTATATGGGAGCAGGCAAAATTATTCATTCAGCAGGACAGGTAAAAGTAGAGAGCTTACTTAGAGGAGACAGTGCTTTCAATGAATACAGACTTCAATCATTCATTCGCGCTAAGCGAATGCTCCCTGCCCAAACAGAAATGGGCGTTTATCCACTAATGATGGTTGAAGCCTATAACTAATCATCAGTTCTTAATCCCTATTTGTAAAACTTTTGAAGAGGACGTAAAAGAAGCCCCCCACTAAAAAAAATAAAGCAAGCATAGTAAGGTTTTTTAGGTAAAAAAAAATCACAGCGCGTAAGAAGTAACAGGTCACGATCAAAATAGTCTCTATTTATGACCACAGCTATACTACTTACTGTCTACTGTTTGTTATAGGGTGCCTCGATAATTAGGGTATAGTGAAAGATTTAACCTTCACCTATATATATAATATCGGGATTTCTCGTTTTTTGTTCCAAAAAACTCGGCGAAATATAAAATAGATGTGATAAAAAAGGACTTTGTCTGGGAATCGACTATTGAGCACTACTTCATATACAAAAAGGACTGGAAGTATTTTAACAAACTTTCCCTACTGCATTGCGGAAATATCCCATAAGGAGCAAAACACAAGAAACATTTACTCTTTAAACCAACCTGAATACATCAGATAATTATTGGCGATACGCTCCACTGTATTCTTAAAAGTATCAGGACTGAGCGCTTTTACTTTTTTAGCAGGTACACCGGCATAGATATGTCCTGATTCCAGGTGGCTATTTTCCAATACTACAGCTCCGGCTGCAATCAATACATTCTCTTCTACTACTGCGTGATCCATTACAATAGCTCCCATACCAACTAATACATTATCCTTTATAGTGCAACCATGTACGATTGCTCTATGCCCAATGGAAACATTATTGCCTATAGTAGTAGGAGCTTGCTCATAAGTGCAGTGGATAACCGCTCCATCCTGTACATTGACTTTATTTCCCATACGAATACTATGGACATCCCCTCGCACTACTGCCTGAAACCATAAGCTACATTCATCTCCCATAACAACATCACCTACCACCGTTGCATTTTCTGCCAGATAACAGTCATTTCCAAATTGAGGAAAAATTCCTTTGACGGGTTTGATGAGGGCCATTTTAATTTCATTTTATTGTTGAGGCTCTTTGAGGAGCGACCAAAATACAACAAACTTTTAGATTCTTTCCTACCTACCCCCCTATCACTCCAATCAGTAAATACAATAAGGCCGTCGCCCCCCCCGCTATTAATGCATAAGGTAATTGCGTACGTACATGATCAATATGATCAGTAGCAGAGGCCATGGACGAGAGAATGGTCGTATCAGAAATAGGCGAACAGTGGTCTCCAAAAACACCTCCTCCCAGTGCGGCAGCTATGGTTAAATATACATTCGCATCCATGGAGCGGGCCATCGGTACGGCAATCGCAATCATAATAGCAAATGTACCCCAGGAAGTCCCTGTAGAAAAAGCGATAAAGCAGCTCACCAAAAACACAATAAATGGCACCATGCTAGGAGAAAGCCAAGCTTTGGCCACTTCTGCAACGTATTGGCCAGTTCCTAATTCTTTACACACAGCTCCAATAGCAAAAGCAAACATCATGAGCAATGCCAATGGCATCATTCCTGTAATCCCCTTAATAGTCAGATCTACCATTTCCTTGCCTTTCATAATCCCCTGAAAGGTATATAAGATCATCGCAAATACAGTAGACACGATTACAGCAACCAATACAGAAGTAGAACCTGAGCCTTGTCCTATCGCATACAGTATACGCCGCATAGTAGTTGCTTCTGGCATTTGCTCTATTGCTGCACTCCACCCTGTAAAAGCTAACATGATCGGCATCATTAACACCATGACCAATATTGGTAGTACCATGTTATAAGCCCTAGGAGTTACTCCTTCTGCGGTTTTTACATCTGTTAGCTCATTAGCGATCATTGGTTGAGCGCCATCATTGAGTAGTTTCCCTTCTTCCTGTACTCTCCGCTCTGCTGCTACCATAGGGCCAAAGTCCTTTTTGAAAAAGATGACGATCAAGGCCAGAATCAGTGCCAGAAATGGGTAAAAATTGTATCCTACTGCTTTTAGTAAGGTGGCAAAAGGATCGCTAAAGCCTTCTGCTACCAAAAGGGTCATAATAAAAGCCCCCCAACCATTAAAAGGGATAATAATACTGGATGGTGCCGAGCTGGAATCTGCCAGATAAGCCAACTTCTCTCTTGAAATACCAAGCCGATCAAATACAGGACGATATAAAGCTCCTACAGTAAGGACCGATATACTCGATTCTACAAAAATCAGCAAGCCTGTCAACCAGGCTAAAAACTGAACAACCACCTTATTACTTCCACTCTTCTTCTGTTCATATCGCTCCAATAGGCGATTGACCCGTATGATAAAGCCTTCTACCCCACCCGAACGCTGAATAAATATGATCAGTGCTCCGACTAAAGCACAAAACATAATAGTACGGGTATTTCCAGGAGATTCAAATACACGAACCAGGGCTTCTATAGTATCCATACTCCCTTTTATAGGATTGAATCCATCTATAATCAACCATCCCAACCAAATACCAAACAACAAGGATACATATACCTGCTTGGTCCGAATGGCGAGAATAATGGCAATTAATGGTGGAAGTAGGGAAAGGAAGCCGAAGTGAGGGTCCATGTTTTGGGTTTAAATATAGGAAAATATTCATAGCTAATTAAGGTGGTTAAAATGCTAATCTCCGGGTAATTGCCTCTTTTATTCGTTCTTTGGAATATTTTCCTACACCACTTTCTTCAGCGTATTGATTCCATCTAGATACCACTTCTTTTACTTGATTAATTATTTCATCCACATCTTTTACTCCAAAAATTTTAGCCAACTCTAATAGTTGTTTCTTCCCTGGTGATTTTCCCTCACCAACAACCGTTGTACTGTGATATCCATGAGACGAAAAAGAAAATGTCAAGTCATAGGCAGGTGCTAATTTCCAATTTCCTCTGGCATCCATTAGAAAAGAAAAATTCTTACTATGATCATCCCGATTGTGGGCATATATATTAAATGCAGCTAAGCGCAATATCTTGCTATAAGCTCCAACATGCTTTTCCAATTGAAAGGCAGCATCCATAAGGTGGCCATAATCCATATTACTCAGCCTAAAATTATCATGCATTAGTCCAGCTGCTGAGTGTAAATGTATTCGCTGATTGCCAAGCCTATCAAAGCGCTTCGTACCAAAATATACTCTTCCTGACTGTCCTTCAAAAAGTTGGCAATCACTCATTTCAATTCCTGCATCAATAGCCATTTTGTAATAGGCATATTCGATCTGTGCTATATCATTGGGATCAGAGGAAGAAGAAAATTTTATAAGCCAATGCTCAAAATTTGGAGGTAGTTCTTTTAGATAAGGTAACAACTTACCATTTTTAGCATTATAGCCAACAAAAACTTTGGGCCTGGCTCCTCCAGAAGAACCCGCCAGATTAATCAATTCTTCAATATATTTTGTTTCCTCCCCTGCCAGGATTTTCTTTGTTTCTTCCGCAATTAAATCTAGCTTAATAAGTTCTAGTTCCTCTGTAAGTTGATCATTAGCAGGATGATAAGTCAAAGCTCCCATTCCACCATTTCCTACTAGTGATAAACGATGTAAAGGGGTTATATTTTCAGGGTTTATTTTTCTAGCAAACAAGGCTCTGTCAATCAATAATCGCCCCCACCCATCTGGCAAGGAATCATTAAACACTCCAAATAAACTATCAAACACTTGAATATCAGGTACTAATATCTCATCAGAAAGTGGCATTTTTATCGGTGAGATTGGCAAGCCAGCATCAAGGAAATCAGGGTAATATTTGAAGAAAATCTTTTGATCTTTGCTGACTAACTCACCGACTTCAAATGTTTGATCACCAAAGTTTAATGATACAGCCATTCTCTCTAAATCCTTCATCACTTCCTCATTTTATTACTAAATAAACGTTCTACTTCCTCCAATTCCGTATCTATTGTGAATATTACCCTAAAATCACTCAACCGATTCAATACATGGGCCAACTTCAATAAGTTTTCCATAGAAATCTGTCCGCTTCGTTCAAAACGCTTCAAACTGCCTAATGACACGCCTGAGCGTTCTGCAAGTTCTGCTTGTGTATAGCCTCGTCTTTTACGAAGCCTTTTATGCTTTTCCGCAATTTCCAACAGGACAGTTTGAGGTGTTCCACGTATACCATAAGGATTCATAATAGTTAATATTTTAACCAAAATAGCAAAAAAACCATTAAATCGTTAATATTTTAGCCTTTAAAAGCAAGACAAATATAACACCACTCAGATGCCTTCCTGATCCTAATCAACTCTCTTCATGAGTATGATCATTGCATAGTGATGAATTACTAAGCAGCTTGCTGCTAAAATTAGTAATCATGTTACGTTACCTTTTCACCTCTTTAATACTTATTCACGGGATTATCCATCTGATGGGCTTCTTACATGGTACCAACTTAAAAACCATCGACCAATTCAAGACTACCATCAACAGCGTAACAGGAATTGTATGGCTAATTGTAACTGTAGGCTTTATCATCACAGCAGTATTATATTTCTCTGGTAATACATCATGGTACTGGTATGCTTTGAGTAGTATTCTCATTTCTCAGGTGCTCATTATTTCTGCCTGGCAGGATGCCAAATTTGGTAGCATTGCAAATATTTTAATCCTAATTCCTGCTTTGATAAGCCTGATGAATCACCAGTTCGAACAGGTATACAGGAAAGATGTTACAATCCATTTGCAGCAAAGCCTGCCAGATAATATTGAAACTATTAGTTCTACCGACCTTGAAGTACTCCCACAGCCGGTTCAGCAGTATTTAAGATATGTAGGAGTCATTGGTAAACCGAAGGTCTATAATTTCAGGGCTACCTTTACTGGTGAGATGCGCAACAAAGAACAGGATTGGTTTACATTCGAATCAGAACAGCACAATTTCTTCCATTCCCCTGTCCGGCTATTCTTCATGAAAGCCCGCGTAAAGGGGCTACCAACATATGGATATCATTTATATCAGCACGACAAAGCCCGGATGTTAATAAAAATGCTTTCTCTCATTCCTGTAGTTGATATTCAAAGCGATGACTTATTTAAAGCAGAAACGGTTACCTATCTAAATGATTTATGCATCATGGCACCTGCAGTGCTCATCAACAAAAATATACGGTGGGAAGCCATCGATAGCTTGAGTGCAAAAGCGTTTTTTTCGAATCATGGCGTGCAAATTGCTGCTACATTGTACTTTAATGAACAGGGGCAACTAATCAATTTCGTATCCGATGATCGCCTAAATATAGATGCCCAGCAATTTCAGCGGTTTTCCACTCCAATAGGAGCTTATAAAATGATGAATGCTTATCACCTCCCATCTTATGGAGATGCTATTTGGCATTATCCTGATGAAGAATTTACCTACGGCCATTTTTGGATAAAATCCATTGAATATAATGTCCAGGAGTAGAGACCTTTTAAAAATGTACTCTAATGTATTTTAGTATTTTCTCCATCTCCTTTTTTACTGGTTTTGTGCCCTCTACATAATTATTATTCATAAAGCTAAAGATATACCACTGCCCGCTATCCGCCAAGAGGTAACCACTCAGACAGTGTTTATTACTCAGGGTTCCTGTTTTGGCATAAATATAGGGCATTTCATCGCCAGGGTATAAACCCTCAATCGTACCTGATTTTCCTCCAGCTGGAAAAATATCAAGCAAACGTGCTTTTGGCAAAAAATGATAGATAGAATCCAATACACCTACAATGGAACGTGGTGTAAATAAATTATATCGTGATAAACCAGAACCATCTCGCCATATCAGCTTATCTGGCAGATTAGTTAATAAGCTATCTTTTGCATATTGAATTGCTTCTGAAGTTTTGATACTGCCTGTTAGTTTTTCAGAGCAGGCCATCATTAATTGTTCCGCAATGAAATTATCACTATCCTGCATGAGTCGACGGTATAAGGTATCGGGGATGGGTGTTGAAATACTTTTCACAGGAATTTCTTCTGGTAACTCATAAGCCAAATGTACCGTTTTACCTAAAGTATCCCCCAAAAGCGCTGTCGTCAGATCAGGAGAAGTAAAAAAAGGTAAAGATTTATTAAATGGAGTACCTGTCAGGGCTCTGCTATTATACCTAAATACATTAGTATATTCTTCTCTTTTTATACGAATACGGTCATTATTCATATCCGGATCATAAGTAAGTTGCTGAACAAATCGTGAAGGATGTATATCAAAACCTTCTCCTTGCTCCATGCGCTTTACTGAGGCCATATTAGCATAAATTGGCAGTGGACTATTTTCGGCCTGATAGTACCCACTGTAGTCATCCCATGCCCAGCCAGGACCGAAACGTTCTTCCTCAAAATTGTGATTAGAAAAATATAAAGTTTTATTGCTTTCCTTTAAAAAAGTAAACACACTAGAATCAGCCTTAATATCAGGATGTAAAAACATGGGATTAGCTGCTCCCCAAAAATAGAGCGCATCTTCAGTTTCCATATATCGAAGTGCAGTAATAGAGTCTCCTAAGATGCGGAGGCTAGCATAAAGGGTAAATATTTTAGTATTAGAAGCAGGTGTAAAATACTTGTCTCCATCCCGATCATAGAGGATTTCCTCTGAGTCGGGCTGGTATAAGACAAAGCCTGTAAAAATCTGATTAAACAATTCAGATTTTTCAAACAAGATATCCAATTCCTGGAGTGCCTTTTTATGCTTATTTTGCGCAGGTAGCAGCCCGGCAATCAATAGGATAATCAGCAATAAGCCCGGTGCTTTCATTGATATAAAAGTTTTGCCATCATATGAATATAAGTATTAATCCCTTCAGCACTCATCAAAAAGCTATAAAGTTATTTTTTGATCGATTTTTCATTTTTGCAATTTTCATTTTATTCTGTATTCCTTTGAGCTATTCTCAAAGCTCGGATGCCAGCTTCAAGCGTGCAACTCAAGCGACTACACTTTTGCGCAATGACCATGATCGCATTCCTCTCCAGCGGCTGGATACACTACGCATAGGCTATATTCAATTTGGCATCATGAATGATACCCGATTTCTAGATAGGTTACAATCCTATACAGATATTCACATCGAAAAGATTCCGGAAAAGGGGCATGAACAATGGATTGAAGAGGTGCAACAAAAGTATAATCTTCTGATTTTAGAGATCCAGGACTACCCTATTGGCCAGCGTGTCCCTCCTGTATTCGCTCAGGAAGATTTACTAAAACCACTTGCTCCATTAAAAAATACGATTACGGTTATAGTAGGAGAAGGCAGTATTTTCCAGCCAATGTTATGGATGCAGCAAGTACCCCAACTACTAATAGCCCCTCATCGCATGGATGAAGCACCTGATGTAGCTGCTCAAATTATCTTCGGAGGCTTGCCTGCTATCGGTAAATTGCTAGGCCCTATTCCTGGCACCCATTTCAAAAGAGGAGAAGGTTTTTCCACAGAAGCTTCACGACTTGGTTATGCCCCTCCTGCTTATGTTGATATGGATAAAAAAATACTGGACGAATATATTGAAGCCATTATTGGGGAAGGAATAGAAGCAGCTGCTTTTCCTGGAGCGCAGGTCCTTGTTGCCCGAAAGGGAAAAGTTGTATACCATGAAGCATTTGGCCATCTGACAAAAAAACAGGAACAAGCCGTAAAAAAAGATGCTATTTACGACCTGGCTTCTATTACTAAAATTTCCGGGCCTCTACCAGCCTTAATGAAATTACATGGCGAAGGTAAGTTTGAGCTGGATGCTCCACTAAAAAAGTATATCAAAGGCTTCAGCTTTTCTAATAAGGCGAAACTCACTTTCCGTCCTATGCTGGCACACCATGCCGGGCTTCGTCCATGGATTCCTTATTGGCGCAGTACACTCAGCTGGAATGAAAAATATCCGTGGAAAGAAGGCTGGGACGATGAAAAAATAAATGATTTCGACTTTCGTCAAAAAACCTTCCAGCAGGATTCTTCAGAACAATACACTATAAAAGTAACTGATCAGTTATGGCTCCATCACAAATACAAAAAACAGATGTACCGGGCTATTAAAAAATCTCCACTTAATGAACAGAAAGAGTATGCCTACTCAGGCTTGCTATTTTACCTATTGCCAGATATCATAGAAAATATCAGTGGCCAGAATTATGTCCAATACCTGCATACTCAGTTTTATGATAAGCTTGGTGCCGAACTTACTTATAAGCCTTTAGAAAAATATCCTCTAGAAAGAATTATACCAACAGAACGAGATACCTTTTTCAGAATGCAGCTTCTACATGGTACGGTTCATGATGAAGGAGCTGCAATGATGGATGGTATTTCTGGTAATGCCGGCCTCTTTGGCACAGCAGAAGGCCTGGCAAAGCTGATGAGCTTATACCTCAATGAAGGAACATATGGAGGAGAGCAACTTATTGCAGCAAAAAGCATCCAGGAATTTACTCACTGTCATTATTGCGAAGAAGGCAATCGTCGTGGACTAGGCTTTGACAAACCTCTCATAGAATACGATGCCGAAAAAAGTACTGTAGCAGAGGAAGCAAGCCCTGTCAGCTACGGCCATTCAGGTTATACCGGTACTTTCACCTGGGTAGACCCTGAACAGGAGTTAATTTATATATTCCTTTCCAATCGAGTGTATCCTACTCGTGCCAATAGAGGAATATATGAGTTGAATATCAGACCAAGGATTCACGAAGCGATATACAAAGCACTGAAGTAATTACTGGCCTCCTAATCAATAGGGTAGTTCTCGCAGATTTCGCAGAGGAACACAGATTTTAAGGTTATTCACAACTGTTGCAAGTTTAGAATAGTCCACTAATTGCACTGATTACACAAATTTCAATTGCTTAATTATAAGTGCCAAGACAAATTAAATCACATATTATTTTGAGCCAATATAATGGTAACACAATTTTGTCTTAGCACTTATTTCTTTCATCATAGAAGACGAAATAATCCATTATTTTGAAATTACGCGTTAGTTAATTAAACTGAGAAGAGGTTTTCGATTTAACAATCGAAAACCTCTTCTCTAAAAAGAAGCAACCTGCGGGCGACGTACTTAAGATTACGTTTAGGATAAGTTATTCATTAATAACTCGTCCCACCTTAACAGGATTTTTAAATCTTCCTTATTGCAAAAGGAGAGTTTTGTTATAAAAAATCAAGATACTGTGTAGTCTTATTCAGCAATAAGAAATGATAATATGGGGAACGAGGTTTTGAACAAAGTTTATACCTATACAAATTGCTCTTCCTCCGTACTACCAGTCATAGCCACCGTAGAAGCTCCCTGTTGAATAGTATTTTGCAGATAGTCAAAATAGCCCGTTCCTACAAAGCTTTGATGTTTGATAGCCGCAAAGCCTTCATTTGCCAAAGCAAATTCGCGTTCCTGTAATTCTGAATAACCAGCCATTCCACGGCTCTTATATGCTTTAGATAATTCAAACATGCTGGTATTCAGCGCGTGGAAGCCAGCCAGCGTAATAAACTGGAATTTATATCCCAGCTCAGCTAAATCTTCCCGGAAGGAAAGCATTTGCTCGCGGCTCAGATTAGCAGCCCAATTGAAACTGGGAGAGCAATTGTATGCCAGCATTTTACCAGGATATTTTTCGTGGATAGCATCTGCAAAAGCTTTAGCCTGCTCCAAATCAGGATGACCGGTTTCCATCCAAATCAAATCGGCATAAGGAGCATAAGCCAATCCACGACTAATACATTGATCAATACCATTCCTTACATGGAAAAAACCTTCTGTAGAACGCTCATCCGTTACAAATGGCTGATCATTGGGATCGATATCGCTGGTCAGTAAATTAGCAGCATCTGCATCTGTACGTGCAATAAGAATAGTAGACACTCCACATACATCTGCAGCCAACCTTGCTGCGATCAGTTTATTTACTGCTTCCTGGGTAGGTACAAGTACCTTGCCTCCCAGGTGTCCACACTTTTTAGCACTTGACAATTGATCTTCAAAATGAACCCCTGCAGCACCCGCAGCAATCATGCCCTTCATTAATTCATAAGCATTTAGATTCCCACCAAAGCCAGCTTCTGCATCAGCAACAATAGGAGCTAAATAATCCGTGGTACCTTGACCACTTACTGATTGTATTTGATCTCTTCTCAACAGGGCATTGTTGATCCTTTTTACTACTTCAGGTACAGAATTGACCGGATATAAGGATTGATCAGGATACATAGTCCCACTGAGATTATTATCAGCAGCTACCTGCCAACCGCTTAGATAGATTGCATCAAGCCCGGCCATTACTTCTTGTACAGCCTGATTTCCCGTAAGGGCTCCAAGGCCCGCCACAAAAGGCTGGGTATTCAGCTTATGCCATAACTTCTGAGCGCCAAGCCGAGCCAGAGTATATTCTATTTGAATGCTGCCTCGCAATTTCAATACTTCCTCAGCAGTGTAAGGACGACGAATATTTGTCCAACGTGGATTAGTCGCCCAATCCGTTTTTAATTGGTGAATCAATATGTCTTGGTTCATAATGGATATGTTGTGATGTTGTGATGTCCCAACTTCGCTTATCAGCTACGTCGGGCGAAGGGTGATGCGGTGATTGGTGAGTAGGGATTCATAATAAGTTTTTAATCAATCAGTTCGTATGCTGGCAGAGTCAGGAATTCTGTATACTCATTTTCGGTAACCAATTGATCAAATAGTCTTATAGCTTCTGTGAAGCGACCATTTTTAAATGCTTCTTCACCTACATAAGACTGAATTTTTTCCAGTTCCTCATTCCGTAGTTGTTCGTATAAATCTTTATTTACAAGACGGCCATCTTCTAAGGTAGCACTGTGATGTATCCATTCCCACACCTGGGTACGGCTGATCTCAGCTGTTGCAGCATCTTCCATTTTATGATAGATCGCAGCAGCACCATTTCCACGCAGCCAGCTCTCTATATAGAGTATTCCCACATTAATATTTTCGCGTAAGCCTGTTTCAGTAATACTTCCGTCAGGAACAGCCAATAAGTCTGTAGCACTTTTTTGAACATCTTCTCTCCGCAGGCTTATTTGGTTAGGTTGAGGCATGTATTCATCAAAAACCTCCATAGCCACACTTACCAGTCCAGGATGAGCAACCCAGGTGCCATCATGACCTTCCTGAACCTCTCTAAGTTTATCTTGCCGTACTTTTTCCAGTGCGTTTTCATTTGCTTCAGCATCATTTTTGATCGGGATTTGTGCAGCCATTCCCCCCATTGCATGTACCCCTCTACGATGACAGGTTTTGATTACCATCTGAGCATATGTTTTCATAAAAGGCACCTCCATCGTCACCTGTGCGCGGTCTGGCATCGTTCGATTTGGAAACTGTTTGAATTTTTTGATAAAAGAGAAAATATAATCCCACCGCCCACAATTAAGCCCGGCAGAATGTTTTCTTAATTCGTACAAAATTTCATCTAATTCAAAGGAAGCCAGTATTGTTTCAATGAGCACGGTGGCTTTAATTGTGCCTTGAGGAATTCCTAAAATAGATTGTGCATAAACAAATACGTCATTCCACAAGCGTGCTTCTAAATGGCTTTCCAGCTTTGGTAAATAAAAATAAGGACCACTACCACTAGCGATTAGATTTTTTGCATTGTGAAAAAAATACAGCCCAAAATCTACCAGGCTTCCACTCAGGTATTCGCCATCCAATAGAAGATGCTTTTCTTCCAGATGCCAGCCTCGTGGGCGAACCATAAGCGTAGCTATTTTATCATTGAGATGATAATGCTTACCATTCTTTGGATTGGTAAAATTTATGGTGCGATTGACGGCATCGCGCAAATTGATCTGTCCTCTTATATTGTTATCCCAACTAGGCGTATTACTATCTTCAAAATCTGCCATAAAGACCTTGGCTCCGGAATTGAGCGCATTGATAATCATTTTTCGATCAACAGGCCCTGTTATTTCAACCCTTCTATCTAGCAAATCAGGAGGAAGTGGTGCCACTTTCCATTCGGATAACCGTATTGCTTCTGTTTCTGGTAAAAAATTGGGCAGTATACCTTCATCGATAGATTGCTGTCGTACAATTCTTTTTTCTAGGAGTTGCAAGCGGCGTTTATTAAACTGATGATGTAACTGCTCTAAAAAACCAAGGGCTTCAGGTGTAAGTATGCGTTCGTAATCAGCTGTGATAGCCGCTGTAATTTCTATTCCCGATGGTTTCGACATAACTTGCTGTTCTGTTAAATGCTCCATTGTTTTCTGATTCTTTATATTCCTGGAAAAGAAGAAAAATAACTGATTGCATTACAATAATACAGGTTTTGATATCAATAGCGGAAATTCCGCTAATAGAATACGTTTCTCAAATTCACCTTTTATCCAGTTTTAAATAATTGTTAACTTGCAGAATAAAACAGTGCAAAGACTCATACAATTAGCTTAGAACGGAATTGACAGTAGAAGTTTTTTACAACATCAAAGGTGTATAAGATGCTGACGGAAGCAGATATTATCAAGCTATTATTTGGATTCAAGCTAAAATACCTAAGACAGAATAAGGGATTGAGTTTGGAAGAACTAGCTACTCAGTCAGGTTTATCCAAATCCTATATTCATGATCTGGAAAAAGGAAAGAAGTATCCTAAAGTAGCAAAAATTAGTACTTTGGCGAATGCTTTAGAGGTAGAGTATGACTATCTGGTATCTCGTCGGGCATCAAAAAGAATGCAGCCGGTAGTAGATTTACTAACTTCCGACTTACTCAAAGAATTTCCACTAGGCGAATTTGGGGTTTCTACTGATAAGTTGGTAGAATTACTTGCCAATACTCCTGAAAAAGTTAATGCCTTTATAGAAACGATAATGAATATTACCCGTCATTATCAGCTAGATAGAGAGCATTTATATTTTACGGCCTTACGTTCTTATCAAAATCTACACGATAATTATTTTCCTGAACTGGAAGAAGCGGCTAGTACATGCTGTAAAGCATTAAATATTCCTTCTGGGCAGCGCCTTTCTCTACATATCTTAGAAGATCTTTTAAAGAAGGTTTATGCTATTAGTATTGATAGGGAACAACTCAGCCAGCAATTAGATTCAGAAAATTGTCGCTCCTATTATGCTGCTAATAAAAAGGTGATTTTTTTGAGGAAAGGCCTATCAACCGCACAGGAACGGTTTATCCTTTGCAGAGAATTGGGATTTCAATACCTGGGATTAAATCCGCGCCCTTATGAAACCCGAATACTTGAAGTTGCTGATTTTGAAACACTCCTAAATAACTTTCGAGCTAGCTATTTTGCTTCAGCCCTTGTCATGAATGAGGAAGAGATGATTCGAGATATAGAGATATGGTCTAATGAGAATATCTGGAATCCTAATGCTCTATCGGCAATACTTAATAAATACGAAGCGACTCCTGAGATGTTATTACAACGCCTTACCAACCTCCTCCCCCATCACTTTGGATTATCTGATCTTTTTTTTATTCGTCTGCAAGCTCCCGAAAATTTAAATCACTATCGCATGACAAAGGAGTTACATCTTTCCCGATTGCACAGTCCATATGCCAATGCCCTTAATGAACATTACTGTCGCCGCTGGGTATCTGTCAATATTATCAAACAAGCACGTCACACCAAGCAGAAGGATATTCTAATTCAAGCACAAGTAAGCCAGTATCCTGATATAGCATCACCTCATTATGGCAGGCGATCTGAAGCTTCTTATTTATGCCTTTCAATGGCAAGAACACAGGCTAATTCCGAAGGGGCTTACAGCAGTGTTACCCTGGGCTTACAAGTAAATGAACCCTTACGTGCTCGCTTTCGATTTCTCAGTGATCCTAATTTAGCTACAAGGGTCGTAAATACAACTTGTGAGCGTTGTAGCATTTCTGATTGTGAGGCTAGAGTATGTCCTGCTAGTGCACTGGAAGAAAAGACCTCTTCACAAAAAACACTGGAACTATTAAGGATGCTAGACTATTAAATCCGCTAATAATTTTGTATCTTTGTCTTACTCAAAACGCTCTTATATTCATTTAAAAAACATAGTTCTCTTTATCTCAATTACACAAAATACATCCCTACAAGACGATTTTTAATTAACCAAATGATTCAATATCATGTTTAAACAAGTATCTCTTATTGTAGTAAGCCTATTACTACTTACAAACTATTCTGGCTTTTCTCAAAAAGTTAAATGGGAAAAAATCAAAACAGCCTATACTCAATTACCTTCCAAACCACTGCCTCCAGAGTTTACCACCTATTCGGTAAAAGTTTATGGTGGATATAGCGATCAGATTGCTGGTGCTGGCCTTACAAAAGCAGACTTGGCAAAAAAGATTGCAATGGATGGTTTTAAGAGAGTAGACAATGGGCACTTCCGCGTCGTTGTTCAGTTGGGCTATTTCCGCACAGAAAACGTAAAAACTAACACTCTTGAGCGTGTTAAGGAAGATAAGGAAGGTAACAAAACCAAGTATTATCGCTACACAAAAAGCTTCCAGTATTACATGCCTATTTCTATGCAAATTACCGATTATAAAGGCAATGTAATAGAGGAAAGAGTCTTATCAGGCAGCTCCAATGCTCAAACCTGGACCAGTAAAGAATACTCCAAAGCTTCAGAGCTAAATGATTGGTATTATAAAAATCGGACTACTACCAGAAATGGACTGATCAAAAGCCACATCAATAGTGTGTTATCTAATGCCAGTTCTTCCATTCGAACAAAATACGATTACCAGCACATTAGCAATCATTCCGATTGGATGGAAGAAGTAAGAAAGGTACCAGAAGAAGAAGCTTTCCTGAAGCACATTGATAATGTAAGAAAGGTATTTGCCGATATGAAGCCAGATGAATCAATAGATCAGATGAAAGAAAAAGTAAAACCTGCAATTGACTACTGGGCCAGCCTTTTAGATTTATATGATGCAGGCCACAAAAAAGAGCGCAAAGTAGTACACGCATGTACCTATAATATAGCGGTTACTTTCTTCTGGCTCGATGATTTGGACAGTGCTTATAAATATGCTACTGATTGTATAAACATTGGATGGAAAGAAACACGCCCTAAAACCTTACAGAGAGAAATTGAAGCCATCAGGAAGTTGTTTGCTGCCAACAACATCACGTCCCGACACCTTAAAAGAGATATTGAAAATGCGACACCTCCTTCTAATGCTGCAGCCATGGGAGAACTTGCCATGGAAGATGGTGGTGCTGCTGCTAATGCTGTAAACAAGGAAGGTTATGTGATCACAAGTAATGGAGATAGCCTGGCTGGGCAATTCGTAATCAATACAGAGGCGAGTGAAGAGCTTACTTTTGGACCTAATGGCAATATTAGTTTTGTTTATGTAAGTGATGGTATGGAAAAGAAAAATACGCTTAATCCCGCGGAGACTAAAGCTTTTGCTATGGACAAACGCTATTTTGCGATCATTCCGTTTGCTCCTGGTTCTGACCCTGATGCAGAAGAACAGGCATGTATTATGGAATGTCTTTATGATTCTAATCCCGTATCAGTATACACTTACTGCCCCTATGATGATCAACTAGGTGAAGAAGAGGTGGAGTTTGCTTTCCGCAAAAAAGAAGGAGGCCTCGTTTCTACAAAGGATACTCAATTCTTACTTTTTGGAAAAGGGCTTGCTAAATATTTTGAAGACTGCTCTGATTTAAAAGAACTAGCTGCTGCTGGTGAGTTTAAACACAATAAGAAAGATATTATCCGTGCCGCACGGGTATATGCAGAATTATGTCAGGAGTAGAATAAGAGCTTGTTTGGAAATTATTAATTGGTCTGCAAATGCCCCTTTTTTGTTTATACATCAGCTATTTTTCGCTACGTACTTAAGTAAGAGAGCACATTTAATTCATCTTTTTATGGTGGTATCTTTTTACCCATATCTGCGTTGCGTACTCGTGTTAATAACTTTGGCTATTACACTCCGCCGCGTCTTGATCTGATCAAAAATCTACTCGACCAAAAAAGCAACCTAATTATGCTCGCTTACTTAATCAGTATGCAGCTCTAAATGAGCTTTGTTTAAACAAAAAATGATCTATTTTCGACTCAAAGAACAAATCCCAAACAAGCTCTAAACCATTTCTCGGGTTTTGGTTGTATATCAAAACCCGAGATCATTGGTGTTTACTTGTCTTCAAGCAATTCAAATTTTTTCAGATCTGGTGCTCTTTCTCGCTTTCTCGAAAGCTCATATTGATAAATTGTCTTTCCTATTTTTGCCAGCATTGGTAAACCTATCTCATCATACTCATAGACTCCATCATTATACGTTTGATTTTTATTGACATGAATATTTGCAGCAAGAATAAACTCAACTTTATTTTCAAAGTCTACGATATAAGCGACATCTGTTAAAAAACCGTAGGCATCTCCTACTTTATTAAAGATGCGAATCTGATCGGGCATTCTGCCCTTCTTATCACCAAACATTAGAAATTTCACATAACTATCCCAATCTGCATACTCTGGATAAGCAGGAGATTTGCTCTCACGTGGCAGCATACTCATATATTTCCATAATAGTTGATAATCTTCCTCTGTCAAATCAAAACTTTTTCCTTCAGATACGCTTTCTGGAAAAAGGATGGTGGTAAGTAGATCGTGCAAGTCTTGTAAAGAAGCATAGTTTTTATTCCTAAAATCAAATGGCTCTGCTAAAATCTGCCCTTCATTATCCATACGCGCTACTCCACGTACCTGCTCCTTAAGCCTCAAAGCCGAAGAGAAAGAGCTATAAACCTCCTCCTGTTGATAAAGCACATCATCTTCAGCATAAAATTTAACTGGATTCGTATACCGATTACCCACCGTATCAAATCCACTAACCGACAGGCGATGTACAATACGTATTTGTTCATACCCTCTCTTATATAGCTCATGATTGATATACTCCTGGCCCAAAAATTCATATAATCGGTTATAGGCATCGTTATCGCTGACCAGGAATATTTTTTTGATATAATGAGCAATAAACGGTTTTCCCAAAAGGGCAGTCGTATCTTCTATCTTTGATGTCTGAGGCTCTCGAGCAGCCAGGGTATGCATCATGCTATGCTTATTTACCCCTTCTATTCCCAACTCATTGAGCTTTTGCAATGCCAGGGCTGCTACTGGCATTTTCACGGTACTAGCCGGATAGAAATACAAATTTGTGTCAAGCCCATAGGTATAGCTTCTGAAGCTTGGATGGTTGTTTTCATCTCTATCAATTTGTGTATATATAAGCTGTAGCTGAAATTGCTCTGGCTTACGCATCACTTCTTCCAATTGATTATCGCTGGCACTATGAAGCAATGACTCCAACAAAACATCCTGAGATGCTAAATGACCTGCAAATAATACAAATACAGAAAATAAGAATGACTTCATTGTCTATAGGTTTTTGCTCGTATTGTCCATGTCTTATTTTAATCTAACCCCTGTCCCTGTTCTCTTAGGGAATACAGCATGCCCATCTACCAAATCAACTCCTTCTGCTGGTTCATCTTTTAACAAGATGGCACCGTCCATATCTACATAATCCAACAGAGGTAATAGCTGAGCTATCGCAGAAATACCTACAGATGATTCAGTCATACAGCCTACCATTACTTTTAAGCCTAACTTTTGGGCTTGCTGAATCATTCTTCGAGCAGGCGTCAAGCCACCACATTTCATTAGTTTGATATTAATTCCATGAAAGAAGCCGTGACAACGTGCCACATCAGCAGGGACATGGCAGCTTTCATCAGCAATAATAGGCAGAACACTTTCTGCTTTTACTCGCTTCATTCCCTCCCAATTATCTGCCTTTAAGGGTTGTTCTATAAACTCGACTCCTAATTCTTTCAATCGAGGAGCATACTCAATAGTTTGTTCTGGTGTCCAGGCAGTGTTGGCATCCACTCGAAAAATAGCATCTGTATGTTCGCGTAAGGCTTCTATAATTTGAATATCTCTATCTGTTCCCAACTTCACTTTATACAAAGGCCAGGGCTGCTCTTTCATCTTAGCAATCATATCTGGAATATCTGCCATGCCAATCGTAAAGTTTGACATCGGAAGATGTTCCAGTTTTAGTCCCCAATATTCATAAACTGTCTGATTGTGTAGCCTGGCATATAGATCATGAGCTGCCTCATCTAATGCACATAATAAAAAAGGATGCTGATTTAAATGTTGGTTTGCAGCTTCCCAAAACTGCTCTGGGTTCTTCAAGGGGATATTTTCGATAATAGGCTTAAGCTCTTCCAACTGTTGCACCATCTTATCCATAGAAATGCCGTAATAACGTACCTCCGCAGCTTCTCCATAACCAGATACTCCATCCTGCACGAGTTCGACAACCAGGCTATTCATCACATCTCTGGCTCCGTGGGAAGTTGAAAAAGTATGTTTTAATTGCAGTTGAAAAGTATGTAGGTGTAATTTCATATCCATCACTAAAATTAGTTCGCAAGAATTAAAGATAGACTCTGTAAATCACTTTGCTATTCTATACCAATTAAAATTTTTTTTCTCTTTCAGGCAACCATTTCTCCATTTCCTGCATATAGTAGGTAAAATGCAAAATAATTATCACGCTTGAACAGTCAAAAAGAAGATATTGACCTCGTTTACAGAGCTTTGAAAGGGCAGCAACTTGCTTTCAAAAAGCTCTATGCAAAACACCAGAGAAGCTTGTTCTTGGTATGCCTGCGCTATGCTAAGGATAAAGCTACAGCAGAGGATTTTCTTCAGGAGGCGTTCATAAGCATTTACAAAAACCTTAAAAAATTTGATCAATCAAGAGGTGTATTTGAAGCATGGGCAAAAAGGATTGTTATTAATACTTGCCTGATGCATATTCGCAGGAATCGATTATATGCCGTTAATATTACAGGTGAAGAACAAATAGCATCTCAGGCACCTGACATATTATCACAATTATCATTACAAGAGATGTTGCAATTGATTCAGCAAATGCCATACGGTTATAAAACTATTTTCAACCTTTACGTTATTGATGGTTATTCGCATAATGAGATTGCAGCAGAATTAGGAATTGCAGTAGGGACTTCTAAATCCCAATTATTAAAGGCCCGGAATTATTTGAAAAAAAAATTACAGGCTAATCAACAGGTATTCAATTCGGAGCATGGATAGTTTTGATGACATATGGAGAAATCGCTTCAATACCAACAAGGTTGATGAAAGCGAATGGAACGTACCCGATGACGGCGTATGGGAAGGGGTAGCTTCATACATTGAGGCAGACAAAAGAAAAAGGAGGGTTTTCATAATCTTGCTGCTTGCTTTTTTATTGCTCCTTACAGGCATACTTGCTGGTGCATACCTCAATACGAAAACGCCTGTTTCAATTGAACAATTAACACCTCGTGAACAACAGAAAAAATACCCTGAGCAATTATTAATTATGGTAGATTCTCTTTTCTCCTATAAAGTAATACCGGGGAAGCTACCTACTAATTATCAATCCGATTTGCAAACAACTTTGAAATCACTATCTGAAAACAATCCAATAACTGAATTTAGTAATAATCAAAACAGCAAATCAACTAAAGCTATTTCGAGAAGTGCCAATTCCTACGTCTCTTCCACAACTGTGGTGTCTCAAAAAAACAAAGCAGCAATACAAGCTAAAACTCATGAAAAGAGAATGGTTTTTATTGAGGAAAATAGTTTGACTGAAATATTAGGAACAATAAAACGCCTGCCCACATTATCATCATTGATCACATATGAAGAAGAAGTGCTCGATATGCGGAATCTCAAGCCTATAGAACCCAGATCAACTGCGAATTCCAGAAAATGGTCTATTACATTGGCTAGTGGGAGCACTTTACTGAAGCATCGAATCAGTGAAAAATACAGCTCGGATTTATCTCCTTTTGATTTCAATTATTCTGATGAATGGGGATGGCATACCAAACTTCAATTGAAGTTTGTCCTTAATAATCGACTAGACATATATACCGGATTGAAATACGAACAGCTCAGTAGCACATCTGGCCATAATTCTTCGCTCAATTATAATCCCGATGCGGAAAATACATCAATGAATAACGTATATGCTTTAAGCCTGGCCACTCCCTATGGGCTTTCAGATGCTTCCTTCATATTGAGTAGAAACCAGGATTTAGCAGAAGATGTAGAGCTATTGGTTGATTTCAAATCAAATCATCGCCTGCATAATTACAGCATTCCTTTAGGGGTATCCTTTTATCCATTTGGTAAAAAAGGAAACATACAACCGGGAATAGAACTGGGACTAGGTATCAACTATCTTAGTACAATCAATAATCAAATAAAAAGCATTGATACACATCACGATGCTATACAATATGCCAATAGTGACGAAACAGCCTATAATGCTCCTGTTTTTAAAAATTGGCACTTTGACTACCATATAGGTGCTGGTATAGCTTACCAGATCACTCACACAATAAATGCAAACTTAAATTTCAATTTCAGTAGAGGTATAACTCCCATATTCGAACAGGAGAACTACCACACCAGGATCGACCGGTATTCATTAGGCCTGGGTTTAGCTAAGCGTTTCTGATACAAACTATAACATAACAAACAAGGATCATTAAAAAAAGCTAGTAAACATTTTACTTGTTCGGGAGACTATTGCTCCCACTATTTTGGCTATTAGCAGCGCTAATCAGCCCTTACAATCCTATTTGTTAAACTAAGAGTATGTTTCAATTTAAACAGGCTCTAAAAATTGAAAACTCATGCGTAAAGCATTTTACACTTTCGTACTGTCATTGTTGATGGCAATGACGCTATCATCACAAACTGTAGTAGATATTATTGTAAATAGTAATGATCACAACACATTGGAAGCAGCCGTAATTGCTGCAGAACTCGCTGATGATCTTAGTGGGGAGGGGCCTTTCACTGTTTTTGCGCCTACAGATGGAGCTTTTGAAGCATTGCCTGATGGTACTGTAGATGCACTATTACAAGATCCTACCGGAAATCTTGCGAAAATTCTACTCTACCATGTAGCAAGCGGCACAGCCCTTTCAACCGATCTCTCACATGGTCAAACAGTAACTACTTTATTGGGGCAAAATATTGAAGTAAGTGTTAATAATGAGGGTGTATTTATCAATGAAGCACGAGTAATATTAGCAGATATACCTGCGGAAAATGGAGTTGTGCACGTGATTGATGCGGTCATCCTGCCTCCTGCTGCTACTGTAGTGGATGTGGTTGTAAATAGCCCAGTTCATAATACACTCGAAGCGGCGGTAATTGCTGCAGAGCTTGCTGATGACCTTAGCGGTGCAGGTCCATTCACTGTCTTTGCACCTACTGATGAAGCTTTTGAAGCGCTGCCTGATGGTACTGTAGATGCACTACTACAAGATCCTACTGGTGATCTCGCGAAAATTCTACTATACCATGTCGCTGGTGGAGAAGCTTTATCTTCCAGTCTAGCAAACGGACAAGCAGTTACTACTTTATTAGGACAAGGCATTGAGGTAACTATCAATAATAATGGCGTGTTTATTAATGATGCTCAGGTGAGTATTGCAGATATCAGAACCTTCAATGGTGTTGTACACGTGATTGATGCGGTCATTCTACCTCCTGCTGCTACTGTAGTGGATGTAGTTGTGAATAGCCCGGTTCATAATACACTCGAAGCGGCGGTAATTGCCGCAGAGCTTGCTGATGACCTTAGTGGAGAGGGACCTTTTACTGTCTTCGCACCTACTGATGAAGCTTTTGAAGCACTGCCTGATGGTACTGTAGATGCACTACTACAAGATCCTACTGGTGATCTTGCAAAGATATTACTCTACCATGTCGCTGCTGGTGAAGCTTTATCTTCCAGTCTTGCTGATGGACAAGCAGTTACTACTTTATTAGGACAAGGCATTGAGGTAACTATCAATAATGAGGGGGTATTTATTAATGATGCTCAGGTAGGCATTGCGGATATCAGAACTTTCAATGGTGTTGTGCACGTGATTGATGCAGTTATTCTACCTCCTGCCGCTACCGTAGTGGATGTGGTGGTAAATAGTGAAGTCCATAATACACTCGAAGCGGCTGTAATTGCTGCAGAGCTTGCTGATGACCTTAGTGGGGAGGGGCCTTTCACGGTCTTCGCACCTACTGATGAAGCTTTTGAAGCACTGCTTGATGGCACCGTAGATGCACTACTACAGGACCCTACCGGAGACCTCGCGAAAATCCTATTATACCATGTTGTCAGTGGAGAAGCTTTATCTTCCAGCCTTACTGATGGACAAACCATTACTACACTATTGGAACAAGATATTGAAGTGAGTATCAATAATGATGGTGTATTTATTAACGATGCTCAGGTGAGTATTGCGGATATCAGAACCTTCAATGGTGTCGTTCATGTAATTGATGCAGTACTATTACCGAATTTGAGTGCTGTCAGAGATTTGGAAAAAGTTTCACTATCCATTTATCCTAATCCTGTTAGCGATCAATTGGTGATTGAATTACCACAGTCTCTATTAAATGCAAGAACCAATGCCCAGCTATTAGATGCAAGAGGAAATATTGTACAAGAATGGAGAATTGATAACATAAATTCCAGCCTGGATGTGCAAAATTATCCTACAGGCACTTACTTCCTTCTTATCCAAACCAATGAAAGATACTCGATCAATAAGTTAGTGATTAAATAGCAGTACTTACAGATGCAGTCATTCTGATTTCGTAAGATAGAACTTGTGAGTGGGTGATTTAAGGTGGAATCGATGTAGTGAAAAGGCTGGTTTTTGAGTGGAACTGTCTTAAAAGTTGAGAATTTAAAGCGATCGTAAAATATTATTTTATCCTCCCCTTTAATCCCCCTCCAAAGGGGGACAATACTTAAGAGAATATCCCCCTTTGGAGGGGGCGGGGGAGGATTTAAAATTTTATTTTGCAATAAATTGTATAACACTTCTTTTAAACAGCTCCAACTATCTCAAAACCAGCCTTGTTTTTTAATTACCTATTTGATGAATTTCGGGAACCAGGTATCCTATTGTAGCTCCAACGATAAAGCCGGTTAATACATCTGTGAAATAGTGTTTACCTGCTTTGACGCGCAAAAAACCAGTAGTAGCAGGTATGAGTACAGCAGAAGACCATACTACAGGTTTCCATTTACTATCCGGATAATAATCAGAATAGAGCTTTGCAGTCAGAAAATACATGCTGGCTACGGTAGAGGTATGCCCTGAGAAAAAAGAAGCACGAGCTGATTTTGTCAACTTCTTATTAATCTCAGCAAATTCATTATAGACATAAGGGCGTTTCCGTTTTACTATAACCTTAGTCAAATCAGTAAGCCCAGTATTCAATAAAAGCACTTCTAAAGCAAATAAACTACTCTTGCCAAAATCTTTTCGGCTCCGTTCACCAGCAAGCATTGTAAGAGGCATAGCAATTGAGCTTTGCAATAACAAATCACTCATTTTTTTTGCACGCATTGAATAGTTATAAGTTGCCTTTTGATCAATAGCAAAAATATCTTGTCGTTTTAAAAGTTCTAATTGCTCTATTGTAAGCGGTTCAAGCTTTCGATACTTAATTCTACTTACTGTCAGCAAGCCAATCGAACTTCCAATAATCAAGCTTTCCTTCCCTCTATCCAATTGATAAGGAGATTGCCCCTCAGACATAGTTGGCAATAAAAATATCAATAGTAGAAAACACAATAATTTAGGCATATGATAAAATTGATTTAAGAACATGTTTAAAATAGTGTACATTAAAATCCTTTTGCTTTTTGATTCTTGTACTTCTCCAATAAATACTCGATGGCATAAAATTCGTACTTATGTATATAATCATCCAGGATTTGTTGTAAATCACCACTTGTCACATTACTCTTATATTTATTGAAATTGGTTAGTACATCAAACCAATAGTGGAAATATATTAAATCATCAAATTTTAAGACACCTGCTTTTTCAAAAGAGGATAATTTGCCAAAAAAATCAAAAAAATTGTCAAAAGCATCTCTGATTTCCATTTCTTCATTGGTGAAATTTTCCAAATCATCGATGGGGTAGTATTTCAGAATTTGTAACAAGTCTTCGTTTTGAAATAGGATGACCGTATCACTCAGCTCTATCTTCCTTTCATCATAATCAACTATTTCTTTGACCAAATCGATTTGAGGATTCTTTTCAAATGAATCAATTAACTCTAACAGGAGTTTTCCTTTTTGCCATTGCTGGCTTACCCGAAATTCATATATCCCCCAAAACAGCCCACATAATGAAAGAACGGCTCCAATGATTTTTAGAATAGTCGTAATTCTGATTTTAGGTGTTGCATTTTCCATGATAATAACTTTTAAAAAGTATTCGGACGACTTTTTAAAGTTATAAAAAACAGAAGAGAATAAGAGCCCTCTTTTTATGCTAGGGTGTCTATTGTTTTGGAGATGCTATATTTGATTTTTTCAAAAAAGACCTACGATTTTACTTCCCCACTTTAAGTTGGTATTCCTTTGGAGATAGTTTTTCCTTCTTTTTAAACATGCGGATGAAATAAGACAAACTATTAAAACCGCACTCCATATAGATATCTTTTATTTTTTTGCGAGGATCTTGAAGGAGGCTAGTAGCCAATTTGATACGCTCATTATTAATAAATTCAATTGGAGAAATATTTAATTCATTTTTAAAAACCCGGTGAAAGTTGGATTCACTCATATAAACTTTATTACTTAATTCTTTTATGGTAAGCTCTTTGTCCAGATTTTGGCGAATATATTGAATAATAAAAGCCAAACGATGATCGCTACTTAGTTGCAAGGTTTTATCTGTATATATTTTTTTAGCTTCCGTTTGTAAGATGCGGATGATTAGTTCTCTGAGCATGAAATCAGCAAAAACATCTTTCGAGCTATGGTTTTCAGTAAACAAAAACAGTAATCGCTGAATAATTTGCTGAATGGCTATATCATTAGTGAAATGAAAATTATAATCTGTGAACTTCCATTCTCCGTCTGCCTTTGCTCTGCTCTCATTTAAAAACTGAACTGTTTCTTTTATTTTTTCCTCTGAAATGGCCATCGCCAGACATCTTGTTGGATTGTCCATTTGTGCTTCAGGAAAATCAATGCACATCAATTCATCCGATGGCAAGATGAGCGATTCGCCAGGTAAGAAATCAAAGGCGGTCATATTTTTCAGATGCATTATCTTCTTGCCTTCCAGCATACTTGCCAAAACAGGTTGGTGAAACTTCAACAGAATTTGCTCTGCCTCCTGATGGGTCTCAAAAATATGCATCTCTGCACTTTGTAATGTATACGAAGTTTGGTTTTCGACCAATGTCTCTAATCTGCGATTATTTAATATGTTATCAGAAAGCAACATTTGAAATTAATCTTGGTTTGTTTTGACTTTTCGGAATAATGACTCACCATTTATGTAAAATAAGAAATTATATCCCACCCTATTCTAATAACAGCTAGATTTTGCAAGAATTGTTCAGCTTTTTAATAGGATCATTCAACTTTAGCCGAATCACCATATATAATTTTACAAACAGAACACAACATACACTTACATTCTATTTTAAATCAAAATTCAAAATTTCCAATAACCGGAAGTTATTTCAAAACTATTCTTGATAATATAAAGTATGTTCTGGGGTAGCTTCATAAAATCATAAATAATGAGTGATGTTACAACTGTAGTAAACACGGTAGTCGAAAAACCGGTTTTCAAAAACCAGTATGACAATTTTATTGGTGGTAAGTGGATCGCACCAGTTCAAGGAAAGTATTTTGAAAATATATCCCCTGTAGACGGCCAGGCATTCACCAAGATAGCTCGTTCTACCGCCGAAGATATTGAATTGGCTATAGATGCTGCCTGGGAAGCTGCTCCTAAATGGAACAATTCATCTGCTACAGAGCGTAGTAATATGCTACTGAAGATAGCTGATATAATGGAGAATAATCTGGAAGCACTGGCAAGAGCAGAAACATGGGATAACGGCAAAGCATTGAGAGAAACCAGAGCAGCTGATATGCCTTTGGCTATTGATCATTTCCGGTATTTTGCGGGTGTAATTCGTGCCGAAGAAGGTAGTGTAAGCGAGCTGGATGCATCTACAGTATCCCTCAATATGCCTGAACCATTGGGAGTTGTTGGGCAAATTATTCCCTGGAACTTCCCTCTATTAATGGCCGCCTGGAAAATTGCGCCAGCCCTGGCAGCAGGCAATTGTGTTGTGCTAAAACCAGCAGAACAAACACCAGTGGGCATTATGATTTTAGCAGAATTAATTGAAGGTATCTTACCTGATGGTGTATTGAATATCGTTAATGGTTTTGGACTGGAAGCTGGAAAACCCTTAGCATCTAACCCTCGGATTAATAAAGTAGCATTTACAGGCGAAACGACAACAGGGCAATTGATTATGCAGTATGCCTCTAAAAATATTATTCCTGTCACTTTGGAATTAGGTGGAAAGTCGCCCAATATTTTCTTTGAGAGTATAATGGACGCTGATGATGCATTCTTTGATAAATGCCTGGAAGGTGCTGTAATGTTTGCACTTAATCAAGGAGAAGTTTGCACTTGCCCATCTCGCCTTTTGATTCAGGAAAGCATTTATGATGCATTCATTGAACGCGTAATAGAAAGAACAAAGGCTATTAAATTAGGACACCCTCTCGATCCTACTACAATGATGGGGGCGCAGGCTTCCAACGATCAATACGAGAAAATACTGAATTATATCGAAATAGGAAAAGAAGAGGGCTGTGAAGTACTAACTGGTGGTGCCGCAGCTCATAATGAGGGACTGGAAGGTGGTTACTATATCCAGCCGACCATCCTAAAAGGCAACAATAAGATGCGTGTTTTCCAAGAGGAAATATTTGGCCCTGTAGTATGTGTGACCACCTTCAAAGATGAGGCAGAAGCTATTCAAATTGCTAATGATACGCTCTATGGATTGGGGGCAGGCGTATGGACAAGAGATATGCATCAGGCTTATCAGATTTCCAGAGTGGTTCAGGCAGGTCGTGTCTGGGTAAACTGCTATCATGCATATCCTGCTCATGCTCCATTTGGCGGTTATAAAAAATCAGGAATTGGCCGTGAAACGCATAAAATGATGTTGAATCATTATCGCCAAACCAAAAACATGCTGATTTCTTACGACAAGAATGCTCTGGGCTTCTTTTAGATGAGGTGAGTACTCTGTCAAATTTGAACATCAGAGTAAAGACTTCGGAGAAGTCAGAAATTTATTGAAAGGTTTATGTTGAAAGTTTCGACTTCAGATGAAGTCGCATATTATCGTGCGATTTCTTCTGAAGCCGAAAGCTTTTTCGCCTGAAATCTTCCTGTAGCTGTATTAAAAATATCGAATAAAGCAAAACCTAATGCAATGATCAAAAGGGTTTTATTGACTGATGAGGCAAAAGCCATCATTGACGAATTACGGCAACAACATGGTGAGTTGATGTTTCATCAAAGCGGTGGATGTTGCGATGGCTCCTCTCCAATGTGTTTTCCAAAAGGCGAATTAATGATCAACGAAGCAGACGTATGCCTGGGTGAAATACACGATTGTGAATTCTACATGTCCAAAGATCAATTTGAATACTGGAAACACACCCAATTAACTGTAGACGTAGTAAAAGGCAGAGGTGCCAGCTTTTCCCTGGAAATACCAATGGGCATTCGCTTTGTAATTAAATCCCGTCTTTTCTCAGATGAAGAACTGGAACAACTTAATCCAATCCGTTTAGGCCAATAAATAGCTGACTGCCCCCGAAGTACAGATCAGTCGAGTCCCTCTCCTTAAAGTTGTTTCATTTTTTCATAAACCCTGCTACTTCATTACCCAATTTTAAATAGTATACACCATTAGGCAGATGAGATATATCCAATATTAAACCTCCTCGTTCATCCCAATTTTCAATAAGGAAATCTTTCATTTCTTGTCCAAATAAATTAAAAACTGCCAATTCTGAGATGGGCGTTTCAGCAGATTTTATAGTCAAAATATCAGAAGCAGGATTAGGAAATATAGATATTTGACCTTGCTTAAAGTCTAGTACAATCATTTTAGAAATGGTCACAGTTCCATTAAAATCTTTTTGCTTTAAACGATAATAGTTCAGGCCAGTACTCGGATAAATATCCACATACTGATAAGTATTCAATTCAAAGGAAGCAGCTTTCCCTTTTACAAAACCAATCGATTGCCATTGATAAGCATCCATTGATTTTTCTATCCAAAAACCATTATTGTTCCATTCTCTAGCTGTTTCCCAGCGCAAATGAACAAGTGCCCCTGCTTGTTCTGTCCAAAAACGAATAAGCTCTACCGGTAATACAATAGCTGAATACTCAAAGGCCCCTGCATCTTTAGTCCCTCCTATCGGCCTGATAGTATTTACCTTATCAAAAAATACGGGTACATCATTTCCTCCTACATTAATAGCAGGGCTGGATGATGTCAGTTGATAATTGCCAGGGTTATTATCATGAGCTGCAGAGTTGGGGAGAGGGCTCGTTATATATCCGGGCATTGTAGTAGCTACATTATCAGAAACCAATTCACCTGTTGTATTAGACTCCTGATAGATTGTGGCTTGTGCCAAAGTAGGAGCTGAAATAAGGTTATTCCGGACATTCACATCATGAGCATCTTGTGCTAATACCATAATTCCTCCAGTACCGCTTACAGGACTCACACTACGCCAATGGGCTGTATTATTATATATATCAACATTACCAGCATCTACCTGTACATTTTGAGTCCGCACATTAACCGCCCTGGAGTAGCCATCTATGATATTATTGCGTACTGCTACTCGAGTAGCTTCTATAACAATCCCATTCGGTGTAGGATCAAAGTTGGAGCCATAATAATCTGCATTATGCCCAATATAGTTGCCTTCAAGTGTAACATGATAGATAGCTTGCACCTGAGCATGATTGGTAGGTGCCACTTGCAAAATTCGATCCAGAATATTGTCATAAATCATTACATGTTGTTGATTATTGCCTCGTATCGTCATGGCCGTTTTAGTGTCTACCAAATATGTAAATGAGTTATGTGCAATGAAATGTTTTTCTCCACCCTGGACCCGCATTCCGTGTTCAGGCTGTGCCGTTCCTATCAAATTATTCATTGTATTACCCACCCATGAAAACCGTGTACTAGTATTGACAAAGGCACCTATTACACCGAAGTCGTGCAGATAACAATCAAAAACTCCAAATACATCCGCATCATCAGGATAAACAGCAAAAGCCGCTGCTCCCTCCAACTCCAGGTTTAACAGCAAAATATTGGTAGAATTATTTTCGCATCTCACTCCCCGGCTTTCGTTTCCGGTACCTGTATTTATCAAATGCAGATCAACCAATCTGATATCATCAGAATTAAATATGCTGATTGCTGTCAGGTTAGTTGTGCTCTGCAATATTGGAGAGGCACCTGCTCCATAAGCACCTACCATCATTGCACCACCTGATTGATTATTAATTACTCCATTCACACCAGTAAAAGTCTCTCCTCTCCGAAAAAGGATGCGTTCATTTGGCCCCAGTTGACTAAATGCAAAATTTGCCGTCTGCCAGGGGGTACTTTCCGTTAGCCCGTCATTAGCATCGCTCCCTGTGTTGGAAACATAATAAGTTGTTCCGCTAAAGGATGTAACGGTGACAGTAAGTGTCTCAATATCAACCGTACCATCTGGAGCAGTTGCCTGGCAGGACACTGTATAAGTACCTGCTTCTTCAAACACATGACCTGCCACCATGCCTTTTGTTTGTTCCCAGGAACCAGAAGGATCAATATTACCTGTATCAAAATTCCAGGTAAAATCGGTAAGTGCCAGGTCATTCATACCTATCAAACCTGTAGTAGTAGTTGCATCAAAAAACACATACAAAGGAGCTACCCCAGATACTCTGGAGGGTGTAATTTGCACATTGACCTGTGCAACTAAAGGGAACATTCCTACCTGAGACAATATTGAGAATACAATAATTTGGAAAAAGAGTGGCCGTATTTGACAAGTCATTTGCTTCATCGAATATTAATTTTAAACAAGATTCTAATTCGATGAAAAGATAGAGGCAGGCCTTAAAATAAGCTTGTAATATTGTTACCAATGCATTGACTATTGTTACTTTTCTCTATTTCTCGATGCACTTGGCGATTCTCCATAGGCTTCAGAGTATAGCCTTGAGAAATAAGCAGGATCTGTAAAACCTACCTTATAGGCCACTTCCGATACATTCAAATCTGTATTTTGCAAAAGTATCCTGGCTTTCTGCAAACGTATATGGCGAATGAAATGAGAGCTGGACTGATTAGTAAGCCCTTTAAGTTTTCGATGCAAGTGTACTCTGCTTATTCCTAATTCCTGACACAGGAAAGCAATACTAAAATTGGAATCTTCCAAATGTTGCTCTACAATACTTCTAACTTTCAAAACAAAGGCATCTTCAATATTATGATCAGTATCATTTTCATGAAGGGATAATTCCTCTGATTCTTTTGCTTCTGTTCTTTCTGAATGCTGCTTTAATTGTATCCTATATCCCAACCACATCACACCTACAAAAGCAATCGCATAAATAATAAAGGCTGATTTTGTTTTCCACCAAGGAGGTGTAATTTTAATACGTAATTGTTGCTCTGCCTGTTTAAATACTACATCAGGATTAATTGCTCTTACTCTCAAGGTATACGTTCCCGGAGACAAGTCGGTAAACAGTATTTCTCTTTTTTCTCCATTAGGTAGCCAATTGGAATGAATTTCCTCCAGTTGATATTCATAGGCTGTCTTTTCTGCCTGAAAAAAATTTAAAGTAGAATAGTGAATGGTGAAAGGACAATAAGAGTAGGGGAAACTGATTTCTGCTCTATCTGTTAAATCTACTTCCTTGCCTTGCTGCGTTGAATCAGCAAATATTAAAGAAGTAAAATGAAAAAGGATCTCTGATTTATCAATATCATCAATAGCTTCGGGAGCAATAATTTGAACACCATTATCTGATCCAAAAAACAAAAGCCCGTCCTGGTTTTTATAGTAGGCATTCAACAAAAAATTATTGGAAAGTAATCCGTCTTTTTGGTTATAAAAAGTAAATACTTCTGTTTGAGGATCTAAGCGAAAAATACCGTTTCCTATTGTACTCCCCCACACTATTCCCTTTTCATCTACCAATACTCCCATAATTTTTTCATCCACCAAGCCATCTTCTTTTAAATACCTTTTGATTTGAAAATGTGTGGGGTCAATACGATTTAAGCCACCATCTGTTGCCACCCAAATGGATCCATCCTTTCCTTCAGCCAGCGCTACTACCAAATTATTTGACAGTCCCTCCGGATTTTTCTCATCACAATAAAAATGCCTGATGGCTATTTTCCCACTCGCCAAATTTTCAAAAAGATACAAACCGGAATATAAGCTACCTGCCCAAAGCCGCCCTTTGGTATCCAGTAACAATGCCTGCGAAGGAGCATCCCATAACGCTGGCATTTGAGTATTAGAAAAATATTTACATTCTTTTTTTATCGGATCATAAGACTGAAGCATTCCCAGGCTTCCTATCCAAATTTCTCCATTCAAGCCCTCTTCTAATGCCCATACCTGTCCTCCTTGTAAACTTTGTTCTCCTTTTGGAATAACCTGAGTAGTCAGCAACTCTGGATCTATTTTATATAATTGCCTCCCCCCTGCGTATAAATAGCCATCTTTACTTTCTATTAAAGCAAGAATACGTTCATCTAATATCTTTTGCGAAGGTTGTTTATTATCTATATCTACTTTAAAAAGGCCTTTTTCACTTGCTATCCATAATGACTGATTTACTTCTATCACAGATCTTACAAGATGAAATGTATCCAATTCTGGCCATTTTTCACTTTTAGCGAAACGCATGGTATATGGAGACTGCATCAATAATCCTTTGGTTGTACCAATCCAAAAATTGAGGTGCTCATCTTCAAAAAAACAAAGTGCTTTTCCTGCCAGCGTCCCTTTTGGGAAAATAGAAGCATAACTAAGCGTTTTAAAATCTTTTCGGTTTGCTTCTAATATTGTAATCCCTTTTTCTCCTCCAAACCAAAGGCGATTTTGATGGTCTTCGAAAACAGGTGATTGGGTAAAAAGATTGCTAAGAGCTACATTATCTATTGGAATAAAAACCTTTGTCCAGTTGCCATTATGCTCGGATACTAGCTGCAATTGATTTTTTAAAAATAGCCACAGATCACCACTCGTATCAACAAAAAGTCCTTGTATTTCCGGATAAGCCCAATCATCAATTTTCTGTGCTGCTCCCGTTTTTTTGTTGAAAACATAAATCCCTTCTTTCGTCAATAAAAACAAATATTGCCCTTTGCTCTCAACTATATCATAGACGCTGGTGCTCCATAACTTCCGAAAATAATGTGCATCGGTTTGTTTAGCATAAAACCCTTTGGAGTTACCTAGCCATACGGTTCCTTCAGAATCACAGTGTAAGCTTCTCACTACCTTTATTCGGGTAGAGTCCTCTTCATAATACCAATCCCGATCAACGATACCGGTTTCGGGTACAAATGTATTTAGCCCTCCCAAATAAGCATTTAACCAAAACTGCCCAAGGCTATCTTGTTCTATTTTTCTCACCCAATTGGAACTTAGGCTATGTATATTGTTAGGTTCGTATTGATAGAATTCAAAATCATAGCCGTCAAAGCGATTCAGGCCATACTGAGTAGCGATCCAAATATATCCTTGTTCATCCTGTACAATATCAGATATCCAATTATTAGATAAGCCCCGTGAAGTATCCCAGTATTGTACTTTAAACTGCCCTTTACTCTGACTTACAATACAGAATAGTATAAAAAAAATAAGACTTATTTTTTTTATACCAATCACTTCATAATCTCCTCTAGTACGACCAGTGATTGCTGTTCTACATCCATTCGCACTTTTGCACCAACAGGAAGTGTACATTGATTGGAAATATGCCCAAATGAAAAGCCGTAAAGTACGGGAATTCCAAGGTCTTTTGTACGATCGTTTACTGTTTCCCATAAAGTTAGAGAGCGTTCGTCATCATCTGCTTCACAGTCTGAAAAAACACCTAGCAAGATGCCAGCGGCTTCATTCAACTTACCCGCCTGGCGCAACTGAGTAAACATACGATCTATCCGATAAGGTTTCTCCCCTATATCCTCTATAAAGACAATCTTATTTTTGAAATTTGGTAGATATTCCGCTCCTGCCATTGCTGCTAATAGTGACAAATTGCCGCCTACCAATAGCCCTTCAGCAATGCCAGGCCTGATTGTACGGGGATGATAGATCGTATGCTCTTCATCCAGATTAGAAGGACTTACTTTGATCTCGTAATGCTTCGTATTACCAGAGATTAGTCCTAATAGTTCACTTTTAGTATAATTAGTTAGTTCAGAAGCCCCAACTGGCCCGTGTAAGCCTATGAGGCCTGTTTTTTCATATATGGCATTCAAAAGTGCCGTCACATCACTATATCCTATCAGTATTTTTGGGTGTTTACTGATCATCCTGTAATTAATATGCGGCAACAATCTGGAGCAGCCATAACCTCCACGGGCGCACCATATAGCAGCTACCCTCTCATCTGCAAACATAGTGTGCAAATCCTCCAGGCGCTCTTCATCTGTCCCGGCGTTAAAACCTCTACTAGCACGAATATGCTTCCCCATCTTGACTTTGAAGCCCAATGACTGAATATTACTTACTGCCTTTTCCAGGCTCTCATCAGAGATATAACTTCCCGGTGTAATCAAGCCTACTGTATCTCCTTCTCTGACAGGAGCAGGAAAAATACGCTTAGGCAATGCAGGGAAAGAGGAAGTCATCAAAAGAGGAATAGACAAAGCCAGTTTTTGCTGAAAAGTTCTTCTATCCATAATTATCGCTTTTCCGAAACGATCCAATCAGCAGATTTAAAAAACCGCCATTCAACACTGGCCAAATCTACTTCAGGATCAATATAAACTCCATACTTCCGATAGTTCAATTTTGCTTTAATATCAGCATAAATTTCTACTTGCTGACCTTTCTTCTCGTATTCATCCCGTAAGAAATGTGCAAATTGCAAAATCATGTCAGGATGTGTATAGAGTTTGCGCCTTTGTTTATCCCTCAGGTAATCTCGGGGTTGAATTTTTTCAATTTCCCCATTTTCCTTGTCCTTTACAAGGAAAGTACCATAGCCTTGTTTAGCTCTCAGCATCATACGCCAGGAATAGCGATGCCCTTCTTCTGTCCAGGCTACATCTCCTGGATATAAATGATGCCGTAGTGGTAAAAGCAAATGTAATACGATCGTTCCTGTTAATACATATGCAATGGCTGGTTGCCAGCTTTTTTGTTCCTGCCACATTGCTGTTTCATATTCTACGGTAGTCCGGCGCACCCACCAATTATCAATCCTGGCTACTATTTTAACTCGTTCTGATAACCAACTGATCCACTTTCGTGGAAAACTTGGGCTAAAATACAAAGCTGATAAGGCCAATGAAAGAGAAGGGAATATACCTATTGCAAAAATGAGTGAATTGATAAAATGGAAAAAGATAATCGCTATAAATATCCAGGGGCGAGTACGCCTAAACATCAAAAAAAACGCTGCTGTCAAATCTAACAGGAGTCCTCCATAAGCCATGAAATAAGCGGTTTCCTTTAACTCCAGCAAAGGGCCTAAAATTGGCATATCGGAACGATAGGAAATCCATTGATGCAATGGTATTGCTGCCAACCAGTCTGGATTAATTTTGGCGATTCCTCCAAAAAAATAAACGATTCCCATAAAAAACTGCAATACAAATAAAGGCCAGTAGGGCATAAATTGCCGTTTTAACTCGGGCAGACGCAATACATCCGCAGAAAATTGACGATTTGCCGGAAGGAAAATCATTACAAAACATATCCAGCAGAAGAGATACCCATGATTGAGGTAATGAGCTTTTTCAAGAAAGTAAGTGTACGTAAACCCCAATGCAAATATTGGAGTGACGATACGATACCATTTCCCTAAAATAATGAATACAGCCAGGCAACACAGTATCAGGAAAAAAATAGACATAAACGGCTCGGGAAAAGGTTGTACCCATTCAAAACCGTAGTATTTAAACTGAAACTTATCTGGATCAAAAGCACCTTTCATAAGGTGATAATATATCCAGGTGCCTAGCACATCGGCAAAACCCAGAATACCAAAAACTATACGGAAAAATACAAGCGAGGAAATATCTACCGGCTGGAATAAGCGTTTCTTCATTGCTGTTGAAAGGTACTATTTGATACGAATTCGCATGCGTTTTCTCTTACGGCGTTTAGGTGGAGAAGGAGCGGCTTGTTCAATGGCTGTTTCGCCAAAATCTTCCATAATTTTGGTTGCCATTACTTGTGCAAGTCTTACTGGCACTGCATTCCCAATCATCTTATACCCTGCTGCCAGATTTCTATACTTGAATATAAATTCGTCTGGAAAAGTCTGTATACGAGCCACTTCTCTAACCGATAAGCGCCGATACAGATGCTCAGAACCTGGTACAAACTGTTTGCGGTCTTTATCTACCGTTTCCATTTTAGGAGCTTGTGGATGTAAAGGCGCATGGCGTCCACTTGCCTGGATGGTAAACGATACCTCATCCCAACTCCTTACTCGATTGCGCGACATGTAAAGGCTGGAATAACTTCCAGTAAAATACTCATGATTAGGGAAAAGACATTGATCACCATTGGTATAGTTCCCTTCCAAAGCAGGAATTGCATTGTCAGCCAAATCACCAATAGCAGCCTGAAGGGAGAGTTTCATTTCAATAGGTGATGGAAATTCAAAAGTCTTATCCAGATCACGACGATATCCTACAAAAAATACTCGTTTTCTATCTTGGGGCACCAGATAATCTGATGCATTCAACAACTGAAAGGATAAATTATACCCTTCACCTGCTTCCTTAAATAGCTTTTTGATTTCTTTGAGTGCCTGTGCATTACGAGGTAGCAACATCCCCGCTACATTTTCAGCTAAAAAGAATTTTGGCTGTTTTGCTTCCAGCAAGCGTATGAAGTCATAGAAAAGGCGGCCGCGATTATCTTCCATTCCTCTTAGCTTACCCGCACGGCTCCAGCTTTGACAAGGAGGCCCTCCAATCATACCATCTGCGTCTGGAATATCTTCAGGAGAAATAGCTGTAATACTGCGGCGATCTAAGATGGTATCAGGATGGTTTAATTCGTAGGTTTCCCAAATGTCTTTATCATATTCATTGGCCCAAACCACATCCGCACCTGCCCGGATAAACCCCAGGTCAAGCCCTCCTGCACCCGCAAAAAAGGAAACTACCTTCATAATCAAATGGCTTGCTCAGATGTAATGTATGATTTTTTAGAAAAGCCGCAATATAAGGACTAGGAGCACAAGTTAATAAATTTTGTGAAATGATGAACACAAAATCATTCATCTTGTCGAATCAGCAGAGCAGGATCGGCCATATACCACTGTTCACGATCTCGCGTATATCCAAATGTAGCATGAGGCAGTTCTGCGTTTAGTGCTTTGGAAATGCGTTCTACTTCTTTACTCGATACACTAACAGTCCATTCTTTTCCATTTAACAATTTAAAATACAAGGTCGCTTTCTTAGAAAACTGGAGGCCAAATGGTATATTCTCTACAACAATAGCGTACACCCAAACAATCTGCTTAGGATGACTCTTAATGAGTTGTATCAGTTGAAATTCCGGGCTTCTTCTGGAAGGAAAATAGAGATACACATACCTCATCCCCAAAATAGACAACACCATGCCCAATATCGTAAAAGCAGTATTATTTTGAAAACAAAAAAAGACAATTAGTAAACCGATGCAAAACATGCAGGCTGCAGCTACCCATTTTTGAATTTGCTCTTTACGCAATTCTTTTTCCAATATTTGTGTTATATCATTATACATCCCACCAACAAGTAAAACATTTTGTTGAATTTAGCTGTTTTTTTGCTTACTTTTGTTGAGTTTCGCATCACTGAAACTCAAATGTTGAAAACTTTTCTCTCTCAACTAACAAAAAAAGAAGCATTTTGCTGAGATTTATTCAAGAAAGAACATAAACAAAGATAGTCGATGGCGAAGGTGAATTATACGGAAGATAACATTAGGTCACTGGATTGGAAAGAGCATATCAGGATGCGCCCGGGAATGTACATAGGAAAACTGGGTGATGGTTCGGCTGCAGATGATGGTATTTATATCTTGATTAAAGAGGTTATTGATAACTCCATCGATGAGTATGTGATGGGGCACGGTAAGAACATAGACCTTTCTATAGAAGATGGACGGGTAACGATTAGAGACTATGGCCGCGGTATTCCTTTGGGGAAGGTAATCGATTGTGTTTCCAAGATTAATACAGGTGGTAAGTATGACTCCAAAGCATTCAAGAAGTCAGTAGGGCTAAACGGAGTAGGTACCAAGGCAGTTAATGCCCTGTCTCAATACTTCATGGTAAAAGCTATAAGGGAAGGGAAAGCGAAGGTAGCGGAATTTGAAAGAGGAGATTTGACAAAAGACCACAGAGTTAAAAAAGTATCGGAAGAAAACGGTACACTAGTCACCTTTAAACCAGATAATGAGATATTCAAGAAATTCCGTTTCCGTCCGGATTATATTGAAAACCAACTATGGAATTATGCCTACCTGAATGCGGGCCTTCGCATCAATTTCAACGGAAAAACCCTGGTCTCTAAAAATGGCCTGTTGGATTTACTTCAGCGTAAGACAAGTAATGAAAATCTACGCTACCCCATCATTCACATGAAGGGAGAAGACCTGGAGATTGCTCTATCACACGGCAATCACTATGGAGAACAATACTATAGTTTCGTCAATGGGCAAAACACAACTCAGGGGGGTACCCATTTAAATGCTTTACGTGAAGCAATCGTTAAAACGATACAGGAGCATTTCAACAAAAGTTACGACCGCCGTGATATTCTTACATCTATCGTTTCGGCTGTTAGTATTCGCGTAGAAGAGCCGGTATTTGAATCCCAAACGAAGACTAAGCTTGGTTCTACTGACATAGGCCCTGAAGGCCCTACTATCCGAACTTTCGTAGTCAACTTTGTAAAAGAACATCTCGATAATTTCCTCCATAAAAATCCAGAAGTTACCAAGTCTCTTGAAAAGCGTATCAAGCAATCGGAAAGAGAGCGTAAGGAAATTGCTGGTATCAAAAAAATTGCCAGAGAGAAGGCAAAAAAAGCCAATCTCCACAATAAAAAATTAAGAGACTGCAGGCTACATTTTAGCGATAGCGCCCGCAAAGTTTCAGAAGAAAACCGCAAGGCCACCACTATTTTCATTACGGAGGGGGATTCTGCCAGTGGTTCCATTACCAAAGCCAGAGATGTACAAACCCAGGCAGTTTTTAGTTTGCGTGGTAAGCCTCTCAATTGTTATGGTTTGACCAAAAAGGTGGTTTATGAAAATGAAGAATTTAATCTTCTCCAGCACGCCCTCAATATTGAAGACGGACTTGATGACCTCCGCTATAATAGAGTAGTAATTGCAACGGATGCGGATGTAGATGGTATGCATATTCGATTGTTATTACTCACTTTCTTCCTTCAGTTTTTCCCTGATCTTGTACGCAATGGCCATCTATTTATCTTAGATACTCCACTCTTTCGAGTAAGAGACAAACAAAAAACTTTTTATTGCTACAGTGATGCTGAACGCCTGCAAGCAATAGACAAACTGAGAGGAAAGCCTGAAATTACTCGATTTAAGGGATTAGGAGAGATTTCTCCCGATGAATTCCAGGATTTCATAGGAGAAGATATTCGGCTTGAACCCGTTATTCTCAATGAAGAAACAGACATTGATGATGTTCTGTCGTATTATATGGGAAAAAACACGCCAAAGCGTCAGGAGTTTATCATCGATAATTTGCGTGTAGAAAAAGATGAATTGGAAGAGGAAGAGGCAGAGGAAATTGTTGCAGAAGCAAATGAAGAGGTCCTTGCTGAAATAGAATAATCAACTACTTCATCTGACTTTTTGGCTCTTTTTTCACCCTATTTTGCAATGGCATGGTAGTTGCCATACTATGCGACGTACTATCTATATTTAGATAGCTGCCAACTTGACATTTTTTCATTCTTTGACAGTTTTTCTCACAACCAAAGAGGAGTAAACTCAATGAGAAAGGGCTGTTTATTAGAAGAGCTGTCAAAGAATCTACTTTTATTGTAGTTGGTAATTTATAGCAACCGGTGGTTTTTAAAGCTTACCGTCAAAATATACATCGAATATGTTCGAGAATATGTTTTCGCATCAGCGATTTGAAGATGATAATGATTTTCTTCCGCTCTTTTCCGTTGACGAAGAAGGTGATGAGCATTCAATGGAATCCATTCCTGAGTACCTACCCATATTAGCTCTAAAAAACACCGTCCTTTTCCCTGGAATTGTTATTCCTATAACAGTAGGCCGTGACAAATCTATCAAAGCGATCAATAAAGCATACAATGATGATAAGTTGATTGCAGTGCTTTCCCAGAAAGAGAGTAAAGTTGAAAACCCCAAGCAAGATGATTTATTCCAAATAGGGACTGTTGCCAGAATTTTGAAGCTACTCCGTATGCCCGATGGCACAACTACTGCAATACTACAAGGCAGGCGCCGATTTCAGCTAAATAGAATGCAGCAGGAAGATCCTATGATGGAAGGTAGCATTTCAGAGTTAGAGCATTTTGAGCCCGATAACAAACTAGAATTTGAAGCACTAATAGCTTCTATATTGGATAGAGCAAAGCAGATCATAGAGCTTTCGCCCAATATTCCCTCTGAGGCTAGTGTTATGCTAAAAAATATTAATAATCAATCTTTTCTACTCAACTTCATTGCCTCCAATCTGGGGTCTAAAGTAAGTATTAAGCAACAAATACTGGAAATTGACCATCTTGCGGAAAAAGGTAAAATGATCCTTAAGCAGATGAATAGTGAATTGCAACTGCTGGAATTAAAAGATCAAATAGAAAATAAGGTAAGAGTAGATATTGAAAAGCAGCAAAGGGATTATTTTCTAAACCAGCAACTTAAGACTATTCAGGAAGAGCTGGGGCAGAATCCTCAGGAAGAAGAAATTAATAAACTGGGCCTCAAGGCAAAGGATAAAAAATGGCCTGAAGTAGTTGCAAAAACTTTCGATAAAGAAATACGCCGCCTCCGTCGTATGAATCCTCAGGTAGCGGAATATTCTATACAATTAAGCTATCTTGAATTACTCATTGATCTTCCCTGGGAAGAGTTTACTGAAGATAACTTTGACCTGAAGAAGGTAAAAACGGTACTTGACAAGGATCATTTCGGCCTGGAAAAAGTTAAGGAACGTATATTAGAGCATCTCGCGGTGCTTAAGCTTAAAGGTGATATGAAAGCACCTATCTTGTGCTTGGTTGGCCCTCCGGGTGTTGGTAAAACATCCCTTGGTAAATCTATTGCTCAGGCATTGGATCGCAATTTCATCCGTATGTCTCTAGGGGGCTTACATGACGAATCTGAAATCAGAGGGCATCGTAAAACCTATATTGGTGCCATGCCTGGGCGAATCATTCAATCTCTTAAGCGAGCGGGATCATCAAATCCTGTATTCATATTAGATGAAATAGACAAAGTGGGAAAAGATTTTCGAGGAGATCCTTCTTCTGCTTTGTTAGAAGTATTAGACCCTGAGCAAAACGGTACTTTTTATGACAACTATCTTGAGTTAGAATACGATCTTTCTAAAGTACTCTTCATTGCTACTGCCAATTCACTTAGCACTATTCAGCCAGCACTCCTGGATAGAATGGAAATTATTCACATTAGTGGTTATTCCACCGAAGAGAAAGTCGAAATTGCTAAGCGTCATTTAATTCCAGAACAGCGAAAAGAGCACGGGCTAAAAGCAGCGGATGTAAAGCTGGGTAAACGTGTTATTCAGAAGATTATTGAGGAATACACCAGAGAGTCTGGTGTCCGTTCTTTAAGTCGTCAAATTGCTTCTGTGATGCGTAGCATCGCCAAGAAAGTAGCAATGGAAGAATCCTATGAGGTTTCAGTAAAGGCGGATGACCTTTACAATATGTTAGGCCCTACTAGATTCAATAAAGATATCTATCAGAAAGTGCCCAGCCCCGGTGTTGCGGTTGGACTAGCCTGGACTCAAACAGGTGGTGATATCCTATTTATAGAGTGTAGCCTCAATAAAGGAAAAGGGAAACTAACCCTTACAGGTAATTTGGGGGATGTGATGAAAGAATCTGCTACAACAGCACTCAGTTTTATCAAAGCTAATACTGAATTACTCCAGATTAGTGAAGATGCTTTTGATCCACAGGATATCCATCTCCACATCCCAGAAGGAGCCATTCCAAAGGATGGCCCATCAGCAGGTATTACAATGCTAACGACTTTAGCTTCTGCCTTTACCAAACGTCCGGTAAGGCCTTATTTGGCAATGACCGGAGAAATCACATTGAGAGGCAAGGTACTTCCTGTAGGAGGTATTAAAGAGAAGATTCTAGCAGCCAAGCGTGCTGGCATGAAAGAAATTATCCTTTGTGCGGAGAATGAGAAACATGTAAAAGAAATTGAGCCAGACTATATAAAAGGTGTTGAATTCCACTATGTGAAAGAAATGACCGAAGTACTTGAACTGGCGTTGACGTAAGAAGTGCAATTGTCAAACCAAAGTTCAAACCCAAGTGCAACGAGTGAATTTGCGCTTGGGTTTAAATTTATGTCAAATCTCCTGTACTGGATGATCAACCAATGTAAAAAGAACATATAAGATCGCGGAAGCATTCCGCGACGAACCTTGTAAGTGCAAATGACAAACCAAAGTTCAAACTCAAATGCAAGTACATGTATTGCAAACTACGCTTGCGTTTTAATTTGCACTTGTACTTGCGTTTGAACTTAATACTTAATCCTATTCCCCTCTTTTTTTCCTACTTTAGCGTACAATTAAGTTTTTCTCAACAAACCTTTCTCTCAAGCTGCGTGTCATTATGTAGTGATTAAGAATTTGAGATGGTTTAAACTTATAGAAGATCCCCCTCAGCCCTGTGGGCAGCTCCCCCGAGGGAGCACAGCACTTATACCCCTCCCAGACGGGTCTTACGATTGGAGGGGTCGGCTGAAAGCCGGGGGAGGAGTAAACATGAAGTTACTAAAAAAGGCAATTTAATATTCTGATTTTTAGTGCCTTAATAAGAAAAGTTTAACCTACTTCTTTGATTAAAATAATCACAAAGGCATTCGCAAATTCATTATAGAGTTAGTGCAGAGCAGATTTTCAAAGTATTAAGAAAAAATCATGAGAAGTTTCAAGATAGTATTAGCACTCTTTTTTGTATTGGCCACAGTTATTGCCTGGGCTCAAGAAGGAAATGACCAAAAAGAGTTGGTACAATTCTCCGGCCTTGTATTAGATGGTAGCGACGAACAATTATACCCAGTCCCTTATACCAATATTCTGGTAGAAGGAAAAAGCAGAGGTACCTATTCAGATCTCAAAGGTTTTTTCTCTATAGTAGTAGAAAAAGGGGATGTGATTGTTTTTTCCGCAATTGGTTATAAAACGGTAGAATATGTTATACCTGAGGACTTGGAAGATGACCGTTATTCTATTGTACAATTGATGACACAAGATGTAATTAATCTGCCAGAAACTGTCATTTTTCCATGGCCTAGCCGCGATCACTTCAAACTGGAATTTCTTGCTATGGATGTCACTCCTGAGCTCCAGGAACGTGCAGCCAGAAATCTTGCTAATGAGACCTTACGTCGTATGCGAAATGATGTAAGAGTAGATGGTAATGAAAATGCAGATTATTATCTCCGCCAGCAGGCTCGTGAGTACTATTATATTGGCCAGCAGCCACCTATGAATATTTTCAATCCTGTAGCATGGAAGAAATTCTTCGATGCCTGGAAGAATGGTGATTTTAAAAATGAAGAGGAATAGAATCATTTCTGCCTTATGGCAATCACCCTATTTCCTGTTTGCTTTTGAACACCTTTCTACCCCAGAATAAAACCTGGAAGCCATAGGTACCCAACCAAGCTCCTATAGCTGCAAATGAGAGCATACCAAAAGCAACATATGGCCTTACCGCACGAAAATTTATTTCAAACAATTTGAAATAAATGAAGTCTCCTATAACAAAAACCGAGTGGATAATAAACAACACTAACAATACTCTAATTAGTGTGCGCAAATACAAAACCGTTTTTTTTGATTTTACATCTACTTTCCTTGCCTCCAGAGCTTTCCTTCGCTGACGAATATATCGATGTGCAAAATAGAGATATGCATAAAAGCCCATAAGGTATAGAGCTTGCTCAAAAGCTCCGTAAAAAGGGTTAAAAAATGAACGCTCAATTCCTCCTTTATAAGATACAGGAGTAAAGAATAGGATTAAGAAAAATAGCCCCTGCCCTATTGGTAAAATGAAATGCTTAAGGTCTGACCATTCTAAGCGATATGCAGGGTACAGGCAAAGCTTTACATGATAAAACAATAGGACAGGAAAAGATAAAGTATAATAGATTGGAATAAATTTCAATCTGGGGTAATCATCATACCATCCAGCAAAATTAATGATATTATGTAGTAAGGTTAAGCCAAAGGCAATCAACAAGCATCCAAAAAACCAGTTAGATCTTCGATCACCCGACCTCTTAAAGAAGAACAGCCCCCCCACAGAGAGGAGCTGAAGCACTACAACTGTCAGTATAAAAATCAGTATGTAAAAGAAGATGGTTTTGTCTCCAATGACCAAAAAATCCATCGTATTTATTGCTTGTCAAGAGTAACATCAAAAGCTTGCCATAATTCATCCAGCGTATCTTGCTTATCTGCCGGAGCGATAACCGTTATGATAAGGAAAGCCTCTCCTATTGTCCACATACGAGAGTGCTCAATACGATCGCCAGCCTGGAATATTGCATCAAAACTATCTGCTGTAATATCCGACGATAAAACCTTTGCTTCAACGCCTCCCGCTTCCAATTCAAAATCTTCTTTAGTGAATGTATATATTTTCTCTGCTGTCCAATCCATTACATTATGGGATCCGGAAATATTGACATTAATATCTTTGCTTTCATTTTCCAAAATGATCCCATCTCCATTAATGGGTAAGCCTTCAGCAGGAGCTACACTTGCCGGATAGGTCACACAAAAGCCAAACCGATTATTGCAATACGTATGAGGGCTAGTCTGTGCATATAACCAATTACTGGCCAGTAGCGCAAGTACTAATAATTTTGTTGAAAAGAATTTCATAAATTGAAGTTTTGAGGTTTAAGAAAATAATACCAGGGATATTACTGATAAGGCTTAAATTGGGTATAATTACACCTTAAAATTAGTGTATGATTTCCACAAATAAAACAATTGCCACATCATTGATGTTCTTAGTGCTCCCTTTTTTAGTAATAGCACAGGAAGAAAGTGTCGATACGACCAGCCAGGGATACAAAATTGGATATGAAATAGGCAGCTGGTTGCCATTCCTAATTATCTTCACTCTTGCCTTAATGGTTATCATTCGTTCTTATAGGCTTTCACAAAAAAAATAAGTAGTACCAGATGCAATCGCTTCATCACATCCCAACTTCTGACGACATCAAGGAAACCCATCATGCCATCAGTAAGATGGTACATCGAACACCGGTTATGACTTGCTCAAGCATTGATCGGATGGTAGGTGCACAAATTTATTTTAAATGTGAAAACTTTCAGAAAGTAGGAGCATTCAAGATGAGAGGTGCTAGTAATGCAGCCTTGCGCCTCAGTAAAACACAGGCCAATAAAGGCCTGGCTACTCACTCTTCAGGCAATCATGCACAAGCCGTTGCTCTTAGTGCACATCTACTGGGAGTACCCGCTTATATAGTAATGCCTGATACATCTCCTGCCATAAAGAAAGCTGCAACGGAGGGCTATGGTGCAACCATTACACTCTGCAAAAACACTTTGGAAGCCCGGGAAACTACTCTTGAAAAGGTAGTTGAAAAAACAGGAGCTACCTTCATCCATCCCTATAATGATTACAACGTCATTGCGGGGCAGGCTACAACAGCCAAAGAACTGATCGAAGATATTGATGATCTAAACATAATCATGTCTCCTGTTGGTGGTGGTGGACTAATGAGTGGTACCGCATTAAGCACAAGATATTTTGCTCCTAATGCAAAGATATATGGCGCCGAGCCTAAAATTGTAGATGATGCTTACCGCTCTTTTAAAGCAGGAAATATACAGTACAATACCAGTATTGATACAATAGCTGACGGCCTGCGTACTAATCTGGGCGAAAAAACTTTTGAAATCATTCATCGTGAATTAGAAGACATTTTAACCGTAACAGAAGAAGCCATCATTCAGGCTATGCGCATCATATGGGAGCGTATGAAGATAATTATTGAACCTTCCAGCGCAGTACCTCTTGCTGCTGTTTTAGCAAATCCATCTATATTTTCAGGAAAACGTATAGGTATTATTCTGACTGGTGGAAATGTAGATTTGGGTAAACTGCCTTTTTAAAATTCAGGTGTAAACGCAGGCGTAGTTTACGATATTTTGCATACGCCTTGCAATACCAGTTAGACAGGCTTCCACTTGAGCTTGAACTTAGAAGTGTGATCGTTGTTACTGATACATCCAACTCTCCTCCTTTATCTTTGCATACAGATTTAGTAACTAAAAACAAATGGATAACACTAATATATATGGATATACAGACTGCTGTCAATCAGCCTACCGCTACGCTTATTGATGTAAGAGAAAAGTTCGAATTTATGATGGGGCATGCAAAAGGAGCCCTCAATATTCCACTAGGTAAAATTCCCTCTAAAATAGAAGAACTACGCAATATGAGTGCTCCTCTTATTTTGTATTGTCGCAGTGGCAATCGTAGTGGACAGGCTGCACAATTCTTAAAATCTAAAGGTTTTACTGAAGTATACAACGCAGGGAGCCTGGGGGAAGTTAGATTGTATAAAAATCAATTTGTATAATAAAGAAGCTATTATTTTCATTTATTCTCTGAAAATAAAGGTAATGTGAGCTATATCACCCACGTGATCATCATCACTGAAGAAGTATTCACAAGCCCTTTACTTTGCAGTATAATTAAACGCAACTACTAATCGATAACAAAGCTAAATTTTATCAATAATGAAAGTTGAACAAATATATACCGGCTGCCTGGCTGAAGCGGCATACTACATCGAAAGCGAAGGAGAAGCTGTAATTATTGACCCTCTTCGCGAAACACAACCCTATCTCGACAAGCTGGAAAAAGAAGGCGCTAAGCTGAAATATATTTTTGAAACACATTTCCACGCTGATTTTGTTTCCGGCCATATTGACCTGGCTAAAAAAACAGGTGCTACTATACTCTATGGCCCCAATGCTTCTACCAATTACGATATACATCAAGCTAAAGATGGTGAAGAAGTAAAAGTTGGTAAGCTAACTTTCAAGATATTGCATACGCCTGGACATACAATGGAAAGCACCTCTTTCCTACTCCGTGATGAAGAAGGAAAAGATTACGCCCTTTTCAGTGGTGACACGCTCTTCCTGGGTGATGTTGGCCGTCCAGACTTAGCAATCAAACAAGGCGAAATTACAAGAGAAGACCTGGCAGGTTTCCTTTTTGATAGCTTAAGAGAAAAGGTAATGCCTTTGGCTGATGATGTGATTGTTTATCCTGGCCATGGTGCAGGTTCTGCTTGTGGTAAAAACCTAAGTACTGACACATGGGGCTATCTGGGTGATCAAAAGAAAAGCAACTATGCTCTACGTGAAGATATGAGCAAGAAAGAATTCATCCAGGAAGTAACGGCAGGATTGACCCCTCCTCCGCAGTATTTCGCCAAGAATGCAATGATGAACAAGTCTGGCTACGACAGTTTTGATGAAGTACTCGAAAAAGGTAGCGTTGCATTAAGCCCGGAGCGTTTTGAAGAATTGGTTGAAACTCAGGAAGCATTAATGCTAGATACTCGTAGCGAAGAAGAATTTGCAAAAGAGCATATACCTAATTCTATCTTTATAGGCATAGACGGCAGTTTTGCGCCATGGGTAGGGGCACTGATTGCAGATATTAAGCAAGCTATCGTATTGATTACTCCTGAAGGGCAAGAAGAAGAAGTTGTCACTCGCCTGGCTCGCGTTGGTTATGACAATACTTTAGGATATCTAAAAGGAGGTATTGAAGCATGGAAAGAAGCTGGTAAAGAAACAGACAACATTACTTCCATCACTGCAGATGAATTAGCCAAGCGCATGGAAGCAGGTATCGACGGTGAAATAATTGATGTACGTAAACCTACAGAATACCTTTCTCAGCATATAGAAGGTGCTACTAACTTCCCACTAGACTACATCAATACTAATATGAATCGCCTCGATCGCTCAGCTAAGTATTACATCCATTGTTTGGGTGGATACCGTTCGCTGATTACAGCGTCTATTCTTCAGGCAAGAGGTTTTCGCAACCTGGTAGATATCCAAAAAGGATGGCGTGCCATTGAAGAAAGCAAAGTCCCTAAAACAGATCATATTTGCCCTACAACGATGAGCCAGGAGGTAATTGATGCTGCTGTAGCAGCTGTTGTGTAATAATATAACAAGGTGATATTGATATAAATTATGTATATTAAGATGGCCTATGGTGTGAAACAACAGACACCATGGGCTATTTTTTTTTGTATCAAAAAGCTCAAAATGGACAATTTAGAACGTAGGTTGCCTCCATTACCTCTACAATTGAAAAAAGAAATAATAACCCATGCCCAGTTACACCATTTCTCGGCAGGAACTGAAATATTAAAAGAGGGGCAATATGTAAGAATCATTCCTCTGGTAATTGAAGGATTGGTGAAAGTATACAGCAGTTTTGAAGACCGTGAATTGCTTTTATATTACATTGAACCCTCTGAAAGCTGCGTCATGTCCTTTTCTGCTGGTTTATGGAATACCCCTAGCAAGGTTTATGCTATCGCTGAACGAGATAGCAAAGTATTGGCAGTGCCAATCAGCATGATAAAAAAATGGCGAAAAGACTACCCTGCCTTTGGTGAGCTTTTTTTTCAACAATTTAACAAGCGATACGAAGACTTGCTACAAACCATTCATCAGGTACTCTTCAACAAAATGGACCAACGTATTTATGACTATCTAAAAGAAAGAGTAAAATTAAGTGGACAACAACAATTAGATATTCGGCATCATCAGATAGCACGCGATCTTGGAACGGCAAGAGAAGTAGTAAGCAGAGTAATCAAAAAGTTAGAAGCAGAAGGAAAACTTAAACAACATACTGGATTTCTTGAAATCCTTTAATCCATCTATCTCACCTATACATATTACGTTGGAATGTTGATTTCGGAGGAATCACATGGTTTTGCTTAGGCAAAAAACTTTTGACTTCGGATAAAGTCGCACCATAACAGAATATATGACTTCATTTGAAGTCGAAACGCTCCTCTGGTATTTTCGGTATAATCTTTAATTCTATCTCCGCTTTCTAATGGTATATCGGTCATTTTTCTTTAGCCACTAAAGTGGAGAAGCTGTATTATCCACTAATTACACGGATTGCTCGAATTGCTCTCACCAGGACTGGCATTGGTGTCATCTGTGCAATTTACTCGGCCAGCCTTGTGAAAAAAGTTGTGGATAAAAACAATAGTTCGCACAAGCCAATCATGCTCAATGTTCGTCGCGGAATGTTTCCGCGATGTCCTATGTTTCATACCAAGAGTTTTCGACTTCCCTGAAGTCTCCGCTCCTCATTTGATACCTGGCAAATCACTAGAAAAGAATTAGTCCGTGGTGACTGGAGTCACCGTCTTTCACTCCATCTGTATAATACATTTGTACTTGATGACAAGCTTCATTTAACAACACAATGATCAATCATGCCAGACAAATTCAAGCGCTTAGTATTGGTTTGCCTACTCTGTGTAGGGCTTGTCACTATCATTGTTTTTTCCATAAAATTCTTAATCAATTAAACCTTTCGATAATGAAAAAGAATATAGGTTCGGCAGATCGTATTATCAGAATCATACTAGCGGTAGTATTTGGAGCACTATATTTCACAGGCACTGTCACTGGTACTTTTGGGCTTATCCTTTTAGTATTAGGTGGTGTTTTCCTACTCACAAGTCTTATTAGTAGCTGTCCGCTTTATTCTTTAGTTGGGCTAAGTACCTGTCCTGTTAAAAGCTGATAGGAATAGGGGTATTTTACATTTAGGAGAGCGCTTTCAAGTGACTTATATCACTGACCCCAGCTAAGAAATGTCCGTTCTTTGTAGCATCTAAAATTAAAACAATCATTAAGATATGGAAGAGACTCCAAATATAAATTATATGCCTCGTATTGGAGACAAAGCGCCTGACTTTGAAGCAGTGACCACAGCAGGACAGATGAAGTTTTCAGAATACAATAAGGATAGCTGGGTGGTAATGTTTTCTCACCCTGCAGATTTCACTCCTGTTTGTACTACTGAAATGTCGGCTTTTGCAGTAGACAAAAAATGGTTTGAAGAACGTAATACCAAGCTGGTCGGCTTAAGTATTGACAGTATTCATTCCCACCTTGCATGGGTAAATAACGTTAGGGAAAAGACAGATGTATATATGGATTTTCCAATTATAGCTGACCTTGATATGAAAGTTGCTCAGCTATATGGTATGTTACACCCAGGTGAAAGCACCACTGCTGCCGTACGTGCGGTGTTCTTTATTGATCCGGCAGGTACTATTCGTTTGATCATGTACTATCCTTTGAATGTAGGCCGCAACATGGATGAAATTCAACGGGCATTAATTGCATTACAGACATCTGATGAATGCAAATGTGCACTGCCGATCAACTGGCGTCCAGGTGAGAAAGCGATTGTCCCTCCACCAAAGACTTTGGAAGAAATGGACGAACGTATAGCAAATACTGAATATGAAAAAATCGATTTCTATCTCGCTAAAAAGTCGATTTAGATATCATACAGAAAGCACTTGCAAGATTACAACTTGCCTAAAGTAACTAATTTTAAAAGTTTCAAACCGCTGGTAGTACTCCTGATACTACCAGCGGTTTTTTAATCGCTTAAAACAAAAACTTATTCACATATAAATATTATTATATGAAAATAGTTTTGTATAATTGTATATAGAAAATTAATTATTTCGATTTCATTAATCGAATTTAAACTTCACAAACAAAAAAATATGAGCAATAATGGTAGTCCTCTTAGCTGGGCAGAGACCGAAGCTGGACAACGCCTGCAAGCTCATTTGTCAGAAGAACGAACACTCGCAGCTATTGACCGATTACTTGACCGCCTTGATACCGTAGAACAAGCAGTGGAACGCCTTTCCACTATGATGCAGCAAGGCCCGGGTATGACTGCGATGTTTGCCGATATGGCTGATGAAGCTTACCGCAAGGCTGATGCCAACAGAATCAGTATTGACCAACGTTTAAAAAATGCTTTGGCAATAGCAGAAAAACTCACCAGCCCGGAAATGACTCAAAAGCTGGACCATCTCATCACCTTCACAAATCAGGTTCCTGGATTAATGGCGATGACCGCTGATATGGCTGATGAAGCTTATCGTAAAGCGGATGCCCGTGGCATTAGTATTGACCAACGAATTAAATTGGCTTGGGAAGCTGCAGAAAAGTTGACGGCCCCCGAAATGATAGCAAAGCTGGAACAACTATTGGCAATGGGGCATCAAATGCCTGGCCTTGTAGCAATGACTGCTGACATAGCAGATGAAACCATGCGTAATGCGATTGCGAAGGGAGTAGACCCGCAAACAATTGCACAAGTTGCAGGCAGTGCGGGGCAAGCCCTCTCTCAGGCACGTCAGGAAGCTCCGGCAAAAGTTGGTGGCATCTTCAGTTTACTGGGAGCACTTAAAGATTCAGACAGGCAGCGTGGCCTAGGATTCTTAATGAATTTCCTAAAACATTTTGGCAAGAATCTATAAAGCATGTTTCGGATTTATTAATTGGACTTATTCCCAATCATGATCTATAATCCCCTTTTCGATATACCGAAGCTGTTTAACAATATTCCTTTACCATTATTTTTTATCCACTAAGTTATGGCACACCACGAAGTACTTATAGTAGGCGGCGGCTCTGCAGGATTGGCAGTAGGCGCTATGCTTAGAAATCAAGCTAATCCTCCTGGAGTAACAATTATTGATCCAAGCGAGAAGCACTATTATCAACCAATCTGGACACTAGTAGGAGCAGGTGTATTTCCTAAAGAAGTATCGGAAAGATCTGAAGCAGATTACATCCCTGCTGGAGCAGAATGGCTTAAAGAAGCTGTTGCTAGTTTTGATCCTGATAATAACAGCCTAACATTGGCCAATGGTGATACACATACCTATGATGTCTTAGTAGTAACTGCTGGTATTCAAATCAACTGGGACCAAATCCCAGGGCTAAAGGATAGCGTAGGAAAACCTGGTACAGGAATTTGCAGCAACTACTCATATGATACAGTAGAAAGCACCTGGCAAAATATTCGTGCACTGAAGAAAGGTACAGCGATCTTTACACATCCATCTACTCCTATCAAGTGTGGTGGCGCTCCTATCAAAATCACTTACCTCGCTTCTGACCACTGGCGTAGAAATGGATTGAGCACTCAGATAAAGAAAAAGTTCATCAAAGGAGGGCCTGGTATTTTTGCGGTAAAGAAATATGCCGACTCTCTCACTAAAGTAGCCGATCGCTATGGCGTTGAACGCGTATGGAAAAATGATCTGGTAGAATTACGCCCTGACAAAAAAGAAGCGGTATTCCGTCATATGGAAACAGGAGAAGAAACAGTAGAATCATACGATATGATTCATGTAACACCTCCAATGAGTGCACCAGATTTCATTAAAAATAGTCCATTAGCTGCCTCTACTGGTTGGGTTGAAGTAAATAAACATACCACTCAGCATATACGTTACTCCAATGTATTTGCACTAGGAGATTGCAGTAACCTGCCTACCTCAAAAACAGGCGCTGCTATTCGTAAACAAGCTCCAACGACTACAGCCAATGTCATGGCATACCTGGATGGACAAGTGCTGCCGAAGCAATATAATGGCTATACCTCTTGTCCATTGGTAACTGGTTATGGAAGTCTTATCCTGGCAGAGTTCGATTATGACAAGCAGCCTATGGAAAGTTTCCCATTCAACCAGGCAGAAGAGCGCTACAGTATGTACGCCCTAAAAGCATATGCTTTGCCACAAATGTACTGGCACGGCATGCTGAAAGGGAGAGAGTTTTAAACCAATCCCGACCTTGAATCATCAGTATATTATGATAATTGATGATTCAAGGTTTTCTATTATTTCCTATCTCGACTTTACTAATTTATGCACTTCTCTTTGCTGTGCATTCTGAGTCGTTAATAAATAAAAGCCTTGCGGCAAATCAGCCGTATGTACTGTAAGCATACTTCGGCTAGCTACTCTTTGCTCTTTTAGCAAACGCCCATTCAAATCACTTAGCCAATATTGCCATTCACTACCTGTTGTATTGCTCAAGGTGAAGCTTTCTGTGAAAGGATTCGGATATATATGTAGTACTTGTTCTGGAGTAGATGCTATAGAAGTAGTCGAATATATCGTTTCATCAATAGCCCTCAGTAAGGAAAGCTCAGAAAAGTGATCCTGCCCCAATTCCCATATCATAATTCCTGCCAGATTATCCAAAGCCAGTTCTGTTTTTTGCACGATGGTTGGAATACCATTATAATAGACCTCATTGACCTGATCAGTATAGGCATTGGCAGAATCCCAGTCTACAATAGTAGCATATCGATAAGCAGTAACGGGATTATTCCCAAAATCATACCCATAAAAAGGCACTCCTAATGTCAGGCGCGATGTGGTTACACTTTGCGACTGCCAGTACTCCATACACGATACTGCAAAAGGATAAGGTGAATGTGGCCCTGGATTAGAAGGATTCCACGGTCCTGTCAAGTCGTATACCATCATATTGATCCAGTCAAATGCAGCCAATGCTTCGTCTGTAATATCGGGATAACGATGACTACCAGGTAGAGCAGCCGTCAATTCCAGTCCATGTGCGGTCAAAGAGTCTCTAAGTTCTAATACAAAGGGGCTGTATTTTTCATTGACATCTCCCCACTCCAAATCAAAATCAACACCATCCAAATCATACGCTGCCAGATATAACATAATCTTATGAATAAAAGCAGAGCGATTATCAGCCAGCATTAAATGCTCCCATGCCTGCTTCCAATCTGCCGTAAGTGCACCTCCTGCCAATGAAATAAATACCTGCACCCCTTCCGCTTTAGCCGCAGCAACTACAGGGCTTATATCCTGTCCTCCTACATCAAGATTGCCTTCCATATCAGGATTGGCGAAAGCTATATTGAGGTGGGTCAATCGCTCGTACTCAATTTGATCATTAAAAGCAAAACGATAATAAGGTAAATAACCAATGACTTTAAAATCCTGCTGTGCAGGCAGAGTGGCTATCGCGCTCAATAACACAAGAAAGGTCAATATCTTTTTCAAAATAGTAGGGTTTTGAAAATAAAGATAACCAATAGAATTTATGCAGGTAAATTTTGGATAAGCCTGAATGTTTCTTGACAGCCATACAACAGTATTCCAAACGCAAGAACATGCTGATTTTGAAAACCAGCATATTCTCATGATACTATTATTTCATTTCTGATGAAGTAATCTTTATCGGGCTTTCTTTTACTTCTGTGTCTACAACAAAGCTTCCCTCTTTGTATGAAGTCTTTTTTCAGGAAGATGAATTTCGATGAGACTTACTTGAGCTCTAATTATAGTAGAAATAGAAAGAAGCGTAGCAATGAAGATTACTTTCATTTCAATTTAGATTGGGCTGTTGGTAAATCCCAACAATCTACGCCAGATACAAACTATTAAGTCAATTTATCCACTATCTCCCCTACCCCAATATCCTTCATGCATCGAAAATGTCCCTTAGGGCACTCCTGATATCCAATTTTTGAGCACGGCCTACAGGAAAGTTCCTTTACTTCAATCGTTCTATTCTGATTGATGCCATCTGGATAAAAAGGATACATACCAAAAGCGGGGATGGTATTACCCCACACCGAAATAATAGGCTTGGAAAAGGCAGCAGCTATATGCATCATACCCGTATCATGGGTGATGACTTTGCTGGCTTGTTTTACTACGGAGGCAGATTGGTGGAGGCTAAACATACCACAGGTATTAAAAACATGGCCTCCGGCGGCATCTGCAATCTGACGGCCTTGCTCTGCTTCTCCAGGGCCGCCCAACAAAACAACTGGCTGCTGAATGGCCTTGCACAGCTCTATAATCTTTTCTTCTGGCATGCGCTTGGTGGCATGAGCTGCCCCAATGACTAAAGCAATGTATGCAGGTGCTTGCTTATCCTCGAGTAAGACATTACTTATCAGAAAATTGGACATTACCACCTCATCTTCTTCTGGTATAAAATAATCCAGCCCTTTCCCGTCATAGCTTACTCCCAGTGAGCTAAGCGTCTCCATGTATCGGTGTACAATATGTTTGTCTGGTAGTTTGTCCCACTTGAGGTTTACCATCAGCCACTTTTCTGTATTGATTTTGTTGAAGGAGTAACTTTTGCCGCCAAGGCTCATTTTGGCACGAAGAGAACGAAGATTGTTATGCAGATCAATAACATAATCATATTGCTCCTGCTTCATTTCTTTTAGCAAAGCAGCATAGTCGTCCGTTAAAGTATAGACCTTATCTACCATAGGATTTGCCTTCAATATGCCTGCGTATCCCTTTTTGGTAAGATAATGCACTTCTGCCCCAGCTTGCTCCTTTAGTCCACGTATAACAGGCGTTGTAAGCACGATATCTCCTATAGAAGAAAAGCGAATGATGAGTACCTTCATATTAGCAAGTTACAAAACAATACAAAAACTACTCTGAAATAATAGTTTTAGACCAAAGCTCCTTCCCTTCTGTATCGCAAACTGTCATTTTCAGTTGTCGTTCTTGCCGGGGACCGCTAAACTCCAACAAACCAAAATTGCGCTGACGTACCAGCGTCCCTTCTTCTCTCAAGCGGTTAACTTCTTCATCACTAGGACCACCAAAACCAGCAGTTAATGGAGAGACCGTCAGGTCATAGATGATATTTCCCTGAGCATTAGTATACTGGCTCAGCTCGGTATGGTGCCTGTCGCCCGTCAAGAAGATTACATTGCGAATTCCTTCTGCTTCGATTTGCTCTAGTAGATAAGCACGTTCTGCGGCATGATGATTGGCATAGTTTTCATATCCTGCATAGGTGTTTAATACCTGGCCTCCAATACACACCATCTTAAAGTTTGCTCTGCTGGTTGATAGCGCATCGATCAACCACTCCAATTGTTCCTCTCCCAGGATAGTGCGCTCACCTGACTCCCGATAATTAGGGCTACGAAAATAGCGGTTGTCGAGCAAGAAGAAATCAATATCATGATATTGGAAAAAAGTAGTTATCCCCCCCTCCATATCTGGCAAACCAAAAGTGGGGTTACCCCAAAAATCTTCAAAGGCCACCAGTGTCTTATCTTTATGAATGAAGCTGCGGTTCGAATCATTAGGGCCAAAATCATGATCATCCCAAATTGCATAATGATGTGTGCTCGCCAATAAAGGTTGTAATTCCGGTAAGCTTCGCGTATGGGTATATCTATGCTGGATACCTGTCATTGTGTACCAATCTGCTTCTCGCAAATAAAAGTTATCTCCCAACCATAGCATAGCATCTGGTTGTTTCTTATGGATGCTGGTAAATATTTCATATTGCCCTCCATAAGGTCTTCCCGGGCGATCGTACTCCTCTTCATTGATATAAGAACAACTTCCAATAGCCATAGAGAAAGGAGGTGGATCAACTCTATACTGCCACAGAGGTTGTGTTTTAAACTGAGTAGCATAATCCAGTTTTACGGCTTTGCCATTAATACGCAACTCATAATCATACGTCATACCAGGCTCTACCTGATTGGCAATCAATTTTGCAGTAAAAGCATTGGACGCTGTGGTTTTTACAGCATCGGTCAGATTTGCCTTTTTAGCAGATTCGCCTTCAGGCCAATAGGCAAATTGAACATTCGCAGATTCAGTGGTTTGTACCCAGAGTAAAACCTCTTTCATTTCTGAATACCCCAACATAGGGCCTGACTGCAGTAATTCTGATTGAGCGGATGCTTGTATAGCAATCCCTATTAATAAGCACAAAAGGGAGAAACGATTCATAAATCTTAGTCTTTATTATAGATAAAAGCGATCGTATCGATTAACTGGCCTGTAGGGCTTTCGAGTTTGATGCGAAAAAATAGCCATCCACTTGTATTTGTATACTTTTCCACATCATAATATATTTTTTGAGTCCCCGCTTTTTGAAAACCCTGTGACTCTGAAAATAATACACGCCCATTCAGGTCAAAACACTCTATGTTTACTTCTCCTCCTGTCGGCAAATGGTAATCAAGATGGAGTTGCCCCGAAGTCGGATTAGGAGATACGGACAAATCCATCGAAGTATTTAATTCCCTTTCTTCAATAGCTGTTGGCACACAAGGGGGAGTTACATCACCACAATAAGTGCGGGTTGCAAGTGTACAATCCAGAATAAATGGATTTTGAGTACCACCCTGATGATCCGCGATTTTATAGGTGCGCTCAAACTCACGCGCATCAATTGGATCTTGAGCATTCCATTCGCACAAAGTGGTACGCTGGCTCTCAAAAAAAATAGGATCAGCAGCATCCGTTTCTGATCGATAAACGGTATACACATAAAACATAGCTCGTGCTACATCCCCTTTATGGCTTTCTACAGGTTCAAAAGTCATTGCTCCCAATTCACTATATAAATCTATCATATTAGACGAAGGGGTGCTGCTTTGTTGTTGATCCAGATAAAACCAGGTATCTGTTTGATTATCCGGGACTTCCTGAAAAGGAAAACTTCCCCGTGCAGCATTTACATCTACCCTTGTCGGGAAAATATGGTGCATATCTGCTTTAGGACGAGTAGATTCTGTTCCTTTAGAACGCGGATAAGTATGTTCAGCATTAATACCAAAGCCATTTTGATAAGCTGCATCTGAAGGGTCATTGCCAGGAGGAAGATAAATTCCAAAACCTGTATACACGCAATAAAGCGTATCATTTCGGGCATCAATCGTGGAGTACAAAGTATCTCGGGCATCAGAGTAGGAGAGGACAACACTAGGCTTATAAGATGTTGCGACAGCTTCTATTAATGCGTCATCTTCCAGATCGGGAAAGACTGGCACATGAAATTGAGCACGAAGCGATTGGGAAGCTAGTGACAAAATGACTAAAATGGCTACTATTCGGGGCATATAACTAACTTTTTGGATCAAATTCCTGCAAACCCGGCCAAGGCCGAGTGATACACTGATAAAAATCAAATACTAATAAAAGGCTATCTTTTATATAATGCGTTCCTCCTTCAAGGCGTTGCTGATGCAGCTCCTGTAATGCTTCATCCTTTGCTAAGAAACGATTTAATGTAAGCATTACCTTAGCAAAACGCTCAACGTCATTAGCCTGAGGAATATCCGGGCTACCTAATACTTCCAGTAATTTCCGAAACGAATCTGCATCGTAAAGGGTATAAGACTCAGGATAACGAAAAGCCAGGTATAAAAATATCATGTGATAATCATCATCATGATAATGATTGTTTTCTATTTTGAGAGGATAAGCTTCTTTATAGTTCTCCAGTAAGGTATCACAATAGAATACAAAGCGGCTACATCGCCCTTCCAGGTCTTTACTTTCATCAAACAAATCCTGGAACATTTGTTTCACAAAGGCCGGCTGCATTTCTATAAAATGAAGCATCATCAATTTAGGCTCATAGGCATGTCCCTTCCAAAGCCTTCTGGTCTGTGAATTCTGCAAAACAGCATCGTACATAGCCTGTAAATCCTCTACTTCTAAATCCCATCTTTCCTGAAAGATTTGCTGGGATTCCCAAATGTAAAGAAAGGCCTCCCGATCCTGGCTTTTAAGAAAACTTTTATACTGATCTATGTAATGCTGAATTCTTTTTAGTTGCATCTACGGGTATTTTCAACGCGAAAATAAGAATCATTTAGGCATTTTCATTCAGATTACTATTAACTTCCTATCCTATTTTTCTTGATGATAAAATAAAAAAACCGAACTCTGGCTTTTGCCAAAATCCGGTTTCATTATCTATATACTATATATTTCTAAGCTTATAGCTTCTTTCTGATACCGATGAATAGTCCAGCAGTAGAGTAACGTTGATCAACTCCGAACTGCTCTTGAGTAATAGATTTTGGATATACTTTCAAATGTGGTTCTACTAAAAGTTGAGTAGAAGCATTTAGCTGATATCCGATACCAACACTTCCATACCATCCCAAACCTACCTGGCGTTTAAATACAGGGTAAGCATCTGGGTCATTAGAATCAATACTTACTGGCTCCATATCATCAGGGGATAACATATCACCATTTTGACGAAGCAATAGATTGAGATAAGTACCACCGTTTAAGGACAGGTTCCACTTATCAAAGCGTCTTTCAAAACCTACGATGAATGGGATATCCAACATATGGTAGGTGTTATGTGTCACTTTGTATCGCGAGCCAATTTCTACAACAGTATCTGTGCCTATTATATTACCTTCATTATCATGAACATCTTCGATGCTCGTTTTAACTTCCGTACCATTGAAGTAGGAAAACTTTTCATTGATTTGAGAATAATTAAGGCCCGTACGAAGTGCGAATCCATTATCTGCTACTAAAGATAAGCGAATGGCTGTACTGAAAGCATATTGACGTTGCTCAGATTCTTTGCGGCTCTTTGCATACCCTTCGTATTCAGGACGTATAGCCTCTATATTACGGAAGGTTACATCTGGAGAAACCAGTACATCGGCAAAAATTGCCCAATCTTGATTACTCCAATCTGCACAAGCAGGTGCATTATCAAATATTTCGATTTCCATATCTGCCAGTTCCTCTTCATCAGCCATGAAAGCAGTTGAACTTACTTCATTTATAGAACTAGCAATTTGAGCAATGGTATTATTGTTGTTTGTATTGAGGGAAGCAATAGCGGTTTGATTATCGACTGGTAGGGATGCTAATGCATCAACGATAACTTCCTCCTGATTTGAATGATCAAGCTGGGAAGTAACATAAGTATCATCTGCATACTCCATGCCACCATCTTGTATAGCTTTATACGAAGCATACGAGGTTTGCTTAGCTACAGATGCTGTAAGATTTGTGCTTTTATCTTTGTGTTCTGTCTGAGTAGGAGCAGTAGCTTTTTGTACCGAATTGTCCTTAGCCGAAGCGATGAGGACATTTGCCTTAGCCGGAATTGGGAAGCTGTCGAGTTGAATGCTTTGGTTGGCAATTAGTGTCCATGCCAGACCAGAAACAACGACCGCAGCAGCTAGCCCTACCAGAGGCTTTCTTTGTTTCATCTGATTGATGAAACGGTGTTTACGGTTACGTTTTTGGCTTACTTGCTCCCATAGATGCATTGGTGCTTCCGCTTCGAAATCCCTCAATTTGTCACGGAACACCCCATCTAAGGGATGATGTTTGTTCATACCGCTATCTTTTGTAAGTCAATAATCATGCTTTGTAGCATTTTCCGAGCCTTTACAAGTTGGGAGCGGGAAGTGCTTTCCTGAATGCTTAGCATGTCAGCTATTTCTTTGTGGCTATAACCTTCTATAGCATAGAGGTTAAACACAAGTCTGTAGCCTTCAGGCAGCTTAGCAATTAGGGTGAGCAAAGCTTCCTCATTTAGATGTTTGTATATATCTGGCTCCATTGGGAGCTCAGGTTGATTTTCAATACCGATTTGTTCTTGTTTAAAGCTCTTTTTGCTGTAGTTTTTCAGGGCGGTATTAATTACAATTCTGCGAATCCATCCTTCAAACGAGCCTTTAAACTCGAATTTTCCAATATTGTCAAACACTTTAATAAAGGCATCCTGAAGAATATCTTCGGCTTCCATTTCATGACGGGCATACCTCGAGCAGACGGACAACATTTTGCCCGCATATCGCCGAAACAACTCCTGCTGGCAATACCGATCTTCCCGAATACATCCTTTTACCAATTCTTTTTCCGTCACGAGGAAAAAAAGTTGCGCTGTGTAGCTTTCGCACCGATCGAAAACATAATTTTAAATGTAGCTTTCTCTTAAGCCTAACACAGCTAAGTGTGCATGTTCAGGCGCGCCTGGTGCATACCGAAAATTGCCTCCTTTATATAGAAGACCCCTCGGGGGGGGTAACACGCTGCCTGTTTTCCATCAAAAAAATTTTCTCGAAGATAAAAGAATACTTTGATTATTCAAAATAAATGTCGAGATGTGGAAAAAATTGCGTTTTCCAGCTTGAATATATTGCTAATAAAATTTCAAAGTTAGAGCTAATATGTTGGGAGGAAAGTGTCTTTTTAAGACACATGTAAATATCTATATATTTTACAAAAAAAACAAATTTTCCTATCTCTAAAACTCCGTCATTTGTCTGACATTTTTCTCCCCTGATTAGGCATTTAAAAATGTGACTTCCTAAAGTTTTATCGTCTTAAGAATAACGAACAGATACAAGTAATAAATGGGTGATAAGAAGATGCCTCAACTATGGTAATAGTTGGGGCTTTTTTACGCCATCTCTTAAAAAAAGAAAAACGATCACAACTCGCTATAAATCAATTAAATATACACAACAACACTATATATATTCACATAATTTCAATTCGTGTTTTTCTTCATATCTGGATTATATAAATAAAAACTTGTAACTTGCGTTATATACTACAGCAATAGATTGTAGGTTTTACAATCAACAAAACTGGATATTCTCAACACTAAGACTACACTACTGTAATCAAAATAAAAATTACCTAAGTCCCAAAAACGGTAATTTACTTATGAGTGCATACTTTATGCAAAGGATACACCATCCATTGCACTATTAGGATATTCATGTTTCCTTAAAAATGAGCTTTGCCCATTTTCTATCTCAAAGTGATTTACTGTTTTATTACCCAATCTAGCTACTCGTACATATACGTGATGGTATGAATATTATGACAATCTAAATATTCATTATCTGCGGGATGTAGCTAGTTACTGATGCACAAAAGGGATAGGCTATCAGAATAGCCTTTCTTATATATTAGACAAATAGCACAATAAAATGAACACCGTAAAACAGTTATGCACATTTGTGCTCCTACTTTTGGGAGCACCTTTTCTCGCCTATGGGCAGTCTTCCCTATTGCTACAAACAGTCCAATTGGATGCAGAAGCTGTTTCCTTACTTAGCAAGGAAGCTGAGCGCAAAAATGATTGGCACCAATATCACTTTCAGGGATCAACTTACCTCATTATTCAATTCAATGAAATTCCTACTGAAGCAGAGCGTGTAGCTCTTTCACTCCAGGGAATTCAATTGTTTGATTATTTGCCTGATAATGCCTTTTTGGCAAAAGTAGAATCCTGGAGTTCTTTTGATCGGATTAGGAATGGACTGAAACTGCCGCTACTCCCCTCTTTCAAATTGAGCCTATCACTTGCCAATCAACTATATGGTATTAGTGATCGCTTTTTGGAAGCCAAACCTGTCTCCATGCCAGATATTGAAAGTACTTCTTTTAAAAGTACTTTATCTGATGCAGGTTTTAAAATAGCCGAAAGAGAGGGCGAATTGATTGTCCAATTACAGGAAAAAGATCTTCAAGTACTAGCAGGCCATCCCGCAGTAATGTGGATTGAACCTGCACCACAAGCTCCTAATCCAGAAGGGACCATTGGCAATGCAGTGATGCGCAATAATTGGCTTACACAAGGCCCTGGAGATGGTCATGATGGCAGTGGAGTTGTCATTGGTATAGCCGATGATGGAAATGTCGTACATGCAGATGTAAAAAACCGCCTGCTCTACCCTCCCAGCCTTAATTGGGGGTCTCATGGTGATATGACCGTTGGGATAGCGGCAGGTGCAGGAAACATCGACCCAAGAGCATTGGGGTTATCTCCTGGAGCAACTATTCATTTATCAATGATCACGGGTTATCTACATATTGGCAATGCCGTACAATACTACAATAGCTATAATGTAAGTATTACCTCTACCAGTTATGGAGAAGGATGCGGTGGATACTACAATACCAATGCGCAAATTCTAGATGATCAACTAGTAGGAATGCCCTATATTTCCCATGTATTCTCTGCCGGAAACGATGGCAATGATAATTGCAGTGTAGTATACGGTCAAGTTAATGGCACTGGTAATACTAAATATGGTGGCATCACCGGTGGTAGAAAAGCTGGTAAGAATTGTATCACTGTAGGCAATGCTACATTTGGTGATATTCTTATGTCTAGCAGTAGCCGCGGCCCGGTTGAAGACGGCCGTATCAAACCAGATATATGCGCCATTGGTCAAGGAAATCTCACCACTGATGCAAATAATACCTACCGACTTGGCAGCGGCACTTCTGCTGCTGCTCCTGCAATAGCAGGTATACTGGCCAATTTAACCCAGGCATACAAAGCACAAAATGGCAATCAAAACCCTAATTCTGCACTTTTAAAAGCTTATCTATTAAATGGTGCCAGAGATATTGGAAGAACAGGCCCTGATTTTGAAACAGGCTGGGGTTTGGTACACGGCAAGAATTCAATGGAAATGCTACAAGCCAATCAGTATTTTGGTGCTAATGTCAGTCATAATGGCCAAAGGAATCATTATTTGCAAGTACCGGCAGGAGCAAAAGCATTAAAGGTAATGCTCTATTGGCACGACAAAGGAGCTTCTCCCCTAGCCTCTAAAGCATTGGTTAATGATCTCGACTTACGTGTAATTGCTCCTAATGGAGCTTTGCACTATCCGCTTACGCTAAGTTCCTATCCTGCTGTTGACAGTATCACTCGCCCTGCAATGCCTGGAATAGACCGTCTGAATAATGTAGAACAGGTAGTCATTGATCTGCCAGCTACAGGAACTTATAATATACAGATTCTCGGACACCTTATTCCAGAAGGGCCGCAAGATTACTTCGTAGTTTACCAATGGCAAACAGAATCGCTTGAGCTTGTCTATCCCGATGGTGGAGAAAGTTTGGTACCTGGCGAACAAGAAACGATTGTATGGGATGCTATTGGCAATACTGGTAATTTCACCATACAGTATTCGAGTAATGGCGGGTTTAGCTGGCAAACGCTTGCTACAGGCGTTGCACCTAATGTTCGCGAATTTAATTGGATTGTTCCAAACGCAGCTTCCGGTGAGTGTATGGTGCGAGTTATGCGTTCCGGACAAGTAGCCACCAGTTTTGGTACTTTTAATATCCTGGAAGTTCCAATATTTCATATTACTTCTGCCAGTTCACAATCAGCAATCATGACATGGCTTCCTGTGGACGGTGCTAATGTTTATGATGTATATGAACTGGGAAATGAGTATATGCAACTGATTGGTACTACTTATAATAATGAATTTGTTATACCTACCAACCTTGGGCAAAGCAATTGGTATAGTGTTCGTGCAAGAAATACAAATGGGACAGTTGGTCGAAGAGCTTATGCTAAACATTATGAGCACTACGATTGCCAAAGCCAACTAACGCTATTACTTACTATGGATGGTGCCCCTTACCAGGTCAGTTGGGCCATCACGAGCAGTAGCGGTCAAATTATGACTAGTGGCAATTCTTATGGAAGTAATGCAGCCTTCCAGCAGCTAGAAATCCCTATTTGCTTACCAGAAGGTTGTTATACTTTTTCCATTCAGGATAGTGGCAATAATGGTTTATGTTGCCAGTATGGACAGGGAGGTTATCAATTATTAGCAGAAAATGGTACTATGTTGGCATCAGGAACATCATTCGGCTCGGCAGCTTCTAACAATTTCTGCCTAGAGCAAACGGATGAACCACTGCACGTAAGCATGCACAATAGCCCTCAGACCAATTGCTATGGCAGCAACGACGGTTGGGCACTTGCGCTACCATCTGGTGGCAGCGGTACTTACTTCTATCAATGGAGTAATGGTGCGCAAACTCAACAGATTAATAATCTATTGGGAGGATTGTATACGGTTACTGTATCCGATGGTTCCAGCAGCATTATTTCTCAGGTTTATATTTCAGAACCAGCTCCTGTTAGTGTTAATATTTATACAGAAGATAGTCCTTGTGGAGAGGCTGCTGATGGGGAAGCTTCTGCTACCGTAGCAGGAGGTACTCCTCCATATGAATACCAATGGAGTAATGGTAGTACAACTAATTATATTTCGCAGGTAGAATCCGGTTATTACCAATTGACTGTTACGGATGTAAATGGCTGCTCTTCCATTGCGACGACTTATGTGCAATCATCAAGCTCTATAGATGTATTTTTATATAGTACATCTCCTTCCTGTCATAACTCGAATGATGGAATTATTTACACCTATGTGACGGGGGGGCAGGGTGTACTTACCTATGAATGGTCAGACGCATCCAGCAACACTCATCACTACAATAGCAGTAGTGGTATTTACAGTGTAACGGTAACGGATGAATTAGGATGTTCAGGCAGTGCCAATATTCTACTGGAAGCTCCTTCTGCTATCGCTGTTATTGCTAATATTGGGCAAGATGAACAATCTATCGACCTGCTAGTCTCCGGAGGTACTCCTCCATATCAATACCTATGGCAAGATGGAGTACAAACCAGGGATCGCGAAAACCTGGAAGGTGGCAATTATAGTGTAACGGTAACCGATGCCAATGGTTGTACGAATGGAACCAGTGCCCAGATTATCGCTCCCAATAATAATACATTATGTGAAAGTAGCTCCTTAAACGCTACTTATAACTGGATAGAACGAGTAAGCCTTGGCAGTATGCAAGCCATATCTGGTAATAACCAGGGATATGCTGACTTCTCAAACACTGGTACTCTACAAGCAGAATTAATAGCAGGCCATACCTACCCCATTGTATTAGAGCCTGAATTCCTGTATAATCCCTTCAACGTATACTGGCGTGTATACATCGATCTAAATGAAGACGGCGATTTCGATGATGAAAATGAATTACTGTTTGAACCTCCAGCTTCTCTTGGTACTATAGAGGGAGAAATCGTCATTCCTTCTACAGGTTCTTTCGGTACCAAACAATTACGTGTGAGTATGGCATTTGGCAATCCTCCTTTACCCTGTGCTGATATCCTTTATGGTGAGGTAGAAGACTATCGCATTATTTTAACTGATGATACTCAGTACTGCACTTCTGGTGGACAAAGCACTTCACAAGAATGGATAGAGGGTATACAGTTAAACAGTGAAATGTACACGACTGGCAATAATGGTGGATATGCTGATTTTTCAAATATTCTATTCCAGGCAGAACAAGGCCAGCAGGTATTCTTTAACTTAATTCCTGGATATGCCAGTACCTCATATCCTGAAAACTGGAGTATCTGGATCGATTACAATGGCAATGGTGTATTTGAAGGAGGCACAGAATTAGTATTCTACAAATTGAACCATCATGGTACTCTTAGCGGCTCATTCACCATTCCTGAGTATATGCAAACTGGTCAGGTACGAATAAGGGTTGTCATGCGCTGGGATGAAAACATCAATGCATGTGATACCTATGCATGGGGAGAAACAGAAGATTATAGCCTTCTTATATTAGAGTCTTCAGATTTAAATGATGGGAATATCGAAGGCAGATCGAGTACACCTGTTTCTGATATAACTTCAGGTATATTAAGCCTGGGGCCCAATCCTTGTTCTGATTTCTTACAAGTACAATACCAATTGGAGCAAAATTCAGCAATACGTATCCATATATATGATATGCTTGGAAAAGAATGGCTGTCCGATAGTTTCCATAAAAAATCAGGAGGCCATCTCTGGAGTACAGCAGTAGATCAACTACCAACAGGAACCTATTTGCTAATGATGAAAGGAGATCATTTTGAATGGGAAAAACGGTTCGTAGTACAACGATAATGTTTAATTAAGATAGCTATTATTATATCAGAAGTGCATCACTGCTTAAAGTAGCTGATGCACTTCTTTAATTTAAGATATTATTAATCTTGTGTTTATATAATTTTCCAATAGGAATGATCGCTGAAGCTATATGAATTTGATTGCCTTCAATACTCTTAATGTGCCTGGAGGCCACAACAAATGAACGGTGCACTCTAATAAAATTGTCATCCGGTAAGAGTTCCATTAAAGCCGTAATTTTTTCTCTTATAGTAATGCTTTCTTCTTTTAAAACAATCTTAGTATAGTTTCCTTTTGCTTCTATGTATAAGACATCATCAAGGATAACTTGAATATGTTTTTTATTGGATCGCAAAAAAATGCGTTTTACCTGCTCAACATGATTAGAGGGATGAGGAGGTATAACCACCGATGCTTTGGAAGAGTCATTAAAAGCTTTGTTTACGGCTTTTAAAAAGCGTTCAAATGAAAAAGGCTTCAACAAATAATCTATTATATTTAATTCATAACCTTCTAAAGCATACTCCTTATATGCTGTGGTTACAATTACCTTGGGGGGATGGGAAAGGGTTTTTAAAAATTCAAAACCCTTGAGTTTAGGCATGTTTAAATCCAAAAAAATTAAGTCTACTGTATTTGTGTTTAGGTATTCAATGGCTTCAATAGCATCATAGCAATTCTGCATCAGCACCATTTTGGGTAGCATTGAACAATAATTTTCAATGATATCATGTGCAATATGTTCATCGTCTACTATGATATATCTAATGGTCATATTTGTAACATTAATTGAGCCTTGTAAATATCTCCATCAACTGAAAAATTGAGCTCATGCTTATCAGGATACATCAATTCTAACCTCCTTTTAAGGTTTCTTAGTCCAATACCATTACTCTCCTTGAGTTCTTCAGGATCAAAGTTATTTTCAATTTCGAATTCGATCAGGGATTTTGAGGATACTAGTTTAATAAAGACAAAAGCTCCTTTTCGCAGGTTTTCTACTCCATGTTTAAAGGCATTTTCCAACAAAATAATAAACAAAAGAGGCATTACCTTCACATTTTTATCAGCTACTTCCATATCAAACTGGATATCGATCGTTTTGTGATATCGCATTTTATGGAGTTTGATATAATTTTCCAGGTAAACGATCTCTTCATCTAAAATCACCTTATCATTTTGTCCTTCATAAATGCTGTAACGCATCAAATCTGACAAACTCAAAATCAACTGCTGGGCTTTTCTCGTATCTTTTTCCACCAGGCCATATAAATTATTCAACATATTGAAGAAGAAATGTGGATTTACCTGGCTCTTCAAGTGTAATAATTCAGCTTGTTTTTTTTCTTTTTTCAATTTAAGGATTGACTTCACCTGAAAAAACAACCATCGAGTCACCACAACAGCCATTGTCATAAAGAAGAATAAACTAAAAACGATAAAAGCATCTTCTTCACCAAATACATCATTAAAGATCATTATCAGGATAGTCGTCACAATAAAAAAGGACGGCACTACCCATCGGGGAAATCGCTTTTTATATAATTTACGAATAGCAATCATGCTACAAAATTAATCAAAATATACCTCCACATTACATTAAGGGGCAGATAGGCAATTGCATGTGACAAACTACCTTCCAGGTGGTATAAAACCTCTTTACCTTCCTCTTAAATCCATCTAAACCTGTTAAGCCTACATCTATCCCTGTTCTTATTTCGCCCCTGGTTTCCTCCCTAGTTTTGAGCATATAAATCTCAACAATTATGGATAAGCTTATTATTTCGAATCTCTCAAAAACTTATAGTAATGGCGTAAAAGCCTTGCAAGATGTTTCCTTGGAAATCCCAAGAGGTATGTTTGGGCTTTTAGGCCCCAATGGAGCAGGCAAATCCACTTTAATGCGTACGATTGCTACCTTACAAGATGCCGACTCCGGCCATATCCAATTGGGAGCAATTAATGTGTTCAAGCAAAGAAATGAACTAAGGAAAGTATTGGGCTACCTCCCACAACAATTCGGCCTATACCCCAAACTATCTCCTGAAATGCTGCTAAATCACTTAGCTGTATTAAAAGGAATTGCTAATAAACGCAGGCGAAAGGATATCATAAATGCTCTGCTCCATAAGGTAAATCTATACGAAGTAAGGAAGCAAAAACTAGGCGGTTTTTCAGGTGGAATGAAGCAACGCTTTGGCATAGCACAAGCCTTGCTCAACAATCCTAAATTATTGATTGTAGATGAACCCACGGCAGGCTTAGACCCCGTAGAGCGCAACCGGTTTTATAATTTACTTAGTGAAGTGAGTGAGCATACCATTATTATTTTATCTACCCATATAGTAGATGATATAAAGGAGCTTTGCAGCAATATGGCTATCATCAACAAAGGGCAACTAGTTATCCATGGCAATCCCGTCCATATAATGGATCAGCTAGAGGGGCAATTGTATGAAAAGGCCATCCATAAAAAAGAACTCGAGTACTATCGGAAGGAATATCATGTAATTAATGATCGCCTGTTTTTAGGAAAACCAATCATCCACGTCATCAGTGATTCTCATCCTGGCAATGGATTCCAATCCATAAATGCTAGCCTGGAAGATGTGTATATGTTTCAAATTCTAAATGCCTAAAATCCAAAACAATGACTATGTGGTATGAAGTTTTCAATTTCGAATTAAAATACCGATTAAAACGGCCTGACACTTATTTATTTTTTTTGTTCCTGTTATTATTCGCTTTATTCGGAGTGGAGTTTGTTTTTCAGGGTATTGACTTAGGTTTAGTTAAAAAAAATGCTCCCCTCGTCATTGCTAAATCAATGGGAGCAATTACTGGTTTATCTATGCTAATTGCCTCGATGATCATGGGAGTGCCTATACTCCGTGATTTTCAGTATGATACGGCCTCTTTAATTTATGTAAACCCCATTTCAAAAAAAGACTATTTGCTGGGGCGATACTTAGGATCATTAGTTGTATTGATTTTTATTTTTAGCGGCCTCTTATTAGGTATGATCCTTGGTGAATATATGCCCTGGGTAGATCCTAATGAATATCTGCCTTTCCGACTTGTTAATTATTTGCAGCCTTTTTGTTGGGTGACACTGCCAACCTTATTTTTTGGGGCATCCATATTTTTTGTGACAGGCGCTCTAAGTAAAAAGCTGATGGTAGTTTATACACAGGGCATCGCCATCTTTGTAATATTTATGCTCACCAAAGCAATCACTAATGAAACACTACAGGCAATACTGGATCCTTTTTCTTTGACTACACTTACAAAAGCCTGTGAACATTGGACCGTTGACGAACGCAATACACTACTGATACCCAATACTGGTGTGATGCTGTACAACAAATTATTCTGGATATTATTAGGATTTGCTTCATTAGCATTCGGATATTCCAAATTTCAATTGAATGTTGTTTCTGCAAAAGCCTCTAAAAACAAGCCCAAACAAACAGGTAAAGCAACGCCTTCCTTAGTCCAGTTTAATGCAGATTTGCATGCTACCACTCCAGTTTATCATTTTCAAGCACAATTCAATCAGTTATTTCTAAATGCCTGGTTTCACACTTATTCCATTTTAAAGCAAAGCTCATTTTGGGCAATTGTCTTATGCAGTTTTATCATTATTATTATCAATTCAGTTAATCTAGGTACTATTTATGGTGTAGACAGTTATCCTACCACTTTCCTGATTATTGAAGAATTACAGGAAATGTCTATTTATTTTTTCATTATCATTTTGGTTTTCTACTCTGGTGAAATCATGTGGAAAGAAAAGGAAGCCAAACTCAACCTCATTTATGATGCCACACCATTGAATAGCTTTGTCAATCTGATGAGTAAATACTTAGGCTTACTGGTTATATATGCTATACTAATGTTTGCACTCATTGGTGCTGGTATTTTATTTCAGACTCTAAATGGTTATTTCCACTATAAATTAGACGTTTATTTTTCTGGTTTCTTCCTAGAAATATTTCCCTTTCTCGCATTATATACTTTTGCTGCTCTATTTTTTTCAAGCCCTGACAGGGCATAAATTCATAGGTATAATAGCAACCCTGGTGTTTGCTGTTATCAATGTTCTTCTTGGTGTTTTTGGGGTGGAGCATGTATTGCTCAATTTTGGAGGACATTCCCTGGCCAAGTATTCCGAGATGAATGCTTATGGGCATTTTTTAAAACCCTACCTATTAGTAAAAATCTATTGGACAATTGTTGGTGTCTTACTGTTAATGATTGCTGCTATCCTGATAGGAAGAGGTACAGAAACCCAATTAAAAAGACGATGGAAAGCAAGGCGCAAACAACTTGGAAAACCATTGACTACATTTAGTATGTATCTCCTCTTATTACTCATAGGGACTGGGGGCTATATTTTTTATAATACCAATGTGCTCAACGAATTTTGGACTCAAAGTGTAAAAGAACGTTTTAGAGCTGATTATGAAAAGACACTCAAACAATTCGAATACATTGAACAGCCTAAAATTATTGCTACAAATTTAAAAGTTGAGCTTTATCCATCAGAACGTGCATACGAAATAAATGGAGAATATATCCTGACAAACTCTTCCAATAAACCAATCCGAGATATTCACATTCAAAAAGTACTAGAAGCAGATGTTAAACTTACCGATATTAGATTCAACCAGGCAAACACTCTCAACAAAATCCATAGCGAGTTTGACTATCATATATATACGCTTCAATATCCATTGATGCCAGGAGATAGTTTAAAAATGTATTTTTCTCAAAGCTTGCAACCAAAGGGATTTGAAGCTAATCCTTCTTATTCAGGTGTATTATATAATGGTACATTTTTTAATAATAACATCTTGCCGTCTTTTGGTTATCGCAAAAAATATGAACTACAGGACGAAGCAATAAGAAAGAGCTATAACTTATCTCCAAGAATCACCGAGGCAAAACGGGGTAACAAAAAAGAATTGGTGAATGCTCGTACCGGAAGTGATTCTGATGGAACCACCCTAGAAATGATTATTGGTACTGAAGCACCACAGACCGCTGTGACTTCCGGTAATTTGGTGCGTCAATGGTCAGAAAACGACCGCAATTATTTTCATTACAAAACAGATCAGCCAATTATCAATTTTTATTCTATTGTTTCTGCTGATTATGCCATTGTAAAAGACGCCTATACCTCTTCAATACCTCCACTAAATAACCGCACTACAGATTTAGAAATTTATTACCATAAGGGGCATGAATACAACCTGGACCGCATGATGGAATCCATGAAAATGTCATTGGATTATTGCAGCAAAAATTTCAGCCCATATCAATACAAACAAATTCGGATCATGGAATTTCCCCGGTATTGGGAGTTTGCCCAATCTTTTCCTAATGCGATTCCTTTTTCTGAAGCCATTGGTTTTATTTTGGATATTGATGACAAACAAGATGTAGATATGGCCTTTTATATTACTGCACACGAATTGGCTCATCAATGGTGGGGGCTGCAATTAGAAGCTGCTAATGTGCAAGGCCAGAACATGATTTTGGAAACTTTAGCACAGTACACTGCTACTATGATCTTAAAAGAAAAATACCCTGAAGAAAAAATACAACAGTTCCTACTACTCCAGCTAGAAGACTACCAAAAAGGAAAGAGAAGAGCAAAAAAAGAGGAACTCCCCCTGACATTGGTAGAAAACGAAGAACACCTCTATTATGCCAAAGGCGCTATCAATATGTATGCTTTTCAGAAATACATTGGCGAAGAGCAGGTAAATCTAGCCCTTAGAAACTTTTTAAGCGAGTGGCATACTTTCAACAACCCCAACAAGCCAAATCGCTATGCTACCACTAAGGATTTGATGAGCCATTTTAGAGCGGTAACGCCTGATTCACTCCAATACATCATTACCGATTTATTTGAGAAGGTGAAGTATTATGATGTTCAAACGGGAGAAATCATTGAATAAGTACAGAGTGATGGATGACTCATAAACAAGCTCATGAATTGCTCCAAAGAATAAAGATATACCTGATGAAAATAGATAAAATCCATGCAAGGTTCTCCTTAAACACACCTCAGTTTAGGAAGCCAGGCATGGATGATCTATCTATTCACCACTACTGTACCTTTATCTATGATTTTTGCTTCAGCTTGCACACTCCAGAAATATACTCCATTAGCTAGGCCTTCGATCAAGATGTATTGCTGACCTGTACTGGAAGTAAGTATTTCACTTTTTACTTTTTGTCCCCAAATATCACTCAAGCTCCATTCCGTACTTTTGGTATAAGGATATTCATAATCAAGTATAATATGTGTAGAAGCAGGATTAGGATACACATTAAAAGATACTTTTTCCAAATCTTGAATTGCAGTGGTATTAGTGAGCTCGCAGGCTGAAGCATCACCATAAAGAAGCCCTTCAACAGGATCTATGTAACAAGTCAGTTCATCCCAGATATGTGGATCAGTAATAATGAAAAGTTCATCACCAAGCAAAAGCCTGAGGTTCTCTTCAAATCCTCCAAAACCTTCATAGATATCCAAACATGAGAATAATGGATATTCGCCACTATCATAAACTCCACTGATCGAAACCTGCCTAAAAGCTTCTATTTTTTCCAAGACAGTAATGGTAAGAGTATCTGTGTTAGCCCAAAAATCAGGTACTTCAATTTGCCAGGACTCCCCCACTTCCTTTGAAAAATCCAATACTAATTTGAATTCTTCAGCGACCCGATCATATCGGTAAATTTGATGCCCATCCTGATGTACTATACTTTGTTCATTCCAAAAATTCCAATCAGGATCATTTATCAGCGTACAGTATTTATCCTGAATAATAGTGTCTTCTGTCACTTCAAAAATATAATAATACGGATAGCCTGGTGGACATGACCAAGTGCATGGTGTGCAATCTACAACACCACCCCATCTGGCTCCCAGGGGCGCAAATGGTTTTTGACAAAAAAGAATAAGAGGGAGGAACAAAGTGAGAATCAGAATTGTATTTCTTTTCAAATCGTATAAATCGCTTTTTGGCTTTCTGTCAAAAAAAATCAAATACTGAAGATGAAATCCCAGGTAAGTAAAGAGAGATAAACGTTTCATAATTTGAGCTTTTAAATGAAAACACACTAAAAAAGACTCCTATTTTATCCAAAAGCGTTGGGTATGGTACAGCTGTAATGGCATTTAAACTTAGGAGCGGTGATTCCACCCCCTAAATCCCCCGCACGCTGTAGCTTTAGCGTAGGCGCCCAGCGAGGGACAGTCAAATATTGGATAATATTTCAAAGAAAAAACAAGTGTCACTAAGTTAATCTGTCTGTACATATAGCATTTAAAGCAAAACCCGATAAACATCGAACAAAAAGTCCCGAATATCCGCAAAAGCCAATATTCGGGACAATAAATATATATGGTTATACAAATGGACTATGAAGTTGTTAAAAGTTTTGTGGTGAGATTATTTATAAGTGCTTGATTTCGAAGACAAAGCTTATTTTGAGTTTCGTACCTGTAAGGTCCGGAGCGAAAAATAGCTGAAGTATTCGGACTCAATGACTTGCAAAGAAACCATCATGAAAACTTTAAACAACTTCTATACAATATTATGATCAACCAAAACCTGAAAAGCATCTTCCATTGTTGTTTTCATTGGCCTGAAAGTAATCCCCAGTTCCGCTTTAATTTTAGAGTTATCCGCTTTCCATTCTACATCTACATTATTACGAATAAACTGACGGGTAAATAATTTATTAGTCATCGGCCCTACCAGCATCAATAGCCATTTAGGTAAAGCCCTTTTAGGCAAGGGATATTTATCTCCATATTTAGGAAGCAATACCTGTCCCATCTCTAAGAAGTTGGTATCATGAGCGGCAGTAATATAACGCCCTTCAGCTTCAGGTGTAAACCCAGCCAGATAATGTGCCAGTGCTACATCTCGTACATCTACCAATCCCATTCCCATTTTAGGAGCTCCCATTTTCAGCGTACCATCTCCCATTTGTTTAAGAATATTGAAACTCTCAGAGGTAGTTGCATGGGGATTTAGGGGAGGTCCCATCACCAGACAAGGATTAACGGTCACCAAATCCCATTGTGATTGTGCTTCATTTATCTCCCAGGCCTTTTTCTCAGCCAGTGTTTTGGAGTAAGAATAAGGCTGATAAGCCAGAGAAGCTGTCGTATTCCAAATTGCTTCTGTCAATTTCCCATTCGGTGCCTTTTGGCAATCAATCGCGTCTGTATAAATAGCCGCGCAACTACTCGTCACGACTACCCTTTTTACGGATGGTATTTGATTAGCTGTTTCCAGTACATTTTGTGTGCCCTCCACCGCAGGGTCTATCAAATCCTTTTGTGGATCTTTTACATCAGTAGTAAAAGGAGAGGCTGTATGATAAACCAACTCACAATCTTTCATTGCTTCTGCATAAGAGCCTTCCTGTAGTAAGTCTGATTTAAAGTACTTAATATTGCCCGGAGTATTAGCAGCTACTTCATTGAGGTGAACCAGTTTTTTTTCATTATTGGGATTACGAACAGCAGCATGTACCGTCATACCTTCTTCCAACAGTTTTTTAACCAGCCAACCGGCTACATAGCCTGTAGCACCTGTTACTAATACGGGCTTAGATTTATCTATCTGTGTCATGGTGTATCTATTTTAAATACACCACAAAGCACGCCTCTTTTCCTCTCTGAAAAGCACACAATTTCCAGAAAGAATAACACAATCTCCAGATTCAAATCAAAACGGTGATTTACTGTTGCCTTTTCTTGCGAATCGCATCCCGTATTTTAGTAGCACTTTCATAATCTTCTTTCGCCAAAACTTGTTTGAGGAGTTGCTCAAGTTCTTCTTCCGAATAATCAGAAAGGGTTCCTCTTTTACCAGTAAATGCTTTACTGGGGCTATCAAGGGTAAGGCCCACTTCCTGCATAATAGCTTCTGTCGTATAAATAGGACAACCAAACCTTACCGCCAGGGCAAGCGCATCCGAAGAACGAGCATCTATCTGCAATGGGCTACCATCTGCTTTAGTCCCTATCAATAAAGCGTGAAAAGCATCATCGATCAAAGCATTAATAATAACCTCTTTGATAATGACACCTGCTTCATCCAATGTATTTTTAAAGAGATCATGGGTAAGTGGGCGCTTGGGTTGCATGCGCTCTAATGAAATGGCAATCGACTGTGCTTCAAAAGCACCAATAATAATGGTGAGGCGGCGAAAACCTTTTTGTTCTTCCAGTATAAGAGCATAGTTTCCTTTACTAGAGGAACTATTTGCCAATGCGATAATATTTAGTTCTATTTTTTTTATCTCTGACATTCTAATTTATGCAAGATTCTCAATCATCACATGTATTCCATAACCGACACAGACAAGAGATGATACCAGAATTAGCCCCAACTGTAAGCGTTCATTGGCGGTAATTTTTTTGGAAAATGGTAGGCTAAAAATGCCTGCCGCAATCAACATGCCCACAATAGAGCCTACACCAAAAATTAAAAGATACAACATACTATCCAGACTACCGCGAATTTCGCTCATTACTAATAGTATCATAGCACCACTTCCCGCAAGGCCATGCACAAGTCCAATCCCATAAGCCAGATGATGATGATGCTCCTTATCATAAAGCTCTTCCGTAGTATTCCTGTTTTTATAGTATTGATAAAGGCGATAAACTCCCAGCACTACCAGCATGAGTCCTACAGTAGCCTCGAAATAGCGAAAATAACCATCCAGAAATTCTGCCTTAGCAACGATAATAATCAGGCCTATCAATATAATAGTAGAAGTATGACCAAGCCCCCAATATATTCCGTCACGTATCGCTAACGCCAGGCGGTCACGTTTGGTCACAATATTACTTACAGCTACCAAATGGTCTGCTTCAAATGCATGGCTAAAACCTACTACTGCCGCAAATAATAAAGGGAAAGATGCTTCCATGATTTTAAGTTAAGTGATTGATAACAATGCGATGGTTGCCCGTATCTGCTACGACCATTATATTATCTTCTATAGATATTTGAAACGGCCAATAAAGGCTGCCTTCTGTACTCCAGATAGTATTTTTATTTTCACTACCTGTGGTAAAATTATCTTGCCCCAGCACATTATCTGCTGCTGTGTTATGGTTTACAGGAAGTGATTCAAACCAAAGAATACGGCTACTGCCTGTATCTGCTACCCAAAGGCCATTTTTATAAAAGCAGGTATCATAACACCAATTGAGTGTATTAGCTTTTGGAAACCAGGCAAATTGATTTTGTCCATTCGCCTCAAAAGAAGGCTGTCCGATGATTACATCCGCCTTTTGTTCGAAGGCATTTTTCCAATCTTTCCATATTAATATTCTGTAATACTGTGTATCAGTGATTGCCATAGCGCCATCTGGATGTATTTTTACAGAATAAGGCCAAATGGGATTATTGTGATCATAATCTCGGTCAGAGAAATTAGGCTTTCCGATCACCTTATCAGCAGGCCAATAGCTTTTGGCCGGAATTTGTTCGTAGTAGAGTACTCGCCGATTCCCTGTATCTGCAATCCAAAGTTCCTTCCCATTAGAAAACACACCATAGGGCCAATTCAAAGATTGTGCGGTAGGCGCATGGCTAATACCTTCTACATTGGGCTGATTCGATTCAAAATCAGGCTGCCCAACTACTATATCTGCAGGCTGTCCATCTTTTGTTGGTATATTTTGCCAGATCAAGACTCTGTGATTCCAGGCATCTGCCACAATTAATTTTTGCCCATCTGACCATATTCCTGAAGGATAAAAAAGACTAGATGCATTTACTTTTCCATTGGCGTTACGGCCCGTCCCTGCTTGAGCATCCTGCCCCAATACCACATCTGCTTTCTGAAATTCAGACTTCGGCAACTGATTCCAGATAAACAAGCGATTTTGAGCAGTATCTGCTACAAATAAGCGCCCTTTCACTATATATGCTCCCCTGGGAGCCAATAGAGGACTTTCTTCTGCTCCTTTAAAAACACTAGTAAAATCAACCAAGCTGGGCAATTCTATCTCTTTATGTATTCGTTCCATATAATCAACATATTCTAGGTAACTGCTCCCCTACCAGCATATTCACTACTCTCCGACCTCCTATACTACTAGTCAGTATCACCTGCTTCGGATGATCAGCAACTACCTCACCTATAATTGTAGCATGACGGCAGCTCTCCATAGTTCGCATTCGCTCTACTATAGCATCCGCTTCATTGGCTGCTGCAATAGTGATAAAAACTCCTTCATTAGCAACATATAAGGGATCTAATCCCAGTATTTCACAGGCACCACTGACTTGCTCATCTACCGGAATATCTTTTTGAAAAATATTAATCCCTAAACCGCTATCTCGAGCTATCTCTGTAAGTACTGTAGCGGCTCCACCACGAGTAGGGTCACGAAACAAGTGTATGGCAGGCCCAAATTCATTCAGTAATGCTTTCACCGCATGATTTAAGTTGCGAGTATCGCTCTCAATAGTTGTTTCAAACTCTAATCCTTCCCGAACCGACATAATAGCAATACCATGCGTAGCCAGATTATCACTTACAATCACCTTATCTCCTTCCTTAAGCTTACGGATATCTATATCTGCTTCGGGATGGAGCCTTCCAAGCCCGGTAGTATTGATAAAAATTTTATCCCCTTTACCCCGCTCTACTACTTTCGTATCACCCGTTACTACTCGTACCCCTGCTTGCTCACATGCGAATTTAATGGCAACCAAAATATCCCAAAACTCCTTCATGCTCAAGCCTTCCTCTATTATAAAACTAAGCGAAATATACTCGGGAATAGCACCACACATAGCCACATCATTCACCGTTCCATTCACTGCTAATTCACCAATATTTCCGCCTGGAAAAAAAATAGGAGAAATCACAAAGCTATCAGTCGTAAAAGCCGTTTTTTCTGTTAAATCCAGTACGACTCCATCATGGCGCTTATCCAGCCATTCATTCGATAATAAATCAAAAACGCCACTATCCAATAAACGATTAGTCAGCAAGCCGCCACTACCATGTCCTAAGGTGATGACATCAAAATCCAACTTAGGCATAGGACACTGAAGCTGCATTTTTATTTTTTTCTCTTTTTGTGTCATTTGCATGTATGTAGAAGGTATAATGGTGTAAAGGTTTAGGGTTTAGGGTTTAGGGTTTAGGGTTTAGGGTTTAGGGAAGTTGAGAAAGTTTAGGGGTGTTCAGGACTAAACCATCTAAACTTTTCAACCTTCCTAAACCTTTTCTAAACCCCATTTAGGCTTCTTCCAACTGATTGATCATATCTGAAAAATGGTAGTAGGCAGCACAGGCTCCTTCAGAGCTCACCATTGGTGCACCGAGTGGATTCTCTGGTTTACATTTGACACCAAAATTGGGGCATTCGAACGGTTTTTTAATTCCTTTCATAATTGCTCCGGCAATACATTCTTCATTTTCCGGTACTTCCGGAATACTTACTGAGAATTTTTTTCGTGCATCAAAGGCGATGTACTTTTCCCGTACTTCATAACCACTCTTTGGTATGACATCCATTCCCCGCCACATGCGGTCGGAGACTTCAAATACGTCTTTTATTACTTTTACTGCTTCCTGATTGCCATCTTCTCGTACCATGCGAGCATATTGGTTTTCCAGCTTTGCTTCTCCATTTTCCAATTGCTTTACTGTCATCAATATTCCCTGGAGTAAGTCTATGGGCTCAAAACCGGTTACGACAACAGGTACTTTATATTTCTCTACTAATGGGTAATATTCTTCCAGGCCCATAATAGTGCAGACATGGCCAGCTGCCAGAAAAGCTTGCACCGTAGTTTCTTCATCACTCATCAGAGCCTCAATAGCAGGAGGTACCAATACATGAGAAGCCAAAATAGAGTAGTTTTCCAGTCCCAGGCGATGTGCATGTACTACAGAAAGGGCATTAGCAGGAGCTGTTGTTTCAAAACCTACTGCAAAAAATACAACCTGACGATCAGGGTTTTGCTGAGCAATTTTCACCGCTTCCAAAGGGGAATACAAGATGCGAATATCAGCGCCTCCCGCTTTTGCTTCCAGCAGGCTTTTCTCCGATCCCGGTACTCGAAGCATATCTCCGAAAGAGCATAAAATCGCATTCTTTTCTTCTGCCAGGTAGACTGCTTTATCGATCAGATTGAGTGGTGTCACACAAACTGGGCAGCCAGGGCCATGCACCATATTAATTTCCTTGGGCAGCATATTTAAAATGCCATTTTTGACCAAGCTATGAGTTTGTCCCCCACACACTTCCATGATTGTCCAAGGCCGGGTGACTGACTTTTTAATTTCCTCAAGATAACGCTGAGCTACTTCAGGGTCTCTGTATTCTGTCAAAAATTTCATATCTCCTGTGTATTATCGGTGTATTCCTCTTTGTCAGGAAGGAATTCTGAAATATTGAGTTCTTCTGCAACTTCTCCCATCTGTTCGAGATATTGGAAGGTTTTTCGAGCTTCTTCTTCATCTACAATACTGATGGCTACTCCTACGTGCACCAAGACATAATCATCTACCTTGGCTTGAGGTACCATTTCAAGACTGGCTTCTTTTATGATGCCGCCAAAAGAAACTTTTGCTACTCGCACCAATCCATCATACTGAGACTCGATGGATTTAATTTTTCCGGGAATTGCTAAGCACATGATGATCGATTTTTATATAATTACGGCGAATCAATTTGCCGAATAGGCCCATTAGGTTCTAATAATCGTGATGGCTGATTGAAATTCAAAAAACAACCACAATATTGCGAGCACTAGTACCGCTACATTCTGTAGTGGAGTCCACGAATTGCTCGAATTACACGAAATTTTTGAGCATTTTTGAAATAAGTGTAATTCGTGGACTCTCTTGAAATATTTAAACAGCCCATAGCCGTCGCCCAACGGTTAATTATTTAATCATAATTAGTCATCATAGACTTTTCATTCAGCAGCTAAAGCCAGCACAACTGGAAAAGCAATCAAGTAGATTTGCTTTAAGCTTTTAACCTTTATTAGCGATTAAATTCACCATTACGAGATCCTTTTTTTGCCAGATAATACATCAATTGCCCAAAGGAAATGCATTCATCATTGGGAGATAAATCCCGATGGAAATACAATTCAAAAGGAGCTTTCAGGTGATGGATCAACAAGTCTATCAAAAGGCTATTTTGAAATACGCCACCACTGAATGCCAGTTTTGTAATTTTCAAATCATTCGCTATTCTTTCAAGCATTTTAACCAATGTATAATGAAAATTGGCTGCTATCTTTTCTTTAGGAACTCCTCTCTTTACATCATTAATAATTGATCGTATGAGTGTTGTTGTTTTTCCTTTCGGGAAATAATCAATTGCTCCATCAAGTCCTTCTTTTTTAAAATATTGAGTAGCCAGGCTTTGTAATTCCATTGCAGCCTGCCCTTCGAAAGATTGCACACTTCTAATTCCCAAAATTGCCGCTATCGCATCAAATAAGCGGCCTACACTTGAGGTTTGCAATGATTTTTGTTTCCTCAACAATTGCTGATATATTTTCCATTCAGCATCACTAAACTGTTTTACTAGTAAATTTTCAGCTCCTTCTACTTCCCAGGACGCTGCCAAAGCAGAAATACGCGGTTCTCTGGGCATTTTGTCACCTAGTATAAAGGGAAAATAATCGAAGTGACTATGCCTCTTGAATTTACCTTCCGAAAAGATAAAAAACTCTCCTCCCCATATCTGCCCATCTTCGCCAAGTCCTGTACCATCCCAAACTACTCCAAGTACTGACTTCTTACTACTAAGAAGATTGTTTTCACCTAGCACCGCTGCAAAATGGGCAAGATGATGCTGTACTTTCATTAAAGGAATTTTCCATAACTCTGCATAGGATGTTGCCAATTGAGTAGATGGATAATCAGAATGCTTGTCACATAGTATATAAGCAGGTGCAGCTTTTAATAAATTTAAAAAATGCTGTACAGTATGACGGTAATTTTCCTGAGTATCGAAATAAGCCAAATTTCCCAGATAATGGCTAACATAAACCTGCGATTGGTGTAGTAAAGTAAACGTACTCTTAAGCATTGCTCCCATTGCCAATACACCTTCATTGGGCAATTTTAATCCGGGATTAATATAAGTGGGAGCCATTCCTCTTGACCTCCGCAAAATGACCGCTTGTCTATTCCAGCCTGAATATCGGATCAAGTTATCATCCTGGGGCATTACAATAGCTCGGTTGTGGCTCAAACGTTGATCAGCAATATGTCCTAATTCCGTTTCAGCCTTATCATCTTTATAAATAATTGGTGATCGGCTAATGTTGCCACTGGTAGCTACAATAGGCTTGCCAAAACGGTGTAATAGTAGTTCGTACAAAGGAGCATAAGGTAACATTACACCTATCTGTTTCAAGCCAGGAGCTATTGCATCAATGGCTACAGGTATCGATATACTCTCTTTCAAATCAAGGAGAACAATGGGAGATACAGAACTATTTAGTACGTTCACTTCCTCTTCTCGTATCTGAGCTACCCTTTGGATGCTTTCCAGATTGGGAAACATCAATGCCAGTGGTTTATCAGGACGTTGTTTGCGCTTTCGCAAACGAGTAATTGCAGCCTCATTAGTAGCATCACAGGTCAATAAATAACCACCAATGCCTTTAATGGCAACAATAGCTCCCTCATGCCAGGCCTCAATCACAGTCTTGAGTAGTTTATCTGGTGAAGCATCCAACTGTTGCCCTTCTGTATCAATAAGAATCAGTTCGACGCCACAGTTTGCACAAGAATTTGTCTGAGAATAATAACGCCTATTTAGCGGGGCGTCATATTCTTGCTGACAAGTCGAACACATATGGAAGGTATCCATACTAGTATGTTCCCGATCATAAGGCAAACCATTTATAATAGAAAAACGTGGTCCACAATTTGTGCAAGTTGTAAAAGCATAATTACTCCTTCGGTTTTCCTGATTATGTATATCTACTCTGCAATCTTTGCAAAGTGCAAAATCAGGCGAAAAAAGCAAATTAGGCGCTCCTTTTGCTTCACTATGAATGATCTGAAAATTGTCAAAGAACTTCTGTCCAGTCTTATAAAACTGTATTTGTGTTATACGGGCTAATTTTGGTGCCCTATTTTTTACATCCTCACAGAAAGCATCCAGAGCAGATTGATCTGCTTCGAGTTCTATATGGACACCATCTATTGTATTATTCACCCAACCTTTCAGTTGATGTTCTTTTGCCAGTCGATAGATAAATGGCCGAAAGCCTACTCCCTGTACCTGCCCTTGAATGTGGATGTGCCAGGTATCCATCAAATAGCAGCTTCCTCTTTTGCTTTTTGTTTTTCAGCTACCTTTTCCAGCAACCAGTTACACCACTCATCTATACCAATATCTTTTGTACTTGACACTTCAATTACTCCAATGTTGGGATTAATATCCCGTGCATCTGCTACCACTGCATCAACCGAAAAGGGAAGGTACTCGAGGAGATCAACTTTGGATACCAGCATTAGCTCGCTAGTCAAAAACATACGAGGGTATTTCTTAGGTTTATCATCTCCTTCTGTGGTAGCAATCAATGTAACCCGATAGTCTTCTCCCAGGTCAAAAGAAGCAGGGCAAACCAGGTTTCCTACATTTTCAACAATCAGTAATTCTACCCCTTCCAGATCGAGGCTTTCCATCCCCTGCCAGATCATTTGAGCTTCCAGATGGCAAATTCCTCCTGTAACAATTTGCAAGGCATCTATTCCTGTTTCCCTTAAGCGGTTGGCATCGCGCTCTGTTTCCAAATCGCCTACCAATATTTTCATTTTTACTTTGTCGCTTATACGGCGGGCAGTTTCCTGCAAAAGAGTAGTCTTACCACTACCTGCTGAAGAAGTGATATTGATAAGTAGTATATTTTGCTCTGCCATTTTATTACGAATACTCTCTGCTACAAAATCATTTGCCTTGAGCAAGTGCATCGTAGTATTATCACAGGTAACTGTTCCTCTTGCCGCTTTGCTCGACTTTTGAACTTTACTCATGAATTGAATCTTATTTTGACCCTTTGATGAGCTGTCCTTACAAGCAAATAGAAATTTCAAGCAAATCAAAGGAGGTTATAAAGTACGCTATCAATCGTCTTCACCAAGTTAGGGAGATGAATTGAGATGGAAAAGGAAATTAAGGGTTTAGAAAATATTTTCTAATCTTCTTCGAAATGAACCTGATGAACAGACAATTCGGTACCTTTTACAACATTATTATTAGGCTGTTCGCATTGAGCACAAACAAATTTGTAATTTTTAATAGTAGAGTTGATATCACAATCTGAACAATATACTTCTACAGGGATTACCTCTACATGTAATTTCACTTCCTGATATTTTTCTTCAGCCAGCGTAACTGCCTCAAAGGCATTTTGCATTAGGGTAGGCTCCACATTAGAAAGCATTCCTACTTGCAGATAGATATCAGTCATATTTGCTAAATCTTCTTTTGAGAATGCATCTTCTAAAGCATTGAAAATGCCCTGTACTAGTGATATTTCGTGCATGGTAGCGTATTTAAACTGAGGGGCAGTAGAGATAAACAGAGTGAGACTGCACCAAGCTCTTAGAAGCTGCGAGGTAGTGGAAAAATGCGCCTCAGCGAGTGTGTTTGCTTTTAAAAATAAGCCGCTCTCAACTGCTCCAGCTTTTGCAAATGTAGTGCTGCATCCGCTTGCAGTTGAGGATCTTTGGTCAATTTTTGCACCTCTCCAGCTTTTAATAGCATATTCTGGTAGCGAATCTCATCGAATTTATCTTCAGGCATGCCAAGATTCCATTGGGCTTCTAAATAATTAAGTATGGTCAGGCATCGTTCAACAGGGTAAGTGTGGGCCTGTCGTATATCCAATGCTTCCTGATAATAATATAATGCCTTTTCCATATTATCCGAAAGGCGAGCTTCCGGATAGTTTACAAGGGCATTTCCATAGTGATTGCAAACAGCTGCATATTCATAGGGATAATGCTCCTTTGTATATACCTGTAGCGCTTCCTGAAATGCAGAAGAAGAAACGGCTGCCCAAATACCTTTTTTCTTTTGTTCATCCGGAATTTCAGCATAAACCATTCCCATATGATGTTGAATATCGGCATAAACCTCTGGGGCATTGCGTTGGGTAAATACTTTTACTGCTTCCTGAAAAGCTTCAGCTGCCGGGCGGAAAAATTGAGGATTTCCTTTCTTTGCCCAGGTAAAAAGGAGAATACCTTTTCGATACTGAGCATTAGCTGCTAGTTCAGGGAGTTTTTCTTCTTCAAAAAGAGCAATAGATTTATTAAAATAGCCAAGACTTTCAGACCAGCTTTCAGAATAGTTGGCAATAATTCCTGCATCCATTAGTAAAAGGGCTTGTTCTCGAGTTCTATGCTGCTGCTCATAAAACTGTAAAACCTCCCAAAGCGTATTTTTTAATTTATCTAGCAGCGCTACATCATAAGGCATGCTCAACTGGCTCATCCAGGCGTGGCAAAGTGTTTGCTTTAATTCTACGAGAGCCTCCTTAGAAATCTCCAAATGCATACTGGCCTCAAGGAGTTGTACCGCTTTATCAGATTGTTGTGTGTCAATCAGCAATAGAGCCAATTGGCGAGCGGTAAATACCCGGTACTCTTCATTGGGTGCACACTCTATGGCTTCTCCATAAAAATACATGTTTCGATCCAGGTCAAAACTAGCTTCTGTAGAAGCATAGTGCCCTAGTATTGCCCGATTATGCATCAAGCGATACTCCTCAAATGATGAATAGTGAGATACTAATTCATCTGGATTGATTGGAATACCTTGTTGTAATTTATTGATAAAATCAAGTTCCAGAAATAAGCTGGGATTTTGCTTATGCAAATACTGATGCGCTTTTTCGTAATTGTCTAATTTTGCGAATAGCAATCCCAGGAGATGAGCTGCATTTAATTCAATCGTTTCTGATAGTATATAAGGTGGTTGAATATTATGCCAATCTATTGGAAAAGCAATTTCTCCACTTTTAATAATTAGATTATCTGCACTCTGTACAGGCCGCTCTTCCAATGAATCAGCAACACGAACCAATTCATCTAAGCGTTCTTCCTGCTGGATAATCTCCTGTAACTGTTCATGAAATTGATCGGGAGCGTATATTACTAGCATCTTATTCTTGATGTTTATACAAAGTTGAGTGGATGTTTGTTATGGCATTTCTCGTCCTAGCAAGCGTTTTCACAGGTTTACCTTCAATATTCCAAGGCCTTCTTCTACAGTATACTCCAAGGATCGATTTGTATCATTGATTTGATGATCTAACAGTATTTCATGCAAAGCAATCGTCTTATCCCCCTGGAGATTGCGTTCCTTTAACATATGCTGTTTTGCTTTGTGAAGCTTTTTGAACAATTCATCACTTACAGGGGCGATCAAAAGAGAACGACGTCCGGGATAATAAACCATTAATACATTAGTTGCTTCTCCAAATACCTCCAAAGCTACTTCTGAATTGATATAGAGGTGCGAAGATTTCAGGCTAACAGCACTAACTGAAGTCGCTTTTCCTTGCTCATGCCTTTGCATATTTCCAGGAGGTATAAACATGCTATATTATTTTGCTTTTATACATACTCTTAGTTCTTCCAAGAGTATTTCAACCACTTTATCACCACCATTCTTTGCTTTCTCCGACATACCTACGTTGAAGCGAGTACTATCTATTGCAATTAGATACACTTCTATATCTTCTGGGTACTCCTCTCCCAGCATTTTTTTTGCATAAGACAATGCCTGATCCCATTTGAGGCTATGCAGAAATACCATAGGGTCATCTTCTATTTGTGCTTCTATTTCTGAGGCTGGCAATTTATAGATTGTGCCAACGGGTTCATCTGTATTAATTACTGCATCTACCAATATAATCTTTTCATGCCCCTTCAGTTTGAAAAGCACTTCAAATGCCGAGGTCCCCATGTCAAAAAGATTAATACTGTCAGTATCCTCCAGATATTCTTTTAATCGATCGACTACATAAATCCCTACGCCATCATCTGCCCGAACAGGATTGCCAAAACCGAGAATTGCTGTTGCTTTCATATCTCCTCAATTTACAAAAAGAAACCCGTCAAAATAGGACGGGTTAAGCAAGATAGCAAATCTAGTTTATCATTTTATGGTGGCATCTTTTTACCCATATCTGCGTTGCGTGCTCGTGTTAATAACTATGGCTATTACACTCCGCCCCGCCTTGATCTGAGCAAAAATATACTCGACCAAAAAAGCAATCTAAATCTACTCTCTTACTTATAAGGATTATAATAATTGAGTTAACCGTTACAGTTTGAATTTCGCCAATTCTTTGCCGGATTTATTATCGTGGGCATGTACGGTACATACGAGACAAGAATCAAAAGAACGAGCCACCATACCTACTTCTACCGGATCATGGGGGTCTTCAATTTCAGTGCCTTCCAGTGCAGATTCAATAGGGCCAGGATTACCTTCTGTATCATTAGGCCCTACATTCCAGGTAGTTGGTGCAATAATTTGATAATTCTCTATCACACCATCCTTAATTTTAATCCAGTGTGCCAATGCACCACGAGCAGCTTCTGTTGCGCCCCATCCAATACCATCGCGCTCGGTAGGTTTGATATAAAATTCATCATCAAGATTTACCTGGCGTAACCATTCATCAATCATCAGGTACAATCGAGGAGCTTCATGCATACGTGCCAGCACTCGGGTATATACTGATGGCCCCATTTTTTCCATCACATCTTTAAAGAGTGGATCACGGAACTGATGAGTTCCATTAGCAGGGTTGGCTGCCATAATTACTCTTGCTAATGGCCCTGCCTCTGCAGCATGCCCCATAAAACGAGGTGCTTTTGCCCAACTATATTTACTACCAAAATCTGAATCTTCAAGGTTCTTAGAATCAGTTGAAGGAGTAGGAATTGGCTCGTCAAATGGGTGCAGGGCATTTTCCTGATTCAGATACCATGCATGCTTAATGTGCTCTGCTACTTGTTTTTGGTCAGCCTCATAATATTGCTTGCCATCCCAAAATCCGGCAGGGCTGATTGCTGCCGCATTGCGGTTATCAATGCCGGGTTTATTATACATATCCTTGTGGAGGTAGGTACCCCATGCAAGGAATTTACCAACTCCCTGTCCAAATTTGTCTAATCCGAACTCCAGTCCAGCACGCAAAAAGAGGCCAAGGTCACTATTCCGGTGAGATTCATTCTCCTCCAACCATTCCATCATATCATCCCATGACTGGATTTGCATATAACGCTCTATTGAACACCCTAGCCATACCGGTTCCAGCCAATCGTTTCTAAACTGGTTCATAATGGAATGAGCCCGGGTAATATCCTTGAGCGTAGGTGCACACATTACACCACCAGGCACCATATAACTCGAGTGTGGCCATTGCCCACCAAAAAGAGCATATACCTCTACCGGACGGCCAGAAGCCGTTACTCCAGTCTGAAAGGAAGTCCCTACATAGGCAGCAAAGCGCTTCACTACTTCCTGATAGAGGGGCTTGTTTGCAAACTTCTTATTGGCCATATCTGTTGCGAAGATAGCATAAAACCAGCGAGGTATGCTTTGAATGGTTTCTGTAGCCTGGCCTATTGCTCTCAATAAGAGTGCGTTAGGAGGCAAAGTTGTTTGCCAGGCTACATCCAGAGCTGACGAAGCACAATAAAGATGTGAACCACCACAAATACCACAAGCCCGTGGCGTTACGATCAAACCTGACTGTGGGTCCTTACCTGCCAGAATTTTTTCAAAACCTCGAAACATGGCGGCTTGTGTGTGAGCACGAGTTACCACCCCATTCTCCATATAAACCTTAACATCCAGATCACCTTCTACACGGCCAACCGGAGATATATTGAGTTCTTTTAAAGCCATTTTATGTTGTGATTTATCGTTTAATTAATATCGCCCGCTGACTTTATTTGGACGTTTCGAAGTGTTCTTTATTTACTCCCATTGCACTTTCAAGGGTACCCATTACTTTTTCAAAACCAGCCCGGCTGTAATAAGCCAGTTTGTTGGTACCAGCAGGTACATCTTTGGGTAAGAAACCAAGATACTTCATGGTCTTAAATACACTCCCTTTTTTAAGATCGTGATGAGGAAAACCAGGCTCTGTACACCCTAGACAAGGATGATTAGCACGGGTTTTACTCGATTGGCGATTCCAAAGTATCCGATTACAACTTGCGCGAGTCATTGGTCCACGGCAACCTACTTCATAAAACAAACAACCACCACGCTTTCCAAAGTGGCCATCAACCTTTTGAGCAAATGAAATAGCATTAGGGCAACCAGTTTGTACAAAATCTGTAAAGAATGTTTTTGGACGATGATAATCATCCAATAATACATCACCTATACGGCCCGTCGCAATCGCCACTAAAATTTGTGTAATCCAATCTGGGTGAGCAGGGCAACCAGGAATATTAAGCACTGGCAAACCTCCTTTTGATTTAAATCCACTTCCCAGGAATCCTCCTTTTGCCTTTTTATGGAATTGCATGCCCGTCGATTCACTTGGGTTAGGAGGAACGGCGGGAATACCACCCCAGGTTGCACAGTCACCAATAGCGACCACAAACTGAGCGGCATCTGCTAACTCTTTTACCCAGTCCATCATAGGACGATCAGCAAAATAATTCATTTTTCCAGTACCATTTGGCCCTTGCACAATAGATCCCTCGAATACGAAAATATCCAATTGTGTTTTACCAGAAATACAATCATTCATCAAATCACTGACCTGATGGCCTATCTCAAGGCCTATCGTTGGGTGCCAAAGGATATTAATGCCAAAATCAACAATTAACTCTACTACTGTTGGTTCCTGAGCATCTAAAAAAGACATGGTATTGCCACTACATGCCCCTCCTTGTAGCCATAATACATTTGCCATAATTAATAAGGAGTTTTCGTTACGCTGATAATGTTTCGATTGCTAAAGTTTGAACAAAATCCTATTCCGAATAAATAAGAATGACCAAATATAGTAATACAAACAGGTTTAGAAAATTTTTTCTAGAAAATATTTACTAATTATTAGAAATTAAAGCCTAATTTGGATGGATTCTAAATAAGCTTCACTTATAGCACTGAATTTGAGCACATTATAAAAACAACACATCCCGATTGGAATAGCCATGACATAAGAAGAGACTGTATAAAAACCTTAACAAATAAAAATCCCGAATTTCGGCTCTAGCCAAAATCCGGGATACAACTACTCATTCACGATAATACTCAAGCAGGTAATAACACTCGTGTTACTATTTACTTATTCATGTATATTAAACTCCACTCTACGATTACGGCGGCGGCCAGACATGGTATCGTTACTTGCTCTTGGATTAGCCTTACCATAACCTTTAAAAGACATGCGTTCTTTAGCTATACCCTGTTCTTGATGCAGGTATTCAAGGCAAGCTTTGGCTCTCATTTCTGACAATTGCAAATTGGCCTGGTCATTTCCTTGATTATCTGTATAGCCTTCAATTTTTAAATGATAAGTCGGATAGTTCTTCATTATATCAGCAATCCTCTTGAGCATAGGATAGGAAGTAGCGACCAACTTATAACTTCCCTGATGGAAGCTGATATTATCTACCGCTGATAATAGAACCGATTTGTCCGCTTCACTTAATAGAGGACAACCTTTTCTATCTACAGGACCTGCTAGTTCGGGGCAATCGTCCATATTATCGGCTAATCCGTCCGAGTCTGTATCCGGGCAGCCACCATTTGCTCCAGCTTTATCTGGACATGGGTCTGCATCATCAGCAAATCCATCCGAATCCGAATCCGGGCAACCATTGATTGTACCTGGTTTATCTGGACAATGATCTTCTGCATCCAATACACCGTCGCGGTCGCGATCAGGAACTGAGCAGCCATCGTATTCGGCCAATCCTTTTTCATGAGGACATCGATCCACATTATCTGCGATACCATCTTTATCGCTATCACGACATCCCTTTGCTTCAATAGTACCAGGAATAAAGGGGCAATCATCTTCCAAATCTACAACACCATCGCTATCACTATCCAGATTTGGATCAGCTTTTGTTTTTTGTGGGCAGCCATTCAAATCAGCTATTCCTTTTTCATATGGGCATTGATCTTCGTGATCTGCTATTCCATCTTTATCACTATCACGGCAGCCATTAAGTTCTGGAGTCCCTGCTAGATAAGGGCAATCATCTTCACTATTTACAATACCATCGTTGTCGCTATCCAGGCACCCCTTAGCAGCTTTAGAACCTGGAACATTCGGGCAATTGTCTTCATGGTCTGCGATACCATCATTATCACTATCCGGACAACCGCCTGTACGTTCACTTCCTGCTAAGTCAGGGCATTTATCTTTCAAATCAGTCAGTCCATCACTATCACTATCGGGGCAGCCCAAATCGTCTATTGTACCCCACTTTGTAGGACAAGGGTCTTTTTTATCGGCAATACCATCTTTATCCTGGTCTTTACTTCCAAAGCGATAGGCTACTGTAATGCCCCCAACGCTGTACCAGTCATTCCTTTCTGCATTGCCTACAGCGCTTACGCCATCGAGGTAATCATTAAAAACAGGGCGTAATCCTAATTCTAGCGTAAGCAACATTTTTTCACTGATATCTGCTTTTACACCTATTCCAAATGGCAACGATAAGTGGGTGTCTTTTTGATTCCTTAAATCTATTGCTACTTCGTTTTGTAGTTGCTGATTGTCCGCTATGTTCGAAAAATCTACATCTACTTTCGTCATACCTGCACCTACACCAACAAAAATGTAAGGTGAAATGGTACGATTAAACCGACCGTGATCTGAATACCTTCGCTCCCCTAGAAAGTCCCATTCTCCGAGCAAGGAAATTTCTGTGATAGGTGTTTCGAAGCTAATGCCCCTTTCAGATAAAGTTTTAGAATCTTCATCAGAACCTGTTAGTGTTCCACGCAATAAATTGGCACGCAGGCTGAAGTTACGACTCGTATTATATCTTAGAAATAAGCCATAAGCCAAACTTGTTTTATTGGGCTTTAAAAACCAACCGTCAACCAAGTCGCCGTAAGCATTGGCTCCACCAATCAGCAAGCCAACTTCCAGAGGATCATAGTTGTGAATAATAGGCTTGGTATCAGCTTCGGATGTTGTTTGTGAGAAGGTTTGCGTAACGGTAAAGAACAATAATACTAAAGTTAAGTAAGTGGGATTAATGATAAATTTCATTTTGGTGTGTTTGTTATATATTTAGTTAATGAACTGGTTTAAACTTATTCGTACTGACCTACGAGATATGCATTGTGTTCGCTGGACTTCAGCTATCTTTCGTCCCGTACTCTCCAAGTACGAAACTCAAAATGAGCTTTGCCAGCAATCACAAGCCATTTCTCTCGGTTCCATCAGAAAAGTTTATACCAGTTCAATGAGATAATGAATTCCTTCATAAAAAATGCAAATGCATAAGCAGGTACTACTCATCTAGGATGGAGTCTCTACTCAGAAGCTGTTTTTGAGCAATAGAATACCTGGCCCTTTAATAGCATTTAAAGGGAAAACAGCTCATACCGCAAAGGGAAAATATTTTAACTATCAACAATTAATGTAAAAAACAAATATGAAGGGGTAGATACAGATGTAGTTTCTCCACCATAGCAGCTAGTAGCTATGAATCATCAAGATTCTATTTGTGAAGAAATTTGCGATTGGAAGGATTACCAGTTTATAGTGCGGTAGAATTTCTTTGAATGCCAGAAGTGCTTCCTCATCAAAAGGTAATACTCCTCACTATAATTGGAGGTCAAATATAATCCTTTTACATAAAGAAAGAGAAAAAAACAAAAGCGAATTATAAAAAAAAATATATGAGATCAAGTACTCCAAACCGATTACTTTGAAGTATTGGGCTTATCCTTATCCGACCATAGCCTGCTGGTTTCTGAGCGCAGGTAGAACATTACCTTATTAGAACCGGTAGGAACCTCTTTAGGAAAATGCCCCAGATATTTCATGGTGTTCAATACAGAGCCTTTCTTGAGATCGTGGTGAGGGAAGCCTGGTTCAGTACATCCTAGACAGGGATGGTTAGCACGGGTTTTGCTGGAAGTGCGATTCCATAAAATACGATTACAACTAGCTCGAGTCATTGGGCCTCTACAACCCACTTCGTAGAATAAGCAACCTCCTCTTTTACCAAAGCCTCCTTTTATTTTATCTATAAACGACACTGCGTTGGTACATCCTGTTTGTACAAAATCGGTAAAAAATGTTTTGGGCCGTTGATAATCATCCAGTTTCATTTCATCCATTCGCCCTGTTGCTATTGCAACCAATATTTGAGTCATCCAATCTGGATGGGCAGGACAACCAGGAATATTTATAACTGGCCAGCCCGCTTTAGAGAGAAAATCTTCTCCCAGGAAGCCCCCTTTATCTTTCTTAAGGTATTGCATGCCTGTTGATTCGGTTGGATTGGGTGGAACTGCGACTATCCCTCCCCAGGTAGCACAATCCCCAATAGCAACTACATAACGGGCTACTCCTGCCAGGTCCTTAATCCATTCGATCATAGGGCGATGGGCAAAGTAATTCATTTTGCCACTGCCACCAGGTCCCTGGATGACAGAACCTTCAAAAACAAATATATCGAGAGGAACTTCGCCTGACACCGCATCATTGAGTACTTCATTCACCTGTTCACCTATTTCCAAGCCAATTGTAGGGTGGTATAAAATACGTATGCCAAAATCAGTAATCAGCTCAATTACTGAAGGTTGTTCAGCATTTAGAAAAGACATAGTGTTGCCACTGCATGCCCCGCCTTTAAGCCAGATTAAGTTTGTCATAGTATTTAGTGATAAAATTCTGCTGGTAGAAATATGCTAGTGCTTTGTACCTAAAATAAAAAGTAAAGACTTCGGAGAAGTCAGAAATTTATTAAAAAGGCAATGATGAGTCTTCCGACTTTGGATAAAATCTCACAAATAATATAATATGCGACTTCATCCGAAGTCGAAATCTTTTTTGCCTGGGCAAAAAAGATGTGATTTCTCCGAAATCATTATCTAATGATAGCATCTTATGTACTTATTTTTTAGCTCCAACTAATTATCAGAAGAATGCTGCTCTAATAACGGTCGAATAAGCTGATCATATTCTGCTATCCCCTTACTTGTGAAGTATGGGTATATCTGATTCCAAATCATTTCTTTAAACTCTCTGGTATCTACGGCTTGTTCAACTTTTCTTACCAGACTTTGAGGCACCCAAAAAGTGATGAGCACCCAAATAGCTCTTGCGATGCTATCATATACTCCTGGACGTGGTTCTTCTATAATCAATCCTCTTTGCTTGTTATAATCAAAGCGTTTTCTGATTTGACTAATCATTTTTGAGATATGAACCTTACGCTTAGAACGAATTTGAGGATAATGCCTTTCTATTTCCAATAAATCCAGAAAATAGAAAGGGTATTTCTGTATAAAGCCGTAATACTTGGTAAGTTGATGATCAAAATCCATGAGATTAGGGAAAAGGCGATAGCTAGATAAAATCTCAGAGGCCTCTTCGTACAAGCCTTCATTAATTGCATCTATGATGGCTTCTTTATTTTTGAAATGGTAGGCCAGATTGCCCGGACTGATGCCAATCTCACTTGCAATTTGCTGCAAACGCACATTCGCCATTCCATTTTCATTAAATAACTTTATTGAAGCATCCAAAATTTTTCGTTTTGTATCCGCCATCGTTCCCTTGGTTTAGCTTAAGCAAAGCTTAAAATCATCTAAATTAACTTTTAGCGTCCCTCTTTGATCTTTTGCCGCAAGGCGCTTCATATACCAGGCATTGAGCTCTGCCTTGTTTTTGCAAGTAAAACGAGAAATGACTCGTTTAATCAACTTCTTTGGTTCCTGATAATGAGCAAATACCAAATGTATTTCCCACATGCCTTCCCGCTTAACGATATTCTCTATCACCGCGGTATCCCGTAACCACCAATCGTCAGACAAAAAATCCATGTCTTCCTGACAACCAGACTTATCTGTGAAATGCTGATTATTCAGCAGGTTCAGCAGCTCATTATAAGCATCATTATCGAGTTGAAAGTTATCCATTAAATTTAAAGCCTAAAGAAGTATAGAAAAAAACACCTAATTATTTGAATTACAAAACTAATACTTTTAAGGGATGATTAAAAGTAAAAATCATATGGCTGTTCCAGCATTTGCGTATATTCTCGCTTTCCCATCTCCGTAAAATGGGGAATTAGCAGGTTCCAAACTGCATCTTTATAAGATTCTTCGGATGGTTCTTCCTCGTATCGTACTGCTTGTTGAGAACGCCAAAAAGACATCGTCATCCATATTTGTTTCGCTAGTTTCTGGAAGACTCCCTCAAAAGTAGCAGGAAGAAGTGCTCCCCTCTTTTCGTTAAAATCCAGCATGAATTGTAGCTGTTCAATCTGAAAGCGAATATGTTGCTGATGGGCAGCACCTACAGCTGGATAGGCTCGTACGATTTCCAGGGTATCGAGGTAAAAAAATACATACTCCTGCTGTAGATGATAGGTATGTCTGATTAAGCGGTCTATATTGTCAAAAAGGGGAACAATGCGGTATTCTGCCAGCAGTGCTTTTTGTTTTTTCGTCAGGTCCTGATAAAGAGCCATTACAATCGCTTCTTTATTAGTATAATGATAAGCCATATTGCCTACACTTACAATCGCTTCATCAGAAATATGCTGAAGGCGTACATTTACCAAACCATTCTCATTGAATAGTTTGAGAGCAGCAATTATGATTTTCTCTTTATTAGTGGCTTGCATGGTAAATGCAAGATAGTGAAGTTGTCTAATATAATCAGGAATAAATATACAGGGAGAGCAGTAATTGCTCTCCCATAAATAGTATACGCAGCATTCTACCAATGCCCCGTTACGATGTTAGAATCAACTGTTACACTTGAAGGGATGAACGGTTTGAGTCGTACTCTTGCGTAAACTTCGTCTCTGCGATTGAAGAACCAATCATCTTCATCTAGTACATTATTAGAGACTTTTCGCACTACTTTCCGGGAAATGCAAGCTTTATTAGCTTGTACACAGTTTGAATAAATTGTTTTAAGGTGATCATCCGGATTTGGCCAGGCATCATCGCCTCGTAGCGAAACCGTTTCAATAAAAGTTGTTTTGTCCAGTAATTCACACCGAGTAAAACAAAGATCATAAGTAACAGTGACTACACTCTCTTTGCTACCTTTTGCAATAGATAGCTTAAGATTACTAATTGTTGCCATTGGTTAAAAAATTTGGGTAAAGTGGTTACTCTATTGCGGCTTTTCACCTTCCGCCTCCTTACTCTTTTTGGGATTTTCAGGGACCTCCGTTTCATTAAAGCCATCACTCGACAAGCTTAAGAAAGCATCCAGAATAGTATCTATGCTCTCAGTTCGCGCTCTATGCTCCCGCTACCTGGCAGGAAGTTTTGAAGTGCCTCTTCTGCCTTTTGCTCTCCGTGTTTTATTCGTTTATTGATAATTGATTCATTGGCCAGCAGGAAATCTCCCAGGACTCCTTCCGCTGGTTCTATCTATACTATTTTGAACTTCTTAAGAGGAATAGATGTCCGCTCTTTTTCCTTATAATCGTATTTGACCAAATCAACATTTGCCCCTTGTTCTTCGACCTGTTCCAGAATAGAGTTGACCTGCATAAATTGAGTGATATCATTAATGAATATTTCACTTAGCGCAATATCCTGCAAAGAGCGAAGTGCTATTTGTATAGCATTTGCCTGATCAAAATCATTCTTTTCAACACTTCCATTATGACAATTGACAACAATGATTGTGTATTCAGCATCATCCGGATCCTGATTGATTTGATCAATGACGTCGCCAAGAGGTGAGCTATTGCGAATACCTCCATCAACTGCATTTTTCACCTTTCCCTGAACAGAGGCTATTTCTTCTACAGGTTTCCAAACCAATGGTACCGCTGTAGAAGCCAAGATACCATTGACAAAATCTTCATCAGTAGTAAAATCTTTGTGCATCACAGAAGCATACTTGCCATCATCAAGAGAAACAAAACCACAGAAATACTTCGTCCCATGGATCGCATTTTTGTCTACCAGGCGGGTAAGTTTATCTTTAAGTGGTGTATTATCCGCTACACTTTTAAAATTGGCCAGGTTGTCCTTAATTTCTTTTGCTGCTTTCTCCATTATTTGATTGAAGAATGCTTCTTTCTTTGCTTTAGAAAGGAGGAGTCCTATTCCTTTAAACAAACCAATACTTACATCGAATTTCGGCAAGAAGTGCTTCTTCAAACCATCCACACTGACAACAAGTTGAGCTCTGCCATTTTCCGGATTGGTATCAATGAAATCAGAAGTATAGATTTCTGAAACACCATTTTGAGCGACCTTTTCCCAAAGTTCATTCAGTTCTACTATTTTATCCATAGCTATCATTACCCCATTAAGGGCACCTGCTGATACGCCAGAAATGAGGTCAAACTTCATTGGCTTAGCTGTAGCATCAATCAAATGCCAATTCTTTTTTAAATAATTGAGCGCACCTAGTTGAAAAGCGCCTCTAAATCCGCCTCCACTTAGAACCAAAGCAAATTTTTGTTTTCTCATGATGTATTAAGTTTTAAGGGGTAACAACTTTAAGAGCGTGTTTGGGATTTATTAATCGGACTTATTCCGTCACTAATTGGCTTATATTTTGTTGGAAGAACGCTCGTTTAGCTTAGGCTAAAATCGCAACCTCCCGCCTCATCTAAGTCAATTAATGACAAAATCGTCTCAAAGAATAAATTCCCAAACATGCCCTAAATCGTTTTCAGAAAATAGAAATACAGCCTGGAAAGCATACACATTGTTGGTTTTTTGGGGTGGGTATATCCACTACTATTTCCAGGCTTGTATTTCTACGTATTAAAGTATACATGATACTTCTCGTGTGCATATTTGTTATTAGTAAGTTGATTTAAGATTATTTTTGTAAACAGGTTTTTAGTTTTTTTTGAAAAAAAATTAATACCTACTCTATCTACTTGCTATAATTGTTATCTTAATAGCCTATAATGATGCAGGTAAAACTTTTTAATGTGTTAAAAATGCAGCGGCCTGTTTATAATTTCCTTCCTAATATCAAGTATATATAAGTGCATGAATGACGTTCAAATTATTAATGCAATCCAGAATGGTGGAATAGAAGAGCATAAGGCAATGTGTTACCTGATCAAAAACAAAGCATATAAAGCAAAAGCAGAAAATGCATTCCGGAGAGCTCGGCAACTAAGACTAGTATCAGGTGATGACATTTTTCAAGAAGCGATCATTGAGTTTATATGCAAATTGAAGAATAAAAGTTTTCATGTTGATACCAAACTCATCCATTACTTTGGAGGTATATGCAACAACCTTTGTCTAGTACATCTTCGAAAGGAAAACAAGGAAGATAAGTTTTCTAAATTCGACTTCGACCTGGACATCATAGACGATGAGCATACACCATTTAAAATAACATTGCGCAATGAACTTAAAGACGCACTGCGAGAAGCAATCGCATCCATTGACGAAAAATGCCAACAACTATTAAGGCTATGGATGCTGAATTATTCTTCCGATGAAATAGTAAAAGCTACGGGCATCAGCAATAATGATGTAGTGAGGAATACAATCAAAAGATGTAAGCAAAAACTTCGCAAAAAATTAGAGCAAAATAAAGTGCTCACTATGAAATTAAAAGATTTACGATGGATTTAGAAGGATTACAAAACAGGATTGAAAAGTATCTCGGTAAAAAAATGACGGCAGAAGAGCAGAAGGCTTTTGAGGAGGAAATAAAAGAACAGCCGGAATTAAAAAAAGAGGTGCTTTATCATATGCTTGCTAAGGAGGCAGTAAAAATATCGGTGGAAGATGAAGTGCGAGCCAAACTAGCTGCCATTCAAAAAAAGGAAGATGCTGCTGTAGGCTTTTCTTTCTGGAAAAATCCAGTTTTCAAATTAGCAGCAGCAGCTTGTTTATTAGGATTGATCGCCTGGGCCGCTATTAGTATTTTATCTTCGCCTTCTAAAAATCAAGAGTATGCCTACGCAGAAAAAATAATAGCATTGGCTAGCGAGCCTATATCAGGTAATAATCTGGGAGAAGGGAATATCCCTCCCTGGCAGGATTGCCTGGAGCATTATGATATTCATGAATATACCAATGCATTAAGATGTTTTAAAGAAATCAACACTTCTAACCTTAGGGTACAGCAGTTCATTGCTCATTGCCACATGCACCTGAAACAATACGATATTGCAGAAAAGCAATTTGAACAATTACTTAATGAAATACAAGAGGAAGATACTTCCAATTTAAGAACAAGAACCAGAGTAGAATATAACTGGCTACTTAGTTTGATGCTTCAGAAAGATCCAAGAGCAGTTCCTATCATAGATAGTCTGCTTAATATTCCTTCCTACAAATATTATAGAGAAGTCCAGCAACTGAAACAACTCTCCTCTTCAAAGTGACCATGATTTAATGATTTAGAGCATGAAATCTTCGATATCGATAAATAAAAAAGAATACTAAAAGTCCCCCTAATCCATACAACAATAAGTGTTTGTATCTTTCATATCCATTACCAATATCCTGAGTTTTCCCAACCGGAATAAATGCGGCCCAATAATATGGATGATTAAAATCTCCATTATCTAACAAAGATACTTTTGCTAACCTGAGTGCCTCACTTTTATTTACTCCTTTTCTTAAATTCGTATAAAACAAATCCATTAATTCTTTAGTCGATTCTTCATTGACTTCCCATAAAGAAGATATAATACTATTAGCTCCGGCAAAAGCAAAACCTCTTGTAAGGCTTAGCATTCCTCCTGCTCTGTGGATGGGCCCAAGGTTGGTTTCGCAACTACTAAGTACGACGGTTTCTACAGCTATTTCCATATTGTAGAGTTCTCGTAAAAACAGAAACTGTTTTTCATCAATTTCATGCTCGTTCAACTGAGAGAATGCAATATAGGAGTTGTTCGGATCACTGTAATCTGCCTTGCCATGTGTAGATAAATGAAGCATATAATAAGGCTGCTGACTAACAGTCTCCATGAATGTTTGTTTATTCGCACTTTCTGCCAGGTACGGCCCTTTTTTGCAGGATAAGTATTCGCATATCTTTTCCACTTCCAACTTATTGAACCTCAATCTAGACAAGCCCATTCTATACTGGGAAACGCCTCCCTGAAAAGAAGGTGCAAACGCAAGTACTTCTGTAGGTTTAGGCCACATAGGTTGCTGCATTTCTGCTAAAAGCGTAGCTGCATAACAGTAACTAATAGCATACTGCTTACCAATAAATTCGTAATTGTGATAAGCTCCTGGTACTACACCTGAAGTAGAAGAAACAAGAGCACTGAAAGGCATTTTATTAAATACTCCATCGGGAATGATGACTAATTGCTTAATATCAGTAGTAGCGACTATTGGCAACAAAAAATCTCTATACAAAGAGTAAGCTGTATTCAGCAATTGCTCTTCCAGTTCTATCTTATCTATATTTACAGTAGACGATCTATTCACTTCCGCAGAATTCAAAATTGCATTGATGAAGTTATCAACGTCCTTTATAAGTTCGTTTTCCGGAATAGATACTGTAAAACATTGTACGTTACCACGTTTAGGTATCAAAAAAATATAAGTAGTGTCTTTGCCTATAAAATACTCAAGCATTGCTTGCTCTTTTGCCAGCAAAGATTTTTGTATATAAGCTATATCTACTGGCTCTGCACTCACAAATAACCTCTGATAGTTAGGATTTATTGATAGCTCATCCAGTACTTCTGCCAGGTCTTCTTTCTTTTGCAATAACTGACTAAATAGTTCTTTCTTTTGAGTAGCATCCTGAGCTTCCTTCAATGTACCATTGATCTTTTCTATTGCTCTTCGAAGCTCTTTTTCTTCTTTCAAAAGGCTTTTATCTACCCCTGCTACTTCCAGTGATTTGTGATCCCGAACGGCTTCCAGAAGGGTGAAAATTTTATTTTTCTCAGAGTAATAAAATGCTTTTTCGATATCCTGACCAGGTGATTGCAAATGGATTTGAATAATCACTTCTGTGAATGCTTTCATAAAATCTGCCAGGCGATTTCTCGAATATATATCCTGGTAATTCTTTCTAATTTGGTAGATATAATCAATACCAAGGGTGGCAGTGGCAAGAGCAGCTTTGGATTTATTTAGCCTTTGTAAGCATTGAGTTTTGCCTACTAGAGCACTAAGAAAAGAATGATCATCGTAAACAAAAAATGTTACATCTGAAATATTGGGGTTGTCAAAACCTACCTGAAATCTGGGGAAATCTTTAACCATTACCTCCAGAGCATTTTGATTCTCTTCTAATGCTTTGGCATAGTATTTTTGTTTATAGTAAACTTCTGCCAGGTTTTGATAATTCCAAGAAAGCAAAACTGAAGCATAGTGGTATTCTGAGTTGAGCTCTTGTAACCAAAGGTTGGACTGAATCCCCTTTGTGAATAACTTTTCTGCTTCCTGGAATTCACTCAAATCAGTCAGTGTAACACCTAATCCATTACGGCCTGAATTTATTGACCTCCCCAAATGCCCTAATTCCGACACATAGAAAGTTTTGTACGTATCTCCTTCTACTCTCATTTCATTTTTCAATAACACTGAGAAAGCCTCCAACTCATTTAATGCCTGGCTAAAAGAAGCTCTTGCTGCATTATATCTCCCTTTCATTTCGTAACCGTATCCTCTATTTATTTTTGCACCAGCTATCGCTTTGTTTAGCATGTTGGTATCTATCTTACCAACCTTTATAAGGCTCTTATATAATTCCAACGACTTATTTGCATAGAAGAGAACCGAGTCTGGATGTACTTGCCATCTAATAAATAAAACACTGATGTCATTCAACACACCAGCCTGATCATATTTCTTCCAATGAGAATCTTTATCCAACCCATAATAGGTATATGCATTTTTAAATGCTAACAAGGATTGATTCATGCCAGATACAGTCCTGTAAAGCTGTCCCAAAGCATGATACAACTGGGCTCGTCTGAAATAGCTCTCAAAATTATGTTTCTCACGAAATTCGTCTTGGATCATTTTACAAGAGTCCAGATAAATTTCCATTTGCTCATAATTTCCTAAATCGCCCCAACTGTCTCCAATATTAAAATAGCCTTTAATAATTCCTATCAATACTTCTTCCCGATAGTCATTAGCTTCATAGTATATCTTTTTTCTGATAGCCAAGGCTCTATCATAATTATCAATTGCAGAGGCCGGATTATTGGATCTATCAAAGTCTATTCCTTGTTGATGAAAAGCCTTAGCTTCTTTTAATAGACTATCAATGTCACTGGCTTGCGCATTAGTTGCTACATGAGAACATAGCAATAGGGCTAATAATAAATATAGCTGTTGTAAGAAAGTATGTAAAAAAGAAAGGGCTTTCATGGTGTGATTTTATGTGTAATTGAATCTAGCTTTACTACCTTCCAGAAATGAACTATTCCCGGAAATAATGCATGTTAGCTATTCCGGGAATAATTGCTTCATTTCTTATTTAGGTTCACTTCATCGAATGCTTATATGCGTGGGAAATACGTTGACCAGTCTGCCATCGACTCTAAGTTCTATCAAATATTGTCCATTTCTAAGATCAATTGTGCTGCCGTCGTTCAATATGCCATTCCAGCTGACTTTATTGCCGAATGAACAAAGCTGTTGGTAAACGGGATTACCTGAAGGAGGTACAGGTATCTGAAGCACTCTGAAATCTATGTTTCTGTAAAGGAGGTTACCATTTCCTATTTGTAGTTCAATTTCTTCCAGGGATTCGTGTGGTCCATTGATAACCGGGCTTGGCCTCTCTCTCGAAAAGGGCAAGTGAGGGTTCGTATTAATTTGCATTAATATTTCCTCTTCATTCGGGAGTTCCAGTTTTTCTATAGCACCAGATAAATTGATTTTAGCATTATGCATAATAATCTTATCACCATGCCCTATCGATATAGCCGACTGAAAGATCGCCTCCACATTATCTATAGGGCTTAAATCTTCTTTATATGCTTTCAAGATACCTGCTACCCGACTAGCTTCTCCGGCAGCCATAGAAGTCCCACTATAGGCATCATAAATGCTAATACCTTCTGGTGTCACTACCGTACTTATCACTCCATAAGCCGGTGCTGCTATGTGTACAGTTGATGCTCCGTGATTAGAAAAGTCAGCCAAAGCATCCTGACTGTCATTCAAGCCTGCGACCACTATCAGATTATTCAGCTTTGGCATATCGCTGTTATTGTATACTTGGGGTATTACAAAGTTTCCTGGCCAGCGATCAATTGCATCATTATCACCATCTTCATTACCAGCAGAAATAACCACCAACACCCCTGCTTCTTCTGCATTTTTTAATACCCTGTACAGTGGTTCAGATGGGGTTTCATAATTATATCCCAAACTAAGATTAATGATTTCAGCCCCTGCTTCTACTGCAAATTGAATTGCACAAATAAGGTCGAATAAGTGCCCGGTCTCATCAAATATTTTAAGATCGATGAGGTTTAAGTTTATATTGCCAGGAAAATCCCGGGCAATAATCCCAGCAATATGTGTTTCGTGGGAATTATTGACTACCACATGCTGGTTACCTGTCAGAAAATCCCAGGACAATCGCCCAGACGAAATACATCCAATTGGGCTAGATTCTCCATTCCTGATGGTATAAAGATAAGGGAGCAGATCATCATGTGATGCAATTCCTGACCCTACAACAGCTATATTTACATCGTATTCTGTAGGACCTGATACAGGGGGTGAGAAATTGGTAAATACACCACAAGTAAGATTGGAGTCTACGGGCCCTGGCTCTATAATAAAATTAAAATCAAAAGTATCTTTACGTATATCACTACCAGATCCCATCCGTATAGTATTCTGCTCTATAAGTGATTCTATATTTTCCCACAACTCGATATTTAGGACTTCACTAATACAATCACAGTTTTTAATATCAACTGCTTCTATTTGTTCTGGAAAAGAGGTTGATAGTGCATTTCGTCGAACTATTAGAGAGGTAGTATCAAATGGAATTTCATCATCTCCCCCAAAGACATGCATTTGAATCGGCGCCATTATCTCTAAATCAGGTGCATTAGGATTAGTAACAGTAAGCGTAAAAAGAGTAGAGTCTGATTTTGAAGTGCTGTCTATAGTAAGTAATCGATTATTGCTATAAACTAGTCCACCTCCTTTCACCCATTTGTATTCATTAGAAGGCAAAGGGTTGGATTCTTCATACCCATCCACATGAATATCTCTGCCAGCTGTGATATAAAAATCGAACAAAGGCATATTGGCCTGGGGCGCATAAACAATAGCATAAGGTATATCTACTATCGGTACAATATCTTCAAACTTGAGAAGATTTTTGCTACAATCGATAAACTCCAGTTCTTCTAAGTCCTTCAAATCAGGGAGTGTATCCAGTTTATTATTACTGCAATTAAGCTCTCGCAACCTAAATAGTGAATCCATGGGTGGTAATTCTATCAATTGATTGCTAAAACAGCTCAATTCTTCAAGGCTGACAAGTCCGTTGAGCCTGGGCAGTGATTCCAATTGATTACAACAAATGGAAAGTACACGTAAGCTAACTAACTGATTTAATTCTGGCAAGAACGTCAATCTATTGTTTTGCCCCGCCAATTGAGTAAGTCTTTGCAACTCAGTCAGATCGGGCAATTGAGTGATATTATTAGTTGTGAAATTAAGTGTTTCTAGTTGAGTAAGCTGATTCAGATCAGGAAGGCTACTAAGCTGATTGGATGCACAATTAAAAATTTGCAGACTAGCCAGCGCATCAAGATTGGGCAATTCGGTTAGTTCGTTATTCCCCACATTCAGAATTATTAAATTAGGCAAACTTAGGGCACTAGGCAATTCTACAATATTATTATTTGAAACAGACAGCAGCTGTAATTCATCTAAAGCATTAACAGATTCAGACAGTATACCACTTAGTCCTTTCCCCGCAATGTTTATTTGTGTAACCCTCCAGAAGGAATCTCCTTCGAAGATGTCAATTACAATTTCATTCTCTGTGTCGCCCCAGCTTTCTACTGGACCATTTAGCCAGTTAAGGCCAGACTGGGCACCGCCAAATTCATTATATATTTCGATTAGTGCCAGAGAATCTTCTGGCAGTACTTGAGAAGGTTGAGCCAATAAAGCAATAGGACACCACAAAGTACATAGGATAGTGAAGAGGATTTTGATTTTCATTTGTTTACAGTATTTAGCAATTATTTATTAGGATAGATAGATTACATTTTTATCCATGGGATTAATCGCTATGTCTTCCTATTCACTATAGTGTATTGTACTAATAATTTGTAAACACTTATCCGGATTTTGTTGTAGTTATCAATATTGTGAAAGAGCTTATTATGCAGATAAAACACTCAATTTAATTCTAAGTAGTTCCATCTGCCACTATAAATATAACAATAAAAGAAATACGAATTAAAAACGCTTCAAAATTAAAAAGCATAAACGTAAAAGCCCCAGGCAATTGCCCGAGGCCCTAAATTACGAGAGAATGTATTTACCTCTCTATCCTAATATCGTTTGTGTTCCCTTGTTGTTGTCTTCATCACATTCAGATACATTGTCTGAATTGTCCACAAAAATATCTACGGTACAATCAGGATCATAACAATTACCACCAGGTGGGCTTGTAACGGTGATCGTCAAGAAGTCACCAGCACCCAGGCCACCAGGTACAAATTCATTAAGAGATACACTCGCACCGGGGTCTAATACGATATTGATATTAAATGCTCCAGCATCTGCTGTACCGACATTAGCGACTGTGAATTTAACCGTTGTCACGCAGGTGCCTGCCCCACCAGGGCAATCTACATCAATAAATGGATCAATAGACTGTACAATAAGATCCGGGCAGGTAGTATCTTCATCATCTTCACAACAGCAGCAAGCTGATACAGACATAGCTAAGGCCAGGGCGAATAGACCTAATAGCCATAAATTCGAGTTTTTCATGGTTTTTTGGATTTTGATTATATGGGTTTATCTCTACAAAAGAAAAAGCGTTACCAGGGAGTGGAATTTTTTTTGAGTAATTTTATCAGAGGAGTAATTTACGCTATGATTCTACGTGTTTGCTTTCAAATTCAGGGCAGTCCAGCCTTATTTCGGGGCCTGCCAGTTTTTTATCTAATAGACTACAAAAATGGGTGCCTTTTTTATCTCCTTTATAGTATCGACATCCAAAGCAGCTTCTTTGCACCTGGATGATCCCTTTTTGATTGAGTTGATAGATAAGCCTGGAAAGCGTGCCATAAATTTGCTTCATTTCCTCTTCATCAATGTGCTCTAATATTTGTAAAACCGGTGATGCATAATCAGACAGCTCACCAACCAATTGCACACCACCGGATGATAGCTGTACATTATACCTCCTATTATCTGAAGGTGAAAAATCTTTCTCCAATAATCCTTTTTTTAATAATACCCTGACGGCATCACTAATAGTCGGTTTTGTTAAATTAAACTCTTTAGCCAAATAGCTAACATTACATAAATTGGATGAATGATTTGAGACAAAGAGTAGTATTTGAATTTGTATTGGGCTAATACCATAGACTTTTGCTTTCTCCCAAAGCAAGGATTTGAATACTTCCGATATACGCTCTAGGCCCGCTACTATTTTTGACTGGAGTTCCATAGTTTAACGTCTTAAAATAGATGAAACCTAGTGCTTATTTACCTACCATTTATAAATAAAAAGCATTAGGATTGCTACAAAGTTAGCAATCCTAATTTTTTTCTTAAAAGAAGTGATCTTATTTCACCTTATAAGGGAGTGATAAGTCCCCTGATGCAACAGAGTAAACGGCGTATACTCCTAACATAGGGTAGTCTGATTTTGAGGTATTCACCTGCATATAAGCAGTAACGGCATCGTATTGGAAGCTAGTTTGCTTATTTAGTCGATAGGCTGGTACTATCACACGGATAGTTTTTCCATTAGTAACAACCGGAAAACCAGGAGAATCCATATACATAGGCATGCCAGGGTTGGTTGGAGGAAGCTGAACATCCTCTTTATCCTTATTAAACTGTTTTACAGCAAGCCCTCCCTTTACTCTTGAATCCTTTGTCAGGACAACCCAATGTGGATGCCAGACAACTCCATCATTGGCATAATTACGGTCATTATTTTCATCCCAAAGAGGGGTATCATCAAAATCTGGATGAGATGTTAAGGCCAATGCTACAATCCCTTCTGTATGACTAAAGCCAACATCTGTTGGTTTTAAAGTAGTAGGGAAAACATATCCCAGCACCGGAGCACCGTCCAATTGGCCTATTGCTTCAGGAATAGATACTCCGGCAGTTCCTTTGACTTTGATTGAAAATATCAATTGCTCTAAATTAGCATCATAAACGACTGATGTCTTCTTAATTTGTAAATCATCAGAAATGCTAAAATTCGGGTTTTCATTATTCCCCTGAGCATAAGACATTAACCCTAACAGCCAAGAAAAAAGATAAATGATTGCTTTTTTCATTTTGGAAATACAATATATTTAAATTAGGAATCCTAACTAAATGGGTGAAAAAATTTTAATTATGCCTTTACATCAGCAAGTGATGCCCCAAAATTGATGTGCAATACATTGCCATTAGGAGTTACTAAGGCAGGTACTGATTTCACACCTTCCTGTTCTGCTTTTGATATTTGACTTTTATCTTCTCCCAAATGAACAATTTCTACATTGGCTGCGCCAATCAAATGAACGATGTCCTGTTCTGCACTTACACAAACTGGACATCCTGCATGATAAAAAACTGACTTATTCATTTTTAATACTTTTCTGTTTTAGCAAAATTGCTGGTACAAATATAGATAGGATTCCTAACTAATTCAAGTTTTGGGTGAAATTTTATTAATGTGCCTATACCCCGCATGCCAGCTTCAAGCTGGTATACGGGGTATAAAGAGTACTGTGCACCAGCTTTGAGCTGGCGTACAGGTTTATAAATACTTTAGTTCAATAATACTTCTTCTTCAACCAAAAAGCCACATTCACCAACGCTATTAGTGCAGGTACTTCGACCAAGGGGCCTATCACCCCTGTAAATGCTTGTCCGGAATTTAATCCAAAAACGGCAATGGCAACTGCAATAGCCAACTCAAAATTATTTCCTGCAGCGGTAAAAGAGATCGCAGCATTGCGTGGGTAGTCAGCTCCCAGTGCTTTTCCAATAAAGAAACTCACAAGGAATATAAGTCCAAAATAAATGAGCAGAGGTATTGCTATCCGTACTACATCCATTGGTATTTGCACAATCAATTCTCCTTTAAGGCTAAACATAACCACAATTGTAAAGAGTAGTGCGATCAAAGTGATGGGCGATATAAAAGGCACAAACTTTTGCTGATACCAATCAATCCCTTTCCATTTTACCAGCAGTACGCGACTTAGGAAACCTGCCAGAAAGGGTATGCCTAGATAGATAGCTACACTTTCTGCCACTGTAGCTATAGAGATGTCTACAATTGATCCTTCAAAACCAAATAATGGCGGTAAAACTGTGATGAATAACCAGGCATAAAAACTGTAGAAAAATACCTGAAAAATACTATTGAGGGCTACCAGGCCTGCACCGTATTCGCGACTACCACTTGCCAGGTCGTTCCAGACGATGACCATGGCTATACAGCGAGCAAGTCCAATTAATATTAGCCCTGTCATGTATTCGGGATAGTCTCGTAAGAATAAGATGGCCAGAATAAACATCAATATAGGGCCAATGATCCAATTGATGAAAAGTGATAAGCCTAGTAATTTTACATTGCGAAAAACCTGTGGCAGCATTTTGTAATCAACCTTAGCCAAAGGAGGATACATCATTAGTATCAAACCAATGGCTATAGGGATATTGGTAGTACCATGGGTGAAACGATTGACAAAGGTGGATGTCTGTGGAAACAAATAACCAATTCCCACTCCTACTGCCATTGCCAGGAAAATCCATAGGGTAAGGTATCTATCTAAAAACGATAGCCTTTTTCTGCTTGAAGCTTCAGTTACTGCGGTCATGATTATTTTGTTTGTACCAGGCTAAAAGCATAAAATATTTCCCTCCCTATTTGTCGTACTCGCTCATCATATCTACTTTGCTCCTCAGGTGTATCGTCTGCTTCTTTAGGATCATTATAAGTGAGTGCCAATCTCCAACTCGCTCCTGGAATAAACGGACAACCTTCATCTGCCTGCGCACAAGTCATAATAGCCGCAAAATCTCTTTGCGGATTGGCCGCATCATCAAATGTCTTGGAGAAACATATTAGCCCAGCTACATCATCTGCAAAGGTGACCTCATAATGCGGGTTTTCTCCTCCCGGGCTTTTGATGTCAAAACCGGCCCGCTTCATAGCTGCTACTGCACGTGGATTAAAAGCGGTTGCCTCTGTTCCTCCAGAAAATGTTTTCACACCCGTTAAACCATAATGATAAGCCGCCGTAGCCGCCCATATTTGACTAATGTGGCTACGGCGAGAATTATGAGTGCAAATAAAGTTCAGTAAAAACTCCTGCTCTCGTTCATTTGAAAGATAAGAGGCCAGTTGTTCTAGCTGTATTTTCCGAGTTTCAGGAATAAGCCCGGCTTCATCCTGAAACTGTTGAATATACTGTTGCAATTGAGGGTATAAGGACATGCTTGTTTTATGTTTCGGATTTCGGATATTGATAACTTTACTTTATTTCCGATTTCCGGTCTGATGAATATTTATACTAGCAACAGCCACCGCCTGGTGTACAACCTACTTCTTCCTTTTCAGCACCAGCTGTCTCTAATACAGGAACTCCACAATGCTCTTTTGCAAGGCAATCGGTATGAGTTGGAGATAGGACAAACTGACCTTTTTCAAAATCGAGTTCATATTTCCCTACTGTATCGGACTGGTATTCAATTTCGATATCAAGATCTTCGCCTTCTAGTAATGGATTGGCTTTTTCAATAATACCAGCCAGCTTTTCAGGGCTTAATCTGTGCATTACATCCTCTGCTACCCAAATTTGAATACTGGCCTTTTTTTCTGTGCGGATCGTACCTCCGCAGTCTATAAAGTGCTTGGAAGAAAGCCCCATTTCAGTAATGTGGAAGTGCCTGGGTACAGATGCGCCATTTGCTTGTACAAAATGAAGTTCATCCACTGATTGTAGGTGGTTTATTAATGCTGATACTTTCATTATTGGATTGATTTAATTTATTTATCGCAATATTACGATGATCGTGGTCAAAAAGAAACTTCATCCTTCTAATTTTGCTGATGAAGTTATTCCACTTGCTTGCTTTGGTTGTAACCCATACGCCAGCTGAAAGCTGATGTACGGGATTTCTGGTATTGGGTTTAGAAATTAGCAACAACTATCAAATGGGGAGTATTGATCAAAAAGGGCTGCCATTTTAGCCTTGATTTCCATCCATTTCTCTCCATTGATACAGTAATTCATACTTGTGCCTTCTATAGTCCCCTGAATGATCCCTACTTCTTTTAATTCTTTTAAATGCCGGGATATAGTAGATTGGGCTAGAGGCAACTCATCTACCAAGTCACCGCATATACAGGCATTGGCTTTTAATAAATGCTGTATAATGGCAATTCGAGCCGGATGCCCCAAAGCTTTTGTGATGGTTGCCAGTTCATTCTGCTCTTTTGTAAAATTTTCTGACTTGGTTAGGCCCATGTTTAATTTATTTATCGCAATATTACGATTAATCTTTAAACTAATCAAGTTCTCATAAAAAAAATGCATCATCTTTTTATGAGAATGATGCATTTTCGCGTAAGCGCTGTGCAGGGGTGCGCCCATAGGAAGCAAGCCAGGAAGTAGGCTTGGGAATACTCCCCAAGCCTATTCCCGACCGAGCGAATAGCGAGCCCTGGAACATAGCGACCCGCAGGGATACGCCCGCCTATAGTTTGTAGGAAAAAAATTAATAGGCGATTATTTTATCCGTATTAATGTTTTTCCCTTCTCTTTGAATTGTATAGAAATAAATACCTCCAGGTAATCCATCTCGATGCAAATTAAATTGTAGGCCCGTAAACATTTCTGAACGCAACGGCCTCCCTGTAGCATCAAACAAATTAAACTGTAAAGGGCTACTGTCTATACCATCAACTTCAAAGGTTGTAGAGCTAAAAAATGGGTTAGGATATACTTTCACCGTCACCTCTGGCAGGAATATTTCATCTACAAAAACTGCGATAAAGTCCTCTTCGATGGTATGATACGTTTGATTGGTAATAATAGGCGGATTGAAGTCGAAATAAATACCTGCTTCATTATTAATCACGGTGCCTGGTGCCAGATCAGTTTGCTGGCCTATAGAGAATTGTACAAAACCGTGCGAAGCAGGTTCGTTGATATTGCTATCTGGTAGCATGATGTTGTCAAAGGTGAAGATGAGTACACCTTCACTCGTTAGCTCTACTTCATAAGGGTGACTAGCAGCTCCTTTGCGGAAAGTTGCTGGATTGAGCAGAGGAGATAGTATATCTTGTATCACGACTTTAAAAGCCGTATCAGTACCTGTATTTTGGAAGTGTATGGTATAATCAATTGGGGTATTGGGTTCTATAAAGTGATCTTCCTGATAACCACGAGGGCTGGCTTCTTTGATATTAGGATCATAAGAGCCCACTATCTCCTTGCAATGAATATCAATGAAATAATCATTATCATCCAAAGGGTATTGATTTATAAAGCCGAGGCTTATCTCCTGGCCTATACTACTTACACAGGCTTCTACATGGGCACTAGGCATTGAATTGCCAGGGTGATAGGGCTCCTGAGGGCTTTCTATCCGATAGAAATCGCCATCTGCGGGAAAAGCTAAAGGCAATATCTCTCCAATATCTAACTGGTAAGGCTCCGAGATCATAATTACATCATCTTCTACGACTATATAATTTAGTGGAGCCTGCATATCACCCGTACCTATATTGTGTAGTTCGAGTCGTACAGAATCTCCATCACAATAGGCAGTGGCAGTGATGCTGGCACCAGACCAAAGTGGGTCAATAGGCAGGCAGCTTGAGTCTGGATAAATATGAGCTTCTGTGCAGAGCGCCTGTCCTAGTAAATCTACATCACAGGATACACTTAGATCAACCGAAAAGGAAGTGCATTCCAGAAAATCAAGGGAGCCGCCATCAAAAATATAAGTATTGCCCGATTGGCTAATGATAGGTGCAGAAGCTGAATTTATGGTTAGTAAATCATCAAAAGTAATTTCGATGGTGATATCATCAACAGCTTCGGTACCCTGATTGCAATAATACACCTGATAGATACTATTGTCACATATTCGATAGGGTGTAGAGCTGGTTTGTATTTCCAGAAGAGGGCATTGTTCTATACTTTGCACAGGAATATCTACGCTTACACTATCTCCTATCTGGGCTAATTGTACAGGAGGTATATTATCACAAGAAAGCCAATACTCACTAGGAGATATTACATTTACGGTATAGGTGCCCGTATCTACATTAATTTGAAAGTGACCAGTTTCATCAATTAAACCATAACGGATTTCATTAGCTTTAGCAGCAGTAACGATCCAACCTTCTAGTGCCTGCTCATCATTCTCAAGGAGGCAATTTTCATTGAGGTCATATTGTGAAAAACCATTTATGCTAGAAGTGAAACTATTGCCATTGGCGTCTGTTTTGATGATATAAAGATCTCCCGGATGTTGGTCTCCATTAGAACCAGTAGCTCCAACTATAATATATCCTCCATCTGATGTTTGTTTGAGATCTAGCCCCCCGTTATCTAAAAGGTATCCAAAATATGATCGTTGCCAAATTTCGTAGCCTTCAGCATCCGTTTTTGTTAATCTTACTCTATGCCCATCTAAAGTAGAATTTGTATTCAAAATAGCAAAACCTTGATCAGCTGTCTGAATGAATCTACTAGGCCAGCCTAAAAAAAGGAATTCACGTGTCCATATTTCATTACCATCTTCATTTAACTTAATCAACTTTGTTAATGTATTTTCTGTTGATATATTTTCGCGGCAGATAAGAACAATATTACCATCAGCAGTAGTGATCATGTCATCGGCAAATAATCCAGGATATTGATTGCTACTCCATAATTCATTACCGTTTCCATCCAGTTTAGCAAATACTAAGGGTTCATTATTGGTGGCAGATCCTACTACCATTATGCCCCCATCTGTGGTAGTGACCATATTCAAATATCTATGCGCATCATAGGAATTGGCTAAAAGGGTTGTCCACAAAAGATTACCATTTTCATCGACTTTAGATATATATATTTGCTGTAGTCCATCCTCCTTTATCATACCTGTATAAATATAATCGCCATTATTATCCTGGACTATTCTCTCAACCAATTGTGTTTCAAAGCCTGACCCCATAATATATTCCCAAATAAGATTCCCCATAATATCTCTTTTGGTAAGGTATATAAAATCAGATGATGAGATCGGACCATTACTTGCACTTACAAAGTGGCCATCTGATGCCTTAACCATAAGAGTAGAATTTCCTTGATTGGGACAAGCTGCAGATGATAATTCATAGCCTTGACTATTGAGCTGCATAAATCGATACGTGCCATCAGGATTGTAGACACTGATCAAGTAAGTACTATCATTTTCAATAAATACTTGCCTTCCTATAGTTTGATCCATAGAAGGAAAAATACGCTCCCATCCCTGAGCATGTGTAGAAAAAGGCAATAGAAAAAGTACTACCAAAAAGTAGCTAGCAAGTTTGACGAGTTTTAAGTTCATAATATTCCAGTTTTAGTTCAAAACTTCATTTATTCTTGCTACAAAAATCCGCACAGGAGTTTAGGGAGACAAGTACATTTTTTCTATTTTGCATCAAAAAAATGAATACAAAAAACTTATAAGTCATTAATTACAAGCAATTTATTCATACATTTTGTCTTATCAATGATCAACAGTAACGTATACCAACTCTTTGATGTTTTCACAAAAGCAGATATCCGGCAGTTGAAAAAAGTAGTCCGTTCTCCTTTTTTTAATCAGAGAGAGCATGTAGCACGCTTATTTGATTATTTTTCGGCTTGTAAATACGATAAAAGAGAAGCACCTAGCAGGGAAAGAGCTTTTCAATATTTATTTCCAAAAGAAACTTATGATGATCATAAGTTACGACTAAGTATGAGCCTGTTGCTCAAAGCAATGGAACAATATCTAATCTGGAAGGAAGTAAATGAAAACAAAGAGGAAGCATCTCTAGCATTGGTAAAAGCCTATCGGAAACTCAAATTATCAAAACACTTCAACAAGAGCATAACTGCTGCTCGTAAATTACAGCAAGACAGCAGTTGGCGTCATGCCGAATTTTTTCAAAATGAGTACGCTTTACACTTGGAACAATATCGCTATGATTCTTCCCAAAGCCGCCTGAAAGGGCTTAATCTACAGCCCATACAGGAGAATCTTGACATCGCCTATATGACTGCCAAGCTCCGCCAAATCTGCTTTGCCCTTTCGCATCAGGTCATCTATAAGAGTCAGTACTCCATGGGGATGCTTTCAGGAATACTCGTACACATAGAACAATATGATTATGTTCGGGTACCTGCCATTGCTGTCTACTACTACTGTTATAGAGCATTGGTAGCCCCTTCAGAACCTCAATATTTTGAACAATTCAGGAGTTTGATTTTTGAGCATCAGCACATTTTTCCGGGAGATGAAATTCGGGATTTGTTCTTGCTGGCTACCAATTATTGCATCCGGCAGATGAATCAGGGAAAGCGTGAATATGCTGCGATAGGGCTGGGGATTTATAAAGAAGGACTGGAGAGCAAAGCTCTTTTATTGAATGGATATTTATCGAGGTTTACCTATCGAAATATTGTCGCCAAGTCTATCATTGCACGAGAGTTTGACTGGGTAGCATCGTTTATGGATTTGTATAAAGACTATTTAGAACCTAAACATAGAGAAAGTATTTACGCTTTCAACAGGGCATGGCTAGAGTACGAACGCCGTAATTATGATCTCGCGCTGGAATATATTAATCAAGCTAACTTCAATGATTTACTGCTCAACCTATCAGCAAAAACCATCGCCCTTAAGATATACTACGAACTCCAGGCTTTTGACCTGCTTTATTCACATCTGGATGCAATGAAGATTTTTATCATACGTCAGAAGACGCTTTCCTATCACAAAAAGAATTATCTAAATACAATTCGCTTTACCAAAAAGATGCTGGATATCGCCCCTTCTAACGACAAAGCAATCCAGGCACTACGGTCAAAAATAGAGGCAACTACCGCTGTGGCGGAAAAAAACTGGTTGCTATCGCAGTTATAAGTAAGGACAGGAAATTATTTTTCGGTTAATTCTTGTCAAAAACAATCTTATCATATACCATGCCTCCCCTATTCCCCGTTTTATTGAAGTTGTTTAAAACTAGAGTGCCTAAATATATATTCCTCTCCCAACTTCAAGCCTATCCCTCCAAAGGGATATGTGTGCTGTGCTCCCTCTGGGGAGCTGTCCGCAGGACTGAGGGGGAATATTCTATAAGTTTAAATCACTTGAAGTTCTAAAAACCTAACTACAATTGCCTTATAAGATAGCCTTTGACAACTTCATTGTGAAAAGAACCTTATCTTTGCGGCCATTCAAGAACCGATTCTTCGAAAAACAGGATATAAAAAGTATACAAGTGAAAAAAGCATTATTACTCTCAGGATTGATATTAAGTATGGTGATGAGCTTACAAGCTCAGAAGGGATGGGAGCTTGGCGGATGGCTCGGCGGCTCTTTTTACTTTGGTGACCTCAATACCAACTACCGTTTGAACGATCCTGGCCTGGCGGGCGGAATGTTTGTGCGTCATAACTTCAACAATCGCCTGGCTTTACGCCTGGGTGCCAGTTACGCTCAGGTAGCGGCTGATGATAAAGATTCCAACAATGCTTTTGAACAGGCTCGTAATCTCAATTTTGAATCAGATATAATTGATGGAAGCCTCGTATTAGAATTCAACTTCCTGCCTTATATACATGGTGACAAGGACTACTTTTTCACCCCTTACCTATTTGCTGGTTTTAATGTTTTTCATTTCAATCCTATGACCGAATATGAAGGTGAAATGGTGGAACTTCGCCCTCTTGGTACAGAAGGCCAGTTTAAAGGAGAGGAATACTATAGTGTAAGTGGTGGACTCGTATATGGCCTGGGTATGAAGGTAGACCTGACTTATGAGCTAAGCCTGAATATTGAAGTCAATGCTCGTTCCTTATTCACCGATTACCTGGATGATGTAAGTACTGTATATGCCGACAAGGGCGACTTACAGCAGCTACGTGGTGAAACTGCCGTTGCTTTAAGTGACCGCTCTATAGAACTGGATGGAGTGACAGACAGCCAAATTGGCCGCAAAGGTACTCAGCGAGGTAATAGTAACAATAATGATAGCTTCGTATTACTAGGCATTGGATTATCTTACTACTTTGGTGATATCCGCTGCCCGGAGTATAGCAGATAGGAACTACAACATATCTAATTGTCCTTCCTTATCGTTTGCAATATGCAAAATACGATGAGGAAAGGGCATCTCAATTCCGTTCTCTTCCCAGATATATTTAATATTTTCAATAGCAGGTTCTTTCACTCTAAAGTAATCTATAGGCTTACAGCCAATAAACATTCTGAAAACGACTGCACTGTCTGTGAGATCGCTCACTTCAATGAACGGCTTTGGGTCCTTTAATATATGAGGTGTTTTTTCAATGGCTTCATAGAAAAGATCTTTGGCCTTTTGTATGCTTGAATTGTGGGAAATACTCAAATAAAACATACGGCGAACAGCCTCTTCGTGCGAGTGGTTGATCAATACATCAGATGTAATCGTACTATTAGGTATAACAACTACTCGATTTAGCCTAGTATTTAAAGAAGTATACAGGATATCTATTTTAGAGACAAAACCATCAATCCCTTTGATTGTAACAAAATCTCCTTTTTTAAAAGGTTTAAAAATAATCAATAGAATACCTCCGGCAAAGTTGGCAAGACTCCCCTGCAAAGCCAGGCCAATAGCCAGGCCTAGTGATCCTAAAACAGCAATAAAAGAGGCAGTATGTATGCCCAATAAGGATGCAACGGCTACAATCAACACAATTTTTAACAAGACATCTGCCGTGCTAATCACAAAACCCATCAAGGCTTCTTCTTTCATGACCTGCCCCAGGTTCTTCTTCAATAACCTTCGCAACAGCTTTATTGCCCATAATCCGACAACAAGTGCTATGCCTGCATAAAGGATTTTAGTGCACCATACCAGAGCCATAGCAAGCCCTTCCTGCGCCAAATATTGCCATATATTTTCGTCCATGAGTCTAGGTGTTTAATATTAAACTATAAATCGACAGCCCACACGGCCTCCGTATAATCAAACCTTTTCTAAAATCTCTGTGGACTATAAATTTTACTCTTATTCAATAATCCCCATTGCCCTAAAAGCTTCCATACTTACTTCCTGCCTAATTCTCGCAAACATATCCATATTAAAAGCTTCGCCTGGCCGAACACGAGTAGCAATAAAATAGACTTCATCCTGTTTTTCCAGAAAGCCTACAAACCAACCTATGTTATTCCCTTCTCTAATAGCCCACCCTGTTTTGCCGCTAAGGCTATAATTTTCATTTTCCTCCAATACCATAATCGATCGCATCAAACTATAGGTACTTTCCTTTATGGGGAGCTGCTGATTGTAAAAACGATTTAGAAAATCAATCTGCTGTAAGGGGCTAATTTTTGATGCTCCCTGCAACCAAAATAAATCTATATTGGTGGAATCTACCTGCATACCAGGGTAATTCAGCTTCCGCAAATAAGCATTCATTCGCTCTGAGCCTACTGCTCTTGCTATCTGTTGGTAACAAGGTACACAAGACAGGCGAAAAGCATCCCGGAAAACCATGTCTCTTTCCCATATATCAAGTGCTCTATCTTCCCCATCCCATTCAAACAAAGTACTGTCACTTTCCACTACTCCTGTTTCCAAAGCAATGATAGAATTGGGAATCTTGTAGGTAGAAGCAGGTAAAGTACCTTCTTCTATATGTTGCAAATTACTAGCAAAATATTCCTCTTTCTGAGCATCATATATAAGAATAGCTCCATCTACCAAAGCGGTATCCAATACAGCTTGTAGTTTTGCTTCCAATCTAATATTAGAGCTGCTTTCCTCTGTTAAAGATTCTTTCTTTTGTGTACACCCTATTACTAATGCCAATAATACCACTGAGGCATAGAACCACTTCATTCTGTAGATTTTTCACCAAAATAATCAATTACCGAATAATTATATATCGATTGGCTACTGTCTTTTCCCATTTCACTTCATCCTATTGGCTCTAAGCAAATTTTTGCTCAACCTTTGCACCATCAATTATAAAAAACCAAAACCATCATGAAAACAACAGCATTCAAATTCAATGTTATTTTAATCGCTTTATTAGCCGTAAGTTCCCTATTTACTTCCTGCAAAAAAGATGATGTAAAGCCTGAGGGCGAAGGAGGCATAGAAAGTCCAGAAAATCTACGTAGCCTTGCAATGGGTACTTATGACTATACCCTGGAGTTTTATGTTCCTAATGGCAGTGGTGGACTGAACTATCTAGGTAGTGAATACGATGAGCAGGGAGTTGTAGAAGTAAAAGAAGAAGAAGGCACCAATTCCAGTTTCACTATTTTGGAAAATGGCGAAGCGCTTTTTCGCGGTACAGGCATCAGTCCGACCAGCGTAGGTTTCAGCTTTTATATTCCTGGCCAGCAGATTGATGATGATGAAACTCAAATCGATATCAAAGGCTATGAAAACTGGGAAATGGACGGGCAAATGCACGAAGGCCTTTTCCGATCTGACTCTAATGAATTAAGAGCTGCTTTTGAAGCAACGGTGGATAATGTAAGCGTTATTATGGTCTTACGCGCTTATAAACAGTAAGCTTTTCAGCAAAATGTAAACAAGGGATTTTTCAACAATGTATTATCGCAACAAAAGCTCCAAATTGTAAAATTTGGGGCTTTTGTTATTTATCTTTAAGTCTAATTTAAAACAAAGCATTAAGCTTTCTCTAAGAGGTGCTAACATAGCATCTCTAAAAAGCTCTATTCTCTAAAAAAATCGCTCTTATGAAAAAACGTACAACCGCTTTCATTACTTTTCTATTTATTGTATTTATAGCTTCTGCTCAATCTGTAGTAATCAATTCACCAACTGATTTAATTGCTTATTATACATTTGAGGCAGCAGATTTTGGAGCAGGTCTCAGTTCTGATATCTGGACAGGTGATGCCGCATTTATAGATGACGACTCTGGTGCCGATGCTACACAGGGTTGTGGTACAGCCATTAATGATCTCACTGGTAAGGTTGCATTGATTGATCGTGGCTCCTGCGAATTTGCTCAAAAATGTCTCAATGCAGAAAACGCTGGTGCCATTGCAGCAATCGTGCTTAACGATCAGCCAGGTGCGCCTATTGCCATGGGTAATGGCGCCTTTGGTAGCATGGTCACCATTCCTTGTGTGATGCTTTCTTTTGAAGATGGACAGATTATACGTACTGCATTGGAAAATGAGACAGTAAACATCACAATAGGAGCATTTACTTTTGAAAATGATCTCAGTATTAGTATTTCGGATGTGTTAGTTGCACCTGTCGGCTCTTACCCCATTTCCCAACTCCCCCAAGCAGGAGATTTTGTATTTTCTCCTGGTGCTGTAGTTAACAATATAGGTGCGAATGAAGCAGAAAATATTACTCTAGAAGCAACAATTACTCATACTTCTACAGATGGTAATACAACTGAGATATACCATGAATCTATTTCTGACACTACCCCTCTCTTACCCGATTCTGTATCCAATTTATTGTCTCTTCCTGCATTTGATGCATTTAATACAGGCATTGGAGCTTATACTATTGATTATGAAGTAAGTAGTATGGTAGAAGATGAGCTTCCTGCTGATAACACATACAGCCTGGATTTTAACATTACAGAAAACATATATTCAAAAGCACCTATAGATAAGAATACAGGCAGGCCTGCTACAGATATACATCGTACAATTGCAGGTGGCGGAGAAGTAACCTTTCTTTCCATTTTTGATTTTCCGCATGGGCAAGGTATCACTATTGAAAATATTACTTGTGACGTCGTAATTAATGCTCCCAGCCTTGCAGATATTAGTATCGAAGGCTATATTTTTGAATGGATAGATGATGATGACGATGGGAATATGGCTAATGATGAAATAGAATTAGTAGGTATTTCTCTTCATACCTTTCCTTCCGACTATGGTGATGATCAGGCTGAGTTGGTAATGCCTGTATTAGATGTTTCTACCTTTGAGGAAACGGGAGTAGTAATCCCAAACAACGATGTGAGCTATATAGTCGGTGTTCGCTACAATGGTCCTGAAACAGTATTTTTTGGATTTAATGACTCCTACGACTACAGTCAATATCATAATTTACTGGAAGGAAACAATGCATTTACCGATCATGCATATGGATATTTGTTAGTAACTGAATGGGGGGAATTTGCACCTGATTTTGAAAATGGCATCAGTTTTTTTGCTAATTTACTTGGAGTTGCCGTATCTACAGGTATCACCTTAACTCCTGTTGAGCTTGAAAACAATCTCAGTATAGAAGCTTCAGATGTAGTAGTTCCACCAGCAGGTTCTTACCCTATTTCACAACTTCTACAGGCAGACAATTTTGTAATAACTCCTGGTGTCATAGCAAATAACCTGGGGATTAATGAAGCAGAGAATCTTACTGTGGAAGCAGTAATTACTCGTATTTCCTCTGATGGTAGCACAAATGAAGTCTATCATGAAGTTGTTTCTGATACTACTACACTTCTTCCTGATTCTACATCCACCTTATTGCCGCTCCCGGCATTCGATGTATTTAATGCAGGTATTGGAGACTATATCCTTGATTATAAAGTGAGTAGCTCTGTATATGATGATGCTCCTGTTAATAATACTTATAGCCTGGATTTCAATATTACAAGAAACATATATTCAAAGGCACCTATAGATAAAAATACAGGCAGGCCAGCCACAGAAACTTATCGTGCAATTGAAGGCAATCTTGAAACGGCATTATTTTCTATTTTCAATTTCCCAAATGGATCAGGTATTAATATTGACAGTGTTACTTGTGACGTGCGAACTGATGCCCCAAGTCTTTCAGACGTATTTGTTGAAGGCTTAATTTATGAATGGATAGACACAAATGGAGATGGTAATGTAAATAATGAAGAGGTAATGATAGTTGGACTATCCTTGTATGTTTTCCCTTCTGATTATAATGATAATGAAGCTGAATTGACGATGCCTATAATGAACCTCTTCACTCTTGAGGAAACAGGGATAGAAATCCAAAACAACGATGCCAACTATATCCTTGCCCTCCGCTATAATGGTCCAGAAACAGTATTCTTTGGATTTAATGATTCCTATGATTATGGCCAATACCAAAACTTATTAACAGAAAACGGTACATTCACCGATCATGCATATGGCTACCAGATAGTAACTGATGGAACAGATGCAGATTTTGATTTTGAAAACAGTACCACTTTTTTTAGCGACTTGCCTAATGCTGCTATATCGGCAGGCTTTATATTGAGTACAATACCACTTGCAACCAATCTTAGTTTAAATGCTACAAATGTAGTCGTTCCGCCTATTGGTTCTTATCCTGCATCGCAACTTACTGAGATGGGTGATTTTGTGATTACGCCTGGTGCTATGGCAAATAACCTTGGGATCATTGAAGTAGAAGGCTTTACAGCAGAGGCAGTGATTACACATACCGCTGATGGAGGTTCGCCAGTAGAAGTGTACAATGAATCTGCAGCTAATGCTGCAATAATACCACCCAATTCTATATCTGCTTTGTTGTCTCTTCCTCCTTTTGATGCATTCAGCACAGGAATAGGTGCTTATACCATTGATTATTCTGTAGATAATGAAGAAGAGGATCACCCTTGGAACAACAGCTATAGCATAAACTTCAATATTACAGAGAATATATTCTCAAAAGCTGCTATTAATCCAACTACTGAGCGTCCTAATACAACCACTTTCCGCACTATTGAAGGAGGTGGTGATGTAGAATTCCTTTCCATTATAAATATCCCTTATGGCCAGGATTTTGTTTTGGAAAACATTACTTGTGATGTTGCTTCCAACACTGTTAGCTTAGCAGATATCACTATTGATGCCCATGTTTATGAATGGATAGATACGAATGAAGATGGTAATCTACAAAATGAAGAAATAACACTTGTTGGTTCTTCTACTTATACCTTCCCTACTGATTATGGAGCAGCCACTAGCGAACTTACATTGCCCATAACAGACTTGCTTACACAGGAAGAAACAGGAATTACAGTTTCAAATAATGACGCTAATTTCATTATTGGTGTACGCTACTTTGGAGCAGAAGAAATATCATTTGGTTTTGATGAATCCCATGATTATCAGCTGTACCAAAATCTGCTCATGGAAGATGGTACATTTACCAGCCATACATATGGTCATCTTCTTGTTACAAATTGGGCTGATCTTTTACCAGATTTTGAAAACGGCACTTCCTTGCTCGATGGCCTATCTGGTGCGGCTGTATCAACAGGAGTTACTCTGACGCCCCTGGTATCTATAAAAAAATTGGTAAGCAAAGATGTATTTGAATTAAGTCTTTTCCCAAGCCCTGCTAGTGAGTCAATAACAGCGAAAGTCAACTTCAAGCAAGATACAGATTTTGCAGAATACCGCATCACTAATGCTAATGGCGAGCTAGTTTACATCACTCGTGACAATAATGTATTGGATAAAGAACAGGCAAGTTTCAATGTCAAAATGTTTTCTGCTGGCCAGTATTTCATGACTGTTCGCACCGAGCGAGGTGCACAAACTGTTCCTTTTGTGGTTCAGCACTAGACACATACTGAGGTTGAGAGCCTTAGTAGATTAACTTAAAGAAAAGCCATCTTAAATTGTATAATCTGGGATGGCTCTTCTTTTAATTTCAATAAATAAAGTACTCCGCTAAAGTACTCGTAATCGGGAATTTATCTTTTTTACCGATAGGAAGGCTACCTTATTGCTAAATTGGCCCCAAACTATATTCTTTTTATCGAAAAAGTATTGTGGTTTGCAACGAACTACTGATCTTGCAGTCGTTTTAGATAATTGATCACCCGATTGTTAAGAACCATGAAAAAAGCTATTATCACTCTATGCCTGTTTACGGGCTTATTTATTACCTCCAACGCACAAACCAATGAAATCATAGGCCAACTTCAGGACGATACAGGAGAAGCAGTCCTTTTTGCTAACCTGGTCCTTTACAATACAGCTGATAGCAGTATTGCAAAAGTGGAAGCAAGTGATGAAACTGGTACATTTCGCTTCAAAGCAATACCTGCTGGTAGTTATGACTTAAAAGCGACCTATGTAGGTTTTGAGGATTTATGGAAGCGAGGGCTTTCGCTAAAAGAAGGAGAGCAAATTAATCTGGGAGCATTACAATTTGGAGCTTCTGTGATTGAGTTAAAAGGAGCAACTGTCACTGCTTCTCGTGTAATGGTAGAAGTAAAAGCAGACCGCACTGTCTTTAATGTAGAAGGAACGATCAATAGTGCAGGCTCCGATGCCATGGAATTAATGCGTAAAGCCCCTGGTCTGACCGTCGATAACAATGATAATATTACAATGCTAGGCCGCTCTGGCGTGCTGGTATATGTAGATGGCAAACGACTCCCTCTTGGAGGACAAGACTTAAGCAACTACCTTAAAAATATTCCTGCCGAGCAGATTGATCGCATTGACATTATCACCAGCCCTGGGGCACGTTATGAAGCTGAAGGAAATGCTGGTATCATTGACATCAGATTGAAGAAAGATAAAAATCTGGGAGCTAATGGTAGCCTCAATGGTACATACAGCCAAGGACGCTTTGCCCGCTACAATGGCACGGCTAGTGGTAACTACCGAAATAAGTTCATGAATGTATTTGGTAGCCTGGGTGGTGCTCAAGGTAGAGTCTATAATAATATGGTCTTCCTAAGCTATCAAAATGGCCTGGAAATGGACGAAATCAATCAAAGTCGCAACGAATGGTCTAACTACAACTATCGATTGGGTACTGATTTCTTCATTGGCAAAAAACATACAGCAGGATTTCTGGTAGAAGGCCGTGAAATGAATGGCGAGCAAAACGGTTTTAACCGTATAGAACTATCCCAACAGGCTATAGTAGGTGATATTGATAGTATTCTTGTAGCAACTACTCATGCAGATGACAACCGCATGCATAACACCTACAATCTAAACTATCGCTTTGACAATGCGAAAGGACGCACTATTAATGTAGACCTTGATTATGGTAGTTTCCGCAATACTAGCGAACGCTATCAGCCAAACTTATACTACGATGCAAATGAAGAGGTCGTACTTACAGAAGTAATTAATAGCTTCGATACGCCTTCTGATATAGATATTTATACTTTTAAGGTAGATTATCAGGAAAATGTCCTGGGAGGACGCCTTGGATTGGGTAGTAAACTGAGCCGAGTAAATTCTGATAATACCTTCCTTTTCTTTGACGAAGTAAATGAAGTTCCAGTACAAAATAATGCTCGTTCTAATCGTTTCGAATACGAGGAAAATGTATACGCTGGTTATATCGATTATTCTCGTAAAATTGGTGAAAAGTGGAGCATTAGTGCCGGTTTGAGAGCGGAGCAAACAGATGCGATGGGCAACTTACAGGCTTTTGTAGATACATTGCAAGAACCACCTGTTATCCAGGAATATCTAAGCTGGTTTCCTAGCGCTGGAGTTACCTGGCAGGTCACGCCTAAAAATACCTTATCTCTAAATTATGGCCGTCGTATCAATCGCCCTGATTATAATGTACTAAACCCATTTAATAATCAGTTGAGCCAATTGTCTTATGAGAAAGGAAATCCTTTCCTACGCCCTGAAATTGTCAACAATATAGAGCTAGGATATACAATTGCTTATCGTTACAATATCAAACTTGCCTATAGCAAAACACTGGATCAAATCACTCGCCTTATTGCTCCTGATGCAAATGATGACCGTGCAGGCTTCATTACCTGGGAAAACCTGGCAGAGCAAACAATTTATAGCGTCAATGTAAGTGCTCCTGTACAAATCATGGAAGGCTGGGATGCTTATTTTAATGCCAGTGCTTCTCACCTCAACAACCAGGCAGAATATGAAGATGGCGGAGTTGTTGATGTTCAGGCGTTCACCTATAGCATCTACTCTCAGCATACATTCCCTCTGCCTTTAGGGCTGAAAGGAGAAGTATCTGGTTACTATAGTGGCCCGGGTATATGGGGTGGTGTTTTCAAATATGAATCTAACTGGAGCCTTAATCTCGGCTTGCAACGTAAATTTCTTAAGGATCAGTTGAATGTACGTCTAAGTGCCAATGACCTTTTCTATCAGACTGGCTGGGACGGCAAATCTGCATTCAACGGCCTGGAATCTTATGGCAGTGGCCGCTGGGATAGTCGTCGCGTAACCATAAGCATGGGCTACCGCTTCGGTAATCAAAACGTAAAGTCCAGAAAACGTAAAACTGGCCTGGAAGACGAAGCTGGTCGACTGGGAGGCGAATAAGCACCCTATCTTTCATTGGAACTGTCATTTTGCAAAAACAATAGTGGCAGTTCCAATGAAAATTGGATAATAAATTCAAGTGGAAACTCAAGATTAAAAGTCCAGCCTGTCTCGCTTGTCCAGAGTGGCTTTAAAAGCTCTAAAGAATGTAAATGCCTTTATGCCAATAGCTATTGGTGTGCAATTTTTCTCCTATCTTTATTTAAATAGTATAGAGCATACCACATCGCGGAAATATTCCGCGACGAACCTTATTTTTAGAATTCTGTCTCCATAAGATATAATGATTTCACTTACCATTATACTCCTCACCTACTATAAGCTCTAAACCACAACGCCCTAAACCCTTTAAACCCTAAACCTCTATACCTATGCCTTTATACCTTTTACACCTCTAAACCTCCTCTACACCTTCTTTTTCATGCTCATCGCATACCCAAGATGCAAGCCTTCGTGTACATTATTAAATGCAATCGCTTCTTCCAGCGTATTTAATGTAACTCCATAGCTAGTAGGATAAACTCTAAAGGTTTCAAATATTCCAGCTTTATAATCATCTTCAAACTGATCTAGCGGATCAAAAGTGAGTGCTTTTAGTTGTTCAATTTCTTCCGCAGAATAAAGTTGCTCTGGCTTAGTGCCTTTACGAAAGGCAGCAATCCATTTATTGTCCACTTTAGTTGGCAGTCCGGCAAGGCCATAAGTAAGTAACTGTTGAGTAACAATATTGTGAGCAAAGTTCCATATTAGATTATTATTAAATCCTTCGGGAATGAGGTTAAGCTGTTCTGTAGAAAGCCCATCTATTAGTCTTAGAAAGTTACTTCGTGTTTGTCTGGTGATATCTAGCATATATCTATTTTTTAATTAATATTTAGCTTTAAATCGGCTGAAAGGTAGTAAAATTTGTTACTACAGGAAAAAAGCAAGTAATGTCTCAATACGCTATTTCTGATATTCACGGTTGCATAGCAACCTTTAAGGCGCTACTCGACAAAATCAAATTCTCTAAGGAAGATGAATTATACCTATTAGGTGATTATATAGATCGAGGCCCAGACAGTAAAGGAGTAATTGATTATATCTGGGATTTACAGAAGTCAGGCTATCAGGTACACTGCTTACGTGGTAACCATGAAAGCATGTTGTTACAAGAGGTTATTAATCCTATCCACTATTATAGAGGCGAACCTGCTTTATTGAGGAGTTTTGGCATTACCAATAGCATATTTATCCCCAACCAATATATTAAGTGGATGAATGAGTTGCACTACTATATGGAAGTAGGCAATTATATTTTAGTCCATGCGGGTCTTAATTTTGATGTTCCCAATCCTCTAGAAGCTTACGATGATATGATCTGGATACGCAATTTCCACACCAATATCAACAAAGATTGGCTGAATGGCAGAATTATCATACATGGCCATACGCCTCAACGATTTCCTTTCCTTAAGAGAGGCCATCAACAAATGAAAGAAGTTGGTGCCATTAATATTGACGGAGGTTGTGTATTTAACACTCCAGGCCTTGGCCAGCTTTGTGCATTTGAACTCAACAGTCAAGAACTAGTCATTCAGAAAAATGTGGAATAAAAAGTTCGCATAATTTGTGTAATGACTTGGTCAGGCGTAGCCCGCTTCGTGAAAAGGTTTGTGGATCTCAAATAAATTACCTGACAACTGAAATTTGGAAGCTAAGCTTTACTCCAATATGCTTTTTTCTGTCCACCAATTCCTCGAATCCTGCGAATAGAAAAGTTATGGGCTTTACAAAGCTGCAATACTAGAAAAATCTTCCATAAAATGCAGGATATTATTGCGGTTTGAAAACTCTGCAGCTTGATGAGTTGTCGTAAGAATGACCGCTGAGCAACCTGCTCGTTCAGCCGCTTCTGCACCTGTAGGACTATCTTCAAAAATGAGGCACTCCTGTAAAGGTACACTCAATGCCTCAGCTGCCAATTCAAATACCTGAGGATCTGGTTTGCCGCGGCTCACATCACCAGCATGCCTGATAGCACCAAAGTAGCGACGCAAATCCAGCTCGTCCAATACAAAATCTACATTTTCAACAGGTGCTGCCGTTCCTACCGCCATCGGAATTTCTGACTGATGCAATTCTTCCAAAAAATCTTCAAGGCCAGGAAGCAACGCCAAGCCTTCTTTAAATACAGCTCTATACTCCGCTTCCTTCTCCCAGGATATTTGTTTGCGTTCTTCTGCCGTAAAGCGATCTCCAAACAAACGCTTCAATATTTCTTCATTAACGCCATGGATACGCTCCAAAACCTCTTCAATACTAAGCTCCATGCCCAGTGCAGCTAGCTTTCGCTGCCAAGCCCGATGGTGTGCCATCATATTGTTCACCATCGTACCATCCATGTCAAAAATGATGCCTTGAAATTGCTTGCCAAATAGTGTGATTGCCATACGTTATGCTTTCTATTTTTGGCATATTCATGATCTAAAGCAAACAATCAAGTTAAAAAAACAACTTCTTTCAATTATATTTCTCCTAACTCTATCATTTCCAGTCAAATCCGTCAAAGAATATGCTTTCAAAAGCCCCCAAGTTAAGAGAATTTGACCTTTTTTTGGAACTCCTATTGTAAATAGCGAGTTAATTCTTTAAATTTGCAGTCGCTTCTAAAAGAAGAAGCGCTTTGATGACGATAAAATGTAGTTTGTAATGCTTTTGTATTCTACATTTATCATTTAACCAGGTCCTATAGCTCAGCTGGTTACCCCGATAGTTATCGGGGCTGACTCATCAAAATTTAATGAATGCCTCATCATGTGTACATTCTTTATAGTGCTCAATTAGATCGGTTTTATATCGGTAATACCGATTTAAGCCCTGATGAACGGTTAATACAACATAATGAGGCTCATAATCATATGAGCTATACCAGCAAAGGAATTCCTTGGGTATTGTTTCTAGTATTGGAATGTACCTCAAGAGAACAAGCTCGAAAAGTCGAGCTTCATATAAAAAGAATGAAAAGTAAGCAATACATTCGCAATCTGAAAAAATATTCAGAAATGCAGGAAAAGCTTCTAGCAAAGTATAGCTTTTAGTATTGCCAAATAGTCATGGTCCTATAGCTCAGCTGGTTAGAGCACCTGACTCATAATCAGGGGGTCCAAGGTTCAAGTCCTTGTGGGACCACAAAGCTCGATTGCTTTTGTAATCGGGCTTTTTCTTTTCCCCCTCTCCTCCTATTCATCCTCAAAAACAAAAACACCCGAGCATCTTATGACACTCAGGTATTTTCTTTATCTGTAAGCTAAGTTTTTACTAGCGGTTTGGATCCCAAAGTTCGCCTTCGCCTTGGTAGCCATTTTGTAGCCATACTTTGTCGAATGCGTGGCTTAGGTATTTGCCTCTTTCAGCTCCTAGAGCAGCAAGAGCTATACCGCCGCCTCTATTTTCAATAATCCAATCTTCGCCTTCTCCCTGGCGACCATTCTGCAGCCATACTTTATCATTTGCATGGCTTAGGTATTTGCCTTTTTCGCCTCCTAGAGCTAATATAGAAACGCTTCCATTGTCAGGATTGTGTTGAAGGGCCCATAATTCACCTTCGCCCTGGTAGCCATTTTGTAACCAGATTTTGTCGAATGCGTGGCTTAAGAATTTACCTTTTTCTGCTCCTAGAGCTTGTAATACTAATTGAATCATGATAATTGAGTTTTAGGTTAAAAAATCTATATAATAATATTTTTCCTTGTAGAGCGAGGGTATTTTAATTTATCCTACAATATTTTTCTGGGTTCCTACATCAAATATAATTCTATTTTTGGCTTCACAATAAAAAATAACACTTTTTTATTATTTTTTTATAGCTGTTAATCAATGATAAAGCTTACCAAGCAATCAACTATTGCCACAAACAAGATCCATCATGAAAATTAATTGGCAGTTTTCGAGTACTTTTTAATACAAAAAACAGATTTTCCAATTTATGCTGTTTATAATGGAGTCGTTACTGCTCTTAGTTATTCAATTCAAAGGTGGCTACAGCATGGGGCAATGTTAGTTTATAAGACTTTCCTGTACCCTGGCAATTGGCACTAGCCGCTGTATTTTTAAATTCCTTTTCCAAAGCCGTAATTATGCCGCAATTGTCAGTCGTTTGTGCTAAATTTAAGGTGGTCGTTTGCTCGCTATTACTAGCTTGATAAACCCTTAATACCAGTGGATTTTCATCATAGTATTTTGCTTTCGCTGTGGTGATAATTGCATTCTTTTCCACAGAAGCCAGGGAATAAGAAGCAGGAAAGCTACCACCAGATGTATTAGCCACTTCCACAGCTACCATCGGTGTATGATAGGTACGTGCTTCTTTTAACGGCTGTAGAGTTGCCGCAGATTGAAGGCCTGTTGGTATTCTTAAGGCATAATGTTGTGTATGAGTGCCTGCATCTGTACCTGTTGCTCCTTGATTCGTACAATTATTACCCAATGTGTTTCTCAATATAACTCCATAAAGATCACTGCCCTGATAGGTCCAGGCAGGCATCCCTCCCTGATAGATAGCTGCTAAAGGCTTGCCATTAGATTGAGGTACTACAAAATCGTGGGTAGCCATAAAGGCTGTATTAAATTGCGGATTATCACCATAAGAAATGGGTACAAAGGTATCCCAGTGATAGGGTGTTCCAAATTCCATTTGATCAGGCTGATTGCTCAAAGGAAATCGAACCATTGCTGTGTAGTTTTCAGGAAGCTGCCCCTTTGTTGAAATTCTTAAATAAGGCTCTCCCTGCCTTAGGCCATAGGTACAAACAAAAACTTCAGGTGAACCTCCAATGGTAGTGCCTTTTACAATGGTTACAGATTTCGCCAAAGCGGATGCTGTATCATAAAATACTTGTTTGATATCCCAACGAATAGTCGTATCCTGATAAAAGTAATCAGAACAACTTTCCGTCTCATAGGCAAAGCGATAAATATTTCCGTCATCATTATAAACCACTATTTCATTTCCCTTACCAGACAGTATATTCTGCTGGGTATTCAAATCTACTACGGAAGTAATTCCTCCCGCTTGTATATCTATTGTTGCTTCCAGGTATTTATTTTTTAATACTAAAGAGGCCGTGCTGGCTTGAGCACTCAAACTACCATCGCCTTGTTTTGCTGTTGATAAATCATTGACTTTATAGCCCAAACTAGGAGCAGTTACATTTACATAATTAGCATCTCCATTGCTGTCTATATATTTTATCACGCCCTGATTATCATATCCCAATTGATTAAAAACAGTAATAGCAGGAGTGCTACTGGAAACATTTGAGGTAATATTCTTCAAATTAGCTTTTGCGATAGAATCTCCCATATTCAACGCTTTTTTTAACAGCGGAATTTGTTCGTTTTGATAAACTTCGTCAACGGCAGTTCCGGTAATATAGTCGTGATGGGTGCTGGGCGCCAGATAGTTCCACCCTTGAAGCAATGCATCCAGGCCAGTAGATTGAGCATTGGAGTTAAGTGAATTAGCTACATATTGAAAAGTTTCTGCTTTCAGTAGAGCCCTACTTGCTTCATTGTGTAATATTTTCAGCTCAGGCCGGCTTGCATAAAAGCCCATCCAATAAGGATTGGATTGAAATTTGTGGTCATTCGAAGCAGCATTATAAGTTCGTTTTTTCAATTTTGACCTATACGCATTGACCAGGCGGATATAATGGTCAAATGTAGCATCAACAACGTATACTCCTGTCTTTTTATATCCTTCATCTGAATTGTTCCATTTTTCAGCATCATATACCAGCATCTGATAAGGCAGCATAAAATCGTCACTGACATGTACATATACATAAGGAGTAGGAGAAACGGGGAGATTAGCACCTATATAATTTCGAATATGTTCATTGGAGTTTCTTGCCGTACCATTTTTTTCACAGCTTTCTTCACTGATATCTTCAGGGCTATTAAAATCTACTCTTTGTGTTCCATTATCTTCATCAATATCTTCCCCTTGATTATAGTGGGATTCCAACCAGTGAGCAATGACTTCTGAACCGTCATTCCCCGTCCAAAGGAAATCTACCCCTCCATTCACGGTATCCAAAAGCAAGCGCTTAGGCTCCTGATAAGGCTGGTCTCCGCCATCACAGGCACCGGGTATCCTTGCAAATCCTACGCCCATAGCATCTAAAGCCTTCAGCATCACCGGGAGCTGGCCATCATGCCCGAAATCATCTGGTATCCAGACTTGTCCTGACCAATCTACTTTTTGGTCAGACATCCATTTATTAGCCACTAAAAAATTACGTAAAAAGGCTTCTCCCTGTGGCAATAGATTATCAGGCGAGGTAATCCCCCCTCCCACTACTCTGAAGCGGTCAATTGTTTTGAGTTGATCAAATAAAGATCGTTCGTTTTGAGCGAAACCCTTTAAAAATCCGACTTCGCAAAGAGAGTAATAATAGTAGCTTGTATCCAATAAATTGTTTGTTGCCCTATGCAATATCGAATCGGCAGGGCCTCGAGTGGATGGATTAAAATAGGTAGGGTCATAAGCGGGTGGCGTCAGATTGCTATTGTATGGAAAAGGGTTTAACCAATCCCAATCCATATGTGCTGCATGGCTTAAAATAAGCACATGCTTGGCATCATCAGGAACGTTTAATTCTTTTCTAATTTGTTTTTCAACATCATCGAATCCAACCTGATCTACCAATTCGTTATTACAAGCAAAAGTGATAAGGATAAATAGTAATAATAAATAAAGTACTTTGTACTTATGGTGATTAAGTAACATGATATTGGGTTTTAGGTAAAAAATTAGAATTAAGTTACGTAAAATATTATGTGCATGCTGAGATAGACCAATTAAATTTCAATATAAAATTCATTTTTGTGTATGCGGCATATCACAAACACAATGATCGTTTTGATAGCTCAGATGCCATTCATTGGCTAAAGCCTAAAAGGGGTTCTTAAAATTATTCATTAAGTTTACCTAAGTAAGTGATCAATATTATTTCAATAATTCTGATGGGTTCTTTTTTCCTTACTCTATGTTGAAGAACCGCCTTCCTTAGCTTGCTCCTCCGCTAAAGCTTTCTCCGGCGGCTGTAGCCTATGGCGAAGGACTCGGCGGCACGCGGATGGCTAAGGCCGGGAACCTTCGCCTTGATTAAGACAAAAAAACTCCACGATCAGAATCACAAACTATATTTGATCACTTACTTATATATTCTTGAGTTGCTAAATGAACCATCCATTACCATAAAACAGCGAATATGATTTTCAATAATCGTCCTCTTACCCACCTTAATGAAGAGAATGATTTGTTTGGCTTGTATGAAAAAGCAGAATTAATCTTAAAAGTCTTTAATAAGCAGTCAGACTTAGTAAAGCAGAATAAGATGTTTGCTATTTATGGAGAATGGGGAACAGGGAAGACTACTTTATTAAGATATTTGCAAACCAACGTCAGGCCAAAAAAGTATACCACTATATTTTTTGAAGCCTGGGAAAATGAAAAGGATGACAATCTTGCCTTATCATTATCTGATTTATTAAGAATGCAATTGAATGAAGATGCTGAGAGTCAGAAACTGGGCAAAAAATTCTATAAGATCAGCAGCCAATTTTTGAAAGGTTTTGCAAAGGGGATTTCAGTAAAATTTACACCTCCGGTTCCTGGCTTGAGTAATACCAGCATTCATTTTTCTCCTGAGAAAATAGTAGATGAATTTAACAATGAAAAAAGCGCGAGTGATTCTTTCAGCAAATCTCTTTCCAATTTCAAACTGGCTTATAGAGCATTAGAAGATGAGATCATTAAACACAATAAACTTGATGAAGACGGCAAGATCATTGTATTTGTTGACGATCTGGATCGGTGCGAGCCTGATAATGTGCTTAATTTGATATCTGCATTGAAGCTTTTTTTCACCTATGGAGAAAAAACATTATTCTTTTGCGGTATTGATAAAGATGCTGTTCGAAAAGCGATACAAAGTAAGTATTTGGATGTCATCAAGGCAGATGAATATCTGGAGAAAGTATTTGATGTTACTTTTAATCTGCCTTCTTATATCAGTGTAAAAAAAATCTTTGATAAATACTTCCAGTCCATCACTCCTTCAGAACAGGACATTGATCTTGGGCAAGAATTTGAGACATTTTTATCCTATATAGATTTTAATACTCCAAGACATATCAAGAAGGTACTGAATAAGTATTCCATTATTAACTACTTATCAGAGGAAATTGAAGACCATACGAAGCCTCAGCTTATAGGTGCGTCTTCAGGCAAGGGCAATGTAGTGGATACCATCCTTACGATGTTTCTTTTGATTCTAAAAGAGTATTATCAGAATGAATACTACATGATATATGACATCAACAAAAAGATAGCTAATTACGCTGAGATATATTCTAGTAATAAAAACGCTGCTGCCGCACAACATCACAATATTAGCATGATGAGAACATTACTTTCTGGTGTTTATTACAATACAAGCATTAAGGATATCATACAATTTAAGTATCAATCCATAAAAAGTGCATCCATTGAAAAAGCAGACCCTAAAAATTCCTTGATAGATGCTGCCCTGTATTTTTTGTTTTTACCCCTGGGAAATAATAGCCACATGATACTGGAAATAAAAAATGAGAATGCTTTTATCGATCAGTTTAATGATTCTGAACATTCGATATTAGTAAGGTTTTGCCATTACCTTAAAGACAATCTGGACCGTTTATCCAATTATGATGAGTACCAATCAGGAGATTTTACCCTCATCAATTTATTTACATTCCTGGATAAAATAACTTAAACTCTGAGTTTTAATGCAAAAAAATTATTCCTTCCGATCTAGATGCCAAAAGGAATAATTCAAAATAACAGTTTGTGTGTGATTCTTACTTCAAGAGGGCAACAATAGAATGACTTCCATCGGCTCCCTTTTTTTCGGTTAAAACTAAATCTACTTCTTGCTCCTCACCAGATTTGCTAACAGCAGGAAGTTTTAGCCAGGTCCCTAATATTTTCTTTACTCCTGTAGTATGGAACCTGTTAAACCCTCCATGATGCCCTGCCCTATGTCTTTCGGGAATTATCATTTCCAACTGTTGGCCTAAAAGGTCGTTGGCATCATATCCTAAGAAATCAGCACCGGATACCGTTGTGATTTCCTGGTTCATGCTTACTTCGATCATCATTTTCACCATAACGATTAAAATTTCATATTGTTAGTTAATAGTTTTACAATAGAATGCGAGTCGTCTTTTATGGCTTAAATTGTTTGGATAAAAAAGAGTTGTTTTTAAACAAAAAATAGGATGTGAGCTAAAAAAAATCGCTTAAAGATAATTTAATATGCGATATTCCAAAAATACACGCAAATAATATTGCTATTCTGTTAATTTTCAATTTATTATTCGTATTTTACAATGTATACATGTCCCTAAGGCATATAAAGAAATAAAATGTAATAACATTTGTGAGCATTTGTTGTATGCCTTCAAATCATTCTATTTATTACAGATCAAATCTCATTTAATCTACTAAAATTTAAAGTTGTCTCCATAAAGAGGCCAATAGTGTCATTATGATAGAGGAGTAACACCTTTCTTACAAAAGCAAGCTGTTCCTGTACAGTCAATAAACAGGAGGTGGAATCCGAAAAACCTTAAGAGTAGGAATTACCATAAAACCCATTTTAATATGTCAACGAAACCTAATTTTAGAGGAGCCATTGGTGCATGGATAGATTCAGAGCTTCATCCCCCCGGAGCAACCTCTCCTTCCTCACCTAACAGTGATTTTGTCTCTATGCGGCTGAATAATGTTTACGAGACATTAGATTATTTGAATATTGCATGGTTTGGGATCGATATGACTAATCCAAAACAACCAACAATCAAAACGGGCAATACAGGCCTCAGTATGATAGTGACTGATGCCAGAAACCAGAACTCCAATATCAAGATATTTGGAACGTTAGCCTGGACAAGTCAGATTTTAAGCGACCTCCAAACAATTATTAGTGATCCAACTGTATTAAATAACTTTGCAACAAATATTGCTACTTTTCTAGGTAACAATCATATGAACGGTTTTGATATAGATTGGGAGCCTCCTATAAGTTCACTAAAACCAACCCAGTGTGCCGCGTGGCTCAATGCTTTGCGAAAAGCTTTCGGTAGTACTTACTTCATTAGTATTTCTCCTTCTACCACAATGGGGCTTGATGCCACTGCTGTAAATAACAATTGCAACATCATTAATATACAGTCTTATGCTGGTATAAGTCCGAGTGCATTCACTAGTATAGGGATTACCCCATCTCTTCTTGGGTTTGGAGCTAAGTTTGAGACACAAGGTAGTGCTCCTTTTCAAAACGCTTATCAGGCCTACAAACAATATATAGCTGGCTTTACAGCAAATGGTAACTCCTATTCCTATAATACCATTTGTACCTGGCGAATGGATTCTGGCAACTGGTCATTTGAACAGGGACAGCAATTATTGTTAAGTCAATATATCAAAGAAGCTCCAAGTACAGTACCATTTAACGATGGTACGATTATAAGTGCACAGACAACTCCTACCCTGATGAAAACCGTCACAGTATGGAATGGTGAAGTAGTTGATGCTATACAAACAAGCAACCAAAATCATGCTGGTACTTATGTGGTAGAGATGTTGCAGCATGGAGGGGATACTGGCCGGCAAAATCCATCTATTAATTTACCTAATGGCCTGACACACCTCAGCTATGTCACAGGAGATTGGTATGGCAATCATGTGATTGTACAAATTACAATTGCAGGAAATAATTATCCCGCTGCGATAAGTCCTTCTGTTTCAAATACCGTAGTACATAGTGTACAAGCACCTGCAGGAAAAACAATAGTTGCGTTCAAAGGTTCCAGCCAGTATGTACTACTCGCTGGCGGTGGATTTACCTGGGTACTCTCAGATATTGATCCCATCTTTGGTTAAAGATCTCATGCATTAATTTAATGTAGGTTTACTATCTTGAGATCAAATATGATTCCCTTGTTGGCTCCTTCGCCAACAAGGGAGCATAAAAAAGAGGAAGTGCTCAAAACCTTATAAATACAGTATTGGCACCTCCTCCGGTTAATCAAAATATTGTTGCACGCTTAAACATAAAATTTAAGGGCATTCTGCTTGAGTATAATCATATTCAAAATCCAGGCTTTCGCCTTCTTCATAATTTCAATTATTATTCTTCAAAGGTACAATATAATACAAAACCAACAAACACCAAGACATCAATACATTGTTTTACCAACAAGTATTAATTTTAAAAAGGTTGGCTATCCAATATCAAATCATAGTAATTCATAATTTCTGAAACCTCCTGCCAATAGATAATCCATCATTCTCCGGATAAATTCACTAGAAATAATAGTTATTTTTCGATAATCTAGCGTTAATTTGATGTTATTTCAATAAGAAATGCTGATGATTGTAGTTGAAGAATCTTATAAAAAATAACAGAGATGAGAATAGTTGAGGTATATAAAGAATTTACGTTTGATAGTGCACATTATTTACCCAATGTTCCTGATGATCATAAGTGTAAAAATCTTCACGGGCACACCTATAGGGTGAGAGTATATGTAAAAGGTAGTATCGATGAAGATCTTGGGTGGGTTGTTGATTTTTCAGATGTCAAAAAAGCTTTTGAACCTTTTGAAAAGCAACTTGATCATAAACTACTCAATGATATTGAAGGACTAGAAAACCCTACCGCAGAAATGATTGCCGTATGGCTTTGGGATAAGCTGATCATTAAACTTCCTAATCTTTCAAAAATTGAAGTTGCTGAAACGCCAACTTCAGGCGTGATTATAACAAAAGATTAGAGTGATTAACAGTTGAAATAACCCTAAAATCTTACCTATCTCGAATATGAAATAATAGCTCATTTGCAATAAACGGTAACATCCCATCACTTCTCTAATTGTATCGGAGATGGCCAAGCTTTATAGTTAAAAAGTAAAACTTGCGCAAAACAGCTAAACGTTTTATATTTGAATTTTATTCAATTTTTAATTGCATACATTAAAACTGAAGCTCTTTCTTCTGTTTATAGCAGATACAGCATATGGTCTATAAACCTAAATCAAATTATCCGAATAGGGATTATCAAGCTAATACGCCTTCCTACAGGAAAAACGTAAAATTTATAATTATCTATTATTACCTGAAGCATTGAAGCGGAAAGTAAAACTTTTCCGGCCTCCAGGCAATGTACAAGATAGTTGAAGAATATGAGAGAAATTCCAGAAGATCGGCAAATATATATATCAGGCAGGGTTTGGCATGAAGTCATGCATAAAGTGAATTTAACTCCATTCATTTACACACTTCATGATCAACTTAATTTAACCTCTTTTGGAAAAGGCTTAGCACGGTTTTATTTCTCTTTTATTATTGTGAAGCCTGATGACCAAATCAATACTCCATATGCTCGTTTCAATAAGAGTAAAAAATTCGCCGATATTGCCATTTCAATTCCTTACAACCTCTATGATAATGCTTCAGAGAAAGAGACCATTCAATTGATGGAAGATGCTTACCTCAAAGGCATCGATCAACTTAATGAGCTTTCTATTCAAGATTTTGATGCCACTAGTTTAAAAAATGTAGTAGCGGCTATCTTTGCTCAAGACAATTGGCATGAGTTAGCAGAGCAGGAGGTTTGATATTTACAGCATTTAGCTAAGCAGAAACCTTAAGCTCATAGTGTAACAGGATTATCTTTATTCACTCTTGATTTTATACGAACTCGTATTTTTTTAAGGCCTGATTTTAAGCGCTACCAAAAGTGTAGTTACTCCACAGATCAACTCGACGAAAATTTTGTCCAGGTCCATCGTTCTTATATTGTTCATTTGAAATACATACAATGGAGGATATTAGATCGGGAAGAGCATCAATAAAAAAGTACACCTTCTTCCTCATAAATTCTGACTGTCTCCGTTAGACAGAAACAGTCAGAATCACTCAGATTAATGCTGAATAAGGATTTGTTGAGACCCTTTTAGGTTGGTAATTGGATCTTCTATTTTTAAAAGGTAAATACCCGCATCTATATCAGACACGTTCATATCAATAGCATTTTCTTTAGCTCTAACTTGCTGTCCATTAGCATTAAATAAAGCAAGATTGAATTTTCTTGAGATGGATGTCTCGATTATAATCTGCTCGGATGCTGGATTAGGATAAATGCGCAAATCAGGCAATTGTAAATCATTTATTGATGTGATCAGATCCATGCCATCGCAATCTTCATCTATGTCATTATTTGGAATTTCTTCAGCATCCGGATTGATATTAGGGTTGCCATCATTGCAATCCTCTTCTTCTGGAAAGCCGTCATTGTCTGCATCTATCTGGGCGAGCCCATCACAATTTTCATCAATATCATTATTGTAAATTTCTTCCGCTGCTGGATTTATTTCAGGGTTATTATCATCACAATCTTCCGCTGCAAAATAGCCATCATTATCATTGTCAATAAATTCAACGGTAAGTAAAGATATTTTGGCACCTATATTTCCCACTACACGTAATGTGTCCTGATAGTAAATGAAATCAAACACTTGAGAGGGAACATCTTCATTATTTTCAAAATAAGCCTGCTCACCATTGCTATCAAAATAGTGCATGCCTTCAGAAAACTCTCCTAGCCACAGATCTAACTCAGGTGTAAAAATGACGCTTGAATAATTTAACGTACCATAATCCGGGACCAGATTTTGAAAGCTGTTTGTTCCATTATTATTCCTGGCGATTCCATGGCGAGTGGCAATCCATACATTACTGCTATGATCTATGTAGATGTCATTGATTCTAGGGTCAGTTCCTGCTATAGTTTCTGCAATATTGTGTACTAGCCAGTTGGTTGGATTATCTATAAAGTAAATGTCTTTATTAGCGGTTACGACCACTCTACCATTGCTTTTGACTTCAATGTCTGTGATAGAATTATAATTAAGTGAAGAATTATTACTTGTAAAATGTGTAAAGTCATCTCCCTGTTTTAGTATTAAACCTTCAGTCCATGTACCTATCCAAACTTGATCCCCATATGTACTGACTTTTCGAAGATTATTGGTTGGTAAGCCGCTATTCTCTGTGGTGTAATGTGTGATATTTCCAGTATTGAAAGCATATAAGCCATTATCCGAACTCATCCATACTGTCCCAACATCATCAACCGATAGTCCCAATATTTCGGGGTCTGCAATGGGGTCAATTTCATACTCCTGCCAACTACCATTAGTTTTGATGAATAACCAACCTAATTGGCTGCACACGTATAAATTACCTTCATTGTCTTGGTCCATATCCCATAAAAAAGGCCAGGTTTGACCACCTGGAAAATCCGATTGGATATTTAGATTTTGTGCAAAGCTCTGTATGCCAAGGCATAATAAGCAGAAAGAGATCAACTGTTTCATTGAGATTATTTTAAAAAATTATTTGTGTAAAAACAAATCGAAATAAAAAAATAAGTCAGCCTTATCTTGATCAAAACAACCGACTGCTGAATATTAAAAAATTTATCAATACGAAAAAACTTGACATAAAGTAAATTCATTTGACCAACATTGTTTATGGTATTTTACCAAAATCTCGAAATTTAGAGTAATTAGCATATTCTCAATATGTCTGACCAAATAAAATCATTGAGCACCACAAGATTATGCTCATTTCATGCATAAAAAATACTAGTTTCCTTCCTTATAAAATCTATCTTTATCTCAAAAACTATTCGATTATGCTAAAGAACCTTATTACCTTTTTGTTGCTTCTTGGCTTTAGTTTTCAAATAAGCCATGCCCAGGTCATTGATGAAAACCGGTTATTTTTTCGGGAAAATTTTGAAAAAAAGGAACTCTATATCACGATGCGTGATGGAGTTAGGCTATTTACCTCTATATATTCTCCAAAAGATAGAACGCAGGCGTACCCTCTGCTTATGATGCGCACGCCCTATAGTTGTGCTCCATATGGCCCTGATGATTACACGAATAGGATCCCTGATTATTATGCTCATTTAATGAGTGAAGGTTATATTTTTGTCGTTCAGGATGTGCGTGGTAAGTACATGTCAGAAGGAGAATATGTGGACGTCAGGCCTTTTATCCCCAATAAAACAGCTAAGCAAACCGATGATAATAGTGATACCTATGATGCCATCGATTGGTTAGTTAACAATGTTGAAAATAATAATGGAAGAGTAGGTATTTTCGGTATTTCTTATCCTGGGTTTTATTCTACAATGGCTTTACCTGAGGCACATCCCGCATTAAAAGCAGTATCACCTCAGGCACCTGTAACCGATTGGTTTATTGGAGATGACTTTCACCATAATGGCGCCTTTTTCCTAATGGATGCTTTCCGGTTTTATTCTTCTTTTGGCCGTCCACGTCCAGAACCCACAATGAATAGAAAGCCTAGTCTGGTAGAGCAAACCATGGAAGATAATTATGCTTTCTTTATGGAACTTGGCCCCATTAAAAATGTTAAGGCCAAGTATTTTGGCGATAGCATCAAATTCTGGAATGACCTAATGGCTCATCCCAATCTTGATGAGTTTTGGAAAGCTCGTAATCCACGCCCACACCTCAAAAATGTAACTCCTTCGGTAATGACAGTGGGTGGTTTTTTTGATGCAGAAGATAGCTTTGGACCTTTTGCCGTATATCGGGCTGTTGAAGAACAGAATGGCCCAAGCACAGAAAACCGCCTGGTGATGGGACCTTGGTTTCATGGTCAATGGGCTAGAGGTAATGGACATCGAATGGGGAATGTATTTTGGGGATTCAACTCAACTGATTACTACAAACAGCATATTGAACTGCCTTTCTTTAATTATTACCTCAAAGGAAAAGGCGATATGAATCTTCCAGAGGCTTCTATATTTCTAACCGGAGAAAATACATGGAATGCTTATGAAAATTGGCCCCCCAAAGGAGCTATCGAAAAAACACTTTATTTCCATCCCAAAGGAAGCTTGTCTTTTGATGCCCCAGAAAGACAGGAAAGCTTTGATGAATATGTGGCAGACCCCAATCGACCTGTACCCTATACGGAAGGTGTTCATATGAATCGTACGCGCGAATACATGACCGATGATCAGCGTTTTGCCAGCCGTCGTCCGGATGTCATGGTTTACGAATCGGATATTCTGGAAGAAGACATAACGCTTACCGGCCCCATTACTGCCAGCTTATTTGTTTCAACTACAGGTACAGATGCCGATTATGTGGTTAAGTTGATAGATGTTTTCCCGGATTTACAGCCAAATTACCCTGCCAATGAGAAGGATGTTCCAATGGGAGGATACCAAATGATGGTTAGAGGTGATATTTTTAGAGGCCGTTTTAGAAACAGCTTTGAAAAGCCGGAAGCATTTACGCCCGGGGAGGTCGCTGAAGTTAAATTTACCATGCCCGATGTTGGTCATACCTTTAAAAAAGGGCACCGAATCATGATCCAGGTTCAGAATTCCTGGTTCCCACTGGTAGATCGCAATCCGCAGAAGTTCGTGAATATTTACGAGTGTGATGAAGAGGACTTTCAGAAGGCGACACACCGGATCTATCATGATTCCAGTAGACCCTCGCAAGTAAAAGTAACCGTTTTAGAAAAATAAATAGGCGTTTTACAAATTCTAGAAGTATAATTCACACTAAGATTTGAAACGTGTGGCATGCAGGCAAAAAATAGGGTCATCCTAGATTTTAGGGATAATTAGTATCTGAAATGAAAGGGTTTAGCCCTTATTATGTTAAGCATTCGAAAAGGCAAAAAGCTTCATAAATATTAAATATAAGAGAAAAATAGAGTGAGGGAGATAATTTAATCACACTTACATAATTCCAAATTAAGAATGATTGCGGTCATCGACCGACGAAGCACGCTAAAATTTATCTTTAAAATGGATGATATTCTATTGAGAGGAGTATAAATAAAAAAGCCCGCCTTCGTTCTTATGAACTTTGGCGGGCGAAGGCGGTCCGGACGGGACTCGAACCCGCGACCCCCTGCGTGACAGGCGTCACGGAAATGGTTTAATATGGTTTTATTTGTGATTAATACATTGGTTATCAGTTTTTAACAAATCAGATAGGCAAGCATCGCAATGAAATAAACCATATATTGCATGCAAATAGCGTGCAAATAATGAATTTATGGTATCGGTAAAAATTATTCTGGATAAGCGTTCGACCAAAAAAGACGGGACACATCCGCTTAAATTGCGGGTAATTCTGCATCGTAAGACGCATCATTTACCACTAGGCTATAGCGTGCCGGCAAAAGACTGGGATAGTAAAGGGCAGCGGATTAAAACCTCCTGCAAAGCGTTTGGCAATATTACCCGAATTAATGCGATCCTGCATAAGGAACAGCAAAAAGCGATGGATATTTTGCTCCAGCTTCAGATAGAAGAACGGTTAGAGATCGTCTCTTTTACCGAGATTAAAAGGCTGATTCAAAGTGGCAATCACGAATTGAAGGTACTGGCATTTGCCGAGGAGGTCATTGCGCAGTTACGGGATGCCGGCAAGCATGGCAATGCCCGTGTCTATGAGACGATGCGGCGTAGCATTCGTGATTTTCAGCATGCGCAGGATATACCGATGCGCCAGCTTTCCTATCGCTGGCTTAAGCAATATGAAAGCTGGTATTTAGGGAAGGGCAATAGCGTTAATGGGTTGAGTGTGTTAATGCGAACCTTGCGCGCCTTGTTTAATCGGGCGATTAAGCAAAAGCGGGTGGAGAAAAAATATTATCCTTTTGAGGATTACCGTATCAAGCAGGAGGGGACCCGGAAGCGGGCAATCAGCGAGGAGGATTTACAGAAAATAAAAGATTTTACTCCGCAAACGCCCCGACAAAGACGGGCAAAGGATTATTTCCTTTTGAGTTTTTACCTGATGGGAACCTCTTTTGTGGATTTGGCTTTTTTGCAGAAGAAGAATATCATCCGCGACCGGATTGAATATAAGCGGCGCAAAACCGGGCGTTTACATAGCATTCCGATTTTTGCGCCGGTGAGGGAGATTCTGGAACGTTATGGCAAGGATAAAAAGGCAGATGCATTTCTTCTGGATGTGATTCATGCGGAGGATCCAAAGCAGCAGCTGGTGAATGTACGGGATGAGCTGCGCCGTTACAATAAAACATTGAAAGCCATTGCAAAAGAGTGCGGCATTGAGGCGAGTTTAACCAGCTATGCGGCGCGGCATTCCTATGCGACCATTGCCAAATATAAGGGCGTGCCGACAGCGGTGATTAGCGAGGCATTAGGCCATAAGTCACCGGAGGTGACGCAGGTCTATCTGGATTCTTTTGATAAGCAGGTGCTGGATGATTATCACAAGCGGGTGATTGAGTGAGGGGGAGAGAAGTTAATCACAACCATGACCATTGCGATGATTTTGGCGGTACTTTTCAAATAAGGTTGTTTTTTCGAATTATCTGTAGCGAGACAAAAAGACTCACCCAAGGGTGAGTCTGAAAGGGAAATAAATAAAATTGTGCACGTTTGTTTAGGGGCAAATTATTTGCCTGAATGGGTAGAAAAATTTAACTCAAAAGGTCAGTTATTCCTGACTATGATTTGTTATGCCAAAGACCAATCCTTTATCTGGGCAATGCAGATAGTAGTAATAATAGTCAAGTATTGGGAATAAAAAAGAGGCAACCAAGAGTTTATTAAACAATAAATATAATGTATTTTTTTAAATATTAAAAATCTCATTTGCTTTTGAAACAGGATTATCCCACGCATTAGATGTTTCTGCGAGACTCTTCGCTCACAGTTCGGACTGTCACATAGTATTCAAGCAATTGATCGCAGAATTGTTCTAATTCGATGGCTTCTGCTTTTGTCAGGCTCTTCTGTAATTCCAACTTTCGCTGGATCATGGTTATCGCCATATCCATGAGGCTTTCGGCGCCTTTAAAGGAGGGGGTGAGGTATTTTGTCATGATTGTAACTCCCGGTTGTGTGGTTTGACAGAGGACCACCAGCGAGAGATGATACATCTATGCACTGGTGATCGGGGAGTTAACGAAACCGTCCAAAAGTCGGCTATGCACACCTTTAGGCTTGCGCCCTGAACATGCGTGTGCATCTCCCCGACCAGAGCGGGGATTTTTGGATTGGGAGTCGTTACACTCCGGATGAGCGAGAGGCTCATCTGCTGGCATTGTAGCAGATGGTGGGGAATGGGCAAGAAGGATTGCTAAAACCGGCTTGCGATTGCTATCATTTTACTCTATGATAGCATTATAGAAAGGGCATAATGATGGCACAGCTTATTGTAAGGAATCTGGATGAACAGTTGAAGTCCAGAATTCAGATGCAGGCACGATTGAAAGGCATTAGCATGGAGGAGGAAGTCCGGCGGATTCTATCCCGATCTCTGGAAGAAAAAACCCATCAAAGCGGCGAAAAAATTGCAGCATATTTCAAAGAAATGAAGGGTGATTTTTATACGCCAAAAATGAAAGGACAAGGGGTGCAACATCCTGATTTTTAGCGATGATTATTCTTGATACAAATGTACTTTCTGCATTGATGAAATCGGAACCTGATCCCGTCATTTTGCAATGGTGTAATGGCTATGACCTGGAGTGTCTCTGGTTAACTGCCATTACGGTGATGGAAGTACAATATGGGATTGGGCTTTTATCTGATGGGAAGAAGAAAAGAATGCTGCAAGAATCTTTTAACCGGATGTTGCGGCAACAGTTCCGCCATCGGATTATAGCGTTTGATTACAATGCGGGTATGGCTGCCGGCGAATTAGCGGCTGAAAATCAAAAGACAGGAATGAATCAGGATATCAGGGATTATCAAATTGCAGCGATTGCTCTGGTGACGGGTGCTGTGCTGGCGACTCGCAATGAAAGAGATTTTAAACAAACGGGTGTTACGATTATCAATCCGTGGAGTGATCAATTGGCGAATCCATGTCATTAGATATTTCTTTGTCGTCCTTAATGGTTTCAGGGTGACAGCGTTTTTGGGTGTGCAATCATGTACAGAAATTCCTGGCGGATAATTAGTCCATAGAAGGTAAAAGAAAAAGGCTCTGTCTCGGAAAGTAGATAATAACATTCACTGTATGGTTGAGTGGATTGTGACGATGACTGTGACAATTAGCCTGGAGGTGCTTTTAAAGGATAAATCTTATCGTAGTTGAGAGTGAACATGTTAGAAAGTCTGTAAATAGAAAAGAGGCAGGTGTTATTCTCTGCCTCTTTTCATGTGCTATTATTCTTCGGTCGTATCATTGAGCATTGTTTAATTGTGAATAGACAATGCTGCCATTATTATACAGGACTCGGAACTGTCGCTCTAAACTGCGGATAAAGGATTTATCATTATCTTTGATGATAATGTGAAAATCGCACTCATTATCTTTAAAGATATCTTGTCCTTTATCGACTAATCGGGGAAATAATACAATCAGATAGGTACTATCTACCATGATGAAATTCATGGGAACATTAAGTTCATTAACGATTCGGCAACCTACAGCTGGGTATTTTTTTAACTTTTGGGATATGTGTGTACAGTGATCCAATAAGTTAGTATCGAGCCAATCATATTTTTTATTAGCAAATTCCTTCGCACTGACTGGAATAATTCTTCGGTAGATGAAGTTTTTATTTCGTTTTAATTTAGCGTGAATACATTTTTCAAAATCAGAAAAATAGCGCCGCCTGCTAGCATCTTTATACCACTCTGTTTTCCTCGGCGATATGATCTTTATAGATTCCTTCGCACGATGGATTATTTTAGAAATTCTAGCATAGGATTCCTTAGAGGATACTTTACTTCTATCTACCACTTCAAATTTAAAATTACTTATCACCTTGAGGGTTTGGTTAAAATTATCCAGCTTTAGATGTAAGGCGTTAAGCTTCTCATCAAAGTCATCTAGCTTTGACTGGACTCGTTCATCATATTTTCTTGAATTTGCCTGATCTTCTCTGATGATCTCAACGCGTACGATCATGGTAAGCATGATAACTACCAGGCAGACATAAAATAATGCTTCTGCCCAATGATAATAGTTTGTTGCCAGCATGCCTGCTAACAAACTGATAACAATGGAGCTAGCGACAAACATTAATGATTTGATTGGAATTCGGTCAAAAGGGAGTTTTCTTTTCATAGTATTTGTTTTTAATGAATTGATACATACAGCATGCGTATTATTGGCAATACTGTGTGTTTGGATAATTAAATTGCGGGAAATATCAAAGAGGTGCAAAGATATTTTGATAAAATAATGTTGATGGTAAAGAAAATTTACTAGATTTATGAATGCAGCACATTGTTCTGTAAAGAAACCTTACATAAGTACGATTATAAGATGTGGAACGGCGAAAAATTACGTACAGTTCTTTCTGAAAGAAATATCGCGATTAAAGAATTTGCAAGATGGATGGGAATTAGCAGACCTGCTCTTTATTCCAAACTAAAGAAAAAAAAATTTGATAAAGCAGAAGTCTTGTTAATATGTTCCCTTTTGGAATTACAGCCTGAAGATTTTGGTATTTCATCAAGAGAATTTATTACTGACTTTAAACTCAAAGATTTCAGCAAGCTGACTTTCAAGGAACGAAATTTCAAAGAGCGTTATCTTAAGGCAATAGATTGGTCTGAAAATATTATAGATGGTGCCAATTTTGAGGAATCCTATATGGCGTATTCCTGTTTCAGAAAGGTAAAATGTACATCTACCAGTTTTAAGAAAGCTTCCATGCCGCATTCTGATTTCAGTGAAGCAGAATTTAAAAAGGCTGATTTTGATGAGGTTAATCTGTCACATTCATATTTGAATAAAATTCAACTGGAAAAAGCTTTATTTCGGAAAGCTAACCTTCAGAATTCTGTACTTATCGGTTCTGAATTTATGAAAGTGGATATGAAAGGTGGCAATTTGAAAAATTGCGATTTTAAAGGTGCAGATTTTATTATGACAAATCTAACGGGGTGTGATTTAGAGAATGTTACGAATTGGGAAAACTGTGATTTTCGATATTCAAGTGTACAGGGTGTGAAAAACCCACCGAAAGGTTTCATAGAAAAGGTTCTTCAAAATGGTGCGTTTAATGATGAAGCCACTTGTTTACTATGGCTTAGAAGGGATGATACTTTTGAAGTGCCTCATTAATTTTCTAAAATTCCATCATGACTGCTGCGGAGGGGACGAATAGGAACAGGGTACTGTTGATTTGTTGCAGCTGGTATTGATGGCCATTGGGGGCGATGGTGGCATGCCCGTGAGGATTGCGGGTGGTGATTAATACAGGGCGGCCGGATTCTTTGCCGGTGCAGGAGAGGTTTGATATTTCGAGAATGGCTTTGAGGCGGGCATGTTTTAAGGTGATGCTTTTGTCGATTCGGATATCGAGGGTGCAGCTAGTGGGTAAGCGTTTTTGATTGAGCCGGTGATAATCGGGCAGGCCGGTGCTGAGGCTTTCATTCCAGCGGGTGATATGGGAGGAGTTTTCAATATCCCAGGGCGTGTAGGGCCGGCCGGACTGGAGGCGGCCGACCAGGCCGATATGCCAGTTGCCCGGAAAATCTTTACCGATCAGGAGATTGACGATATGGCGGGTATCAACGGCGGATGGGAGGTCACGCTGTGTGGGTGCATGGTAAAATCTGGACCAGGAAAGGCTATAGCTGACAAGGCTGTAAAAGCCGTTGGATGGGGTAAAATGGGCGGTGAGTTCTACCCCATAAGCCCCGCCGGTGCCGGTTGAGGTGAGTGGTTCATTGCCGACCAGGTCAAACCCGTTTCCTTTATTGATGAGGGCGACCCCGTCATATTGAGAGACGGGGTAATGGCGGTAGGCTTTGTGGAATATATCAAAGGTGAGACGGGAGAGTGAGGAGGCAGGCATTTGCCATAATAACCCCAGATTGAGATGGCGGGCGGTAAAGGGGCGTAAGAGATCATGATTGACGAGCCGGTCGGTGCTGTCGCGTAAGGCCAGGCTATGATTGGCGGGCATTTGCGGGTAAAGGGCCGCATGGGCATGCAGATGGAGGTGGTCTGAAAGCGCGATGGAACTTGTCAGGCGCGGCGAGAACGGGCCTCGGGTGCGCGGGGAGTAGTTGCTCCCTTCATAGCGCAGCCCGGCTTTGAGATGCCAGCGGCGGGTGAGGGATTGGGTGAGCTGGAGGTAAGGACTCCAGCGATAATAGCGCAATAAGGCATAGTAGTCCAGTGAGCGAAAATGGTCTTTGCGCCAGTCAACCGTAAAGCGGGCACGGTGATAATGTTCAGAGAGGTTACCGCCGAATGTCAGGCTGCCGGATGCCCAGTGCCAGCGATGTTCTAACCTTAGGGAGGCGCGGCTATCCGTGGCGTGGTAACGGCGCTGTTGATAGAAAATATTAGGATCAGGGTTCTTTTTTTGTAATTGCTGGCGGATACCATCGTAAGAGAGGATCAGGGTGGTCATATTTTCCCCGTGGAAAGATTGATATTTCACGGCGGTGGTGGCATATCCGTGGGTGCGGTGGGAGGCAACGGCTTTGGCAAATTGATTGCTGGGAGTATCGGGAGCGTCTTCATTGACCTGGCTGGTATCATAACTGCCGAGACTGATGAAGGAGAGCAGCTGATTCTTGCTAAGGTACCAGGTTGTTTTGAGGTAAAAATCTCCATAATTACTAAGGACCGGACGCTGTAACAGCCGCAAGGTTGGGGAAAGGTAGGATTGCCGCAGGGAAGCGATCAGGCTGTGCTGTCGTTGTGGCTGTAGGCGACCGCGATAGAGCAGGGTGGCATCGGTTGAGCCGAGGGTTAGATTGATGGTGGGTTTTTCCTGACTTCCATCTTCCAGCGTGAAGGACAGGACGCTGCTAGCAGCATTGCCAGTTTCGATTGGCAAATCACTGCGGTGCAGGCTGGTTTTTTTAACGATATGGCTGGGAATCAGGCTGCGAATGCCACCACTGGAACCTTGCGTGTTAAAATGGTTAATGATGGGCACTTCGATCCCGTCAACCAGAAAGCGGTTTTCGATAGAAGCGCCGCCGCGAATATTCAGCTCATTAGTGAGGCCGGGCGGTGCGGAGATCCCCGGCAGGATTTGTATTGCCTGCATGACATCCTGATTGCTGGGAATCTGTTGTAATTTTTGACCGGAAAGGGAGTGGATAGCAGGCTCAAACCGCTCAATGCCGGCATGCGGTGTTACGGAGATTTCGGTGAGTTGTTCAATCTGTGGTGCAAGGGGGATGGTTATCTTTTGTGACATTGCCGGGGTGAGATAGACCGAATCTATCACGTGGGTCGTATAGCCGATAAAGGAGGTTTGGAGGCGGTAATATCCCGGCGGGATGTTGGTCAGCGCAAACTGGCCGGTTTCGGAGGTGGTAGTTCCTTGCCCGGTTTCGAGGAGGAGGATATTGGCAAAGGCAATGGGGATCTGACTATCGGCATCAATCACCCTGCCGGTGATGCTGGCAGGTTGGGCAAGGCCAAGAATGGGGAAACTGATCCATAGCAGCAATGAGACGATGATTTTAGGGGCGATGTTATTCTTCATGCTGTAAAAATAATAAAAACACCTTATTAGGTGTAACTAATATGAGGAACTTTTGAGTGGTAACGAAAATGTTATGGCTGAAGTTTCTTTGCATTATGGCAAAACATGACGCATATATTCAAAAGCAACTGGAAAATTGTGGGAAGCGCTTAAAGGCTTTACGAAAGGCCAAGGGCTTTACCAATTATGAACAATTCGCCTTTCAGCATGATATTGGCAGGGCGCAATATGGTCGCTATGAAAAAGGATCGGATTTACGGCTAAGCAGCCTGCTAAAAATATTGCGTGCAATGGAGATAAGCCCGGTTGAGTTTTTTAGTGAAGGCTTTATGGAGGAAGAGGAGGAGTAAGGTGGTTCTTTTGGGGATTTATTGGTGACTTGACGGGTTAGGGTGAATGTTTGATTAGTGATACAATTACTAATTAACAAAAAAATCCAGTTTCCTCTCGAGAAAGGAAAGCTGGATTTTTTTGTTAAATCAAATGTATAAACAGAGCAAAAGATAGTATGACTATCAAGGCACGGAAAAGAAAAACTTCAGAATAATTCCATGCTTCAAAGACTATGAAGCCAAGTTTGACTCTGATATAGCTACTTTGATTTACTCCTTTGTTATGCTTATTATTGTGCATAAGGTCTGGAGTTGCGAAGGTTCATCACTAATTCGATCATTACGATTGAAGGAGGTTTGAGCTGTGGTATTGCTCTGACAAATAAGCTTCTCCAACTTTTTATGATGGTCGATTCTAAAAATCTTTTATAAGACCTCCTTTGCCAATTGCCATCATTTGATAATGGCACCAAAAACTATGCCAGTAAGAAAATACAGGCGAAACGGGCTAATTTAGCCAGACTATTCAGCCAGTTTGACATGCCTTCCAGTAAATATGGCAGCTCATGTGTTATATGGGGACTGTAAGATAATAATAGAGGGAAGGTAGAATATTTTTCACTTGTTGCAGGAAAATTAGAATTTTAATAAAGTCGCGACGAGCGACACCATTTATAGATTGCTTTTCCTGCGCCGCTTTTACCCGCTCCTGAAAGGGCGGGTCGCGCATGGTTCGCAAAAAGGTGATAGCGGGCTAAAAGAAAAACAGGGCAAGGTGATTCCTGCCCTGCTTATTATTTATTCGGGAGAAATGCCCAATAAATAGTCGACCGCCTTTTGAGCTTTTGCCGCAGCCTTGAAGATCAGGGTGTGGTCTGCTTTTAAAACGGTAAGCCAGCCTTGCAGATAGGCGGCGCTGTTGGTGGTAATTTCCGGCACATTAATACCGGTATGGGCACAGAGGAAAGAGGCGCCCATTTCTGCAATGAGTTCTTCTTTTGAATAGTCCGGGGATCCGAACGGGGTGAGTGTAGTGACTCCTTCACGGTGTAGCCGTGTCTCATGACCGGTGCTGTGGGTCAGTTCATGAAACAGGGTGCTGTAATATTCTTCTGCCTGATTAAATTGTTGCAGGGCGGGTATATTGAGCTGGTCCGTTAACGGATGATAAAAGGCTGTATCGGCATTTTCATGGATGATTTGTGGTTTATCGGTTATCTGTTTGATAAACTGTTCGCAGCGTGTGATTTTCTCATGGTCTTTTAGTGTGACATGGGGGATCGTGATTTCGATTCCTTCTAAATCGGCGATATTAAATAGGTTGTAATATTTCAGGAAGGCAATGCGTTGGGTTTCTTCTCCCCTCCCATGCAGGGCGGTGGCTTCTTCAGCACTGATATTGTTGCCATATTGGTCTTTATAGTAGCATTTGAAAAAATAGGCACGGGAGGCTTTGGCACCTTTGCGAATGGTTGCCCCTAATTCTTTGGCCTGTTTGAAGCTGACGAAATAGGGAATCGGGTGTGGGGTAAGATTCATTAAAATGGCATTAATGCCGCGATAACGGTGATTGGTGACATAATTACGGGCAAAACCGTAACGGCTCCAGCCGCAGCGCCACGGGGCGGTGCCGGCTTCTAAGAGCTGAATCATTTGTTTGGTAACGTCTTGATAAAAATCTTTCTTTTTAGGATAGTCTGCCATGATAGATTCCTTCTTTTATTGTGATGAAATAAATGACTGGAAAAACCCGTCTTTTTCCGGTCTGTCTTTCTGGCGAAGAATGGGGGGGAGCTGGCAAGGAGGCTCCGAATGAGGGTTCCCGCTTTGCGGGAGACGTTTGGATGCCTTGCCAGCGATGGGGGCAACGCCCCCTTTTCAAGGGGCTATAACAGCCCCTCATCAACAAAACTGAAAAAGCCGCCTTCCGGCGAGAGGATAAGGTGATCGAGAATCGGCATATCCAGCAATTCGCCCGCTTGCTGAAGCGTTTGGGTTAATGCTTTATCTGCCGGTGATGGGCGCAACGTGCCGGAGGGGTGATTATGGGCGAGGATTAATGCACTACTGCGGGTTTTCAGTGCGGCAGCGAATACCACTTTGGGATCGACAATCGTGCCGGCCATACTGCCTTGTGAAACCCGATAATGTCCCATGACACGGTTGGAGCGATCAAGCAGCAGAATGTAGAATTCTTCGATAAAGCCGATTTGTTCACTCCAGTTAGCGAGTAATATTTCATAAGCATCTTGTGAGCTGGTGACTTGAGGGCGGTCTTTGGCTCTGATTTTTGTTTCGTAGATCAGTTTAATTTCGGTGACTTCATAAGGGATTTTATAACACATAATGGTGGTGATTTTTGGCGATATGCCTGATGGTTAATAAGGAAACTCCCTTCTTTTGGGAGCGGCAGGAAAAACTTCAGCCGCCGGCCGCTTTCGACCTGTTTGGCGACATGTTTAATTGAGGTTTCCTCCCTTTTATCCCGAACTGGACACAGGCTTTACAAAACGCCTGCAAGGGAAAGGCGATGATTATTTTCAGGAGCGACAGAGATGAAAAAAATGATTGCTGAAAGGGAGGCACGACCGGCCCTTGCAGGCGTTTTGTAATGCCGTAACTTTGTGGCCAGGTAAAAGGGAGGAACCGCAAGGCTGAAAGGCGGTGTCAAAAAGGCGATGGGGCCGGGGCCGGCAGAAATTTCGTTAAGTGACCCATTGCCCGGCGGATTATTCCCCTGGTCCCTTGAGCTGGCGACTGGCTTTGTATCAAAGGTGGTGACAGCTTAGGGGGAATATGAGGCGGGGCAAATCTGGGGAAGGAGTGAGTGCGGGCTAAAAGAAAAAGGAAAGGGCAAGGTTTCTTTTATTTAAGTATGAGCTAACCCGCATGGGAGGATTGAAGGTAATAGGGATGCGATGTGAGGCAGAGAAGGTGTAATGAAAGGGTTTCTTGATAAACTTCATTAAAAATGGTAGGATAATAGGGTTAAATAAAGAGGTGTTAAGAGACGATGGAATTTGCAACCTTACACATGGATACATATCGCATTGTGCAGCTACTGGAAGAAAAAGGCTATTCAAAGGATCAGGCGGAAGGCTTTATGCAGGCTGTGCAGGAAATTAGCCTGACGGGCGTGGCAACGAGGCAGGATATCGCAGAGGTTAAGAAAGAAATTGCAGATGTTGAAGGTAGGGTGAAGCAAGAAATTGCCCAAGTGAAAATTGATCTATTCAAATTTATGTTTATGAATTCTTTAGCCATTGTTGGGCTGACTGTGACATTGATTAAGCTTTTAGGGTGACGAAAAGAAATCTTTCATGGAAAGTAGCCTTAATGAGGGAAAGTCTTGGTGTGAAAAGAGAGAGTATCCATTATGTATTTGGGGTTAATGCAGCAATATTGTTTAAAGTGGCATATTTAAATAGTGAGCGGAAGGCTTATTTTTATCAAAATCCAACTTTAAAGTTGCGATTTATTCCCAAATAAAACATCACACTCACAAGTGCAATTTGTTTTTTTAGTAAATAATTCTTATTATTGCAATGAATAACCGAAACTCAACAAAACCCTATTATGATGAACCATATTCTTAAATTTGTATATAATTTAAAACTCGATGGTTTTAAAACAGAGCGAACCCCAGCAATTAGTAGAACAAGCGTTACAGGTATTTAAGTTCCGTATAGCAAAAGAAAAACTATTCTATCATAGGATTAGTATAGATACTACGAGTTTAATGCTTGAACTTGAGTTATCAACTCAGAAGTTAAGAACAATTTTACAGCAATTGGATGCTGTTGATTACATAGATGAATGTTATAAGGGAAATGAACATATTATTTTTTTTGGAAAATCAATCCATAAAAAAATACTACTTATAGGTATACCGATACCCCATGATCCCACCCACCTATACATCTTTCTGGATGTTATATCGACCCTAGAAACCATTCCTAACTATCTTAAAATGCAGCTATGGTGATCGCAATCAACAAAAACAATCAACCATTAACAAAGCCTGATATACGAGTATTTCGAAAAGAGAAGTATAATATACTCTATCATTATTATCAGGATTCCAAAACAGGTAAAGAATTTGAGAGTGATGAACTAATTGCATTTAATCTAGTGCAAGTTCATAATCAATACAGGGAAAAGCATAATCTACCGTTCCCCGGAGAAATAAAGGAAATTAGAGAACAATATGGAGTGTCAGCCGCTAGAATGGCTGAAATACTTGGCTTTGGGATTAACCAGTACCGAAACTATGAAAAGGGTGAAATTCCGAGTATTTCTAATGGGCGACTTATTCAAATGATTCGAAGCCCGAAAGAATTTAAGCGAGTCTTAGAACTTAGCGAAACACTAGGTCCGAAGGAATATACTAAGTTACTTAAGAGGACAAATGAGCTTATCCAAAAGAAAAAAGAAAGTAAATGGTATAATATTAGGCTAGCTGATTATTTGATTGGAAGAGATCGTCCAAATGAAGAGACGGGGTTTGTGAGACCAAACCTTGAGAAGTTATGTAACATGTTGTCTTTTTTTGCAGTTGAAGCAGGGGAGCCACATAAAACAAAAATGAACAAACTACTCTTCTATTCGGACTTTCTAAACTATAAAACGACATGTTATTCCATTAGTGGATCAAAGTATCGTGCTATACAATATGGGCCTGTACCACAAAATTTTGGCAGCCTGTATGAATTTGCAGATCGGGAAGGTTATATACAAATAGAATACAATGAATGTAATGATGGTGTCATTCAGGAAAGGCATTTACCTGGGGCGACACATACATTTAATGATTCCCTTTTCAGTGAAGTAGAACTTGAGGCAATGAAAAGTGTTGCAAGAAAATTTGGCAAAATGACAACTAGAAAAATTGTAGAAAAAAGTCATGAGGAAGATGCGTGGAAGGAAAATGTGAAGGGATATCAGATTATTCGCTATAGTAAAGCATTCACATTAAAAACGATTAGCTTATAAGAGTAAAGTAATTAAAACTGTGAAAAGGAGAGGCCAGAAAGCACAATGCTCTCCAGCCCCTAAGTATTTTTAGCACTAACAAAGGTAATATTTTTTTCATACTCTGGGCAAGGGCATTCTCTTCTTGTCAATCTCCTTACTATTCACGGTTCATTTTTGGTTTATCTCATTTTCAGTAGTAACGACTTCAGCACTACTGTGATGAGGGTATTTTTTAATTTTTTAAATCCATTATAATGGACAATTTAAAAAACCGCGAAGGGTATGTAGATGTCGAAGCCCTTGCAAAAGCAGGCAAACCTATTCCTAAAGGCAGAAAATATCTGCTGCGTATTGATGGTAAAAAATACAAATGGGATAAGGAATGTATTACAGGTCGAGAAATTTTGCTATTGGCGGGGAAAACTCCCGTCGAACGTTTTCAGGTGAACCAACGATTCCGCTTTGGTCGGGTCGAGGAAGTGCAGCTTGATGAGAAAGTTGATTTAGCAACATGTGGCGTTGAACGCTTCATGACACTACCATTAGATCAAACAGAAGGACGCCCTCAGCAGAGGGCGTTCGCGCTTCCGGAGGAAGATGAAGCGTTTTTGAATGCAAGTAACTTTAAATGGGAAGCCTTAAGAGAGGGAAATCAGCAATGGTTGATTATTAGAGAATTTCCTATACCAGAAGGATATAGTCATATGCATGCTGATGTCGCTATCATGATTACGCCTGGCTACCCAACGAGTAAATTGGATATGGTGTATTTTCATCCTGAGCTGCGGCGATCAGATGGTAAGGGTATAAAGGCATTGAGGAATCAATCAATTGAAGGAAAAACCTATCAGAGGTGGTCACGGCATTATACGAATACAAATCCATGGCGACCAGGCATTGATGATATTTCAACCCATTTAAGTCTTGTGAAGCACTGGCTTACAAGAGAATTTATAAAATAAGCATGCTATGAAAACTTTTTTTTCCTTAAGTGGATCACAGCATGAAACACTTAAGAATCACTTGTTTCCAGGAGATGGAAAAGAAGCCGTTGCTATTGCACTTTGCGGGAGGAGTAAATTTGCAGACAATCAAGGACTTGTTGTACATGCTATATTTCCTATTCCTTATGAAGATTGCTATCATCGAACCCCTGATCAGGTAAAATGGTCAACGACACTTATTAAACCATTTTTAGAGCAGGCAATGAATAAAAATATGTCAATTGCCAAGATTCATTGTCATCCTGGAGGGGGACGTTTCTTTTCAGACATTGATACCATTTCAGATAAAGAGCTTTTTGACTCAATCTATGGATGGATTGGAGATGATGGTCCTCATGCCAGCCTTATTATGCTGCCAGATAAAACGTTGTTTGGACGGTTTATCACCCCTGATATGACATTCACCGAAATAGATCGCATCAAAGTCAGTGGAGATGATATTCATATTTGGGATGCACTTTCGAAAAATGAAGAATTTGGAGAATTTGATATTCGAAATATTCAAGCTTTCGGTGAAGGAACGGTACGCTTATTTAAAAAACTGCGCATTGGTATTATTGGCTGCTCTGGAACGGGAAGCCCTGTAGCTGAATGCCTTACACGGTTGGGAGTCGGTGAACTCTTTTTAGTTGACCCTGATAGGATTGAAGCGAAAAACCTCAATCGCATTTTGACAACTAAAATACACGATGTTGGCCAGTTAAAGACAGATGTCCTCAAGCGAGAAATGGAGCAATATGGGAGTGGTACTCGCATTCAGAGTTTCCCTGTTAACCTTTACGATAATATCGATGTCATACGATTACTTTCAACTTGCGATATTCTCTTTGGGTGTATGGACTCTGTAGACGGGAGACATTTAGTCAATCTGATCGCTACATTTTATCTGATTCCTTATATTGATATTGGGGTCAAGCTCATGGCAAACGGGAAAGGTGGGATCGATAAAATCTGTTACAGTGTTCATTATCTAAAGCCTGGACAATCTCTCATGGCAAGAAGAGTCTATTCTGTTGAAATGTTAACAGCAGCTAGTCTGCAACGGAAAAATCCTGAAGAGTTTGAGGGACGGCTCAACGATGGATATATTCACAATGCTCAGGTAGAAAGCCCTGCTGTTATTCATGTCAATATGAGTGCTGCAATGAAAGCGGTATCTGAGCTTAAGGCGCGGCTCATTCATTACCGATATGATGAGAATAAGGACTTTAATATTCAACAATGGGAAGAAGTCGATAATTATTATCTTCATAAAGAAGATGTTACCTCCAACAAATTATTCACCAAATATATTGGACGAGGCGATCTTGAGCCGTTACTTTCCCTATCTGAATTGAGTCAATTAGTAGCCCATGGTAAAGAGGATTTTTAAACGGCTGACAGGTTGGTTCTTACAGATATTACGGCTCAAAAGATCGACCTATCGACTTATCAATATTGATGATATTCCCCCTACTATATTGTCAGGTCATCATATATTTTATGTTGGGATTGATGGATATAAATGGTGCATCTATTTTAGATGCCCATGTGGCTGCGGGGAAACTATTATTCTGAATACATTGACAGAATCAAAGCCTCATTGGCGAATACAGTTTCATTCGAAGAGAAAGTTTTCTATTTACCCTTCCATTCATCGACAGATAGGGTGTAAATCTCATTTTTTTATTCGTGATAATGAAGTCGTTTTTGTTTTGTGACATAGCTTGATTCGACAAGATTTTTTTTAATTAAAACTATTGTAATATGAAAAAGACCACACAGCATGTGGTGCGTCATCCGGAAGGATGGGCGCTCAAACGAGGCGGTAGCAGTAGAGCTACCAAAGTATTTCCAACACAGGGAGCTGCTATTGAGTATGGTCGTGATGTATCACGCAATCAAGGTGCGGAATTTTTTATTCATGGACGTAATGGCCAAATACGGGAACGTAACAGCTATGGAAACGATCCCTACCCACCTCGTGGTTGAGTAAAAAAGGAGAGATGGCAGGGAGGTCATCTCTCTGATTTATTTAAGTATCATAATAACATGAAGTTATGACAACATTAAACTTAGCATGCAATTGGCAGCAAACACAGGCACTTCAAGCCTTTATTTATCAATATCACTTGCAACCAGGTGATGCCATTATAGTGAAAGAACATGATAAAGGCTTTGTTCGGAGCCTGCTGGATCATTATGTCATTTATTTGGGGGATACGCTTTTTATGGCAAATTACCGGGATGGTGTAAAGATTCTGGATTGCCCAACCATTTTTCGCTTTCTGCCTTCGATGAAGGTAGATCGGATTCGTCGCTTTACTGGCAGTGACCAGGAGCGATGGACAGCTATACAGCGTGCATTCGCTCAACGGGACCGAGAAAGCTATCATTTGATTGCAGATAATTGTGAGCATTTTGCGAATGAAGTGCAATATGGCATTGCTTATAGCGATCAGGCATTAACCGGAGGTACCGCTGCAACCTTTATTGGTATTGGAATGATGAGCAGCCGTAACAGCTTGGTTCAATTAATTGGAGGATTACTCACTATCGCTGGAGGAGCAGTGACGGTAGCAGAGGTTATGCGGCGGATGGAGGCATGACACTGAATTATCTGAATATTTGATTAGAATACGGATTCACTTTATTAAGGTACGGGCCTACAGGAACGTGAGGCGAATGCTTTTCCCGCAGCGTTATTAATGCCGGAAACATTTCTGCGCGAGGAAATTGATTCTTTGCTGCATCAGGATAGTAAAAAGGGATATTTTGAACTTAGTGGCGGAGTATTGGAGGAATTGAGTCAGAAAAATGGAAGGGATGAGAAGGATGATTTTGATTCGCTGATTCGGCAGTTAGCCGATATTTTTCAGGTCAGTTCTATGGCGATGACTTATCGCGTGGGGAATCTTAACCTTTTTGATGCATTGTAGATTTTTATCGTATTTTCAAGTCATGTTAACTTGAAAATACGATAAATTCACCCTTTTCACTACTGATTCTAATCGGCTCCACTATTTTTTATTGCGGTCAACCTTACTAAGTCATCTTTTCTGAAAAAGAGTGGTGTCTCTTTTGTTACCGGGAAATACTGGCGAATAAAATCTTGAATCTCCGAAGGGATAATTGACTTTTGAGCTTTGAAAAAAGCAGTAAGATTGCTTAAAAAGATATGTGGCTTCTGGATGAACTCAAGCACATAATGACAACTTAACGGTTTGTGATCCTGACTGATTGATACTCCACCGGTTATTGCCAAATAACGACTTTGGTATGCGATGGGAGAAACACTATCTATTCGAGCGCTACAAAACCACTTTCGTTTGGAGTAGGTATTACGAAAAATGAAATCCAGTGTATGGGTTGTCATTTCGCATTCTCCGAAAGATCGGTTGCCTTGGGTATCCTCATGTATGGCGGAACCGTTTTTATGAAGGACCAGAATGCCGTTAATACAAGTGTCTTCTCCTTTCTTGCCATGCATCATATAGATGCCTTCATAGGGATTGTCATGATGATCCTCCAGTTCTTTTATGTCTGGAACAGGCACCAGAGATTGTTTGCGGTGTGAAAGAAAATTGACAATATTCGCAGGATGGTCAGGATGTTCTTTTTGCGCGTAAATCGCATCGGCTTCCATGATTTCTTCTCTGTCTTTGTTGCTATGATTGGCTTTATCCCGCAATGCAATCACGAGGCCTGAACCAAAGACTCCCGTTTGTAGGTAGCTGATATTAAAAGAACCGGTCAGCATATTTTCACTGGTGACTTTCAGCACCATGTTAATATAACGATGGGCATCCGGCTTTAAATAAACAGAGAGAATAATGAAAGAGGAACTGTTAAGCTGATTATTCACCACGGAACCCCTAAATTTGAGAGTTGTACTACTGTTGCGTTTAACATAGAGTTCACATCGTAGTTTTCCGGTGCTTTTTCCGGTATATATCTGGAGTTTGCCAACACCGACGGAGGAGAAATCTTCATTCTGTTTGGGGAAAAGTTCATTCTCTTTCCAGGGAAAAAGTTCAGGGAAATAAATATGATAGAAGCCGGTTAACCGGTAGGTACGATTATAAAAAAGAGGGCGATTTGGTAAATTTTCCGTATCAAAGGCGGTTCTCTTTTGAAAATTAAATGGAAAAATATTGTCAAAGAGCAAAGTCTTCAACGGTTTTGCATATTGAGCCAGAAAGTACTGAATATTCTTGCGAACGGTAAGGTTTGGAATATTGGTATTGTCTACAGGAACCGGATTAGGGGATGTAGGAATTTCGTTTGCTTCTCTTTCAGCTTTAAAACTTTTAATGAATCTTTCTTCTTCTTCCCCTTCCTCTGGTTGCTGGGAACAACGTTCAAAAACCACAAGATTGGCGACCATATTACCAAAGCGATTACGGTAAAGAAAAACCCCTTGAAGGAAAGCGGGGGGAGTGTTTTTTAGATCACCGACATAAATATAGAAGGTTAAGAGGCTGGTTCGGTCAGCATTAGTGACTACCATAGTTTTTGCATCCGCCATTTCCACTTTGAGCGGGATGTCTCGAAGGTTGTGTGTATCGTCAATATATCGGGTGAAACTTCCCCTTTGTGAACCGGGAATTGCAAATTTATAGAGCGAATATTGAAATTTTCCAACTTTATGGGTGGTGCTATGGGTGACGTGCTGATAATAGTAGCCCGCAATATTTCGGTAATGGTCTAGTAGTTCTTTTTCCTGAAGGGCGATCTTTTTGAAAAGCCGCAGGATGTCCTGGGTAGAGTTGGAGCCTTTCTCACTTTGGATACACCGTTTTAATGTTTTAGCATCGAGTATTTCGGTGGGGTAAATGCCTTTTTTAAAATCTTCCGCTCCTTGTTTATGTAATTTCGCTTCAATAATTTGATAGGCTTGTTCGTCTTGAGGGTGGTTTTTAATATAGTGATAGATTTTTTCATGAATGGTGCGGGCAATACTTTGATATTGCTGGGCCAGAGAATAGGTACTTGGCTCTTGTATGGTGAAGGGGTTATGCCCAAACCCCTTATATTCCTTTATCGTTTGAATGAGTTCACCGGGAATATTCGGTGCCGGCGTTCTGCCACCCTGTTTATTTTGCATAGGCCTATCTATTTGCTATAAATAAAAATACAAAAAAAATACGATAATTTCGACATTAATAAGCATAAATCTGTCTATTTTATTTGTGCTGAAAAAATAGATAAAATTTCAGCATAAATATTTAATGTAAGAAATTAACTGTATTCAAAGTTTGAAAAATAAAGATAATTTCTTAAATTGCTGACTATAAAGCAAATGGAAGGTTTATTTATAGCTTTTACTTACCATTTGATATGCAAAGCGAAAAAACCATGACTTGATTTTTTAAAATCAAAATCAAAATTCTATGAGAACTCGACAACGCTATGCTTTTGCTGGATCACATCAAAATCGCTTTTTGCAACAACCTTTTGCCGAACTCACCAAAAGATCAGGAAGTTTCGGTTATGATCAAACGTTTATCATTATCGAAGATGGGGAAACGGGTGACATTGTGAAGGCAATCAATACCAAAGCAACGCTTGGATTTGATGAACAAGAAATTACCCATGAGTTATATCACAAGTTGATTTATACGAAATTTAAACCATGGGTGGAAGGTTATGATTTAACAATGAAAGCCCTCATCGCTCGAAAGGATGCGTTAGGTAATCATGGAAATGGGTACCATTTGCTATTAGCAATGGAACATCGTTACCGAAACCTTCTGGATATTAGTCGATATAGTGAAATTAGTGTGTTAGGTAAAGAAAAAAGGACTTGTATTACTCATTGGCATTCTATTACTGGAGAATTTACAACAGATTATTTTTTCTTGGAAAAAGCGAGCTTCTATATTGAGCGCGACAAGAGCTTAGAAGCAATGGAGATTTTTCATAAGAAAGCTGCTACTGATTTTTTTTATCCGCATTTCATAGACGATCAAGCTATTTTCACAGAAAGGCATATTCAAATTATTGATTTGCATTATGACGGATTGACAAATCAGGAAATTGCCGAGGAACTTGGTGTGGCAAGAAAAACAATTAATAATCACAATAGTCAAATTCTTGCCAGGGCAAGAAAATATTTTGATCCCTCTTTAAAGTCCGCGAAAGAAGTAGCTTATTATCTAGATTACATAAATCTAATATAAATTAGCGAGTTGGACCTTCACCTTCTTTATCATCCTTTTCTTGTCGCTTCCGTTCATCGATTTCACGGCGCCTTTTAATATCTTCCAGGTAGATTTTAGTCAATACTACTCTAGTATTATCAGGATTGATTGTCTCTACTTTTTCTGTATCTTCACTTGCACGTTGATATGCTGTTTCAAGATCTTCCGAATCCTGACGATACTGTTCTTCTTCAGATAATTTTGGCATATGGGCCCTACGCCTCTCCCGCAAGATGTCTTGTATCTTCTTTTGGGGCTTCTTTTCTATGCTATCTTTCTTTTTCGGTGTTTCCTGATCCTGTGATTCATCATTCTTATCAGTCACTTTTAGAGGCTCCTCTATCGGTACTAGGTGAAATGCATTACCTGTATTTTTCATGCCTGTTATTGTATCATTTTTTTTCATGGGAATCCAGTTATTTACTATGAATGAATAACATGTAGCAGATCAATATATATGACCCCGTTTAACCGGAGTATTTTCACTTTTAAGAATGAGATCGCCATAATTTAAAGATACATGATTCATCATGAATAATGAAATAGGTATCCCTACCTAAGGTATCCCTGCCCATAGGAACCCTTTGCGTAAACCGATAAATTGCACCTCATCATTATTGGTTAATCATTTAAAAAATAAAGAGAAATGGCAATCTTATCGTCGATCGCTGCTTTATCAAAGCGCGTGGATTTTGGAAAAAAAATTTTAGGGACACTGCGTTCATTTATGAAAAATGATCGTCTTCCCAAAGGGGAAAGAGGGGTATCATTACCAGAAAAGGAGGGCTTGGTTAAATCTCCCCATCTATTAAAAGAACCGGTTCATGCATTGAATCAATTGCTACAGCATTATAAGGAAGAACTTCAGCGACTAGCTGACAGAGGCGGAGTTGAAGGCGCGAAGGGATTACCCCGGGTGGAAGAAGTTCCGGGATCTACAGAACGGGAAATAATACAAGCAGCCGGGAAAGCGAGACAAGAACTGGACCATCATAATGCGGTGGTGATGCTGGCATTGGAAAGGAAGATACAGGAAGCAAAATCAGGCCTTGAAGAGCCACCTGACAAGGAGAAACTGCTACAGGAGCTTAAACCAAAGAAACGCCAGCTTCTTGTTGCAGCCAATCTTTACTCGCCAACGCAACAAACGGTCGCCGCGAAAATAGCAGAACTAGAAGAAGAAAACAGGCAGTTGGAAGAACGGCTTGATGACTGTAATGCCGAACATCACCAGTTGCTAACCACAGATTATGGTGGCATTCCTCCCCGGCGGCACTGGTACCATCGACGGGGAATATTCATTAGTCTGTTGGTGATGCTTTTTATTGTGGAGATTCAGGTTAATTTCTATTCCTTTATGAGTCAGGGATTTGGCGATACCAATCTAACCGCCTTGTTATTGGGTTTTTTCTTTGCTGCTTTACAGGGATATTCCGCAGAACGGCTTGGCTTTGCCTGGCAGAATGGACAAAAAATACACATTTGGATTTCCCTGGGCTTTACCATTTTATTTTGCCTTTTGATGAGTGCCTTCAGGCTTTCAATGGATATTAGTTTTTTCATTAAGATGGTTTACCTGCTGATTAATTTTATTATTGCTGCGATTGCTGTTTATGCGACCAGTCTTTATTATCAGCATCGCCATTATTTTGCGGTTGCCGAGGAGCGAGCGCAGATACCTAAAAAAATAGTAACAATTACGCAGCAAATAGAGACGATCAAACAAGATCATGAAGATCGTTGTACGGCTATTAAGTTAGGGATTGAGCAGGAAGCAGAACAAAAAGTAAGCCATGAAGCACAGCGGCTGCAAGAGCTAAAAATAGATGCGGACCATGCCCTAAAAATGTGGAAAACCCATTATGAAGCCGGTTTGGATGAGATTGAGCGAGCAAAGAAAAAAGCACTTGAGCAGTATCGTTTTACCAATCAACAGGTCAGGAAGAAATACCGGCATCCAGTCATTACGCAGTGGCAGGGATCTGGCAATCATTCTACGGATTCCACTCTCCTCAATGGCATCGCGGGGCTGCTCCTGGTATGTTGTTTAACATTCAGTATTACTGGCTGTAGCTCGGATGTTTTTCCTGCAAATACCATTGAAATTATACTTGATAAAACGGATGGCAATAATGTTGATATAGACCATCATGCACTGGCAGATTATATCTGCCAGCTTGCATTGGCCGATGGGAAAAAAGATAGTTGGGGAGCGGTTACGGTTAATTTTAGCGAGATCGGGGAGACATCAAATATTCAGGCGGTCTCGATTCATTTATCTGCGAGTGAGGGGTTCTGGCAACGTCAGGAAATCACTCACCAGATAGCACTGGATCAATTTCATGGCTCGATTGTGCGAATGCTTGACAGTTTGAATCAACCCGGACCGGAAACAGATTTCTCCTTTATTCACCGAAATATTTATCATCGGCTCAAATGGTTAGGGCAGCAGCCCGGAAAACGTTACCTGCTATGTTTTTCTGACCTGATTTTAAATACTCCGGAAGTGAATTTCTATCATTATCAGGATCATCCGGAAATGCTCCATCGTCATCAGGAATCTGTTTTCAGAAGAATGATCGAAAATTATACGCTTGATGGGTTGCCTGAAATTACTCTCATCAATATTTATCAGGCAGACAAGCATCATGATGGGCTTCATGAAGCAGCAAAACGTTTTTTTGGATATTACTGGATCAGTTTAGGGATAGATGTTGAGTTTTTGACAGGACTTCCCCTTTCTTTTCCTGTAAGCAAGCACAAAAAAATAACCAGTCATTTTCAGGAAACTGAAACATCTCTTTCCAATACGCACAATAATTAATTGCAATAAAACAGAGCCATTTTTATTGCAATGCTCAAACGCCGCGCAGGCTTACGGTGCATAGGCGCACAGTTGTGCGCCAGCACCAATTCGGTCATCTGTAAAAATCAGGTGAATGGGTGATAGAATGATTCAAGCCAGCATACTGGCTGGCTTCTTATGCAGGCTTTCATGACAAAACCGGTATAAGAGGCTGAACCCTGTTAAATTTGAACAATTATGAGCTTTTTCCAGCGTAAGAATAAATTTTCCAGTACTCTGGATCGTCCTTTACTTACTCTTAGCAATCAAAACCACCCTGATGATCAGTTCACGGTGAGGGATTTGTTTGAAAATATTTTTATCGCGGGTTCGACGGGGACGGGGAAGACGTCTACGGTGGGGTATTATCTGGCAAAAAACCTGCTGAATGTGAAGGGAGTTCCTCCCCCGGAGCGGATAGGGATCATTGTATTTTTATATAAGGCGGGGGATATTCACCAATGGATAGAATGGGTAGAGGCAGCGCATCGGCTAGATGATTTAGTGGTGATTGGGCCGGATGATAAGGATGTGTTTAATATTCTGGAGGCTTATCAGGAAAAGGAGGCGATTACGATTGTGGATACGCTGATGATTCTGGCGGGATTGACCAGCCAGGGCAATAGCAAGGAGGTGGAAGCCTACTGGGAACAAATGAACCGGCAGAGGCTCCACCGGTTGATATGTTTGGCAAAGCTGGCCAGGGAGCCGCTGAATATTTTGACCCTTTACCGTTTACATAGTAGTGCGCCGCAAATGCCGGAACAGATGCGTGATAAGCAATTTTGCGCCCATTCCTATTGCTGGCAGATGCTGGCAAAGGCGGCTTCCTTTTGTGGCGAAGAGCATGAAGGCTTTCGTCAGGTGGAGGATTATTTTGTTCGGGAAATGCCATATATGGCGGATCGCACCCAAAGCTCTATTTTGAGTATGACGGGTTCCATCTTAGAACCTTTTGTTTCGTCAATCATGCTTCGCCAGTTATTTTGTGGTAAAACCACTTTGAGCCTGGATGAGATGCTTTCAGGGAAGATTGTCCTGATTAATTTACCAATCCAACAATATGATTACGCGGCAAAGCTGGCACAAATTATGCTGAAGCATGTGCTGCAAAAGCGCATTGAGGAACGGGATGTGACGGTTTTACCCAACCCGGTTTGCTTATGGATTGATGAATATCAGCATTTTATTTCGCCGTATGACTTTCTTTTTCTTTCAACGGCCCGTTCATCGCGTGCGGGATCCGTCCTGATGACCCAGAATGTGAGTAATCTTTATGCTCAAATTGGAGGGAGTGGTAAAATGGCGGAAGAACGGGTGAATTCCCTGCTGGCACTGACCAACCACAAGATTTTTCTGGCCCAGAATAACCACATTACCAATGAATTTGCCAGTAAGACCATTGGGATGGGAATTCACCGCTTGGGGACCAGTTCGGTCCAGATACAACAATTTGCCGGCAATGCGGGGGTGTCGGAATCTTACCATTATCAGGTAATGCCCCGTGATTTTACCATGCTTGCCCGTGGTGGTATCCATTATGGCGGCAGAGTTGATGCGATTGTGACAGCCACGGGAAAGACATTTAGCAATGGAAGAAATTATCTGAAAGTATCCTTTAAGCAACCCTGGATGTGAGCGACTGATTGATCCATTAGACGATCAAACGCTGCTACATGGTAGCAGAGATGACACGACAAATGATGTGAAGCGGTGCATTTGCACCGCTTCAACACTCTATTTTATTAATTAATCCTAAAATACTGATTCTTATGCAATATCAACCTGATCAAAATAATGAGACCATGTTTCTGGATGACTATAGTGATTATATGTCTAATGGCTGGTACTCTTTTACCAAACGTATTTTTTGGATTCTGGTAAATGCCAATACCATGTTACTGATGGTTATTCTAAATAAGAATATGGGGTTGCGGGTTGCGAAGAGAAGCGAAAGCATTTTTGCGCTGATCTGGCTGGTGGTTTTGTTTAATATTTCTATTTTTTCACAGGAACCGGAAACGGGAGTGGTGGATGAGACGTTGAGTGCGCCGATTATTATGATTCACGGGATTCTGTTTGCCATTTTTGCTATTTGGCGCAAAGTGGGGGCTTGGTGGAATATGCGTAATAGTGGCAAGCCCGGTTTTATCAGACGGCTGGATTATGGCATTGGCGACAGTGTGGTTTATCCGGTGATTCGTGCCATATTAAAACCATTGCGCCTGGTGGATCATGAAGCGAACCCCAAAACATTATGGAAAATGACAGAAGATCGGTGGATGCAGATTTGGCAACCGCTGATGTTACTCGCCATTGGTGTTTATTTCATCTATGCGGGGTATGAAGTCTATGGGAAATTCCTGCTATTGGCAACGGTTTGTTTTTTTTATGTCACATTCCGTGCCTTTGATAATACCGCAAGAATGAGGCAGGCGCAGGTGGATGCAGAAATCGCCGGCGAAATGATTAACCCCATGCAGCAGGAGAATAACAGGCATGTGATTGGGGAGTAATGAAAGAGGTCTGATTAATTTTTTCACCCATATCCCGTTGCCAGGCAACGGGATATGAAAAACATCAACATCAATGGGATGGACTCGATTAATCCGCCAGGTGGCAAAGAATTTTCAGGAACGAACTAAAAAAGCAACATCTCGCCATACCGCCAAAGCACAAGGCAAGAGCAAATCGGAAGAGACGCTTCATTCGCAACCGCGAGACAAGACCAATGCGACGGATGGAATGTCTAAGCAAGCAAAGGAAAAAGCGTTGCGGGAAGGGCAAAATCTGAAAAAGGAGGGCCTGACAACGAAGGAACGATACCAGGCGCCGGATAATACACAGACAGGTGATAATGTGACTTACCGTTCCCGCGAGATTGCCAGGGAAAAGCCGGTTTATGATCCGGAAATTCAGCCTTCTCCTACCCCGGCAGTGAGCAAGGGAAAAACGGCGGGCAGAGAGCTGTAATCAATTGATTTTAATAGCAATTTATGCTATAGTCACTTTAGATGGGGACCATTTGAATATTGGCTGGAAACGGGTTTTATACATACCGGTTTTTTTGCTGTGAAGTGAGCGGTATCCAGGAATAGTGCGAGCAGAATGAAGAAAGGAATAATATGCTGGATGTGATTGTTGATGCAGAGATTGCGGATGTGAGAGAGCGGGCAGTGAATGGGAATCTGGATTCGATCACCTATTTGGCGACCTGCATTCAAAAAGGGTTCTATACGCCTAAAAATACAGACCGGGCACTGGCGCTTTTTAACTATGTGATTGCCCGCAAGGAGGAGATTGTCCATAAGGAAACATACTGGAATGCCCTGTGTCAGAAAACATATATTCATGGAGAAAGGGGGGAAAATGAGGTGATTGACCAGCTGGCGCTGGAGCTGATTCGTGACATTGTGAAATATGATCCTTGTGAATGGGATTATGGCCGGTTGAGAAGTTCGGTGCGGTGGCTGGAGGATCGCTTCAGGCAGGAAAATGATGGGGCAGGTTAGCGAGCTTTTTATAACGAAATCTTAGGGGTGAGCGGGTGATGTAAGGGATTGGTCTTGAATATTATTGCCCCTTTTTTCTTCTGGATAGGCCCTGCGAGACAGGCAAGATGGGGCTCTGTTTTTCTCTTTTCTAAATCGGTTTTTTCTCTTTTTGCATGGGCTGTTTTTCTTTTAAGCATTGCTTAGACGAGATGCCTGTAGGAATTAAAAAAGAGGGGGCTTTGAAGCTTATATAATATGCTACGGATAACGCAAAGCAAGAATGCGGCGGGGGCTGCGAAATATTTTGATGAAGGGTTGCAGCGGGCCGATTACTTTGCCAAAGAGGAGCAGACCGTTGGCGCGTGGGGCGGGAAGGCGGCGGCGAGGCTGGGGCTTTCCGGCAAGGTACAAAAGGAGGATTTTGTCGCCCTTTGCCATAATAAGGCACCGGATGGGGGGCGATTAAATCCTCGCCATAGTGTGGACCGGAAAGTGGGGTATGATTTTACATTTTCCGTTCCCAAGTCGGTGAGTGTGGTTTATGCGGTGACCGGGGATGCGCGCATTTTGCAGGCGTTTGAACAATCGGTCGAACGCACCATGAAAGAGATTGAAAGGCGGATATGCACGCAGACGGGGCAGGGAAAGGACAAGCATTATCAACCAACGGGTGAAATGATGTGGGCTTCCTTTACCCACCGGACCAGCCGGCCCGTTGACGGGGTGCCGGATCCGCATTTGCACCGCCATTGTTTTGCAATAAATTCAACCTGGAATGAAAAGGCACAGCGATTTCAGGCGGGGGAGTTTGGACCGATCAAGCAGCAGGCACCCTATTATGAAGCGGCCTTTGAATCCCGCATGGCGGCGGCGATGGTGCAGCTTGGATATTCCGTGCAGCGGCGAGGCCTTAGTTGGGAAGTGGCGAATATTGCGGATCAGACCTTGCAGAAATTTTCCCGTCGGACGGTGGCGATTGAAGCACGTGCCCGGCGGGAGCAACAGGAACATGGCGTGATTTCTGCCCGGCAGAAAGATCAGCTTGGAGCCTTAACCCGCGCCCAAAAACAGGCGGGACAGCCCTGGAGTCGTTTATGTGATCGCTGGCGTCGTTGGTTAACGGATGAGGAGCGCGAAGCACTGGCACAATCATCTGCCAGTGACAAAGCGGCTGAAAAGAAGAAGGGTGTGAGCGCAGAAGAGGCGGTGGCGCGCGCCGGCCGGCATTTATTTGAAAGAAAAACGGTGGTAAAGGAGTATCAGCTCAAGGCGGAAGCATTGCGGCGAGGTTATGGGGAGATTCTGCCGCGCGAGCTGGAGCCTGCGCTGCAACAGGGCGAATATTACCGGCGAGAGATCAAAAATCAATGTTACATTACGACCCGCGAAGCTGTGGCGGAGGAATATCGCCTGTTGCGGTATGTGCGCGAAGGGATGGGCAAACAGGAACCTTTAAACCCGCAATATCAGCCGCAGGCAATTTATTTAAATGCGGGGCAGAAAGCGGCGATAGAACATGCGCTGACAGACCGGAATCAGGTAACCATTATTGCTGGCGGTGCCGGCACCGGGAAAACCACCCTGATGAAGGAAGTCCGTGACGGGATAGAGGCAGGGGGGAAAAAACTAATGGGATTTGCCCCGTCGGCCGCTGCGTCCAGAGGGGTGCTTCGCTCAGAAGGGTTTAGCGGGGCGGATACACTTGCTCAGCTATTACATAACCCCAAAATGCAGGAGCAATGTAAGGGGAATGTGATTTGGGTTGATGAGGCAGGATTAGTGGGAAATAAGGATATGAATGCCCTTTTTGACATTGCCCGGCAACAAAATGCCCGGCTGTTACTGACCGGAGATATTCGCCAGCATAGTGCGGTGGCTGCCGGTGATGCGTTGCGTATTCTGGAACAGGAAGCGGGGATCCCCGTAGCACGGGTGCATAAAATTCAGCGCCAGAAAAACAGCCAGCTTTATAAACAGGCGGTACGGCTGGCGGCGCAGGGCAAAGGCGATGCCGCCCTGTTTCAACTGGACCGAATGGGAGCAGTGATTGAGGAGGCGGATGGGAAAAAGCGGCGGGACCGGCTAGTGGAGGATTATGTGCAGCACCGGTCAAAAGGGAAAAGGCTGTTGATTATTGCCCCTACCCATAAAGAGGGGCGAGAGGTGACCGATTGCCTGCGCCAGCGGCTGAAGCAGGAAGAACAGCTTGGCAAGGCGGGGCAGGCCTATGATGTCTTAAAGAACCTGAATTGGACCGGGGAGCATAAAAGCGATGCGTTTCATTATCAACAAACAGGGCTGGTATTGGAATTTCACCAGAATGCGCAAGGGCACCGTAAGGGAGAGCGTTGGCAAGTGGTGGAAGGGACGGTTCAAAATGGTACCATAATGGCCGTGTCGGAAACGGGCCAACCGGAGCGCATTAACCTGCAACAGTCAGAGCGTTTTACGATCTACCGACAGGAAAAACTCGAACTGGCCCAAGGGGATGTGATTCGAGTGACGAAGGGAGGCAGGACCAATGAGGGAACCCGAATCAATAATGGGGACATTTTCACTATTCATGGCTTTACCGAAGAGGGGCATTTGCGTTTGCATACAGGGAAAACGCTGGCAAAATCCTTTGGGCATGTCACTTATGGCTATGTGACCACATCGCACAGTTCACAGGGTAAGACGGTGGACCATATTCTGATTGCGCAGTCAGGTGATTCATTCCCGGCATCGAACCAGCAACAATTTTATGTTTCTATTTCCCGGGGGCGTGAAGCCTGCCGGATTTATACCGATGATAAAAAGGCATTGGAACAGGCGGTGAAACAAAATGGGCAGCGAATGACTGCCAGGGAGGTTTCAGAAATTGACCGCCAGCGGCAACAATCTATGATGCCGCCGGCAGGGCAAGGGCTGACTAAAGAAAAAGAACAACATCATGGACCAAACCTATCATTATAGACCGGAGAAAAAATGGCAGGAGCATGCCGCACCAGAGCCGGAATCAAAGGCGTTATTTTATACGGAAATTCGCCAGCATGGAGCGGTGGCGCATTCCATACGTTTTGTGCTGAAGACCCAGTGCCAGCATTGCCTGCCAGTGCATGAAATACTGGAGATTTATTTTGATCCAACGGAAGGAATTCGCCTGTTTTTTCGTTCGGCCACGGTGATGATAAAGGGGCGTCATCTGGAGATACTTTACCGCTTGCTTTCAGAGCGGCGCATTATTGAGATTCGGGAGTTCAGTGAGGAAAGCAGTGTGTTTTTTGAGAAGGAAATATTGTTTATCAGCGCGATTCATTATGAATCGGAGCATTTATTGAAAGCGGGACTGTAATAAAGAGCAATCCATAAAAGGCGGTGCATCCGGTGAATGGCGGTGGGAAATAAGGGGGGAGCTTGAGCCCCCCCTTTTCCTTGTCAGGATTCGTTATTCTTCCTGACAAGGGGTGCCTGTTCTACTTTATAAGCGATGATAGAGGCCTCTTTCTTGGTAATGACGTCTCCTTCACCATTGACAACATCATAGGGACGATAAGATAAACTGCCTTCTATTTTGATACGTGTTCCTTTCTTAAGGTTTTTAAGCATTGCAATAACGGTAGGGCTGAAGGCTACCACATTATGCCAGATCGTTTCTTTATCGACCCATTCACCGGCATCATTCTGATAGCTGTCTGTTGTGGCGATGGACAGGGCGGTAAATTCTTTTCCGTCTTTTTGACTGGTTAAAAGATGGGCGTCTGATCCCATATTTCCGATAAGTGTTACCATGTTCGTAAGAGCCATGTTGTTTTCCTCCTGATTGGGTTAATTTCTGACATTCGACCGCCTTACGTGATTCGCATTGTCACAAGAAGGAATTAGCAGTTTTTTGCCCTTTAGGGACAAAAAATGCAATTCTTTACCCCGCCAGGGGCTTCGCCATTGACCATGCGAAGAAGGAAGGCAGAATGCAAGAAGAAATTTTCCAACAGGAGAAAACGGATTGCCCGCTCTGGAAGGCAGGGTGACACGGAGTTGAAGCAGTGGGATAGCTTATATTGGAGATACAGCAGGAAAACGGTGAAGAAAGGGCTATTGTGCTTTATTTTTCGCCATTTCAGCGAAAGTAGGGATGTGAATGGTAGGGAGATTTTTGGGAGAATCGGCTGATAGGGGCTTTTGGGTGTCCTACCACAATGCTCTGAACTTTAAAGAGGCGGAGTGGATAGGCGGTAAAAGAATAGAAATAATGGTCAATGATCACCAGAAACGGCTGATTCGAGAATGATCCAGTTTGCCATCATCAATTTGCTGTTGAACATGTTCCAGGTAGCTTATTCGTTCTCTCTTTGAAAGATGGGGAGCGGATTCCGTTCTCTCTTCTTTTACAAGGGGAATATCAGATTTTAATTCTATTTCTGATCTTTTTCTTTCAACATATTTTGCATGACTTTCCAATTCTCTTTTTGCTGCATCTAAATTCCCTGATAATAGAAGCCCTCCTCGGTCAGCGTCCTGTTCTAGCATACGATCTACTATTCTTTGAGGGTACCCCAAAAGACTATTTGATAGATTGGCAATCATTTCAAATAGGGCAATGGTTTTGAATAGCCCCCAGATGCTTTTTCCGTCCAGAAAGCCATTTTTGCCAGCGATACCAACTGCTGCCAGAGCTGTTAAGACAGAAGTGGATGACCGGAAAATTTCATTAATATTTAGAGTGCGACGTTGTAAATGGTGAGTGATTTCATGACTTAGCAAGAACCCCAGTTCATCTTCCTTTAAATCTTTCAGAGCGGCAGTCGTCACGGCAATAATACCCGTGTAAAAACGAGTAGCATTCATTATTTCACTCTCAACTACTGCAAGTTTAGGGCATTTGTTGATTCCTGCTTTATTGCATAAATTAGTGAATTGTGCATATAGTGCAGGATATCCTTCAGAGGCAAGTATATAGCGAGAAGAGTATCTTGTGCTAATCAATTGTGCTTCGACAGAAGTAATTTTAGCATCATTATTTGCGATTAATGAATAGCAAAAATCAGAGACACTTCTATAGAGATATCGTAACATGAATAAGTTGTAGCACATTGATGTTACGATATGATGACAAGAAAGAGCGCCTTAAACGCTCTTTCGGATGCATGATTGAGAACTATGGATTATCTATGATTCCCGTGAACATCTGTATCCGTTCGTTTCCCGTGGATATCTCTGTTTTTATGATTTCCATGGATATCCTTATCCTGGTTACGATTACGGATATCCGTAAGATGTTTTGTTCTTCCTCCCATACGTCCGATTGACTTTGAAACTGATTTGATTTTGATTTTCAACATGATAAAAGTTTTAGGTTTGGAATAATAACAAAGCTGAAACGGCAATGAGGGAAAGATTATTTTGAAGAAATGATTTTTTTTAAAATAAACGGAAGTTGTTAAAACAAAGAAAGCTGCTTTTGATCTCGCCAGTAAGCCTGCCATTGTGGGGATTGCGCCATTTCATCCAATAGTCCTGTTGCAAAGGCGACGGGACCTCCTCTTTTTATTACCGATTCTTTGGAAAGGTATAGACTGCGATAACCTGTTTCAGAGTAGGGGAGTTTTTGGTTTGCTTTCAGTTGCAGATGACTGCACAGGCCGAGCCAATCTGCTTCATAGGTGATTGTGACAGGAATCTCCTGCCACATCATTTGGTAGATTTCTAAATTATTCGCCATGTTAATATTCACGGGGTAAGAGAATGGTTTGATTGACCAGCCAGAGAGAAAACTCTTTGAGAGGAAAGTCTGTATAGTCAAGCCTGAAGGAAGTTAGTTTTTGTTTATTCCCATCTTCTACCGTAATATGAGCACTTTGATTTTCATACACGGTGATTCGCCAAAGCTGAAAAGGCTGATCTTTTAGTATTTTCAATGTTTGATTGAAGATGATATGATCCAGTAACCAATAACATTCAGCATGTCTGGCGAGATAGCGTACTCCTTCGGTATAGTGATATTGCTTCCATATATGCTGATAAATGGTTTCGCTTCCTGTAAATTGATCCAATTCAGCCTTTAATGCTCTGATTTCCTGATTATCCATGATTTTCTCCTTCATAGTGATTCGGGTTGGAAAGCTGCTGCTTTCAACCCTTGCCACGTGGCGAACGGGGGTGTGCAAACGGAAATCAGAATCTTTTACATGGTGCGGGCGGGCCCGCTTTGCGGGACAACACGGTGCTGAAAGATTGTGATTGTAGTGCGCGGAGGGCGCAGCCCTAAGTTTTAAGAGGTATTGGACTGGAAGACTTCTATAATGGTTTTGATAGATACATAGAAAAGGACCAGCCCTGCGACTGCGATCTGAACACTTAAATTTTGAATTTGCGCCTGTAAATCGGGCTTAAAGACAAAGGTTAATAAGAGACAGGCGGTGGGAATCATTGATGCGGAAAGGGCCGCTTTAATGAGATTGGGAAGGTCAATTTTTTGCCCTTGATAATATTTGTAGATAATAATGCTAACAAAGACAAGAACCGCTAAGATGACGGATATTTGATTGATCATGCCGAAAAATTGAATCAATTAAATAGAACTCTATTATTCTATTTTTTTTTCGGCGCGGGTGCCTTAAATATATTAATTCATTTTCTAAGTGCAAAATAAAACGAGGAGAAGTTTTCCATAGTGATGAAAAAGCTTAGAATTAACAATGCATAAATATTTCACTATCAATTAAGATGGGTGTTTTTTTATGTCATAATATTCTACACAATAGGTTCCTTTTATAGAGTGATTGTAGATGCTGTCGCATTATACTTTGATTATGTTTTTTACATTTTTAATTAGCTTTTTCAGGTTTGATGATAATTCAATCTTTTTACATCTTCGCCCGCAGTGCATCATTTAAATCTGTATGCGGGGCAAATTGCTGACTTTGGGGAATGACTATTTTGCCAAAACCTTGCTGGAATTGTTGGGTGCCTTCCTTGCCTGCCCGGTTATTGTCAAAAAAGGTATGAATTTCATGGTAGTTTTTTTGGCGGATTATTGCTGCTGCACGATGGGAGGAGGAAAGAGAATGCAGGATAATGGCATCCCCAGCGAGGATGGGATGATGTTGCAGGGCGAGCAGAGAAAGAAAGTCAAGCATGCCTTCAAAAAGAAAAACGCGGTTTATCGGGCAGGCTTTTGGGGAGGGAATGAGGGTGATATCTCTGCCGCCCAGTGCGGATTTGAAAGCGTGTTTGTCAGACGCAGCCCGGACTTCAAAGCCACCGCTCTTATTTTTCATGCCAAAAGCGAAATATTGCCGATTGGTTTGGCGGTTTTCATAGGTGATTTGATAAAGATATTGCTGGATCAATGATATGGGGATCTGGCGCTGGCGGGTGAGATAGGTTAGAATCACCGGGTGGGTGAGAGGTTGCTGTGCCGATAGCAAGGCTAATGCCGGTGCATGGGCGGGCTGCGCCCGCTGCTGACTAAAAGAAAAAGAAGGGGTAGGCCCCTGCCCTATCATTGTTTGTAACCATGCCAGCGCATCTTTTACTTGAGAGGGTTGCCCGTGGCTACGCAGATAATGAATGGCAAAATCGAGACTATTGCCCCCCTGCCCTGCCCCGAAGTCGAACCAGGCATTTTTGAGCTGGTTGACATTGAAGGAGGGTTCTTTTTCCTCCCTAAAAGGGGAGAGATATTTATATTCCTGCCCGCCGCGTTCCTGAAGCTGTGGGGTATAGCCAAGCCGCTCCATGATCGTGGTAAGGCGGATTTGTTTGGCTTGTTGTGCGTTCATGATGCATCTTTCACCGTATGAATAGATGGTAATTGCTATTTAGATAGTGATTGCTATATATGCTAAATAGATATGGATTAGACTTCCGGTTTGTCCTGGGTGATGAGCCAGCCAATATAGTCCCGCAGGGTCATCTCTCGGATCGAGGCGTTAATTTTGGCTTGTTTATGATGCGATGGCTCGACATAAATATGGGCCAGTTTGAGCGGTTTGTCAGATGATTTTGCATGGGTCTGATCTTCTGTTCCAAGGAGATGTTGCTGAAGCTGTTTTGCATCCTTGCGGAGTTGGTTTTCAGATAAGGGAGATTCAAAAATACTTTTGGGAGGTTTGGTCATCAGGCGTTCTCTGGTTGAAATTTTTGCAGGAATTCTTCGTAAAAAGGGGCAAATCGCTGGTTACCCTCTTTATGGTTGAGGATTGATTCAAAACTATGGGGTTTGGACAAGGCTTTGACATCGGATAAGGAGGTTTCAAACATGGGGACATCCTGTTGTTTCATGAAAGCGATTGCCTGATCATTTTCGCTGCGGCGATTGCGTTTATTTAATACACCGTGATAGCTGAAATGATATCCTTTTTTGGCTTTATAGGTTTGGATTCCCCGGATGAGTTTGATAAAACCAAGGGTGCTTAGCCCTTCCAGCTCACCGGCAACGACAGGGATAAGCACGGCATCGCAATAGGTAAGGGCAATGGTAAGCTGGCTGTCTTCATTGGCTTCGGTCACACGCGGGACATCGATAAAGATAATGTCATATTCGGTCCGTTTTTGTTTGATTTGCTCATAAAGCTGTTCGGGACGGACGGCTTCGATGGGATAAGGAGGGGCTTGATTTGGGTAGAGATGTTGCTGTTCATAAGCCCGGTATTGGGTGGCACTTTGCTGGCTGTCCGTATCCAGAATAATGACTTTTTTATGTTGCCGGGTCGCCAGTGCGGTTGCCAGATGCAGGGTGAGGCAGGTTTTCCCTACCCCGCCCTTACGATGGGCAATTGAGAGAATGGTTGCATGCATATGATGGCCTCCTGCGATAGAATAGCCATAGCATGGGGAGGATGCGCTGTAAACCTTCTAAAGAGAGAGTTTAGGAGGAAAAGAAGGAAAAGGGGAAATAGGGGGTATTCTCTATAAGGAATGGAATATCTATAAATGCTAAAACAGCTAAATGGCAAGAATAAGTAGAGTAGACAGTAATGTCTATATAGAAAGGGTACAGCTTATAGCAAGAAATTTCTAGATAGATACTTTAGTAGAAAGGGAAAGGATAGATGTAATAGTAATAATATACTATAAAGCAGGATATAGCTATAGAGAAGAATTAGCTAAAGTAGAATAAGCCATCTATAGGGATGAAATTATCTATAGAGAACGAATACTCTAAAGAGAAGCAACGCATCCCATAGAATATTTTTATTTAGTCAGCAATGCTCGATCAAGAGCATAATGAAATGGGGTGAGCCGAAGGCGAACACTTTTTATCGTTCTTTTAGTAAGCAATGCGCCGTTATCCACAGGGGGGCGAGTGTTAACACTGACGTTAAAAAGTGTTAGAGTAGTGTTACGGGGTGGACATAGCTTTTTAAGTGATTGATATTAAATATTTATTCGGTTTGGGGGATTCCCGAACATGCGAACGTCTGTTCCCGAACATGCGAACGAATATTCCTGAACATGCGAGCGCCGGTTCCCGAAATATCGACCCGAATCAGAGGGGTAAATGAGACTTATCCACCGCCAATAAAGGGTGTTTTGGGGGTGGCGAGGGGGAATTTATTCCTGAAATATCGAAAAAAACGCTTGTTTCCGGGCGTTGTGGGGATATATTGGTTCCTGAAATAGCGAAGAGGGCAGGGTGAGTCAGAAGCAGGAAGAGTTGGCATTATTGCCAGAGCGCCATCCGACGAAGGATTTTTTCATTGCGGATATTTTTGATAATCTTCCCTTTAAGGATGATATGGCGTCGATGGAGCATCCGATGTTCAGCCTTTCCAAGAACAGGGATTTACGGCAGTTGGAGTATGTGAAGGGGGATATCCGGATTACGGTGGCGCCCAGTACCTATGGCTTGCCGACGATATTTGATAAGGATGTGCTGCTTTATTGCGGGTCGTTATTGATGGATCAGATTAATAAGGGGCAGATTCCACCGCGAACCTTGCGGATTTCCAGCCATGATTTGCTGGTGGCGACTAATCGGCCGACCAATGGGCAGGGCTATCAGCTATTGAAGAAGGCACTGGATCGGCTGAAAGGGGTGAGTATCAAGACCAATATTAAGACGAATAAGCGTGAAGTGACACAGGCTTTTGGTTTGATTGAGAGTTACCATATTGTGGAGAGTAATCGGGTAAAGAACCGGATGATTCGTTTGGAGATTACGCTTTCGGAATGGTTTTATCAGTCCATTCTTGGGAAGGAGGTGCTGACGATTAACAAGGATTATTTTCGTTTGGGCAAGGCATTGGAGCGCCGGTTATATGAAATTGCCCGCAAACATTGCGGGCGCAGTGCTTCCTGGCAGATTCATTTAAAAGGGCTGAAGGAGAAGGTGGGGTCTACTTCTTCCTTGGTCAAGTTTCGTTATTTTATTCGTGAAATTACCCGAACCAATTATCTGCCGGATTATACGATTGCGATAGATGCGGAGGATCGGGTGACATTTCGTAATCGGGAGACGGGTGCGCTATATGTGGAGGTGGAAGATTTGCCGGCAATTCGGCCGGATACGATCAAGCGGGGAGCGCAGCTTGTGGCTGAAGCCGGAACCGGATGGGATTATGAGGCAATCAGGGAACAATTTACCCTGCAAGTAATGAAAGGCTTTCGCCCGGATAATATAGACGGGGCATTTATCGGCTTTGTGAGAAAAAAGGTGGCGGCGACGCCTTAGAAGCGATCCAATCATTCATTTACGGCGCTATTTGGGTGCTTTTTCGCTCCAAATCCCACTCGCAAAGAATGATTGAATCGCTTCTTAGAGGTCAATTTCTTTACCTTTATCTTTGGAAAGGTCGGTTGATTTTTGAGGGGGGAGCGTCGGGGAATAGCTGGCGGTGCGTTCTTTTTCAAATTGCTGGACGCCTGCATGGAAGCCTTTGGCATAGGGGGTATCCTGCGGTTGCAGGCAATGTTGAAAATGGGTGGTGAGTTCAGAATCAAGCTGGCTCATTTTATAGCCGGCGTTAAACCCTCTTTGGAGCAGATCGGTAGCATTCATGAGAAAGTGTCTTTACTATGTGTATCAATAAATTCGAGGATGGAAGCCCGGTCATAGAGAATGACTTTCCGGCTGGGTTGTGAGAAGCGGATTTTTCCTTCGTCCCGGTATTTTTGTAAGGTGGTTTTAGAGGTGATGCGCAGCAGTTGCATCGCTTCCTGATCACTGATCCATTGATCCGGTGTTGGGGCGGTGTTTTTTTCTAGCCGTGCAATGACCTGGTCGATGAGTTGATAAAAGGCTTCCGATTCAAGGCAGATTACTTGCAGGTTACTTTCAACAGGTGCCATGGAGAATTGAGATGTTTTAGCTAAAATAGTAAAGAATTTCTACTAAATAGAAAGAATGTATCTTTGAGGTCTTGAGACGGGATTTAGATATGCGTTAATGAAATGTTAAAACCTGGATCGAGAAGGGTCCAAAAGACAAGAGAGTAAAGCAAGTAAAAAGAGATGATTGTATGCAAATGGCATGCAAATAAAAAAAGAGCTACGAAACAAATTCTCGTAACTCTTTGATTGTTAAAGCGGTCCGGACGGGACTCGAACCCGCGACCCCCTGCGTGACAGGCAGGTATTCTAACCAGCTGAACTACCGGACCTTTTTATTTTAAAGCTAAAATCGCTTTCATTTTAAACGGAAAAACTCTCATTTGAGTTTTATTGTGTGTGTCTATTTCCGTTCGGCGAGTGCAAATTTATAACAGTTTTTTATTTCTTGCAACCCTTTCTCAAAAAAAAATAAAAAAAAAATTTCAAGCCTCGTTTCTTCTGGGCTTTGTACTACTTTTGCACAACCATTTAATAGGGTACCTCAAAAACCGAAAAAATAAAGTAAGTTTGTAAACTGCTTTATATAAATCAAATCGTTCTTATACATCACCTGTTCTTTATGAATCTACCAAGAGTGGATTAAAGAAAGAGGAAAACCGAACAACTATGGTTTTTTTGGACTTTGAACAGCCTTTAGAAAGCTTATACGAGCAACTGGAAAAAATTCAGCAAGTTGGAGAAGAAGGAGAAGTAGATGTAAGCAATGCCATAAAGGAGCTAGAAAATAAGATCAAGAATAAACGTAAAGAGATCTATAGCAACCTGACTGGCTGGCAAAAGGTACAACTCTCCCGCCACCCTGAACGCCCTTATACGCTATACTACATCAATCAGATGTGCCGTAAATTCACTGAATTGCATGGTGACCGTTATTATGCTGATGATAAGGCTATTGTCGGCGGTTTAGGTTCTCTGGATGGGCAAACAGTAATGATTATAGGCCATCAGAAGGGAGTAAATACTAAAATGCGACAATATCGCAATTTTGGTATGGCTAATCCAGAAGGTTATCGCAAGGCATTACGCCTGATGAAAATGGCTGAGCGTTTTGGCTATCCTGTTGTTTGCCTAATCGATACTCCGGGTGCATACCCTGGTTTGGAAGCGGAGGAAAGAGGCCAGGCAGAAGCTATTGCCCGCAACCTATTCGAAATGGCCAAACTGGAAGTACCCATCATATGTGCAGTAATTGGTGAAGGAGCATCCGGTGGTGCAATTGGGATCGGCCTTGGTGACAAGGTCTTCATGCTCGAAAACACCTGGTATTCTGTTATTTCACCCGAATCCTGCTCTTCCATTCTCTGGCGCAGTTGGGATTATAAGGAGCGAGCAGCAGAAGCCTTGAAACTCACAGCAGATCACATGTATGATTTTGGCTTAATTGATGACATCATCAAAGAACCGCTGGGTGGAGCTCATAATGCTCCTGAAGAGATGGCCAAAATACTAAAGCGACAAATAAAGAAAGCAATTGCAGAAGTACAGGAAATGAGTGTCGAGGAAATGTTGGATGCACGTATCAATAAATATGCTAAAATGGGCGTTTTTGATACGACACAAGCAATAGTGGAAGAAGAAGATAACTAATGGGATTATTGCAACAACTACGCCAAATGGTTTATCAAAGGAGTTTGCAAAAGGGAATTAAAGCCCGCAAGACTCCTTCTGGAAAAAGTAGTGTCAACCTAAAGAATGCAAAAAACATAGGCATTCTTTTTGATGCCACGGAAATTAATCAGCGTAATAAGGTATTAAAATATGCCGAGCAGTTCCGCAAGCAAGGCAAAAAGGTACGCCTACTTGGTTTTGTCGGTGAGCAAGCGGAATTAGAAGGCCTTGCCTTTAGTGCTTACAACAACAAAGGTATCAATTGGGCTTCCATACCCAAAAGTGAAGAAGTCCTTGAGTTTATACAACAGCCCTTCGAATTATTGCTCAATATCGAGACTGTACCTAATCAATATTCTGAATATATTGCCGCCCTTTCTAAAGCTCAACTAAGAGTTGGGCCATCTACAGAAAATACGGACTGCTATGATTTGATGATCGGCTTGAATGCCAAAGCTGGAGTTGACCAATTTATACAGCAAATGGAATCTCTTCTTGGGAAAACTAATATCGAAAATGAGGCAGCAAAACTTTAACGGCACAGGGGTTGCTCTTGTCACTCCTTTCAATACAGATAAAACAATTGATTATCCAGCTCTCCACCGGCTGATTGAACATGTGATAGAAGGAGGAGTAGATTTTATTGTTTCACTTGGTACAACAGGAGAAGCAATCACTCTAACTACAGAAGAATGCCGTGCTGTAGTTGATTTCACTATCAAAAAAGTTGCTGGGCGCAAACCCATTGTAGCAGGTTTGTTTGGTGGTAATTACACGGATAAAGTGGTGGCAGCTTTAAAACGGTACAATTTCGATGGTATCGACGCCATCATGTCTAGCAGCCCTGCCTATAGTAAACCCTCCCAAGAAGGAATTTTCCAGCATTATATGGCTATTGCTGAAGCATCTCCCCTACCCATTATCATTTATAATGTACCGGGCAGAACCTCCTCTAATATAACAGCAGCAACCACTCTTCGCTTAGCTAATGCCAGTGAAAAATTTATTGCTATCAAGGAAGCTTCTGGCGACCTTACTCAGGCAATCAGCATATTAAAAGATAAACCTGAAGGTTTTGAGGTTTGGTCTGGTGATGACCCAATCACTATGCCAATGATTGCAGCAGGTGCCACAGGTGGTATATCTGTTATTGCCAATGCTTATCCAAAGCAGTTTTCTGATATGGTAAGAGCAGCAATGACCGGAGATATGGCTACTGCTCGTCTACTCAATAATGAAATGCATGATATCCACCCCTGGTTATATGTTGATAGCAACCCACCTGGCATCAAATCTGCACTAAGTATTCTTGGAATTTGCGAAGCTGATGTACGCATCCCTCTTACCAAGGTGTCTGAGCATACTTTTACGCAACTGAAAAAGGAAATGGATAAAGTAGGTAGAGGGGTGAAGGTGTAGATAGATGATGTACGATGGGGATGATGTTTGATGTACGGTGGTTTGCGCGGTATACGTATAGTGGATGATGTACGATGGACGTTGTGTGGTATACGGTGGGAGATGTACGATGTAAAGCACAAGGTATAGGTAAAAACTAATCTAATACGCGGTCATTTTTATTACTCTGTCACTTCAGAAGGGATAAACCTTGAAGTATAGTTTTTTGGGTAAGGTTGATAATATCCTGAAAATAGAAAGCCGTTTTTTACTATCAACTACAAATGCTTCAAAAGCTCCTAACTTCCCATTCCCAATTTCCTAAAAAGGATTAAATACTTCATCAATATCACTTTGTAGGTCTAGTGTCGAATCATTTTGAGGGGCCGTTTCAAAAGAAAAGGGAGGAAATCTGCCATCTTGAGAGGTCGTCTCTTCCATATTCAATAATTTGGCAATGGTTTGAAGTATCGCTTCATCCTCCAATTCTATAATTTTATTGATCAGGTGTAATTTCAGTTGTTGTTTATCCATAATCGTCATATTTTGGTTTTGACGTTGTTTAAGAAATCATCTAAATATAGAAATAAGCATAATGAAAATTAGCCTCTTATTCAGTGCTGTTTTCTTCAGCCTCAGCATTTTTGCACAAACAAGCACTCCTTTTGGTACTCCTGGCCCAGATTATTGGCAAAACCGTGCTGATTATAATATCAACGCTCAATTAGACACCAATCTTCATCTCATCACGGGTAAAGTAAGCATCACTTTCTACAATAAGAGCCCCTATGCCCTCGACTTTCTATGGCTCCAGTTAGAACAAAATAAATATAGAGAAGATGCACGAGGTACCAAAGTACTTCAGGGGGGTAGTCGCCATGATGGTAGCATTACAGAAGGCATGCAAGTAAAGAACGTAAACGTCAATGGAGCTTCAGCTAATTATACCATAGAGGATACCCGTATGCGCATCGAAATGGACACTCCATTAATTCCTCAAAATGGGAAAGTAGAAATAACAATGGATTATAGCTTTACCATTCCCGAAAAGGGAGCTGACCGTATGGGGCGCATACAACTAGAAAACGGATGGGTATACGAAATTGCACAATGGTACCCCCGTATGACAGTACTGGATCAATACGGCTGGAATAACCTACCCTACCTTGGCCCTGGCGAATTCTATGCCGACTATGGCAATTATGACTACACCATCACTGTTCCTTCCAATATGGTGGTGGCTGGCTCTGGTGAATTACAAAACACCAAAGATATCCTCCCTAAGACAGTAGGTAAAAGGTTAAACAAAGCGACCAAAGCAGATAGTGCAATGCATATTGTCAGTCCGGAAGAAGTAGGGACATTTACTTTCGGCAACAAAGCAATGACTTCCTGGCATTTTACCATGGAAGACACCCGCGATGTAGCCTGGGCATGCGCCAGTCACTTTATCTGGGATGCTGCGCCTGCAAAATTATCAAACAATCAAAAAGTATTGGTACAATCCTTTTATCCACCTGAAAGCATAGAAGGGTGGAGCCGTGCTACGGAATATGCGATCGCTTCTATAGAGCACTATTCTGAGATGTGGTTTGAATACCCCTACCCTAGCCTATGCAATGTGGCTGGTATCGTGGGCGGAATGGAATACCCAGGCCTTCATTTTACAGGATATAGCAAAAAGGGAAATGCCCTTTGGGTAACCCTCGACCACGAAGTGGCACACAACTGGTTTCCTATGATTGTAGGAAGTAATGAGCGTGTACATGCCTGGATGGATGAAAGTTTTGTCACCTTCATGGGTTACTATGCCGCTAAAGCATTTGAAGGAGCAGATTACAACTCTTATATATCAGATCATCGCAGTATGTTAAACCGGTATAAAACGGATAATTTTGCTCCTGTTATGACTCCGCCACGTAGGATTAATAATGGATTTAGCGATGTAGTTTATTTCAAACCTGCAATCGCTCTACTGCTCTTAAGAGAGTATGTGCTGGGACCTGAGCGTTTTGATTTTGCTTTCCGTTATTATCTGAATCAATGGGCTTATAAGCATCCTCAACCCGAAGATTTTTTCAACTGCATGGAAAATGCAAGTGGGGAGCAATTGGATTGGTTTTGGGATAGTTGGTTTTATCACAATGAAAAACTGGATCAGGAAATTACTACTGCATCTCAGGTAAAAGAGGGCAGTATAAGGCTTAGTATTAAAAACAAGTTGGATATGCCAATGCCTGTAGAACTTAAGATCACCTTTGCTGATGGCAGCACTACTCGCGAACGATTGCCGGTAGATATCTGGAATACAGGTGATACTTTCCAATTATTGTTGCAGTATGATCAACCAATAAAGGAGCTGCGCCTGGATCCTGATGGATGGTTGCCGGATGTGGAGCGGAGGAATAATGTTTGGGAGTTTTAGAGCACTTAGTCTATTCCTTCTATTCTATCTGAAAATACATTAACAAGTTTGTATTCTTTACTCAGTTCACATATATCGTCCCATCGATATGCTATTAACTCATAAAATTGCTTCATTTTCACATTCCCTATTTTAATGTGAATAACTCGTGGTGGTGGAATATGAAATAAAATTTTATCAGAGAAGTCACTGTCCTTTGTAACTATTGTCAAATTATTTTCTTTTGCATACTCCCAAATTACTTCATCTTCCCATTCATCATTTAAATCTTTCATGTGTATATAGTCCTGATCATTCCAAATCGAGAAGTAATAAGGTAAATTAACATCAATGATATACTTTTTCATGCAGATGCTTTTATCACATAGCGACGATTCATCAACTCAATCGCGAATTTCAGGCATGCATCGATATCTTCAGCTTCTAAAGAAGGATATTGTCGTAGAATTTCTTCCTTTGACTCTCCTGCTTGCAGAAATTCCAAAATTGTTTGAACCGTTATCCGCTTACCTCTGATAGTTGGTTTACCATTACAAATTTTATCATTAACTGTTATCCGATCTGCTATATACAACATGCTTATAAATTTATTTGACAGCCAAATTGATAAAAAACATTTTACTTTAAATAACTTCTATACTATTGATCAACAATATATATTAAACTTCCGTTCTAATCAGTATTAAGCCAGAATAAGCTTTAATTGCAAAAAGATAGGCCGCATATCCAAAAGCCATGTATTTTTACGAATAATTCCCTCCCATCATCTGCTCCAAAAAGTGCTGTTTTTTGGATTGAGCTACAGCCAATTCCTGTCCGCTTTTAAGTATTACAGTGCCGCCTTTACCTTTAATATATCGCTGTACATATGTCATATTAATAAGCGTAGAACGGTGGATGCGACAAAAACCTTGCTCACTAAGCAATGTATCATAGAATTTCAGATTGCGACAAATGAGGTGTTTTTGTCCTGACTGAAGATAAAAGCAGGTAAAATTATCAGCGGCCTCGCAGTAAAGTATGTTTTCTATTTCTATTACTTCAAAACCATCGATTAAAGGAAGTACCAGGCGATGATGTTTGCCTTTCAGGTGCTCTTTGAGTACTGCGACCCTTTCTGTTTGTCCTTGTTCTTCTATTTGTTCTTTTACTTTATTCACAGCAGCAATCAGCTCATCAATATCAACTGGTTTTAGAATATAATAGGTTGCACTTAAATTGAGCGCAGGAATAGCATATTGACTAAAAGCCGTAACAAAAACAATTTCAAAATTGACCTCCTCCAACTGATCTAACAAATCAAACGCATTGCCATAAGGCATTTCAATATCTAGAAATACCAGTTGGGGTTGATGTTGTTTTATAGCTAATCTTGCTTCTTGTATGTTCGCACAAGTATCCACCACTTCTACCTCCGGACAGTACTTGCCAAGATAATTTTGCAAGCTTTCCCTGCTATCTTTCTCATCATCAACCAGTATAGTGATAATCTTATTTATCATATGGAATCACAAAATTTACGCTTCTTTAGCAGTGAGAGGGATTATTAAAGTGACTAAAGTACCTACATCTTCTTCCTGATCATTATTATTAGTTATTTCTAGTTGATACTGCTTATCATATAATTCATTGATCAATTCAATACGATGATTCACATTATTCACGCCAGTGCTCTTGTACCGTGATTGCTGGTCCGTTTTTGCGGCTATAGACCGAGTTCTACCGATTCCATTATCTGCTATTTTTATAATCAGCTCCTCCTCTTTTTCCTTTTGAATATGGAGGCTTAAAGCCCCTTTTGATGTTTTATAACGCAAGCCATGCCACACAGCATTTTCCACAAACGGCTGGATCAACATAGGTGGGATTTCGATTTCAGCCAGGTGCAAACCTGCATCCTTATGTATCTTATAATCAAACTTCTCTTCAAAACGGGCATGTTCTAGTTTCAGATACAACTCCAGTAGGCGGAGTTCCTCTTCCAGGCTAATAAATTCTTTTTGATTATGTTCTAGTACCAGGCGCATTAGTCGGGCAAAATCAGATAGGTATTTATTTGCAGAACGTTCATCCTGACGAGATATAAAGTTATTAATACTGTTCAATGCATTGAAGATGAAGTGGGGATTCATCTGTGCTCGTAGTGATTTGATTTCAAGCATATTATTTGCCCGTCGACGCTTGTGTTCCTTTCTCCTTACCAATATGTACGCTATACCTACTGCCAGTAACAATAAGGCTAAAAGCGCAATATATAAACGCTGTGCTTTAATCTGATTGTGTAGCAAATTTTGCTCTGTTTGCTGTAGCAGATAATCTTTTATTGCAAGGTCTACAGCTCCCTGTTCGCGTAAGATATTTGCCTGCTGAGCCAATTCAGCTTCCTGTCGGGCTAGTGCTTCATCATTTTCGCTGATATACTGCTGATACTCCTCAATAGCTCCTTTATAGTCTCCTTTTTCCAACTTTACTGAAGAGCTCAACTTATGAACATTGGCCTTTTTAATTGGCTCAATATCAAACGTCAAGTTGTTTTTCAAAGCACTCAAGACTTCCTCCGCCTCTTCTACCCTACCACTATTGAGGCTTAACTCTGCCAACTGCATCTGTTCATTAAGCTGAGCAACAGGAGGTACAAAACGCTTCTCCTGCTCCAGGAGTGTATTTTGAGATAAATTGTACTTCGCATCTTCTCCTTCCAAAGCATCTATCAAGGCCCGATTAGCTTCTTCAATGGGTTGGTAATCTTCATAATTCTGTACCTTTTCAGGTAACAATTGAATAGAATTAGAATAATACCCTTGTGCATTATTAAAATCTTGATTGGAAAGGTAATTCTGTGAACGTTTCGCAGAAACTCTTGCCATGCCTATACTGTCGCGTTGCTGAGTCAATACTTCGTCAATCGTATCATAGATAGCTTCACTTTGTTCAAAAGCTCCTTGCTTGCGTTTTGCATCTGCCAATCCTTCCTTGCATTTCACCCAGGTGGAATTGTTGATTCCTTCCATATTAAGGCAGTACTGAAAATTGCGCTCCGCTTCAGCATACAAGCCAAGCTCTACTTGCAGATTACCAATACGCGTATAATTCTCAGCCTGTAAGGAAGGTTGTTTAAAAGTATCTAAAAACTGCCCTGCTTGTTGGTATCTCTGTAACGCTAAATCCTTCTGCCCTATATCTTCATAGATTTCTCCCAACAGTATATAAGCATCTGCCACCGTAGTGTAATCTCCTTTTTTCAAACCTTGTTGAAGTGCCTGATTTAAAAGGCGAATGGCTTTTTCTGGTTTTTCCGATTTTATGCTACGGGCCTGGCTGATGGGGTCTGTTTGCCTGCCATACTTTTTACTTACAGGTTGCCCTATTAGCCTTACGGCAAATAGCAACATGCACAAAAGGATAATATACCGTTGATATCCATTCATATAACAAATATAAGGGAAAGCATTTTAACACTTTTTCCACAAAAACGCCATTTCTGCCACTTTACCAAGCCACTCGTCGCATTTACGGACTCCGCCTTCCAGCTAGCCAAGTACCGCTTTTTTCTCTTCTTTTTTTACTCCACTTTTGATTTGAAATCAAGCGAAACATCTATGACAAAATATACTTACATCTTATTAGCATTCTTTTCATCAATGATGTGCTCTTTTTCCCAAACCACTGATGAAAATGGACAACGATTCATTACAGTCACTGGCAGCGCTGAAATGAGCATTGCTCCTGACATAATAGAACTGGAAATTTGGCTAAAAGAGTATGGCTCTAACAAAGAAAAAAACAAACTACAGGAAATTGAAAACGCATTTTTCAAAACCTTAAACACTCATGGCATTGCCAAAGATCAAATAACTTTTCAACACAACAACACCTACTGGTACTATTGGTGGAGCCATCGCAAAGAAGCAAACAGAAGCCAGCGATACAATGTCCAACTTACAACTGCTACCAATCTCCTTGCATTAATGAAAGACCTTGACATGAGAGGTATCCATTCCATCAAAGTATCCAATTCGACTCACAGTGAACTTCAGAAATTTAGAAAGCAGGTCAAGATTGAAGCAGTCAAAGCAGCTAAAGAGAAAGCGATCTATTTACTGGAAAGTATAGAGGAAGAAGTTGGAGGAATAATTTCGTTGGAAGAAGTTACTCAAAATACGAATCCTTACTGGTCTCGAGGATTAGACAATTTAACATTTGCCAGCAATAGCGTCTTATATGCCGACAAAAAATCTGGTGGCATGGAGAACATCTCAGATATCCGTTTGCGATATGAAATCAAAGCAAAGTTTGAAATAAAATCCTAAAGTAAATATTATGAAAGCATTTAAATTTTCACCCACAAAAGGAGTACTAAGCCTATTGATTGCTACTGCTTTCCTTATTCAGGTTTATGCCTCAGCACATGGTATTACAAGCTTACTGACTCATTTTAAAACCCAGGAAAACCAAATGGCCAGTAGTAATGCTCAAAGCATTCAGGTAGCACTCTTACTGGATACCAGCAACTCTATGGATGGCCTTATTGAGCAAGCAAAATCACAACTATGGAATATACTGGTATCACTCAGCAAAACTCATAAAAACGGGACCCCTCCTAACTTAGAAATTGCGCTCTACGAATATGGAAATGACAATATAGCTGCCCTTAAAGGCCATGTGAGACAAGTTCTCCCCTTTACGACCGATATGGATGCTATTTCTGCAGCCTTATTCGCTTTAACAACCAATGGCGGCAATGAATATTGTGCTCAGGTGATTGACCATTCTATCAAAAATCTTGATTGGGATACCCACTCAAAAGCCATGCGCCTGATATTCATAGCAGGTAATGAAAACTTCAATCAGGGGACACTCGCTTATCAGCAGGTTTGTTCTTTTGCCAAGAAAAATGACATCGTAGTCAACACCATTTTTTGCGGCCTTTGTGAAGAAGGTATCCGTATCTTATGGAAAGATGGCGCAGATATAACCGGAGGAAATTACAGCTGCATCAATCAGAATGAAGCAACGGCTTACATCGAAACGCCTTATGATGATAAGTTATCTACCCTAAATACTCAACTCAATGATACCTATATTGCTTATGGCAAAATGGGAACCAGCAAACTTCAGCAGCAACGCACCCAGGACCAAAATGCATCAGGCTATAGCAAAGCTAATATGGCTGACAGAGCCCGCTTTAAAGCTTCTGCCAATTACATGAATGCATCATGGGATTTAGTGGATGCTTACAAACAAGATTCTGCTATCTTAAAAACATCGAGTTATTTACCTGAAGAACTCAAGGGAAAATCAGAAACCGAAGCTGCAGAATACATTGAGCAAATTGGCCAGCAACGTTCTTCCATCCAAAAAGAAATCAAAGAACTAAGCGAACAACGCGCTCAATATATTCAAAAAGAACGAGCAGCAAATGCAAAAAAAGGAGAGACCGATTTACAATCTACAGTCATCAAAGCTATTGAAAAACAAGCCAAGCAAAAGGGCTTTGAAATAGAAGAATAGTTTGATTAAATGCGTACCTGCCTCAAAATCCAATGAATTTAAATCTCTCTGCTATTATTTTTGAATACAGGTACATTTAAGGTGGGTCCACAAATGGCACTTATATCACGAATTCTAAAGGTTTTCGTGTAATTTGAGCCATTCGTGGGCCCCTTTTTCCTTTATAACCGTACTAGCCCATAGCCAACATTCGGCGGCTAATTACTTAACCACTATTCACTATAGCTATTATACATCAATCTTTATCTCATCAATATCACATCGCCCTTGTATAAGACCACTTCTCCATCCACAAATTCCAGCTCAGCCATATAGACGTATACACCGCCGTTCATCAACTCACCTCGGTGTGAACCATCCCAACCATAAAGAGGATCATTAGGTGGGAAATCGAAGTATTCAAACATAGGTTCTCCCCAGCGATTGAAAATATAGAAAGATTTAATCTTTACTACTTCATTGCCTGCAAATATGTAGAAGATATCGTTTTGTCCATCATTATTAGGAGAGAATACATTTGGAATGTATACATCTCGTTTCTTATTGACAAATACGGTGATGCGATCCGTTGCTTCACAATTATTAGAATCTACTACTGTTACAGCAAAAGCCATAGATTGCTGAGGGTATGCTGTCACTTCTTCACAATCAATACAGTCAGGGGATGCATCGGGATTGATTTGCCAGATATATTGCTCTACATCATAGGAAGTTTGAGCATATATGTTCACTGGTTCTCCTAATTCTATTTCCTGATCTTCGCCTAGAACTACTATCAATTCATCCGGTTGATTAATTGTCAGGCTCTCTTCCATTTCACAGCCATTTGCATCCTGTATGGCCAGGTCATAATTGCCTATACCAAGACTACCAAACTGAGGCGTACCAATAAATGGTGCATCATTCAAGCTGTATAAATAAGGCCCTACTCCTCCATTTACTTCATTTACCAATATAAGCCCTTGTTCATCACCAAAACACAATGGATCAACCGTAGCAACACTAGCAATCATAGGTGGCGGAGCATTCAGTAGTGCACTGGCAGAATCTAAACAAGCATTTGCATCTGTAACCGTGAGGAAATATTGGCCTACTCCCAATTCATCAACATCTTCTTCTCGACTACCTGTATTCCATTCGTACTGATAAGGAGGAGTACCACCACTTGTTGTCACATCAATCGCACCATCCATTTCCTGATCACAACTTATATTGAAGTTGCTATACTGCGATAGTAACATTTCTATATCAATTGGCTCTGGTTGACCAACACTCACTGTAAAGCTGGTTGTTACTGCAAATGGGGAGCTATCAACAATTTCTATCTGATAAGTGCCCACTGGCAGGTTCTCTACAAATGCATCTATATTATTACCATCAATGGTGCCTGTTCCATTCATACCCGGAGTGGTCAGCGATTCCCAATCAAAGGCATAAGGTGGTGTTCCTGTTTGTAATTCAAATGTGAAATAACCATCTGAATAACCAAAGCAGCTTGCATCCTGAGGCTCAGAAGTCAATTCCAGCTCACATGGGAACACAGATAGATTTAAAGTAACGATACTATCGCAACCATTGACAGAGGATAAGTTAACTGTATAAGTTCCTGTAGCCGAGAAAGATTCTGTGCCTACAGGGAATTCATCCCCTTCACAAATATTTTCATCCAGCACCACATCATAAACGGGATGTACTGTAAGACTTAACATAACAATACTGTCACAAGCTGTCACTACTGAAGTCAGCGTATCTACATAATTACCCGTTGTCGTATAAATAGAATTATTGCCTACGATAAAGCTTTCTCCATCGCATATCTCCTCCGTCAAAGTCGTCATCGGAATTGGATGTACGGTCAAATCAAGGGTTACAATACTATCACAGCCCGTTACTACAGAAGTCAAGGTATCTACAAAAGTACCGCTTACGGTGTAGATCGAACTACTACCCACTGTAAAGCTTTCCCCATCACATATCTCCTCTGTTAAAGTCGTCATCGGAATCGGATGTACCGTCAAGTCAAGGGTTACAATGCTATCACAGCCTGTTATTACAGAGGTCAGCGTATCCACAAAAGTACCACTTACGGTGTAGATAGAATTACTACCCACTGTAAAGCTTTCTCCATCACATATCTCCTCCGTCAAAGTCGTCATCGGAATCGGATGCACCGTCAAGTTAAGGGTTACGATACTATCACAGCCTGTTACTTCAGAGGTCAAAACATCCATAAAAGTGCCACTTACGGTATAAGAACTGCTACCTACTGTGAAGCTTTCTCCATCACATATTTCCTCCGTCAAAGTCGTCATCGGAATCGGATGCACCGTTAAATTAAGGGTTACGATGCTATCACAGTCTGTTGCTATCGAAGTTAGTGTATCCACAAAAGTACCGCTCACTGTGTATGCAGAATTACCGCCTATAATAAAGCTTTCTCCATCACATATCTCCTCTGTCAGTTCTGTACGAATTTCATCGCGTACAGTTAGATTGAGAGTAACAACACTATCACAGCCTGTTGTCACTGAAGTAAGTGTATCTACAAAAGTGCCTGTAGCATTATACGTGGAAGTACCTACCGTAAAGTCATCACCAAAGCAAACAATTTCTGTTAGTGTTGTCATTGGGATTGGATGTACTGTAAGATTAAGGTTTACAATACTATCACAGCCTGTAAGGCTAGAAGTTAAAGTATCTACAAAAATACCACTAACTGTATAGATCGAACTATTACCCACCGTAAAGCTTTCCCCATCGCATATCTCTTCCGTTAAAGTGGTCATCGGAATTGGGTGCACTGCCAAATCCAGATTTACAATGCTATCACAGCCTGTTGCCAGAGACGTAAGTGTATCAGCATAAATACCACTCACGGTATAAACAGATGTTCCTCCAACACCAAAACTTTCTCCATCACATATCTCTTCGGTCAAGTTGGTAACAATTTCATCCCGTACGGTCAAATTCAAGGTAACGGTACTATCACAACCATTTATATCTGTTAATATATCTACGAAGGTGCCAGTTGTATTATATGTAGATGCACCCACGGTGAAATCATCGCCATAACAGATTATTTCTGTCAGACTGGTAGTAACCTCCGGGCGAACAAATAAGTCGAGCATAATAATACTATCACACCCTGTCACTACTGAAGGTAAAATATCTGTATATATTCCGGTGCTATTATAAGTCGAAAATCCTACCGTGTAACTATCTCCAAAACAGATTGTATCTATCAGGCTAGTCATCAAGATCGGGTGTACCGTCAAGTCAAGATTTACGACACTATCGCAACCATTACTAGCTGTTAGTGTATTTTGATAAATACCACTGGTATCATAAACAAAGGTGCCCACAGGGAAGCTTTCTCCATCGCAGATTTCCTCTACCAGGAAGGTTTCAAAAACTTCATTTACGGTAAGGTTTAAGGTTACGATACTATCACAGCCAGAAATAAAAGAGGTAAGTGTATCTACAAAAGTGCCTGTATCTGTATAATCTATCATACCAATTGTAACAGACTCTCCATCGCAAATTGTAGAGTCAATAGTATTACGCGGTAGAGGAATAACTGTTAAATCGAGATTTACAATGCTATCACAACCATCAGATGAAATAAACATCTGTGAATACATTCCCGAACTAGTATATGGAGTGGTGCCTACAGTATATGATTCCCCTTCACAAATATCTATATCAAGATTAATTTCATAAAAGTCTGTCACCATAAGATTTAGCGTTACGATGCTATCGCAACCAGTCAATGAGGAAGAAAGCGTATCTACGTAAGTCCCCTGGTCAGTATATAATGAATCTCCAACTGGGTAAGATGATCCATTACAAATACTAATATCTAGCGTAGTAGACTTTTCTGGAAATACGGTTAGATTGAGATAAACGATGCTGTCACAACCATTGGCAGCTATTAAGGTATCTGTATAATCTCCTGTTAAGGTATAGGAAGAGCTCCCTACTTCATAAGTTTCAAACTGGCATATACTTTCTGTAAGGAAAGTTTCCGGAACATTCAACACGATCAGGTCTGTATACACAATACTATCACAACCATTGGCTGCCACTAAGATATCCGTATAATTTCCCGTAAGGGTGTATACAGAAGTACCAACTTCATAATCCTCCCCATCACAAATAGACGGAGTCAGGAAAGTTTCCGGAACATCCAGTACGGTCAAATCCAGATTAACTATACTATCACAACCATTGGCCGCTACTAAGGTATCTACATAAATTCCTGTAAGAGTATAATCAGAAGTCCCCACTTCATAAGTTTCTCCATCACAAATGGATTCTACTAAATCAGTCACAGGTACATTAAGTACTATCAAATTAAGGGTCACTATACTATCACAAGCCGTTTCTATAGACATCATTACTTCTTCATAGTTACCGCTTGTAGTATAGGTGTTAGATCCTACCGTCACACTTTCGCCATCGCAAATCGTACTATCTATCGTTGTGTAGCGAATTGGAATCACCGTTAAATCCAAAGAAAATACACTATCGCAGCCTGAAGCAGTGACAAAAGGATGATCATAAAAGCCAGTCATATCGTAGGTATTTCCAGCTACCGTATAAGTTTCTCCCTCACAAATAGAAGTAGTAAGAGTATCTCTGATTACATCTTCAATGGTCAGTGTCAAATTAACAATACTGTCACAACCTATATAATTAGCAAGCGTGTCAGTATAACTACCTGCCTGATCATAAACACTAGTACCTACTGTATATGTCTGACCAGTACATATTTTTCCTACTATATCATTAATAATAGGTTCCTGTACAGTAAGATTGAGTGTGATGATACTATCACATCCATTGGCAGCAGCCAAGGTATCCATATAAGTACCCATAACAGAATAAGATGAGCTACCTACGGTATAGCTTTCTCCCTGGCAAATAATTTCATCCAGTATAGTCATTGGATGTTCAAGAATAGACAGATTAAGTGTTACAGTACTATCACAGCCATCTGCAGCTGTTAGTACCACATCATAAGTACCTGCTGAATCAAAAGCCATACTTCCTACAGTAAAAGAATCACCATCACATACAGCCTCATTCAAAGTAGTAAGAATGGGTGCTTTAACAGTAAAGTCTAGATATACAGTACTATCACAACCCTGTGCACTTAATAAACCTACAGTATAGTTGCCTGAAGCCGTAAATGTGGAATCACCAACCATATAGGCGTCTCCAAAGCAAACTTCCTCTACAAGAGTTGTAATCACATCTGGAAACACTGTCAAATCCAGATTGACCGTACTATCACAATTATTAGCAGCCTGGAGAACCACTGTATACATTCCCGATGTTGTAAAGGTAGAATCTCCTACCATAAAGCTTTCTCCTTCACAAATGGACTCTTCCAAATTAGTGATAATTGGATCAATGACTGTTAGGTTAAGATTGATTACGCTATCACATCCCAGCCCCATAAATAAAGCAGGAACAATTTCGGTATGCATGCCAGTTGTGGAATAAGCCACTCCACCAATGGTAACACTCTCTCCTGGGCAGATTATCGTGTCAATAGTTGTTACCGGGTCATACATATCAATATCTACCTGGAAAGAACTTTCACAGCCTCCAGGTTCAATATAGGTTTCATTATAAGATCCTTCTTCTGTATAAATAAATGTACCGATCTCTACTGAACCTCCTGGGCATATGATTGTATCCAGGAAGTAGATATCTGGTGTTGTAAGGTTGAGGTAACCATTAACTATACTATCACATCCCAGGTAAGTTTGTAATTCAACACTAAAATCTCCTGCTGTTGTAATAGCTGTACCTCCAACATAATAAGGACCAAGCAATTCACAATGATCTATAAAACCTAGCTGGGTAAATGCTGGAGGTTGAGCATTTAGATTAAGGTTAACAATACTATCGCAACCATCAGCAGATTGTAGAGTGGCCGTGTAAAAACCTGTTTGAGTATAAGTATTTCCATTAAAGATATAGGCTTCTTCACCAAAGCAAATATCTGCATTAACGGTTGTTTCAGGAATAGGGCCTACTACATTCAACGTGAGGTTGACTGGTTGTTCACATCCATCAGGACGGAAATAAGAAAAATCATAATTCCCTGGTGATGAAAAAGTGAATCCCTGATAGGAATAAGGCATATCTTCAAAACAAACATTTTCAATTAATATTTCTGTAGGAAGAGGCCCTACATCGATAGTGATACAGGTTTGTTGCCCATCTCCATAACAAGAGTTACCGGGAGTTACACAAAGCTCATATTGCCCTTCATTAGGAAAATCAATATCTACAAACTGCTCTCCGCTAATGAAGACACCATCTAGCGTCCAGTTGTAATAACCTGCTCCATCTATCTGGTTTACCCAATAAGAGGCCGTCCCTCCTGTGCACAGACTAGTAGGCCCCATAATTACGGGTGTACCGACTACATCAGGAGCAACGGTTGAGCCACTGGTTACATTAATTTCAAATGAACAGAAGTCACCCGCATTACCATCTACTACAAAGAAATAAGTACCTCCCACTGTCAAACCGGATGCATCCAATGTAATTGTTGATCCTTCTGGCACATCAGGGTCACAATTGGAAGCAAGTTGCCATTCCTGGCAATCCATACTACCATAAATAGCCACCTGTAAGCCTGTACCATTATCACAATCAAAAGGCGTAAAATCGAAACTAATACTCGGTGTGCCTGCTACAAATGCCAGCCACTGAACAGCATGAAATTGAGGCGCACAGAAATCGGGAGGAGCCTCCCAATCTGATGTAGGAACATTCATTCCGACATATCCATCAATACCATCATCACATAAAGTACAGGTTTGAGAACAAAATGGTGCTACTGGTGGGGTTGTACCTGGGGCACATTCTCCCGGTAGCTGTGCATTAATTGCTGTACATAAAAATAGCAAAGGCAAAAAAAGTAGATTTCTCTTCATGTTATATTTATTGCGCTCTCGAATGATTCTTTTCTTCCTCTATCTTTGGAGCGCTCATTTATGGCAAATGCCTCCCATTACCATAAATGACAATTGCTTGTATGGGTAGAATAATACTTTAGCTAGAGTCCTATGCTTTTGTTTTTGGGGTTGTAATAATACAATTAGGTTAGATGCCTGTTAAATGTCGAGGGTGCTCGGTTTCCCCTATTCTTTGAAGTACTTGCTATACATTTTCGTTGACTAAAGATTCCTGGAGCATACTTGAATTTTTTCTTCAGGTAAAGGAAAGAAATTTGACATTTTCTGTATAGCTATCAATACGCGCAAATATACCAAATATGATCACGAGTAAAAAATCTTTTTCATATCACCGAAATAATGAAAAAATTACATTTTTTGCATTGAAAAGAGCTTGCTTATTGCAATAATGTCAACTCTGTTGACAATGAGGTATGAATAGAAATTATATTTTCTTTATACTTTTTGTTCAGAATATTGTTTCAGAAATGATGTTAATTATCTTGTAGAGCCTTTCTTTTAGCAATAAAAAAAGTGTAGTTATGTATTCCAGGCGTCAAAACTGAAGCGTATCCCAAACGCTTATGCGAAAACGCATTAAACTTTTAACAATAGATAACTCTTTTTATAGCAAAGGGCAAGGTATTCTAGATTGAAGTTAAAAGACTGTTAAACTCAACCTTAGCGTACTCCAAATACATAACTTTGGGTGTAATAATAAGGACTATACTAAGAAGAAAAAGATGAATAAAAAGGCCATTTGGGTTATCATAGGTTTAATGGGAGCTGCTCTTATCGGCATTGTGGTCTTGCAAATGGACTTAATCCGTACAGCGGTTCGTGTCAATGAAGAACGTTTTGAGCGTAATGTATATGCGGCTCTAAATGCCGTCAACCGGCGTTTAGTAGATAGAGAAAACCAGGAAGTGATTAACCAAACCCTCAATGGCTATCAGAAAGCATACTGGGAGTCCCAATCTGTTAATGGCAATGGATTTTCAGTAGATGTAACACTTGGAGTGCAAACTGCGACTATTAATTCAAGTGCTTTACTTGACCAAATGCTAAGTGAATTCTCGAATCCGTGTACTTGTCAGCAATGCATGGAACGCAAGGATAGTACCTACCGTATTTTAATGACCCACTTTGATCAAAGCACCCAAGAATTTCCTCTTGATCAAAGGGTTAACCTGAAGCACCTAAAAAATGTATTGCGTCAGGAGTTGTCCAACAGAGGTATTGATACAGACTATAACTATGGCATTTATTCTCGAAATAAAAAGAGCTTTATTATACTTGATGGGCATTATGTAGTAGAAGATGCTCAGCCAAAAGAAATTCTTCCTGGTTATAAAACCATATACAATTCGCGATATAAAATAGATCTCTTCCCTGAGGATATGTCCTCTCCGGGTATGCTCATGATTCATTTCCCGGCCAGGACGAGTTTTGTGTGGAGATCACTGTGGATGAATTTCCTTGGTTCTATTTTATTTACAGCCATCATACTCTTTTCATTTGCCTATACTATTCATGTTATTTTCCGACAGAAGAAAATTTCTGAAATGAAAACGGATTTTATTAATAACATGACTCACGAGTTCAAAACACCTATTGCGACTATATCTTTGGCTGCTGATTCAATCTCCAGTCCGATGATTTCTGGCAAGCCAGATAAAGTTCAACGCTTCGCCAACATAATAAAACAAGAAAATAAACGTATGAATAGTCAGGTAGAAAAAGTTTTGCAGATGGCCCTCATCGATAAACAGGACTTTTCTCTCAACCTGTCGAATGTCAATCTAAACGATATTGTCAATAGTGCAGTTGAAAATATAGGACTACAGGTGGAGCCTAAAAATGGTATTGCAAAGGCAGTACTTGAAGCAAGTGAATATATTGTAGAAGGAGATATGACTCACATTTCTAACATCATCAACAACTTGTTGGACAATGCAAATAAATATTCTCCCGAAGCACCTGAAATCACCGTTTATACCCGTAATGTTCCTAATGGAGTAGAAATTACCATAGAAGATAAAGGTATAGGAATGAATAAAGAACAGCGAAAGCATATCTTTGATAAATTCTATCGTGTGCATACAGGCAACATTCACGATGTAAAAGGCTTTGGACTTGGCCTTAGCTATGTAAAAGCAATGATGACTGCTCATAAAGGCCAGGTAGATGTAAAAAGTGAATTGGGGAAAGGCAGTAAATTTATTCTGACCTTTCCATTTAAACAATAGTTTTTCCCCGGTGAAAGAAAACAGATGACTATGTCAGAAAATAAGATTTTACTTGTTGAAGATGATCAGAATTTTGGTGACGTGTTGCGCTCCTACTTGGAAATGCATGAATATGATGTCACATTAGCTACCGATGGCGAGAAGGGCCTGGAAAGTTATAACAAAGGGAGCTACAACCTCTGCATCTTTGACGTAATGATGCCTAAAAAAGATGGTTTTACCCTGGCTAAAGAAATCCGTGAGAAGGATAAAGATATGCCCATCATTTTTCTCACTGCCAAAACGATGAAAGATGATGTATTGAAAGGCTTTAAAATTGGTGCGGATGATTACATCACCAAGCCCTTTAATTCTGAAGAGTTATTGTATCGCATCCAGGCTATATTAAAAAGAAGCCAAACTAAAGCGGACCCACGAGAAGAGATTAAAGAATTTATTATTGGTAAATATCATTTTAACTATCCTCTCCGTATTCTTACGTTTGATCCAGGTGGAGCGGAAGAAAATAAGAACAAGCTATCTCCTAAAGAAGCCCAGCTCTTACGCATGTTCGCAATCTATATCAATGATATATTACCTCGTTCGGAAGCTTTGACCAAAATCTGGGGTGAAGACAACTATTTTACTGCTCGTTCAATGGATGTTTTTGTTACTAAACTCAGAAAATATTTGAAGCAGGATGATAATATCGAGATTGTAAATATCCACGGTAATGGATTTCAGCTTTTGGTTAAAACTGAAGAAACAAGTAATTAAATACACTGAATTGGTGCAGAATTTAGCATTTTTTTGATATTTTTATATCCAAAATTGCAATAAGTTTTGCATTAAATGCACAATTAAGTATATTTGTCAAAAGAAAATGTGTTGACAAGCATTTCCGCTATAAGGAATTTCTATAAGAATAGTTTTTGGGATTATGATTCCGGCTGGGTAGTAAGTTCTACCTGGCCTTTTTTCTTTATGGCCTGACGCTCTACTATACAGATAAATTTTCCTCTTTTATTGCTGTATCTCCTTGCTTAAGTAATTTCCTATAAAGAAGTTGTTCAGAATTTATTTCAGAAGGTTGTACATTTGCTGGCAAAAAGATGTACAAACATCTCCTCAAGCCGTTCCTGTTTTTATTTCAGCCTGAAAAAGCACATCATCTTACACTTAGCCTCTTGCGAATTGCACTGGCAATACCGGGCATTAGCCAGCTGATGAAAGCTGGTTTTCAATATGAGTCTTCCAAATTAGAAAGAACGCTCTTTGGCCTGCATTTTAAAAACCCGGTGGGCTTAGCAGCTGGTTTCGATAAAGATGGTAAATATTACCAATTGATGAACACACTTGGTTTTGGCTTTATCGAGTTAGGGACTGTCACCCCTAAACCTCAAAAAGGCAATCCACTCCCTCGATTATTCAGGCTTCCTCAGGATGAAGCACTTATCAATCGCATGGGTTTTAATAATGATGGAGTCGAAGCATTAGTAGAACGCCTGAAAAGAGGAGGAAAACCAGAAGGACTTATTATAGGCGGCAACATAGGTAAAAACAAATGGACGCCCAATGAAGAAGCTGAACAAGATTACTTCATTTGCTTCGAAGCTCTTTTCCCTTACGTAGATTACTTTGTTGTTAATGTCAGCTCTCCTAATACCCCCAACCTGAGAGACCTTCAAGAAAAAGAACCACTGTCTCGTTTACTAAATGGCTTACAGGCCCTTAACAAACAAAAAGATGCTCCAAAGCCTATCTTTTTGAAAATTGCCCCAGATCTCACTGATGGCCAGCTGGATGATATCCTAGACATCGTAAAAGATACTCAAATTACAGGAGTAATTGCTACCAATACAACTATCAGTCGAGCCAATCTAGCCACACCAGATGCACAAGTAGAACAAATTGGTGCAGGTGGATTAAGCGGCAAGCCAGTAACTGACCGATCGACCGAAGTCATTCGATACCTCTATGATAAATCTGGCAAGCAACTTACTATTATAGGAGTAGGTGGTATTGCCAGCCCTGAAGATGCTATTGAAAAGTTGAACGCGGGAGCTGTATTGGTACAGGTATATTCAGGAATGGTATACGAAGGACCAAAATTGGTGAAGAACATTAAAAAGGCACTGGTTTAGTGGGTTTAGTGGGTTTAGTGGGTTTAGTGGGTTTAGTGGGTTTAGTGGGTTTAGTGGGTTTAGTGGGTTTAGTGGGAAATTACTAAATGCTTATCTATCACCCTAAGGTAGGGGCAAAGTCCTTTTTGCCCAGGCTGGTTCGATTTCTCCGAGATCAGTGTCTCAATAGTACTCGTTTTTTTTATCCTATCAGCTCCTATAGCTCAAACTTGAAAAAGCATAATATTGCTCCTTCTCCTAAACTTCTTATGCCCTCTTTTCACGATTATTATCTACAAAATAAACTTCCAAAACTGCATTCAGCGACTATACCTTTCTCTCAATCATATTAAAGAAAAATGCTATGGCATCCTTTTTGCTAAAAAAAAGATGACAGAATTAGGCTAACTACATACCAAGTAGCTTAAGGTTCAACGAAGTTGTTCAAAAACGTTTAATGAGGTGATCTAAATAAGGCTTTTGTACCCATTGAATGTTTAAAAACACTTCAATGTAAACAAACTACTTTTTTGATCAAGTGAGAGAAAGGATAGCAATGTCCTCTCTTTATTCATCAAAAAAGAAAACTTATCAAACACTAAAAATGATTGAAGAGAAAACCAACGAAACCATCCGTGATGTACGCTTATGGATGGCACTAGCCTCCATGGCATTGCTTATCTGGCTAACGATTCGGCATTATCCGATGTAGGAAAAAGTCAAGCCTATTAGATGAATAACTTTATCTTCTATTAGGCTTGACTTTTAAACTAAAAATCAGGAATACTTTTTATAGTTCTAATGCACTATTAATTTTCCGCTTGCTAGATATCGTTGGCCTGACAAAATTTGATAAAAATAAATGCCTGGCTGAAGATTATTCCTCTCTATTATAACTTCGTTTGCAGAAAAAGTCTGTTTACGTACCAACTGCCCAGAAGCATCGAACAAACGAAAATGTCCTTGCTGAAGATCATATCCCTGAACTCGTAAAGTAGCTACATCATTAACCGGATTGGGAAATAACTGAATTTGAATTGTTTCCTCCAATGTATTTAGGCTACCAACCACTTGCTCCAGAAACATTTCTTTCACCTTCAACTGACTGATATTAGTAATAATTGGATCATTGAAATCAAAGTAAATAGCGGCACTGTTTTCAATTAAGGTTTCATCGGGCAGATCTGCTTGTTGGTCAATCTGGAATTTGACAAATCCATGTGAAGCCGCTTCATTAGCACTACTATCTGGTAAATTGATATCTTCAAAAACAAACTGAATGACACCATCCTCTAATACCTGATATTCAAATTTGTGGCTACTCGCCCCCACTCTAATGCTAGCCCAGTTAAGATGAGGAGAAATGGTATCTACCACAACCACTTTATGGGCAGGAGCTGTCCCCGTATTCTGGAATCGAATAAGATAATCTATAGGCCGATTAGGGTAGATATAGTGCTGTTCGCTTACACCAACAGGAAAGGATTGTTTATCGTTAGGATCAAAAGAGCCTGTATTAGATCGACAATCAATAGAGGTAAATGCAGGAGTAATATTAGTGGGAAACTGTAACACAATTCCTGTATTATTAATTCCGCCGCAACCTTCTATCCACGAAGCAGGATAAGGCCAATGGGGGTAACCGGGTTCTTGCATAGCTTCTATACGCCAGGTTGATCCATTAGCAGGGACTTTTAAAGTATGAACTCCTCCTACATCTAAATCAAACTCCTCTTCCATCAGCATAACCAAATCTTCTACTACTGTAAATAAAAGCGGCCCACTCATATCACCTGTGCCTTCATTTATAATAGAGAGGCGGACAGAATCACCTTCACAAGATGCAGCGGTTTGAATAATTGCTCCTGACCAGTTGGGATCGGGATCAATGCAGTCATTGTTTGGAAATATATTAGCTTCCACACAATGGGTTTGTCCCAATTGTGCATCACAACTTACAGTAACATCTAATTCAAAATTGAGGCATTCGCCAGGAAGCAGGCTATCTAAAAAGAAGGTGTATTTATTACTATCTACGGCTATCCAGGGCAAGGTACTAGAGTTGACCTGTAGAAAGGTGTCCAGTTGAATTTCAAGGTAAACATTTTCGGCAAGAGAATCACTATAGTTACAATTGAAGCTATAATAGGTTGTGTTAAAGCATCGCTCCATATTTGGAGTACTGATATCTGTGATAAGGAAAGGACAACCTCCTACCAATTGAGTACCAAAGTCGTGGCCAGTCAGTAACGAATCTCCTATAAAGGAAACCGCAGCCATACTACCACAGCTAAGTGCCGTACTAGGCATATTGCGTACTTCCAATATCCATGGCGAGGTATCTCCGACCAGGCGATTAATGTGATACAAGCCGTTCGAGTCGGTTTGGGTAACTATAGTAGAACTGCCATTTGGGTAAAACTGAGTCGCACTGACAGAAATTCCAACTATTCCTGCTTCTGAAGTATCAAAAACACAATTTGAATTTTCATCGTAAAAGACATAACCTGTTAGGATATGAGGGAGTACTGGAAAATCATGCATTACTGTAAATCCTCCCGACGGAAAGTTTATCGTTGCAGTATCTCCACAAGGAAAAGAGCCTGGGAGTATATCTACACCGATTAGTACCTCTTCATGAACGATTTCCAAAAAATAGTTAGATGTTGTATCGTAAGGAAGTAAAAACTGATAGTTTGAAGAATTATCAAAGCGGGTTTCATAAACAATGCTGCTATCATTAAGATTACTGGCCCTAACACTTATAAAACCGGGACCTGTTTCATTATCATTCGTGCAATTTTCATTTTCATCCCAGAATAATGTTCCGGAAATTTCCTTAAAAAAAACAGGGATGTCCTGTACTAGCATACTGGTAGATAAAGGAATTGAGAATACGCTTTGCATCCCACACGGATAAGTGGCCGATTGCAAATTAGAATTGAGAATAGATATGCTATAATCACTCCCATCATGATAAGGTAAGATAAACTCATAATGGCCAGCAGAATCGGTTGTTGTAGTGAGATAGAGTGCTCCATCAGGAATCCGCTGGAGTTGAAGTTCTACACCAGCCAGCCCTGCCTCCTGATCATTGATGCAATTGACATTAGCATCTACAAAAACTTTCCCACTAATAATTGGACTAAAACACGTAATGGAAGAAGTATCACAAACTGACAAATAATCTTGCAAATACAAAGTAGTATGACAAGTGTCCCAGTTACCAGAGGAATCAATGACCCATGCCGTAAGTTTATTGACACCTTCATAACAGCAATTGAGGGTAAATTCAGTAGCTGCAGGCGGTTGTGCAAGATGACTCACACCATCTTGTACTGCAATTCGGTAGGAGGCAATACCACAATTGTCCGTACTCTGCGAAGCAATATATAGCGGATCAAAAGTAAAAAGGCCATCAGAAAACAAACTAGTACTAATCGCCTGTGAGCAGACAGCGACTGGTGATATCGTATCGTTAAGGCAATCTTGCGCACTCAGAGAAAATGAGTTGATTAGGAATATAATGAACGGGCCTAGCAAACGTCTTATTGATCTCGAATAATTCATAGGAGTATAATTTAGATGTTATGAGTTTATTCTCACTACAAAAATGAAGTTTGCAACAGGGAAAGGCAAAAACATATTTTATCAATTCTAGTTTTTTTTTTCAAGTTTTTATTTTCAATAAATTGATTTACAATATTTTAATCATACATTTAATAGCAAAAAAATGACTACTATCTAAACATAGCGCATGCAAAATTCCAAGCTGGTTCAACTAATGCGAGTATTGCAGAAAAAAGAGATTATCCGATTGCGTAAGTTTCTTCGTTCTCCTTTATACAATCGACGAGAAGAAATTTCGCAACTATTTGAGCATCTCCTTCACTTACTAAAGAAGAAAAAAATTAGCTTGGAAAAGCAAGCTATTTTTGCCCATATATATCCTGAAACGCCTTATTCTGATGCCCAATTACACCTTTTATTTAGTGGTCTTTTACAACTCCTGGAGCGTTTTTTAATGATAGATCAATACCTGCATGAGCAAGCTGAAGGGCAGATACGCCTTCTACAATGGTATCGACAACGTGGGCTGGAGCAACATTTTAAACAGGTATACCAGAAACTCGAACAACAATTGGATCAACAAGAGTTCAGAGATATCGAATATCTCGAGTTGCGCAATCGAATGATATGGGAAGCATATCAGTGGGATGTTGTTAGCAAGCCAAGTGGAGAATTGCCTTTAGAACAAATGACTCAGCTCACTGATATTGTCTACTTCTCACAAAAACTAAGACAACTGTCTTTAATGAAATCCCAGCAGGCCATTTATAAACAAGATTATAACATTCAACATCAAGCTTTTATATTCGATAGTCTAAAACACTATAAACTCTCCGATTATCCCGCATTAGAAATATATGTATTAGTTAATCAATTACTGGATGGTGTTTTTGACCGGCAAGGTTTTCTGTCATTTATAAATAAGCTTATTACCAGTGCGGCTTATTTTAAAGAATTAGAGATACGTGAATTATATTTCATTGCCATCAATTGGTGCATCAAACAGGTAAACAACGGTGCGTATGATTACTTTGAAGAAATGTTATATCTGTATAAGACTGGGTTCTCCAAGGGATTTTTATTGGAAAATGGTAAGATTTCCCGTTTTGCATATTACAATGTTGTTGCCGCTGCTTTATACTCCAAAGATTTTGAATGGGGTGAATCTTTTATCCATACTTTTAAAGATAAGCTGGAAGAACCATACAGAGAAAGCGCTTATAATCACAATCTAGCATTATTTGAGTACAAGCAAGGGCATTATGATCATGCTCAGCGATTACTGCAAAATGCCAATTATCAGGACGTACTGTTCAACCTATCTGCCAAAACACTACTGTTAAAAAGATACTACGAAACAGCAGAATTTGATCTGTTAGAAGCTCATTTGGATGCCATGAAGAACTTTATTCGACGAAAAAAAGTGATCGGATACCATCAAAACAACTATTTCAACCTGATCAAATTCACACAAAAGCTAATCCGCGTCAACTGGTTTGATAAAGCAGCAGTGGAACAGCTTCGGCAGGAAATCAATGATGTAGATATACTCACCGAACGCCCCTGGGTGCTGGAGCAGTTGATCAATATAAAATCCTCCTAAAATTTATCCGTACCTGCTGCTTAGGCCTTTTATTTAATGATCTTAAGACTCAGATCAAGGCTATGAGCAGAATGAGTTAAAGCACCTACAGAAATATAATCTACTCCCGTTTGAGCAACTGCCCGCACATTATGAATATTGACCCCACCTGAAGCCTCCGTTTCAAAACGGCGCCCGATAGTAGCTACAGCTTCTCCAAGCAATGGTAGTTCGAAATTATCCAACATAATACGCGTGATCTTCCCTGCAGTAAGCACTTCGTGCAATTCTACCAGGTTTCGTACTTCTACCGTTATCCCAAGATTGAGTCCATTTTCTTTCTGATATTCATTCACTCGCTCAATAGCCTGTGTAATTCCACCACAAGCATCAATATGATTATCCTTAATCATGACCCAATCATACAATCCGAAGCGATAGTTGGTACAACCTCCCAAACGTACTGCCCACTTTTCCAGCAGACGGATCAGAGGAGTAGTTTTGCGAGTATCTAGTATTTTAACAGGAAGATCTTCTACCTCAAACTTAAATCGATTGCTAAGTGTTGCAATACCCGTCATTCGCTGCATTGTATTGAGTACTAGGCGTTCTGCTTTCAATAGAGCCCTTGTATTACACTCCACTTCAAAAGCAATATCTCCCAGGCTTACAGCTTGCCCATCCTCAATCATTACGTTGAACTCCACATCCGGGTCCACTCTCTTAAATATACGCCTTGCCACTTCTACTCCTGCTATTACAGCCGGGTCTTTCACCAACAATTTGGCACGACTACGTGCATCCGCCGGGATACAAGCTTGTGAAGTATGGTCTCCGTCTCCAACATCCTCTTTAAGTGCTCTTTCTACAAACTCATCCAGGTATGCTTTGATAGTAGATTCTTCAGCAATCATAATTTATTGTTTTTTGGCAGCGCAAAAGTAGGCATTTTCTTTTAATATAGAGGAGGTTAGGTACAGGCTTTTAGGTATAATTAAACCTTTGGTGCAAGGTATAAAGGTTTTCGTGTTGCAGTAATGTATAATTGAAGATAAAACAACAAGCAATCACAGCTCCCTAATCACCTTATCAAGTGCAATTCTCAAATGCAAAATCAAATCGCAAGCGTACTCAAGGATGCTTTGAGCTGAAACTAAATTTCTTCTCTTCATCACTAATCATCCTTTGTCCGACGTAGCTTGGGGCATCACTCACCATATCACTATATGGACCTCGTCACTTCTCCTTCCCCGCTACCACTATTGCAATTTCCCCTTTTACTTTGTCTTGAGTTTCATAGTATTCTAGTAGAGCTTGCAATTTATCTGTACGTACTTCCTCATGTAGCTTGGTCAATTCACGAGCCACACAGGCTGTTCGTTCGGGGCCGCAATGTTCAATGAGTTGGCCAAGACATTTGACCAATCTGTAGGGAGACTCATACAATACAAAGGTCACAGGAAGAGAGGCTAAATAAGTAAGTCGCGTTTGCCGTCCTTTTTTATGAGGAAGAAAACCTTCGTAATGAAACTTATCGCAAGGAATACCTGAGGCTACCAGAGCCGGAACAAAAGCAGTTGCTCCTGGAAGGCATTCTACCTTTACATCTGCTTCCACACAGGCTCTCACCAATAAAAATCCAGGATCCGAAATACCTGGCATCCCTGCATCTGATATCAAGGCCATTTGAGTCCCTCCATCCAATTCTGCCACTAGATTCTGTACAATAGAATGTTCATTATGTGCATGATAAGAACGAAGAGACGTCTCTATCTCATAATGATTAAGCAGTTTTCGGGAAGTACGGGTATCTTCTGCAAGTATCACATCCACCTCTTTCAGGACATTCAACGCTCGCAGTGTGATGTCTTCCAAATTACCAATAGGTGTAGGTACAAGGTAGAGCAAATCAGGTAGTTTAGAATAGAAATGTTTGAAGGAGGTTTAGAGTAGTTTAATTGGTTTAGGACTAAACTTCCCTAAACCAATCAAACCTTCTAAACCTTTTATTCTGCTGCTTTCAGCTCAAAGCTATAGGTTTCCATAATAACATTAGCCAGCAGTTTCTTGCAAGCCAAATCTACTTTTTCTTTAGCCTGTTCTTCAGAATCTGCTTCTAGTGCCATATGGATATGCTTACCAATCCGTACATCTTGCACGCCATTGATATCTAGATTTCCCATGTTGTTAGCTACCGTTTTCCCCTGAGGGTCTAGCAATTCTTTATGAGGCATTATGTTAATCTCCGCTACGAATTTCATATCGTTTTATTCCGGTTTAAAAAATGGCTAAAAATAGAAAATAGCACATACAAGAGTACGACTATTGAAAAAGCGGCTTCTCTGGTCAAAATGAGCAGAATTAGCGCTATGCCCGCAAAGATAAATTTTATCTCATTGCCTTTCCATGTAAAAGTCTTGAATTTCAAACTAAACATTGGGATTTCAGCAACCAACAGGTAGGAAAAGGCTGCGATGCACGTAAATAAAAAAGCAGGATGTATGATCCAATCCCTCAATCCAAAGGTATCAAAAACATACATGAGCATTAAGCCTACGGCAAACATCGTACTGGATGGTGTTGGCAATCCGATAAAGCCATCTGCTTGTCGGGTATCTAAATTAAACTTTGCCAGGCGCAGACAGGAAAAAGCAGTCACTAAAAATCCCACAACGGCTATATAATGAATACTATGTATTACCTGACTATCAAAAGTTCTGCTCAGTAAGCTGTAATATATTACCCCTGGCACTACTCCAAAAGTGACCATATCAGCCAGAGAATCCAGCTCTTTCCCCATTTCAGAACTAACACTCAAGAGACGAGCTACCAGGCCATCCGCAAAATCGGCCACCACTCCAGCAAGCACGAGCCAGAATCCCATTACATAATCGCCATGCAAAATAGCGATAATGGCACAACAGCCCAATACGAGATTGAGTAAGGTAATACTATTAGGAATATAACTTTTCATATATGCAGCAATTTTTCTGCGGCTGAAAGTTGGCAGTATCCCGATAACTATTGGGACTGCACATATGCAACCGCTACGCTTTTACCTGCTCGCCAACTCGCTTGGCAGGCAGGCTTTCATGATATTGATTAATCATACCATGTATGTTAATTTATGATTAATCCATATCATGCTCGTTTCATTTAGATACAAGGCTTTACATAAAGTAACTGACAATCCAATGCTATATTTGTGTTAAATCCACATAAATACTGGCACCATTAATGGCAGCTTTTTATTTTCAGCAAAGGTAACCGTTTTCTATCGCAATCTAATCCCTACTCTTATGACACTTATGCGCACCAGCATAATTTTTAGCTTATTGCTACTAAGTGTTCAGTTTTTAACTGGACAACCAATGAATGACGACTGCAATCAGGCCATCCATATTGAAGAGCCTGGTAGTTGGTGCTCAGAATTAGGTGCCTTCTCCATAGAAGATGCCACTCCTTCGGGTATTAATGGTAGCTGTCTTAACAATTCAGATAATGATGTATGGTTTTCTTTTGTCCCTGCTGAAACCAGTGTTGCAATTTTGGCCATTGGTTCGGGTGTAGGGCTGCCTTTAACAGCTCCTGCCATAGCTCTTTACGAAGGAAATTGTAACAATCTGACAGAGCTTGACTGCCGGTCAACTTTTCCCTTCAGTCAAATTGTTGAATTATTATACGATGGCTTAACACCAGGGCAAACTTATTACATCCAGGTACAAGGCCAGGCAAATGAAGGTTCTTTTCAACTCTGCACCTTTACCTTTAATGCTCCAGCTATAGCCACATCCGACTGCCCGGAAGCTGCTATTCTATGTGATAAAGAACCATTCATCGTGCCTAAAATATTTGGAGGTGGGGATGATCCTACCGAAGCTAATGATGCTCCCTGTCTTGGTGGTTTCGGTGGTAATGTAGAGTCAAGTTCTACCTGGTTTGTCTGGACAGCAGCCGAAGATGGAACCCTCACTTTCACCCTCAACCCTCTCAACCCAACTGATGATATTGATTTCGTTGTATATGAATTCCCTAATGGCCCTCAGGATTGTAGCAATAAAGAACCAATCAGATGTATGGCATCTTCTTGCGAGGGAGCTACAGGCCTGGATGAAGGTTCTACTGATTTCGAAGAACCGCCTAATTGTTCATTACCAACTCAGGATAACTTCCTTGCTGCTCTCAATATGACCGAAGGAACGACCTATGGCCTGATGGTCAATAATTTTTCAGTGACCGGCATTGGCTTTCAACTTAGCTTTGGAGGAACTGCCGGTTTTACAGGTCCAGAAGGAGATATTGCTGTCCAGCCTGCTAATGGAGCTTGCATTAATGAACCATTTACCCTTACTGATGCAAGCTTCTACCCTGAGGGAGATATAGTTGGCTGGGAATGGGATTTCGGAGCAGATGCAAGCATAGGCCCAAGCATTTCAGCAGGCCCTCATTATCCTAGTTATAGTACTCCAGGCACCAAACTTATCACACTTCGCCTTACAACAGCGCAGGGATGTATCATCACACATATCGAAGAAGTAGAAGTTATTTGTTGTCAAGGTTTTTTCGAGGTGGATGCAGATATTATGGATACCTCTTGTCCTGACACCAATGATGGTAGTATCAATTTGAATGTAAGCAATCCTACAGGGCCTCCCTATGACTTTCTATGGGATGGAGGTGCTACCACTTCATTCATCGACCAACTTGCTATCGGTGATTATACCGTAACCATTACAGATGAAAATGCCTGTGATACTACCATTACACTTAGTGTAGGCAGCCCTCCTATACCTTCATTTGATACATTGATTACGATGCCAAGCTGTAATGGAGGTATGAATGGGGCAATCAGCCTGGAACCTATAACAGGGGATTTACCTCTTATGTACAGCTGGGATGGAGCTCCCTTTACGGGAAATAATAGCTTGTCTGGTTTAGGCGTAGGTGATTATGAAGTTAGCATACAGGATGCTAATGGTTGCATTAGTGAACTGATCATTCCTCTTAATGAATTGGAACTCATTCTTTCACCCAATGTGGCTTCCATTCAGCCTCCGTCTTGTACAGGAGATAGTGATGCCCAAATCACGGTTATTATAGCCAATGGGCTTCCCCCATATCAGTACGATTTCAATGATGGCAATGGTTATGTTAGTGAAAACATCCTCTCTCAACTCACTGCCGGTAGTTATACTGTAAATGTACTGGATGCCAATCTTTGTATGGGCAATTTTATTTTTGACATAGAAGACCCAGCACCTATTTCCTTTTCATTTACAGAAATCCCCATTTCGTGTTTTGGAGATACAGATGGAGGTATTTCAGTGGATGTAAGTGGTGGAACAGGTTCCTATGAATATCAGTGGAGCAATGGAAGTATGGAGAGCGAATTATCCAATCTTCCTGCTGGCACTTATACTCTAAGTATTACAGATGATAATGACTGCATGGCAAGTAATAGCTTTGAATTGATAGCACCTCCTTTACTAGAAGTAAGTATTGAGGCACTTCAACATATATTATGCTATGGCGAAACCAATGGCCAAATTACGTTATTGGCTCAGGGAGGCCGTAGTCCTTACTTCTATTCGATTGAAGGACAAGCCTTGCAAAATGAACCAATATTCAGCAACCTATCTGCCGGACAATACACACTAGTACTTACTGACGATAGTGGATGTCAGGCCAGTATTGATGCCAATATTACTCAGCCTCCTGCCTTATGGGTAGATATTACGCCTGTTGATCCAATTGCCCTCGGTTATGACGCACTCTTGCGCACACAAGCCAGCATACCAGCACTCCAATACCAATGGTCTCCACCAGTAGGCCTGAGCTGTGATGATTGCCCTCAGCCAATAGTGAGCCCTTTTCAGGAAAATTGGTATACGGTAGAAGTGATGGATGAATCTGGATGTACTGCCTCTGATTCTATACTAATAGAGGTGGATTACGAACGCCCTGTATTTATTCCCAATGCCTTTTCACCAAATGATGATGGCAGAAACGATCTTTTCCAACTATTTCATGGGCCAGCAGTCAAACAGGTACTTGCACTTGATGTATTTGATCGCTGGGGCAGCCTAATCTTTCAGGGAGAAAATTTGTCGGGAACTACCGACGTTATTAAATGGGATGGAATGGCAGGCAACAGGAAAGCTCCATCTGGCGTCTATACATATACATTGGAAGTAGAATTTATTGATGGCTACAAAAAAATATATAGCGGGAATGTTCATCTAGTCAGATAATACTTAACTTGAGTAAAGCCATCAGAAAACTAGTTAATGTCATTATAATATGAAAAAAATACTACTGAGAAAACTAACAACTATTGGCTTAATACTCTCTCCTATATTGCTATTGGCACAACCCGTTAATGATGATTGTACTGGAGCGATTGTACTGAATGATCTTTCAAGTTGGTGCTCCAATTCAGGAGAATTTACCAATATTAATGCAGATGACTCAGGCCTTTCTGCCAGTTGTTTCCCCAATAATCAAACGAATAATGATGTATGGTTTTCCTTCACTGCTGAAGCAACAACCGTCAATGTCAGCGTTACAGGTGATACAGGACCTAATGGAGGAGGAAGTTTGGATAATCCTCAATTTGCCATTTACACTGGTAGCTGCGGTAGTTTAACTCAAGTAGCCTGTATATCTGATGCGGTAGGCATAAATACGATTGAATTATTTGAAACTGGCCTGCAAATTGGTACCACTTATTATATACAAGTAGGAGCTCGTAATGGTAATACTGGAACCTTCCAACTTTGTATCAACAATTTTAATCAGATTCCAGATCCTTCTAGTGATTGTGAAACAGGAGTAATTCTGTGTGACAAATCTCCTTTTACCGTATCTAATGTAACAGGGGTAGGCAACAATACCAACGAAATTGGTGATGTCGGTTGCAATTCGATAGGTTGTCAACTTACAGAATCGGGTTCGGCCTGGTATAAATGGACCTGTGACCAATCTGGTACGCTTACTTTTACGCTCACCCCTTTAAACCCTGTTGACGACCTGGATTTCATTGTTTATGAATTGCCCAATGGTGTCAACGATTGTAATGATAAATTTGATATTCGCTGTATGGCTTCTGGTGAAGTGGTTGGAGCTCCATTTCCCCAATGGGAACCTTGCACCGGAGCGACAGGCCTTGCAACAGGCGACCCTGACGTTAATGAAAGCTGTGGCTGCGATGCCGGAGATAATAACTTTGTAGATGAGATCGAAATGGTTAGTGGTAGAAGCTATGCATTGGTGATCAATAATTTCAGCCAATCAGGCAGTGGTTTTTCTATGGAGTTTGGAGGCACAGGTACTTTTCTTGGACCAGAAGCAGCCTTCACTACCAATCCGGTTGCAGATACGCTTTGCCTGGAAAACAGCATCACTTTTACCGATGCATCGTCCTTCTCTGGCGGAATTGTTGCCTGGGAATGGAACTTCGGGCAAGGCGCTACACCTACTTCTGCTAACACACAGGGACCTCATACTGTAAACTATAGTACTCCAGGATTGAAATCCATAGTATTAGCCGTAGAAACAGAGGATGGGTGCATCGTTACTGAAATTTCTACTATTTATGTAGAATGCTGTGATGGCATGTTTGATGTAAATGCTGCAATCACCAATTTACTTTGCCCAGGTGAACCTATAGGAGCGATTGACCTGACTGTAAATAATGATCAACCTCCGTATGACTTTCTATGGGATGATGGCAACATGAATGAAGATCTTTCCGGACTCGAACCCGGAAATTATACCGTTACTATCACTGATGATTTTACCTGCGATACTATTCTTACCTATGAGGTGATTGGCCCTGATGATTTTGATATAGATACTATCATTGGAATGCCTACCTGTAATGGTGGTACAGACGGCTCAATCACACTGAATGTTACAGGTGGTACTCAGCCATATGAATATAGTTTTGAA
>JAKSDI010000079.1 GCA_022360175.1 Chitinophagales bacterium
TAAATCTGTGGCAAGCGTGAATCTGGAACTTCTATAGTGAAGGTCTGAGTAGTTGCATTACCATCTGCATCTGTAGATGTTACAGTTACAGTGTTTGTTCCTACTGCTGCAAAGATTTCCAATGCCCATGTTGGTGCGTTGTTCAACAATACCAACTGTGCTGTTGGGATAACTTGTGGGTTAGGGTTGCTAACTGATGCAGTAACCGTTGGTACACCACAGTTATCGAATGAGAATACAGTCCAAATTAGCTGTACACCACACTCTCCTTCTGGAGCCGTGTAAGTGAAGTTAGAGCCATCAGGAATCTGTGCTCCTGAAGCATTGAATACCTGCAAGCCCGGAGGTGTCACATCTGCTGATGTTAGCACCTGAGTAGCTGAAACTGCTGCAATACATGCAGGGTCGTAGTTGCAACCGCCTACGTTTGCCAGTGCCAGGTTTACTGTGTAAGTAGTACCTGCTACAGAACCCGTCAAACCACCAAAAGTAACCGTTGCACCTGCTGCTACATTGGGGAATGTAATTGCACCTACTGTAACATCATATTCTGCACCACATGCATCATTAACTGTTACATCAAAACTACCATCTGGAGTAGTTGGACAGCTTGGATTTACAACGTTGCTGATTACGATTGTTGGAGGAAGGTCATAAACATCCGCTGCATTGATCACACCCTGCGTAGAAGCAGTTGTAGATACACCACAGTTAGCAGTTACCGCAAATGGGTAAGATGTGCTAGGTGTTAGAGTACCTGGAGTAATCGTCACAGACGTTGTCGTCATGTTCACGAAATTCACTACAGGAAGGCCACCGCCATCCTCTACATCCAAAGTATAAGATGTAGCAGCAGGAACTGCGTCCCAGCTGATAGTTACAGAACCATCACAACCTGGTGTTACAGTAACGTTTGCTGGTGGCGTACACTGAGCTGATGCGTAAGAAACGCCAAAGCTCATAGCCAACAGTACCATTACTGCTCGGATCAAGCGTGATGGAGAAACGAAAGTAAAATTCGTTCTTTCCATAAGATCACAATTTGTTTAAAAGATTATAAGAAATAGGTCAAAAAAAGCAAATCAAGGATACAGAGCCGTTTTAATAGTAACATTATACTTACGTACTCATGTATGTATTTATAGAGATTAATTGAAAATTAATTCAATCGCTCCTTTTTTTATATTTGAGTATATTGAATATCTTTTTACCAGGTAAGGCAAAAGGAAAGGATAAAGAGAAGGATGAGTAAGCGTAGATTTTTTTGTTCATGGGACTGATTTGTTGAAAAACTTACTTTTCGTACAGATTAATACACTTAACTATAAGCTACTTATACATTAGTATAGCTTACAATATGGTCATCTCATTTTTCTGCTACAAATATATGGGAAGTTTAAATATTAGACATACCCTACTTAGGGTATTTTTTACATAATTGGGTTTTTTTTGGGGTAAATGTAATCTATCATGCAATAGCGTGAGTAGTCAAACGGCATTTCACTTTCAAAATTTGTCGTATTTCTTCAAGTTCGACCTCATAAGGTTTGTATACTGCTCCATTATCTGAAATTAACCTAAGGGCTCTTACCTCATTCTCATTTCGCAATTGCTGAATTCTTTTAGCAACGACAACATCAGTAACTATAACATATACATGATTATCTCTTAAAGAGGTACCTCTCTCTATAGGTTCACAAACGACTATATCACCATTAGTAATAGTTGGCATCATACTATCACCATTTATCTCAAATGCGATAAGCTCTCCTTCAAGTTGGGGAATAGAAAATTTTTGTAGTGTATCCATAAAATTACTATCCTGATGTTCCATTGCATAACCAGCCAATGCTCTTTCAGGCACTAACATTATATTTTCTCGTCCTCCTTTTTGACGATCATTCATAGATAAGGCCGGTATTTCACCATCTCGAACTCCTTCTAAAAAAAGCTCATCCGTCATTCCAAACAAAAAGTTAGCATCTATTCCATAAGATTCAAACAAACGATGCAATTGATCTACTGTGATATTGCGCTGGCCTTTAAGTATGCTATTAATTACATGATTGTATGTGCCCAGTTTTTTAGCAATATCAGATTTGCCTTTAATCAAATTGTGTTTTTCAAGTTCTAAATAAACTTTTCTAAAACGTTGATTTATAATATTGTTAGAAAAATCGCTCATTTTTTAAATAAAAATGTGTTAAACAAAATTGCTTTATAAAACTTTTTGTTTTATTTTTGTTTCTGTTGGCGTATATAACGCAAATTGTTGCCTAAAGATACAAAAAGTTTCTCAATTATGAATGTACACCGTCCCCAACAAGTATCCGTCAAGGAGAGGAAGCATCAAAAAGATACTCTTCAAGGGCGGAATCAAGGTTTGCAAAAAGACCGTGGCCAAATATTTCCTGAATTATCTCTGGAATTGATACTGAAGAAATTAACGGCAGGTTTTCACAAACTATATGTTGCTATTAAATATCAGTTTCACAGGCTGACTGGTAATGTATTCGAAAATATTAAGTTCCCTATTTTCAAAATAGGAGTAGCGCTGGTTTTTTTATTCATATTGACAAAAAAGGACATCCAATTTTCTGTCAACATGAAAGCTCCGTTATCACAAATAGCAGATGACAGAGACAATAATGAAAGCCAGCTGGCCATTGTGCAGGCTGTTAATCAACGAAGTTCACATACAGGCAATTCTCCCAATATAAACAGTCTGAATGACGAACTTGTAGATGCATACATCAAACGTTTTTCCAGAGTAGCCATAACCGAGATGGAAAAATATGGAATCCCTGCAAGTGTAAAAATGGCTCAAGCCCTTCTAGAAAGTGAAGGAGGAAAAAACATAGATACTCAACAACATAATAATCATTTTGGCAAGATTACGTCTGGGCAACATTATAATAGTGCCTGGGAAAACTGGAGAGCACATAGTCTTTTATTGGAGGAACATTCTTCAAATTTACCCGAATTAGGCTCCAGCTATAAACAATGGACAAAAGCTCTTCAACAAACAACCTATCCGAATGATGCTCAATATGCTAATAAACTCATTCAAATCATAGAAAAGTATCAACTTACTCAATTAGATACTATATAAAAGGTCTTGCTTTAGTATAAAAAACTTGCCTTATATATTTAAGTGGTTTTCTCATGATTGTCTGGCGGCCGCTTTCATCTCCTGAAAGCGGCCGTTCTTTTAGCTCCGAGACATTCACAATCAAAACTTAATTTGCTTTTTATCCGTTTACACCTTATGATACATTGACAGCGATTCCATATTTAGAATTAGCAATACGCCTCTAATAATAACGCAGGATAAGATGAATTCACTACCCACGATCAACATCAGTTATACACCAAGTATACAAGCATTTATACCTATACTATACGTTGCCTGGGCAGATCGAATCTTAACCCCTACTGAACTAGATGAACTAAAAACGCTTGCTGAAGAGGCTACTTTTATTTCTAAAGAAGATAAAAGTACACTAAGAAAGTGGAGCAATCCTCGCCATCCTCCTTCAGCAGCTTTATTCAAATATTGGGAAATAGAATTGCAAAGAGCGATCGCACAATTTCCTGAAGGGAAACGCCCAACACTTGCTGAAGTAGGTATTAGTTTAGCCAAACAAGCTAAGGAACAACAATCCTTAGATACATCAGATTCAGTATCCATTGAGCAATTGTATACTTTTCTGCATACCCTTGAAGAAAAGCTACAACAAATTAATGTTGGTACTTATTTCAAACTTTTACCTGGTCACAAAGTAAAAACTCTTGCCCCTGCCAAGTCAAGGGTCATCAAGCTCCAACAATTGCTAGATGAGGCTCATCATTCTACCAGGCGCGATATGCGTATTTTGCTATGTGATCCCGCCTTTAAGCGAAGAATATTTAGAGACAAGGAAGCACATCGTCAACAGGTCCTCCAATGGATATCTTTATTATCAGAGCAGGGGCTTGGCAGCCTTGCATTTCCTTCTGAATATGGAGGGGAAAAGGATATGGGAAAATATGCGACTGTCTTTGAAATGTTAGGATACCATGATTTGAGCCTGGCCATAAAATTTGGAGTGCAGTTTGGCCTATTCGGAGGAAGTGTTCATCAATTAGGAACTGAAAGGCATCATAAAAAATATCTTCAAGCATTAGGAGCAGGTAAACTACTGGGCTGTTTTGCCATGACAGAAACGGGACATGGCTCTAATGTAAGAGGCCTGGAAACCACTGCTGTTTATGATCCTGCCAATGACACCTTTATAATACACAGTCCTCGTTATGAGGCAGGCAAGGAATATATAGGAAACGCTCTACATGCTCATATGGCAACTGTTTTTGCCCAATTAATTGTTAAGGGTGAAAACCATGGAGTACATGCATTGCTAGTACCAATTAGGAATAAAAACAAGCGCCTGTTGCCTGGCATTAAGGTAGAGGACAATGGTTATAAAATGGGATTGAATGGTGTTGATAATGGCCGCATCTGGTTTAATAATGTTGTTGTCCCAAGAGAAAACCTCCTTAATCGTTTTGGGGATGTCAATTCTCATGGAGAATATCACAGTTCCATTGCCAAACCTGCTAAACGTTTTTTCACCATGCTTGGCACATTAGTAGGAGGCCGAGTATGCGTACCCAGAGCAGGATTAAGTGCTGCCAAATCAGGCCTTACCATTGCCATAAAATATAGCCTCAAGCGGCGACAATTTGCTCCGCGACTCAATGAACAAGAGACCTTATTATTAGATTATCCAAGCCATCAGCGACGTTTGTTGCCGTTATTAGCAAAAGCATATGCATTACATTTCGGATTAGAATACCTCAGTGATCGGTTTATAAACCATCAAGGGGATGATATGCGGGAGATTGAAACACTTGCCGCTGGCATGAAAGCATATAGTACCTGGTATACAACCGCCTGTTTACAGGAATGTAGAGAGGCATGTGGAGGTAAAGGCTATCTTTTAGAAAATAGCTTTGCTGACCTCAAGGCTGATACCGATATATTTACCACATTCGAAGGAGATAATACGGTACTTATGCAACTGGTTGCTAAGGGAGTCTTATCAGAATTTCGTAATGAATTTCATGAAGAAGGAAATCTTGCCATCTTAAGATATTTAAGCCGTCAAGTAGAAATTGCAATCACACAGAAAAATCCTTTTATTATTAGAAATACAGGAGAGAGCCATCTAACCGATCCTGAATTCCATCTCAATGCATTTGCTTTCCGTAAAAGCCGATTATTATATTCCTTGTCTCAACGCATGAGGGCACTAATAAAAGGAGGAATGAATACATATGATGCAGCCATGCGATGCCAGACACATATGATTGCATTGGCTGAAGCTTATGTAGAAAAAATAGTGTTGGAGCAATTCCAAAATAAATTATTGAACACAAAAGCATCTTCTATTCGGCCACTCCTGGAAACTCTTTGCCATTTATATGCATTGCATACTATAGAGTCTCATAAAGGCTGGTATTTAGAGAACGATTATATAAGCGGACCTAAAAGCAAAGCTATAAGGCGACAAGTCGATCAACTCTGTAAAGAAGTAAGAGCCGATGCGCAATTACTCGTAGAAGCATTTTCAATACCTGATAACTTGCTGAATACTGCCATCGTTGAAGGAACAGCAATACCTTCTTAAATGCCATTTATGCATCTTTTTATCTTGCAAAGTGTCCTTTGAAAACTTCATATTCTGGAAAACTGTTAATTATTAACATATTATTTATCATGAATTCTATTATTTACCGTTAGATAAAGAAATTCCTAAATACAGAAAATCACCGCAGCATGAAGAACCTCTTTGTTAATATTGGCATTGCCATACTAAGTTCTGCATTTACATTTGTACTCTTCCATCATTTTTATCAACCTATACCGGGATTGGTAGAAATACAGCCTGCACAGGCACAATTGGCTAAATATGAAGAAGCGCCTGTAAATACGAATCCAAGAGAATGGGCAGCACAACCTCCTGCGGATTTTGTCACTACCTCCAAACGTGTAACTGCAGCTGTAACCAATATCAATACGCTAAGTGCCAGTGGCTATCGCGTATCTTCTGGTTCCGGTGTTATTATTTCCTCTGATGGGTACATTATAACAAATCATCATGTAGTTGAAGATGGTTCATCATTTGAGGTTACGCTTTATGATAAAAGAACGCTAGAAGCTGAACTAGTAGGCTCAGATCCAACAACAGATTTAGCACTACTAAAAGTAAGCGCTCGTAACCTTAAACCTATTCCCTATGGCAATTCTGATGATGTTGAAACAGGAGAATGGGTACTAGCAGTTGGTAATCCTTTTAACCTTTCTTCCACTGTAACAGCAGGAATTGTAAGTGCTAAAGCAAGAAATATTAACATTCTAAGAGGATCTTACTCTATTGAATCATTCATTCAAACGGATGCAGTGGTTAATCCAGGTAATAGCGGTGGAGCACTTGTTAATGAAGCGGGTGAATTAATAGGCATCAATACAGCTATCATCAGTGAGTCTGGTGGCTATGAAGGTTATTCTTTTGCAATCCCATCCAATCTTGTTCGAAAAGTAATCCGTGATATTCGTGAATTTGGTGAAGTACAAAGAGCAGTACTTGGTATTGGAATACAAGATGTATCTAATGAAATAGCCGCTCAATTAACCTTACCGACAGTTGCAGGTGTTTACATTACAAATGTTAGCAGTCGCAGTAGTGCTTCAGAAGCGGGCTTACGATCAGGAGATGTTATTATCAGTATTAATGGAGTGAAGACTAATTCTGTGCCAGAGCTTCAAGAACAAATTGCACTGTTCCGTCCTGGCGAGCGCATCAGTCTGGAATTTTACCGAGAAGGTAGAAAATTTAGGAGGGATAATGTTCGCCTTCGTGGTTTAAATGATACAGACTACTCTTCTCGTAATTAAAGGAATAAAAAAAGGGGATGAAAATTTCATCCCCTTTTTTTATGCTCATCTCTTTTTATAAACCAAATTAACTTATGGAAGGCAAGCCTTAAAAATGAGGCTATCTTCAACTGCTTTCAACCTATAATTAGCTCCTGCCGGTGCAAAACAAGAAGTACCTTTACTCCATTTTTTATCCGTGTTATCTATTGCGATTCCTTCTAGTACGATCAGGATTTGTGGTACATCACTTCCTTGCTGTTCGTATACTTCTCCTGCTTTGAGGCTAATGCGATTCAACTGAAAATCAGGTGCTGGAGTTTTATATGCCAATTCAAAATCAGCAATGTGTTCTCCTTCCAATATTTTTGGAACAACGGGGTCAAAAATTAAATGTTTTAATAATTCCGGTACATCTATATGTTTGGGTGTTAAACCTCCCCGAAATACATTATCTGAATTAGCCATCAATTCCACATTAACTCCTTCCAGATATGCATGCGGGATGCCTGCCCCCTGATAAATCCCCTGCCCCGCTTTAAGGTATACCAGATTAAAAAAGAAGATAGAGAAAATACCCCGATCGTAATGCCCTCCTTCCAGTTGATGAGTTTCAAAAGCTTTTTTAGCCCAATATTGAGGTTTATCCTTTGAAAAATCCTCTTTCGATAAGGCTACTTTAAGAGGTGCTAACATTTCGTCTACAGATTCCTGAGGCAATTCCATTACAGCTTTGTACAGCGCGAAAATATCCTTTTCAGAAAAATGAGCCTGCAACGGATAAAATGCAGGAATAGAATTTAATACCTCTTCTAATGCTTCCACTGATTTAAAACCATGCAATAACCAAAAATCGGTAAGGGCAACCATCACTTCCGGTTTATGGTTGTCGTCCTTAAATATTCGGTGTCTTGCATCTAGTGGAATACCTAGGTTATTCTCCTTTCGAAAGCCCACTTCAGCTTGTGCTTTATTAGGATGGGATTGTATGGAGAGCATTTCTTTTACATCCAGCACTTTAAACAAAAAGGGCAACTTACCAAAGTGGCTCCCCTTTTCGCCTAATCCTTCCGGATGTTGCTCTATCCAATCTGCCAGCTTTACTTCTTCTGTATCTACTTTCAATTTTGCAGCCCCTCTATGATGGGTCCCCATCCAAAGCTCAGCAAAAGGCTGACTATCGGGATTGTTTACCCCTAACAATTGAGGTATATAGTTATAACCGCCCCAGGCATAGTGTTGTATTGCACCTTGCAGAGGATAGAGATGATGTATCATAAATTTAATCGTTCCTTTCTTTATATTTTTTTTCTAAAAAGCCAGCTAAAGCATCAATAGAAGGAAGTGCCCAGAAAGAATCAGGACTAACATTTATTTCCAGCCATTTACTTAATTCATCTGCCACAAAAATAGCATCTATTGATTCCAGTGGATAATCTCGAACTTGCGCATGAACATCTATTTCCTCTATTGGTAATTTAGCCTTTTCTGATAGCATTTTTACCAACCATGCTGTAATAACTTCCTTATTAACTGGCCCTTCTATATCGGGGCTGGATGGTTCTATAGATGTCGTACTCGTATCCGCACTATGCCATTCATCAATAATACGCAACTTGCCTTCCAGCATTTGCTCCTTTGTCAGATAACGCTGTATTTTACCACTTGAAGTTTTGGGTAAGCTAAGTGGCTTGATCAATACAATACGACTAGGTACTACATCAAACTCCTGGGCAACTGTTTTACGGATTAAATTGATCAGTTCTTTAGTATCTACACTGCGTAAATAATTGCGATTGATTTCCTGTACAAACACCAATTTCTCTTCTTGTCCATCGTCTATTGCAAAAGCGGCACCACTGTGAGTTTCTAATGCTTCATGGCTTTCCTGTACAATCAACTCTATATCCTGAGGATAGTAGTTCCTTCCCCGGATAATTACCATATCTTTTATTCGCCCTGTAATGTACAGATGCCCTTCCTTCATAAAACCAAGATCGCCTGTACGTAGAAAAGCATGCCCAGGTACACTATCCAGTATCTGATTAAATGAGACCTTAGTAGCCTCCTCATTTTGCCAGTAACCACTGGCAATAGACCCAGGATTGTCTACCCAAATTTCTCCTTCTTTGCCTTCTGCTAATACCTCCAGCCTATTGGGCTCTACAATGACTACTTTAGCATCAGCTACTACTTCACCAGTACTGATCAAATAGGCATGAGGATCATCAATCGTTATATCTGAAGCACTTGAAAAGTCAGTAACTGCTTCTGTATTTTTATTAATAGCCCGCACGGCCTGCGTACCTTTAATCGTAGAAACGATCAAAGTGGTTTCAGCCATTCCATAAGCAGGGCAGAAAGCTTCTATATTAAATCCCCAATTTTTAAAGCGATCAGCAAAACGCATTAAGGTATCCAGGCGTACTTGCTCTGAGCCATTGGTAACAATCCACCAATTACTCAAATCGACCCCTTCCATTTCTTCATCCAGTATTTTATCAGTGCAGTAATCAAAAGCAAAGTTGGGCCCTAAAGAATATTCGGCTCCATATTTACTGATAGCCTGCAACCATCTGGCTGGTTTTTGAATGAAATGAACAGGAGACATAAAATAACATACACCTTCTGTTTTCAAGGCTGTCATCATACTCATCAAGCCCATATCATGATACATCGGCGCCCAGGTACAAAAGGTTCGTCCATGAATTTTTTCATCTCCAAATATTTCTACCTGACATTTAATATTATGAAGCATGTTCTCATGTCGGATCACAACTCCTTTAGGATTTCCTGTGGAACCAGATGTATACTGCAAATAAGCGATCTGATCAGGCGCTATTGTTTGAATCTGGTAGTCTTCCTGTTGCGCTAAGAGCGATTCTATGGCATATATTTTAAATGAAGAGAAATCCCGCTTCATTTTTATCAAGTGCTCCACTCCTTTTACATCTGCAATAATAGCCTTTGCATTACAATCACTAATAATTGCTTCTAACCGTTGCAAATTCCTATTATTTCTGGGAGGATAAGCAGGCACCGCTATCACTCTAGCATATAAACACCCAAACAAGGCAATCAAATAGTCTAAGCCCTGAGGAAACAACAACAATACCCTCTGTCCTTCCAGGCCTAATGCTTGTAAGCTAGCAGCTACAGCCTTTGACTTTGCCTCAAAATCAGAATAGGTCAGCACCTTTAAATCCGATTCACCATCTGCTAAATAATTGTAAATGGGAAAATCAGGGTATAAGGCTGCCTTTTCACTTAATAAACCAGACAGATCCATAGAGGAAGATTCATGCATTGATGAATATCATTTATTATAAACTAGTACGTTATTTGGTGCTTTCGCAAATATTATGCGTTTGCCTGCTTAGTTTGAATCAGGCCAATCATATCTGCCAGCGTTTTAATTGTAGAAATTTCGCTGTCTTCGATTTTTATTTCAAAGGCTTCTTCTATTTCAATCACAATTTCGATCAGATCAACAGAATCGAAGGATAACTCATCAACAAGATTGGTTTGTTCATTAATGCCTTCAAATACGCTGTCATCTTCATGTTCTAAGAAAGGCTTTATAATCTCTTTAAGCTGCGTAACAATTGCTTGCTTGTCCATAGGATATCAGTAGTTTTTAAATTTTAATAAAGTAAGAGAACAAATCTATTTTATCATTTTATGGTGGCATCTTTTCACCCATATCTGCGTTGCGTACTCGTGTTAATAACTATGGCTATTACACTCCGCTGCGCCTTGATTTGAGCAAAAATCTGATCCACCAAAAAAGCAATCTAAATGTGCTCTCTTACTTAGTCCATTTTTTTAAAATAAGGCAGGTATTAACATCTCCAAAACCAAAGCTTGCTTTAGCTAAAACATTAATGCCTGCATCGTAAATGCATTCCTGAGGAATTCGATTAGTACTTACCTTATCAGCTATATCAGGATGTAAGTCTTCACAATTTAATGTAGGATGAACAAAGTCATGGTAGATTTGCAATACAGCTCCCACGCTTTCTACAGCACCGGCCGCACTTAGGCAATGGCCTATCATTGATTTAAGAGAGTTGACATAAGGGAAATCCTCCCCTCTCCTATTTAGTGCTTCCACCCAACTCTTTATTTCGGTAGGATCTCCTATTGCTGTTCCTGTCAAATGGCCACTTATCAAATCTATTTGATCAGCAGTGACACCTGTCTCCTTTATCATGTCCTGGATGCAACGCACGATACCTACATTACTAGGAGCAGTAATACTTCCCTGCCCTCTTTGTCCACCAGAATTGGTACTTCCTCCCAATAATTCAGCATAGATTCTCGCTCCACGTGCCTGGGCAGATTCCAAACTTTCTACTACTAATGCTCCTCCTCCAGCTCCTGGCAAAAAACCCGCAGCCGATGCACTTAAAGGCCTGGATGCTTTAACGGGATCAATATCCGGATTTCTATTTAGCACGCGCATTACATCAAAACTAGCCCAAATATATTTCAATCGGCTATCGCAACCTCCTGCCAACATTCGTTTAGCACGCCCCCCTTTAATTCTGTGATAAGCCATCAATAATGCTTCTGTACCTGTAGCACAAGCAGATGAATTGGAAGTAACCTGATTGCCCAATCCCAACATTCCTCCTAAATAAGCACTGGGAGCACTACTCATCGATTGCTGAATATTACGAGGGCCAACTTTCTTCATCTTCCCTACATCTGCCATCTTGATACCATAATCAATGCTCTCAATTCCGGTAATACCTCCTCCCATAATACAACCACTATCCCAGTCTGGCTCTAAAGCATCTTTAGGTGCAATGGATAAACCTGCATCTTCCCATGCTTCTACTCCTGCCATACAGCCATATAATATCCCTGTACTCTGCAATTTTCTAAGCTTGAACCGTCGCATAAAAGCACTATCCTCTCCTTCAAATTTCGGAAAAGCAGCCATTCCTCCTGCTTCCATAAATTCATCCAACTCCTCTATTCGAGCGGCTCCGCTCTCTCCGTTTTGGAGCGCTTCCAAAAAACGATCCTTTCCGACACCATTGGGAGCAACTACTCCTAAACCTGTAATAACTACTCTGTTTTCATTGTCCATATTCATCTGTATTAAGGAGTATTCCAGCAATTACGCCCCGGCAAACTAATTGTCCCTGAAGCTTGGTCATCTTCACCCTACACTTCAATTGATTAAATCTAAAATGGATTTTATCTACACTTATAGATACTCTTTCTCCTGGAAGCACTACGTTTTTAAACTTTAAGTCGGATGAAGTTAAAAAAAAGTGGCGATTATGAAGATTTTCTTCAGCTCTCAGCAAAAAAATTCCTAATGCCAGCACAGCTTGTGAAGCGGACTCTCCCAAAATAGCACCCGGAGTGATAGGCCTATCAGGGAAATGGCCTTCATAAAAAAATTCATCTGATTGAAAGGTATATCCCCCAATCAGTTGATCTTCACTTACTTCATTGATTTCATCTATAAAAAGATAAGGCCTGGCAAAAGGCAAGCAAGCCAGTAGTTCTTCTGTTGTCATTTTGCAAAGATAATAGATAGCCTAATAAATATGCTACTCGTCGTCCCACACTACCTGTTTGTAGAAAATACCTTGTCTTTTACAGTACTATGTGTTGCATAGTACCTGTTTTTGCATTACCTTTGCTGACATGAAGGAGTCAGAATTAGATAAAATACGATCAAAAATGGTAAGTCAAATGCGTAGGGGCGTTTTGGAGCTATGCATTCTTTCCATTGTATCAGAAAAAGCGGCCTATCCTTCCGACATTATGGAAGAGCTGAAGGCTTCTCAGCTGATCGTTAAAGAAGGAACGATCTATCCGCTGCTGACCCGGCTAAAGAACCAGGGTTTTCTGCACTACAAATGGGAAGAATCAACAATGGGGCCTCCCCGAAAATATTACTCTACTACCCCTTCCGGGAAAATATTCCTGGCAGAACTTAAGAATACCTGGGACTCGCTGGTAAAAGCAGTCAATCAATCAACAAAAAACATCTCCACTAATGAATAAGGTACAACAGATCAATTTAGGCGGAGTACCATTTACAATAGACGAGGACGCTTACGAACATCTTAATCGCTATTTAAAATCAATACATCGCCACTTCAGTAATTCTGAAGGCTACGAAGAAATCACACACGATATTGAAGCCCGCATGGCAGAATTATTTCAAGAGCATCTGGGCAGCCGCCCTATCGTTACCTTGAAAGATGTTGAAAATGCGATTGTCATTATGGGTACTCCTGAAGATTTCGGTGCTGATCCAATGGATGATGAGCCTGTTTCCAGTGGAGGAACCAATAAAGGCAACACCAAGCAACGCTATCGCACCGGAAAGCGCTTGTTTTTAAACCCGGATGATGAAATAGTAGGTGGTGTATGTTCTGGTATCGCTGCTTACCTTGGTATTGCTGATCCCCTTTGGGTGCGCATAGCATTTATCATTATCACTATTTCCGGAGGTTTTGGTATCCCTGCCTATCTTATTCTTTGGGCTATATTGCCTAAGGCTGAAACGGCAAGCGATCGCCTGGCTATGCGTGGGGAATCTATTAATGTCTCTAACATTGGGAAAATTATAGAAGAAGAGCTTGAACATCTCTCGCATAAAGTATCTGAAATTGGAGAGGAATTGAGCGGAAAAAAAAAAGGGCCTGATGGCTCCGGAGGAATAGGCGAATTATTGCGTCGGGGCATTAGCCTACTTGGTAAAGGGATAAGAGCGCTTATTGAATTGCTGAAAAATGCCTGGATTCCGCTCCTTATTATAGTTGGTGGCGCTTTGATTTTGGCTTCTGCCATATCCTGGGTTACAACTGTAGCAGGAGTTGTATTCGCCTGGCCACTCATAGAATTTTTCACACCCGAACAGCCGCTGCTAGCCATGCTGAGTGCCTTTAATGTATTAGCTATTATCGGGCTGATTATGCTCGCTCTTGTATTGTTTATCTACCGACTGTTATATGGCACTCGCATGAGCAGCCCCTGGCGGGCAGGCCTTACGGCTTTCTGGATATTAAATGTGGTTAGTTTCTTTTTAGTTGCCAGTTTTTGGGCAAGAAACTTTAGTGAAGGCAGCAGCAGTAATGAACCTGTTATATTTGGAAGTGTACCTGCTGATGTACTACAGGTGTCTATGACTGATTTTAGCGAAAGCGAATCCTGGTTTAACATCGACAATGAATTTAAACTAACAAACGATGGCCTTTCCAGCCGCATGATTAAAATACATCTCGAAAAAGCGGAAGGAGATCAATTTGAATTAACTGTATCTAAGAATGCAAGGGGGATGTCAAATGCCAGTGCTTTTGAAAGAGCAGAGTCTATTGTATATCAACCACAGCTTACCGGAGATCAACTTGTTCTTCCATCTGAAGTTGTCACTCCCCATGGTCAAAAATGGCGGGTACAGACTGTAGATTTGATACTCAAAGTGCCTGTTGGCAAATCTATCCAGCTAACTCCTGAAGCCGAAGATTATCTGGAAACTGTTGAAAAGGCAGATAATGATGTTTACTTCTGGAAAAACCCTGGCCAAACATGGACAATGACCGAAGAAGGATTAATTTGTCCAACATGTGAAGGCTATTCAGAGAAGCCATCTATATCTGACAATCATCAGAGCTTCAGCAAAATCTATATAGAAGGACCTATAAAAGTCGAAATACAGCAGGATGAAGACTATAATGTATATCTAGAAGGAAACAATCGCCAGTCTGAACAGGTCGATATTTCTCAAGAGGGTGAGGCCCTTCACATCAATGCAGATATTGCTCCTTCTTCCGTATCGGTATTTATTTCTCTCCCTGAGCTTAGTGCTATCAGTACTGAAAACACAAGTGATGTACGAATAAGAGATTTCAGTGGCGATCGCCTGGAAATCAACAGCAGAGGAGGGGAAGAACTCAAAGCGGAAATCCAGTATGATAGTTTATACATCACTCAGGAAGACGGACAGGAAGTAGATATTAGAGGAAGTATTCACTATCTAAATGCCAATATCAGTGATCATTGTCAATTAGATGCTGACAGAGCTGACATTCATTCTGCCGATATCAATGCTCAGGATAATAGCCAGGTAGAATTGAATGGTGTACCTGATTTGCGCCAACAAATTGATGAATCCAGCGAAATTGATTTAAATAATTAGGAGTATGTACTGAATTAAGTAAGTGATCAAATATAGTTTGTGATTCTGATCATGGAGGTTTTTTTCTTAATCAAGGCGAGGGTTCCCGACCTTAGCCGTAGCTAAGGAAGGTGGTTCCTCAACATAGAGTAAGGAAAAAAGAACCCATCAGAATTATTAAAGTAATA
>JAKSDI010000188.1 GCA_022360175.1 Chitinophagales bacterium
CTATCTTTTCCAAATAAAGGCTCTTTGGATTCCAGATGTGCTTTCATCCGTGTCTCCAATCCTTTAGACATAGTATTAAATCTTGTTTTTTTTTCTTTCATCTTTGCTAAGATAAGAGACACACTTGTATGAACAGTCTCGGTATTTTAAACTAAACCCTCTAAACCCCCTAAACCCCCTAAACCTTTTATACCTCATCACCAAAATACCGAAAAACCTCAATACCTCTAACCACATCACTCAATCACCGGCTTGCCTATATACACCTTAATTTCCGGCGAAAGCCGAATCCTGATTTTAACTACAAGAGGATCATTAAGGTCAGCATAGGTACGGCGATGGAGCTGATAAGCTGTTTTGATGGTTTGAAATACGGATAATAAAGCCGCATTAGTTCGGTGTTCTTTCATCAACTCGCTGAGACGTTCCTGCGGGAATTGCTCATGACTGGCTTTGAGTTCTACTTCGAGGGCAGGGCTCAGGGCTACACTTAGTGCAAAACTGGTAATTCGAAGGCCGGCAATCTCCAGTTTTGGAAATACTTGCAGCCATTCTTCAATCAGTTGAAAGCTCTTTTCTTTAGCCCCTTCGCCAAGACTGGCAGCTTGCTCCCGAAGTGTTTCAGAAGCATCACGTATAGCTTGTTTAAATTTATCTATCATAGTCGGATGTATTGAATGGCTTATTTCTTTTTAAAGACGATTTCGCCATCCAATTTTGCTTTATTATCAATGATATCGAGCAGGCTTGTTTCAATAGTAAGCGTTTTGCCATCAATTTTAGCCCCTTCGATAGTGGAACTCTTTACCTGCCCTGGTAAGTGGTATACCGTTTTGTATGCAGCTCCGGCAAAAAACATTTTCATGAATTCTCCATCTTCGCCAGAAAACATATCATTTTCGGTTTCCGGAGCGGGCATTCTTGTAAGGGTTCTTTTCTTAAGCTTTAGCAGGCCTCCGGGCATCATGAAGCCACTACCCATGCCACCCATAGGGTTGCTACCTGCTTGTTCGCCACCTTCCGCTGCGAGTGTCTCCTGAAATTCAGCGATCTCTTCCACATTATCAAAAGGGAGTGTCATATTCATCATGAATTTGCCAGCAGAATCACTCATTAAGAGGTGCATCACTACCTTATCCATAATACCTCCGCTTCCATCACCCATTGTCATGAGGGTATCGGTCTCTCCAAAATCCAGGCCTACAGCATCTGCTCCTCCTTCTTTTGCTGCTTCTTCTATCATACTTTTCATCATGGGGTTGCTGAGCATTTCACTCATATCAAAAGTGAGGCTATACTCACCTGAACCATCTTTGTTGAGGAAAATCTCTTCTAGTGTTTCAATACAGCCAGTTAGAGCAAAACTGCTAATTAACAGCACGAGGTAAGTTAAATTCTTCATTTTATAACTTTAAGGATACGAATTATTTAGTCTAGTCAAACAAAAGTAGTGCAATTTGGAACCTGTAAGGGAAAGAATAGGACTTAAAATACAAAACTATCTAATGATTGAAATGTTAGTGTCAAGTATATGGAATGTCCCATCTTACAAAGAAATTACACTTTTTGTCAAAGAACCATAAATTAAAAGACCATTCTGAATGAAAGATATCAAGACACTTGGCGAATTAAAAAAAAGTGGATATCAGCCTAAAACGGTAAAAGAAGAGCTTCGAGCTAATCTAATAAATAAACTCAGGAATAAGGAGAAAGTTTTTGAAGGTGTTATTGGTTTTGATGATACCGTATTGCCTGACATAGAAAGGGCCATACTTTCCCGGCATAATATTTTGTTGTTAGGATTGCGTGGACAGGCAAAAACGCGCATTGCACGTTTGTTGGTAGGTTTGCTGGATGAGTATATGCCAGTGGTTGCAGGTAGTGATCTCAATGATGATCCATTGAATCCTATATCGAGAATTGCACAGGACCTCATTGCTGAGCATGGAGATGATACTCCTATTGAATGGATACATCGAGATGAACGTTATGTTGAGAAACTAGCTACTCCAGATGTAAGTGTAGCAGATCTTATAGGAGATGTAGACCCTATCAAAGCAGCTACCCTGAAGCTGCCCTATTCTGATGAAAGAGTGATCCATTTTGGATTGATCCCGAGAGCGCATAGAAGTATTTTTGTAATCAATGAGTTGCCTGATTTACAGGCTCGTATACAAGTATCGCTCTTTAATATTCTACAGGAAGGGGATATCCAGATACGGGGCTTTAAATTGCGATTGCCACTGGATATTCAGTTTGTCTTTACTGCAAACCCTGAAGATTATACCAATCGGGGAAGTATTATTACTCCTTTAAAAGATAGAGTAGAAAGCCAGATTCTGACCCATTATCCGAAGACGATCGATATTGCCCGACAGATTACCCGTCAGGAGGCCAATTTAGCGGAAGCTCAGGAGAATGCGGTAGAAGTACCAGAATTATTGCAGGTGATGATTGAGCAAGTTGCTTTTGAGGCAAGGGATAGTGAATTTATTGATGAAAAAAGTGGAGTATCTGCTCGTCTTTCTATTGCAGCCTACGAAAATCTGGTAAGTACTGCTGAGCGGCGTATGCTAATTAATCAAGAGCCCGGTACAGAAGCCAGGATTATAGACTTTTGGGGAGTTATTCCGGCTATTACCGGGAAGGTGGAGCTGGTGTATGAAGGGGAACAGGAAGGGCCATATAATGTGGCAATTGCTTTAATGAGTGGAGCGATTAAAAAAATATTTCTTAAATATTTCCCTGATCCTGATAAGTTGAAGCAAGGGCAGGAGCGGGACCCTTACGGTACTATTCGCGCCTGGTTTTCTGGAGGAAATACGATTGATTTGAATAATGATTCCAGTGATAAAGAATTTTACGAAACACTGGAAGAAGTAGCTGGCTTGCGAAAACTGGTAGAGCGTTATTTGGATGTGAAAGGAAAAGACGCATACGTATTTATGGAATTGGCATTACATGGCCTGGCAGAGCTAAATGTGGTTAATAAGGAAATTTTAGAAGCAAGTTTTTCTTTCCGGGATTTATTGGCAGGCATGTTGGATGACGACTTGTTTAGCGATGATGATGACTTTTAGAAAATATGGGTTATTTTTAGATTTAAGTGATCTTATTGCTACAAACCATCAATAGAAAATCTAATGAACCTATGCTACTGAATATAAATACAGAAAATCCGGAAGGCAGGAAAATACGTCAAGCTGTAGAGGCATTGGATAGAGGAGGAGTGATTATCTATCCTACAGATACGGTATATGGTTTGGGCTGTGATATATACAATAAAAAAGCAGTTGATAAGATATGTAAATTGCGGGGGTTAGATCCTGTAAAAGCCCGCCTTTCGTTTATTTGTAATGATTTGTCACAAGTAGCAGAGTATACTCAGCAAATAGATAATTCCGTTTTTCGCCTGATGAAAAGAAATCTTCCAGGGCCATTTACCTTTGTGCTGAAATCGAGTAATCAAGTGCCAAAAATGTTTAAAAACCGCAAGCGAACGGTAGGAGTGCGGATACCTGATAATAATATTTGCAGAACTTTAGTTGAAGAATTAGGACGCCCTATTTTGACTGCGTCTCTTAAGTCGGATGATGAAGTACTGGAATATTTTACAGACCCAATTGATATCTATGATGATTATAAAAAACTGGTAGATATAGTAATAGATGGTGGTATAGGAAATAATCAGCCTTCTACTGTTGTTGATTGTACAGGCGTGGAGCCTGAAGTGATCCGAATGGGCGCTTACGAATTACAGTATTAGCATAAATTTTACTTGCATCACAATTTGATGTAATTAGTGCTCTTTTCCCTATCTTGCCCCTGGATTTTGAATATATGCGCATAAAACAAGCCTGATATTTATTATCATATTCTTGTGTGTAATTAATTTATGATTAATAAATATCATGTAAGAGCGCAGCGGTTCCGTGTACAGTCCCGGCCGCTATCGGGATTCTGCAAATTGCCGTTTGCGGAAAAATTTTAAATACATGAAAGAGATAGGCCTTGAAGCCATAAAAGCTGAATTTGAAAAGCGTTTTAACAGTCAGCCACTACTCATCAAAGGCTGTGGACGGATCAACATAATAGGGGAGCATACAGATTATAATGATGGATATGTAATGCCAGCTTCTATTGATAAGGGAATTTATTTTGCCATTTCTGAAAATGGGACTACCGAGTCTCACTTTTATGCGGCTAACTTAGGGGAATCATATTCTTTTTTTATTGATGATATAAAGCCCTGTGATTTACAATGGGCCAATTATCTGATGGGAATTATGGACCAATTGCAGAAGCAAAATATTTTGCTGGAAGGTATTGATCTTGTTTTTGGTGGTGATTTACCAGTTGGCTCTGGAATGAGTTCCTCAGCAGCTTTGGAGTGTGGGTTTGCATTAGGACTCTGCTCTTTGTTTAACCTGGATATGAGTCGACAGGAATTGGCTCAGCTGGCGCAAAAATCATCTCATGAATTTCTAGGGATACCTTGTGGGATTATGGATCAGTTTGCCAGCTTGTTGGGGCTTAAGGGGCAGGTCATAAAACTGGATTGCCGCAGCTTAAATTATGAGTATATTCCGATTGATTTAAAAGACTATGATTTGTTGCTGGTAAACTCTAATATCAGCCATGATCACGTCAATGGTGCTTATAGGGATCGGGTGGAAGAGTGTAGAAAAGGAGTCACCATATTGCAACAATATAATAAAGATATCCTGTCCCTTAGAGATGTGAAAATGGCTATGTTGGATGAACATCAGGCAGAACTGGGAGCATTAATTTATAAGCGTTGTGCTTATGTCGTTAAAGAAACCCAGCGCTTAAAAGAAGCGGGAAACTGCCTGGTGGGTGGACAATTAGAACGCTTGGGGGAATTGCTGTTTGAAACACATGATGGATTAAGCAAAGAATACGAAGTAAGCTGTCCGGAACTGGATTTTCTGGTAGATTTTGCAAGAAACTATGAAGGAGTACTCGGTGCACGACTGATGGGTGGAGGATTTGGTGGCTGTACAATTAATTTGATTCACCAGAATATAAAAAAGGAATTTTCTAAAGCGATTACCAAAGCTTATTATAAAGAGAGAGGAATTGATACTAGTATTTATGAGGTAGAGATTGCAGATGGGACGAGGGTGATATAGTGATGTGGCGATATAGTGATGTTGTGATTGGTGATGTCCTAACTGCGCTTATCAGCTCCATCGGGCGATGGGTGATATGGTTAGGGGTATTAGGGCTTTTCGGTATTTTGGTGATGAGGTATAAAAGGTTTAGGAGAGTTTAGGATGGTTTAGATGTTTAGCTTGCTAGCTAATACTAATAAATATTCTATTGATGATAAAAGAGAAAGATTTAGACTTGATTTAAAGCATCTTTGTACGCTTGCAATTTGCGTTTGAAATCGTTATATAGTTATGTGGTCAGAAGTTTATATAGTTAGATGATCATGTGGTGATTGGTGAAAAGTGATAGGATGATGTATTAAAACATTTCACGTATAAGATAAGCCATGCTAATCCCGAGATAGTTGCCAATAGCATAACCTAGTAGCCCCATCGCGATACCAGCAAAAATAAGTTGTCGATTGCGGGTGATGGAAGAAATTTGACCAATAAAAGCAGGCCCATAGATAGCAGCAACTGAAGTAAATAAAAACAAGTCGCGATCAATCTTGAAAAAATAAGCAAAGACAAGGTGTAACAAAATAGTAGAAAACAGGGCAATTGCAGTAAAATAAAGTATGGAAAGCCCCATTCCGCTTATTTCAGAAAAATCTGCTAACATACCCAGGGCAATACAAAAAATAAGCAGAAAATATTCTCCTGTCTCAAAAGTGTTTTCCAGTTTCTGCACTCTGGGAATTAAAGACGCAAGAAGACTAAGCGTAGTAAGCATTAGCATTATAAAACTGACTTGTTTCATAGAGCCAAAAATGAGCAGGCAGCTTCCAATAGAAATACCTACAACTAATAGGGTTAGCAGGATGCTTTTTAAGGCATCTTTATAATTGATAGGGTAGGCGGTATGTATGGCATGTGAGCCTGTTTCTGTAGCTTGTTTTTGCTGATAGGCGGGCAGTATTTTACCGTAAAGGCCGGGAGCTACAGATGTTAGTAATAACAAGTAGAGCCCGCCCCAGAATACATCAGCAGCATTGACAAGAATAATGGTTTCCTGACTAGTGCCTAGAGCGAGTCCTATCGCCTGCATATTGGGCGTTCCTCCAGTGTATATACCCGTTAGCATCCCTGCTAGTTGCCAATAATTGTCTAGTGAATCACGGAAGAAAAAAGCGGCCATGGTGGTAGCTATTAAACCACTTAACACACAAAGTCCAAAACTGATTAAGGTCCCTTTTGCCTGTCTGCCTAGTTTTTTGAGTTGTGTACCATATAATAGTAAAGGAATGGCCAGTACAATAGTGATCTCGGAAAAGCTTGTTGAAAGTTCCTTGTCAAGAGGGAAAAGATGCAAATTACTAATGAGTATACCAATTGCATAACATAATACTACAGGGCTTAACCAGGAAGGTAACAAGCCTTTGCGTTCCATGCGCCTGCTCAAGAAAGGAAAACCAAGAAGTATAATGAGTTGTATTGCCAGCCAATGCATGGATTATTGTTTTTTAATGCCTGCTTTTATTTGAAGATTTTTATTGATATCCAGACTCAGCAATAGCTGCGTATTGTTCACATTAGGATGTTCGAGTATCCAATTGGCCAGAGGATTTACTATTTCATGTTCAATAGCTCGTTGTAAAGGGCGTGCTCCATATCTTTCATCAAAACCTACCGAGGCAATACGCTCTAGTACACCAGGTGAGATCGATAGTCGTAAGCCCTTTTTTTGCAAACCTTCCCGTTGATTAATTGCGTCTAGTTCCTTGCGGGTAATCAAACGGATATCTTCCTGATCCAGGGAGCGGAAAATGACTACGCTGTCAATACGATTCACAAACTCAGGCCTGAAGTGTCGCTCAATAGCTGACTGATAAGTGGCAGATTCTGAACCAGAAGCACCAAAACCAGGAGACTTACGGCTGCTAGCTCCTAAGTTGGAGGTCATGATGACAATTGTATTTCTGAAATTAGTTGTTCTCCCGTATGCATCTACCATGATACCTTCATCCAGGACACCAAGTAGTGCATCGAAAATAGAAGGATCTGCTTTTTCAATTTCATCAAGTAGTAAGACAGAAAAAGGACGTTCTCGTATTTCTTTAACTAGTTGTCCTGGTTCTCTTCCTGCTCCAATGAGCCGGACAATCTGGCTGGGATGCTGAAACTCACTCATATCAATCCTCACAAGTGGAGATTTTTGTTGCCCTTTGCCAAAGAAATACTCTGCAAGAGCTTTGGCACTAGCCGTTTTTCCAACTCCTGTAGGGCCTGCAAAAATCAATGAGGAAATGGGTTTATAAGGATTGTTGAGGCCTGCTTTATATATTTTTACCGTTTCCGTCAGTTTTTCTACTACAGCAGGTTGCCCAATGATATGCTCTTGAAAATAGGATTGAAGTTCCTCTGTATTAAGCAACATTTCATCACGAAGGAATAAGGAAGGAAGCCCCGTTTGTTTGACGAAAGTTTCTACCACCAACTTCTTATCTATCTTTTTCTGATTGTTATTTTTGGCTTCATTGACACAGGCACCAAGAAACTTCATGCCTTTACCAGGAAAACTTTCATAAGGATAATAGCGCAATAATAACCGATACGCTTGTGTAATGGCATTGTCATCAATTTCTACCCTTAAGTTTCGGGCAGAGTATTCAGCAAACTTTGCCATTACAGACATTACCTGTTGCTCATTTAATTCTTCCAGTTTTACAATCTGAAAAGCTTCTGCAAAACCGGGCAATAATCGACGCATGCTTTCTAACTCCTGAGGAGTAGCTTCACCTATCATTTGCAACTTCCCCTGTTGCATGAAAGTCATCAAAAAGGATGCAACACTATCTTCAGGCCCTTCACCTCCCGTTTGAAGTAAACGGATGACATCTTCTACCCACAAAATACCATTGACGGCATTGAGCTCTTCAACGAGCAACTCACATAATTCCTCCCATTCTCCTAAATATTTAGCGCTGGCAGTGATGCGTTGTGGTAAAATACGCCAGAATGTAAAATCCAGTTTTTGTTTACGAGATTGGCTTGTGATTTTTTTTATTGCCTGTTGAAGTACGGCACTTTTCCCGGTTCCGTGTGGCCCTGTAATCAGTACATCAGATCGAGTGCTTAATACCTTATCTAAAACCAGGCTAACCTTATCTTCCAGTTCCCAGGCTGCCTCCGGCAGAGCACTCATACTTCTTCTTACTGATTTCTGAGGAGGATACTTCTCAGCTAAACGGCCTAATACCTCAAATTTTCGCTGATAATTAACTCCGTTCCAAAAGTAATCCCGATCATAATTAACTTTAAGGGTAACGATATCCATCTCAGGAGTAGGATAGCGCATTAATTGATATATCTGCTCAGGGCTTGTTCTATTCAATAAGCTGATCAGGCTATACTGTATCAGAGTATCAAATTGCTTAGGGTCATAATAGTAGAAACTATCTTTAAATTGAGGAATGTAGCATTCGTAATAGCCCTGTTCAACTTCTCCATATATGACTGGAAGAGAAAGCGTGACGGTATCAGCAAGGGGATAGGATCCTGATTTGTTTCTATAAGTAGGGCGAATACTGACACTAACCATCTTTAGCCGGGGAGCTTCTATATCGAGGATTGGGTATTCGTCAAATTTTTTATACTGTTTTTGAAGATAATCAAGCATGATACCCTTTAAACTTTGCAAATCTTCCGCTATTGCTTCAATATCTGCTCCAACCAATAAGCCCAGAACCAAACCTGGTTTTAAGGTAAAATGCAGCAAAGGGTAGTTGATTTTATCCATATTTTGTTTCTAGATCTTTTTGATCACGCTTGTATCAATTCTTATCGCAGGTACACAGCATATTCTTCGGTCCCTTTAATGTGTACTTCTATATTTTCTTTAAGGGTAGTTGCCAGAGATAAACCAACATAGTCTACTTTTACAGGAAAGGACTTATGTGTGCGATCTACAAGTACAGCCACTTCTACCTTGTGAGGAAGTGTTTCAAGAATAGGCTTGATAGCATAGAAAATGGTACGCCCGGTATTGGCCACATCATCTACTACAATGACTGCTTTTCCTTTTAACTCATCTAGTGGGAGCTCAAGCTGAATAGGGTGACTAATAGGATCGGCAGGATTTAGTAATATACGAGTAAGCTTAAGAGGCAAGTCAGTGATTTGTACCAGTTCATCCAATAGCATTTTCGCAAAACCTGTACCATTATTGTTAATGCCAGCGAGGATTATTTCTTCTTCCTCAAAATTATGCTCAAGGATTTCAATGGCCAGCCGCTTGATCTTTTGCAATACCTGCTCGTGAGTTATTATCTTCATAAAGCTAATTTGAGGTGTTAAAAGTAAAAAAAATGACTAATTTTAACTGAATGAAGGTCAATATTATGCTTAGAAAGCTCTATTCTGTAAAAAGAGGAAAACTCTTGGTATGGTCAAGTGCTGTAATGATCGTTTCTGCAGCCTTTTATCAAATGAGTATTTTGATTGATAATGGTGGTACATGCTCTTACCTTGTATATTGTGTTTACCGATTATTGTAGAGGCATTATTTGCTGTTCTGGCCGGCTTGATGGAACAGTGGTTAAAGAATTGAGTCGCATTATTTTCTGAAAATTATACTGAATTACTAACTTGGCACCTTATAGTGTATTATTTTTAGCGAAATTTCGCTTTTCATAAGAAACGATGCTTTTGTATGATACAACAGATACTATTTGTACTGATTAGTGGTGCGGCTATTTATGTAGCGGCAAAAGCTTTTCTTCGCATCCGTCGTAATATTTTGCTTGGGCAAGATGAAGACATTAGTGGTGATACCGCTCAACGATGGCAAAATGTAGCACTGGTAGCTTTTGGGCAAAAGAAGATGTTTAAGCGTTGGATACCAGCTATATTCCACTTATTTATCTATGTCGCTTTTTTAATGACACAGGTAGAGTTGATAGAAATATTTATAGATGGCATCTTTGGTGTACACCGCTTTTTTGCACCAATACTAGGTGTTTTGTATACATTTATCATCAGCTTTATCGAAGTCTTGTCTGTACTGGCATTTGTAGCGACGGTCGTATTCCTGGCACGACGTAACCTATTGAAAGTACCGCGTTTTTGGAAAGCTGAAATGAAAGGCTGGCCCAGTCTGGATGGTAATCTAATTCTGGTATTTGAAACTATACTGCTAATCGGCATTTTCAGCATGAATGGTGCTGATATGGTATTGCAAAAAATAGACCCTGCTCATTATCCGGATACAGGAAATCTGGCAGTAAGTAGCTGGCTGGGCCCTATGTTATTTGGCGGATTATCAGAAGGTGCGCTGATTATTGTTGAACGTTTTGGTTGGTGGTTACATATCCTGATGGTATTTGTATTTTTGAATTACCTGCCTTATTCCAAGCACTTCCATATCTTTTTGGCTTTTCCAAACACTTACTATGCCCGTCTTAAGCCCCGTGGTGAAATGGAAAACATGCCTGAGATCATGAACGAGGTTAAAAGCATGATGGGATTGACAGAAGGGGGCGAAGATGCTATGGATATGGATGCCGAACTTCCAGAATTTGGCGCTAATGATATTTTGGGCTTAAGCTGGAAAAACATAATGGATGCTTATACCTGTACAGAGTGTGGTCGTTGTACCTCTGTATGTCCTGCTAATCTTACGGGCAAAAAGTTATCTCCTCGGAAAGTGATGATGGATATTCGTGATCGTACAGAAGAGATTGCTAAAAACATAGATAGTGGTGATCAACAGTTTGCAGCAGATGATTCCAAGCCTGTTGGCAAAGGTAATTACGATGATGGCAAATCGCTGTTCGATTATATCAGCTCTGAAGAACTACACGCCTGTACTACTTGTAATGCTTGTGTAGAAGCGTGCCCTGTATTGATTAGTCCATTAGAACCTATACTAAAGATGCGTCGTTACGAGATTCTTACGATGTCACAGGGTCCACAGGAGTGGCTGCCACTTTTCAATAGCATGGAAAATAGTGGCTCTGCCTGGGCCATTGCTGATGATAGAGATAAGTGGGCGAAAGAAGCGATGGGGGAGTAGTGATTGGTGAAAAAGATGGTAGAAGGCCTGCTTCCAGGTAATACTAAGTGTATGTTTAAGTGTTGTATCTATTACAATAAAAATGAGGAATGAAAGCTGCTAGCGATTTATTAGAATTATATAAAAACCTGACACCTTCTCGTTTTTTGACAAAAGAAGAAAAGGAGTTTTATATAGGTGTTTATGATGAAAAAATCAGCTTGCTTCGACTGGACCTGCTGATGCAGGAATCAAATAAATTGACAGTATATGTATCTGGTCAAAGTGGCAGTGGTAAAACAACAGCACTACATTTTTTACCAGATAAGAAGATTGACAAGAGGTTTGTGGTCATCCCTATAATGGGAAATGAATTATTTGACCTCAATGATATTGAAATTGTAGACATCCTACTGATGTTGGCAAACCAGCTAGCAGAAGGAACTCCGGAACTGGAAACACTTTTTAGAGAAGATCTGGAACGCATCGCAAAATTGTATAAAGGGAAGTATGAAGAAGTAAGTGAAGTGGATAAGAGCGAAAGCACTTCAAAAGGAGGAGGTATTAAAGGATGGTTTAGCGGGAATCCACTAGGTGCATTTTTGAATATACTAGGAGTGGAAGCCAGTGCTTTTGCAGATTATAAGTTGGATCGAAACAAACGCTTGCTTGTTCGTGAAATATTTAATCCCAGTATCAAGGAAATACTAAAACTGACTAATAAAGTCATTCAGGAATACCTCTTGTTAAAAGCTCCAAATAAAGAACTACTCCTGATTTTTCACGAGCTGAACCACATCAAACGCCTGGAACTGATAGGTGAGCTGTTTATCGCCAATCGAAATACGCTGGAAGGTATACAGGCGCGTAAAGTAGTGACTATTCCAGTATCTTTAATTCCTGATCCGGAATTCAATCCGGAAGTGTTTTTTCTGGGGATCAAAACCCGCCCAAATCGACTGGCTCCAGACGAAGAGAGCAAGAAAAAGGCTAAACAAAATTGTGAAGCCCTGAAAGAGATAGTAAAGAAGAGAATTGCCTCTTCGGCTAATTTGATATCAGAAGAAGCACTCCAATTGGCTATAGAGCAGTCTGGTGGAAATATACGCCAGCTGATGTCTATCTTGTTTTTTGCCACGCGTAAAGCTGTGGTGCTGGAAGGAGAAAAGCTATCTATCAATGATATAGAGGCAGGCATGGCTGAAATGCGGCGCATTTTAGAGCGCTCAATGATAACCAGTAGTAAGATTGATTTGTTAAACTATGTAGGTACCCGCAATGTTTTAGGGGGCAGAGATAATAAACCCCTTTTTAGAGAATGTACCCTGTCAAATCAAATCATGATATATGAAAATAACAGTATTTGGTATGACCTCAACCCGCTGATTCGCGATACGGTAGCTTTATATGCCCGTCAACTAGCAGAAGACCTGGCAGAAAAAGATAAGTAATATGCAAGTAGAATCCCTTTTGTCTAAAAAAGATGTAATGCGGTATGATGCATTTCTGGAAAGCCTGAAGTTGCTTTCTAAAGGGGTTCCTTATCTTGCTATTATTGCTTGTGATACACCAAAATTGGGAGAGGCTATACAGCAAGATTTGCAGCAGCGTATACCTGATTTACGGATTCCCTCTCCCCCCCAACAGGCAGATGATTTTCATCGGGTTTTTAAAAGCGCAGAAGATTCTACCATTTTACTTTCCTTATACGAGCCATTAACAACTCCAGATGAGCAATTAGCGGCTCAATTACTTTTTTATAGAGATAGCTCTATCAGCCAGTGCCTCAATACGATTGTTTTAGTTTCAGAAACACTACTGGACACCATCCATCGCGAAGCATTTGATTTAATTTCTGCGGCTTCTTATACGCATGGATTTAGGGACCAGGCAATTTCGGTAGCTAAAGATTTTCAACCTACCCAGGAAAAACCTCAGGAGGTAGTCGAATATGAAAAAGCGGTGGCAGCTTACAAGACTGAAAAACGTAAATGGTTTTGGAAACGCTCCAATAGAGCTATGATGAAAAGAGCATTTGAGACAGGATTGAAAGCATATGATTTATCCCAAAATACGGAAGCCCTTGTTTATTATAGAGAGGCATTGAAATTTGCTAAAAGATTGAAGGATACGGATTATGAATCTGCGGCATTAGGCAATATCGGCTTGATCTATCGTATAAAAGGGGAATTGGAGGAGGCCTTGAAATATCATAAGGAGGCTTTAGTACTTCATAAGAAGATAGGTTATCTTCAAGGAGAGGCGAATCAATTAGGTAATATCGGCTTGATCTATAGTGCAAAAGGAGAATTGGAGGAGGCCTTGAAATATCATAAGGAGGCGCTTCAAATTGATCGCCAGATCGGTTATCTTCAAGGAGAGGCGAATCAATTAGGTAATATCGGCTTGATCTATAGTGCAAAAGGGGAATTGGAGGAGGCGTTGAAATATCATAAGGAGGCCTTAGTGCTGAATAAGAAGGTAGGTTATCTTCAGGGTGAGGCGACTCAATTAGGTAATATCGGCTTGATCTATAGTGATAAAGGAGAATTGGAGGAGGCCTTGAAATATCATAAGGAGGCGCTTCAAATTGATCGCCAGATCGGTTATCTTCAAGGAGAGGCGAATCAATTAGGTAATATCGGCTTGATCTATAGTGC
>JAKSDI010000117.1 GCA_022360175.1 Chitinophagales bacterium
AACCTATCAACATCTTTTTTCAAGAAAAATGGCTTATCACTACACGCAATAAGCCACTTCTTGATAATATCTTATTCGAAATATTATTCTGATTCCTTCTTGATGGATAATTTACAGGGACGCCCTAGATAAAAACAGCTTAGCACCCCATTCGGCACTAAGCTGTTTTTATCAAAAAACTTATTTACCCCTCATAAAGAAGGCAAAACAAGTATTGTATAATATCTTATTCTTCAGTACCTGAAGTTTTCACAAAGTGTACCAGGTATGCTATGATTGCACCAGCAAAAATACTTCCTGGAACATCAGCTGAAGTGAGCTCATATCCAAACACCAGAATAGCGATGGCAAATACCAAAGTGATGGTCAGGTAAACGATTGGGAGAACAGAGAAATAGATCGCTCTGTTGAATGGCAAACGTTGACGTGTTGTGCTATTCATTTGAGTAGAATTGGATAATGCCATTGCTCTTTGTGTCTGAGTACCAAAAACTACTGTCAAGGTAAACATAATCAAAGCAAACAGGATTAAGCCCCATTCAGACATAGTAGGAATGGAAGATACTGGAGCATTAGGAGAACAATGTGCCGGAGCAGTTCCCACATTATCAGTAGCAGTACAGCCTGCATCAGCAGAGAAGCTTGCAGTAAGGAAAATACTTCCACCATCAGCAGGCATGCTTACACTGTTGAAAGTGTGGCTCGTACCTGCTAAAGAACCTACTGCAATAGAAGCACTACCGTCTCCACTCAAATTCAGGTTGCCACTAGCAGGAGGATCAACGAAATTGACTGTTACATCAGCAGTGAAGGTATCATCAAAGGCATTATCATCTGTTCCACCATCATTACATGCAGAAACATTTGCAATAGTGATGCTTGTAACAGCACAAGTATTTACAAGGCCACATGCTACATCTGTAATAGTAGGCACATCTGAATCAAACTGAGGTAGGTTGTTTGCGCCTCCAGTACCATCTCTGTCTCCATGGTTGTTATTAGGAGAGCAGTCTTCTACATCATCAGGAGAAGCACTATTGTCAAACTTGTAATAAGCGACTAAACCAGCTTCTGTACCGTTTAATTCTGTATTGAAGTTATTCGCGATTTCTGTACCTGTACGAGTCACCGACCAGATTCTGAAATCATCCAGGTGGCCATCGAGGAAGCGGCCATCGTACTGTGCTCCCATCATGAAATCACCATTTGCAGTGAATGCACCAGTCTGAGCTTGCGTGTCATCCAATACCCCATTGATGTATATTCTCATATTGGCACCATCATAAGTAGCAGCAATATGAGTCCAGGTATTTGCAGCCAATAAGGTATTCGAGTTAGATTTTACCTGAGAGCCTCCAAATTGTAGTACAAACTGCACCTGATTATTTGGAACGCCAGCATCACCAATACGGATCATAGCAGTATTGGTCGCTCCACCTACTGGCTCTTCAATTCCTCCGACAGAAGTAATGTTAGGAAATGCTGCTTGAAATTGATCTACTTTGACCCAGGTTTCAATAGTCAATGCAGTACCACTTAAATTAATCGTACCTGCATTTACCATGTCGTCCGTTCCGTCAAAATCAAGAGAGTTGTTTTGGGCTTGAGCAAAGAGGCAGAATGCTCCTACAGCCCCCAAAAGAAGAAGTACTTTTCTAATCATGAGATATGTGTTTGTTATTAGCTAAGTAAGTTGTAGCAAAGCTGCAAAAGCATTGCCATTAGACGTCTTGTATACAAGATAAGCATTTTGAGATTAAACATGTGCTTCTATTCTCTAATTGTCTGATTTTTAACTAAAAACCTTGTTTTTCTTGAGGATTTTACCTTGAGATACAGAATCTCTTATTTAACAAAACTGGAACTATTCTCCCTCTCCCTGAAGTTGATGAAGTGAAAATTCAACTATTCATTAAGTAAGTGATTAAATATAGTTAGTGATTCTGATCGTTAGAATTTTTTTCTTAATCGAGGCGAGGGGTCCCGACCTTAGCCGTCCGCGTGCCGCCGTAGCTTTAGCGGAGGAGCAAGCTAAGGAAGGCGGTTCCTCAACAAAGAGCTAAGGAAAAAAGAATTCATCAGAATTATTGAAGTAAGTTTGATCACTTATTTCACTTCAAAATTATTATGCAAAAGAGAATATGCATTATCGGATTAGATAAGGGATTGGCCAATGAAATCAAGAAAAACCATTTTGGCCCTGTTATTTTTCATGAAATGATCCCAAAGTTTCTGGTGATGAAAGGTAAACTGTTTATTGAGCGGAGCAATGGAGTAGGTATGCTTCCGGTAGATAAGGTAATATTTCATGGCATATTCGAAAATGATTTTGATTTGTTGACAGCGTTGACAATATGGGGAGGTGATTGTTTCCCCAATGCATTGGGTATGATGAACTGCAGATTGAAGATGCCATGTTTGGCGAGAGCTTTACAGATATCCCACTATAATACTAAAAGAGGAATGATTGCCAGTAATACGGAAATAAAGGTAAGTGAGCAAACGGTAGCCAAGTGGGGCAATTGGCATTGTGGAGAAAATAAAGCCCGCTTTAATGAGCAGTGGCTTAGTGAAGAAGCATCGATTATAGAACCCTTCTTTGAAGGAGACTCGGTGAGAGTCGTATCCATTGGTGATACTCATTATCAGATCAAGCTGGAGGGAAGTAACTGGCTAAAGTCTATTCATGATGAACAGGCTGATTTTATGGAAATGGATACAGATTTATTGGAAGATACACTGCAGTTAAAACAAGCTTTTGGCCTTGAAATGATTGCTAATGATTACATCTCCTCTGAAACGGGGGAAAAGCATTTGCTGGAAGTGAATCACATTCCAAATGTGACGCGGTTTGAGCGATTAAAAGAAGTCTATCTCGAGGAAGTGATTCGGTGGTTGAATGGAGGAGAATAAACCAAATGACTATCTTGATCGAAAGATTAAAAAGGTAGTTTTACATCGATAAACTTATTAGAGAGGCTGTCTCGTAAGTGTAGCTCCCGCAGATGCCGCAGAACTTCACAGATCAAATTAGGTTATCTGCCTATATAGATTCTGCCTACCGGTGAGGCAGCAGATCTGTACTGATCCGTGAAATCTGCGGGAAAACATACAATAATTAGTTGTTTTTGTGAAAAATGATCTTTTAAGGCAGCCCCTATATTTTAAATAATTATGAATCCAGTTATACACTCAAAAATATCGGTTAAGAAAAGAGGTGGTCAGATAGACGATTATTATGGGATTCACTCATTTATGGATGCTACCAAAGAAGTGTGCAGTGATAACCGACATCGGATACTCCATACCCATTGGGGTATTAAACGGGTCATTATCCCAATATTTGGGCATACCATTGTTAACTCAGTGGACAAAGAGGTGAATGTTAAAGACTTATGTGAACAGGATCATATCTTGCCTGATTATAATAACAAATTCATCCCGACTCTACTTGATTTTACCGATGAACTTGATGAATTATCTACTGCTGAAAAACATGAAATAGATAGAATTTATCAATACTTTGGTTTCAGCAAAGCTATTCAGGAATTGCTGTTATCACCACTTAGCATTACAGGACAATTAAAATCTCTGAGGCTTACTTATACCGGATGGTTTTGCAATGAAATTATTCCTAAGATTTATCCAACAGAACGCGAAAAAATCGAATCGAAAATCCGACTTTTCGAGAAAATGAATTTTGCCACATGGATGGATAATGGGATTGCACTTCCCAAATCAGTACAAAAGATATCTTCTCTGTTATGAAATACATTTTAAGGGAAATCGGCTGGGTTTTTAATGACTCTACCTATGATAATGATGGCAATTATAGAACCATTGAGGTATTCGATACTTTAGAAGAAGCCAGGGAGGTTCAAAAAGAATTGAACTACGACTATTTCTGCAGGAAATTCGGGTTCCTTCACAGTTATGAAGCTTATGGAGACTTTTTGACAAATTTCAAACCTTATAAAGAAAAAGTAAGTAATTATTTGATTGATAAATTTGGCTTCAATCCAACCATAAGATTACAAGGTAAATATGATTATTCAACTTCTATGTTTTTGAATAAACCTACGATAAAAGAAGTTGAAGAGCTTTTAAAGGTTATGAATATTAGCTTTTTTTCTGTAACGGAGACAGATGGGCAAAGCCGTATTCAATACGAAGCAAAAATTAATGGCTATTACCTGGGAAGAGAAGATGAATATTTATGGGATACTAATGGGAATAAGAGGCTGCGGTTTGTTACTAAAAGGGAAGCTATTGAGCGTTTTCTTAAGGAGCACAATTATTTTCTGTTATTGATTGCAAAAATTCAAAATAACGCTAGATTGGTGGGTAGCCTCGAAAGCCTCTCTGACTTACCATCTGTTTTGCAATCATTGATTAATCACAGCGATCATCTTTTATATAAAAATGGGCGGCTCACTTTGGCTAAAGAAATGGAAGCTGATGTATTTCTTCAGTTAAATGAATTATTAAAAGAACCGTTCGTAAAATTTGAAGAAAAAGAAGTAGAAATAATTTGGTCAACCTTTGAAAACGAGCATCTGTCCCGAATGATTCAGGATGAGCGGGTATGGAATACATTGTCTGAAAGAAATAGCCGATTTAATTCTTTAAGTGATTTAAAGAATAGCAAAGAATATCTATTAAAATATACTTTTCGGCTAAGCATGTATGCTGGATACTACAATTATAAAGATATCATTGAAGATTATTTTAAGCAAAAAGGGGGTGAGCCTTTAATTGAAAAATACGGATATCTTTATTATAAAGATGTCAGGATACAAATGTATGGACTTATCAAATTCGTAAAAAAAGTAAGAAATAGATACCATATTCAAAGTGTTTTCGGATTTGGAAATAATCCAATACCCGATTTGAATTACACTGCTATCGGAAAGCATAGTGAATTTGAAAGAGCCTTTGATAATAGCCTGGTAAACTGGCTGGATAAATATGGAGATTTACTAGTAGCGGATTTAGACAAACAGGTATGAGAGTGAGGACTTGTGAAGCGGCTCCTTACAGTAATGTACTAAAGAACGCAAAGCGCTTTGATACTTTTTGGATAAAATCTCAGCCATACAGTGATCGAAACACACTTTTTTACGTGTATGTATTGTTTTTTAGATTTTGTAATGAATAATAATAAATATCGTCCCTATTATCTAAAGCCTGGATATTATATAATTGATAAAGAATAGAAGGCATGTAAATGACTTTCAATATTGATTAAGTATCTATCGTACGAACAAAGCTACTGAAATTAGATTAGCCATCTATAGTGGATAATTGTAGTATAATGAAAATTACTATATTTGAAAATACTATTCTCGTAAACTAGCGCTATGCTCAAAACGTGTACAATGTATATTAATCCCAAAATTATTCCGCTCTTTGTTTTTGCTCTTTTTAGTACTTCTTTGATTTATAGCCAGGAGATCCAAAATTCATCTAATATCTGGTATTTTGGAGATATGGCTGGCTTAGATTTTAATACTACTCCTCCGACAGCATTGACAGATGGACAACTCAATACACAAGAAGGGGTTGCAACCGTTTCTAATAACCTAGGAGAATTATTATTTTATACTGATGGACTAACAGTTTGGGATCGTAATCACCAGCCAATGCCTAATGCAAATGGAATATTGTCGGGGCATTTTTCTTCTACACAGTCTGCTTTAATTGTTCCTCATCCTGGGAATTCAAATCAATATTACATCTTTACAACGGATGAACTAGGGGGCGCTAATGGTTTATCTTATACCGTTATTGATATTTCATTGCCTGGGAATGGAAGTGTGGGATTACCACTTGGAGATGCCATAAATAGTCAAACAAATATACAATTGGTGACACCTGTTACCGAAAAAATAACTGGAATTTTAAAACCTGATTTTAATGGCTATTGGATCGTTACACATGGTTGGAACAATAGCTTGTTTTATGCTTATGATATTACCTGTGCTGGAATAAATCATACTCCTGTTATTAGTGACGTTGGCAATATTCATGCTGGGGGAATAAATAATATAAATACAGTTGGCTATATGAAGTCGTCACTAGATGGACAAAGACTTGCCTTAGTCAATAGAAACAATAATTCGGTTGATGTATATGATTTTGACAATAGTACAGGGATTGTATCTAATGAATTTGAAATTATACCAAACGATAATTTGCTCTATGGAATAGAATTTTCTTCGAGTGGCGATCATTTGTTTATTGGAGGTTCCGACAACATTTCGAGATATTCATTTAATACGAGTAGTTTAATAAGTGTAATTATCAATAGCAATGCACCATTTAATGGAGGAAATGCTGTTAGGGCATTACAATTGGGGCCAGATGAAAATATTTATGTTTCAATCAGGAATTGGGATTTCATAAGTGTGATATACAATTCAGAAGATAATGATCCAGAATTAACTACAAATGGAATTTATTTAGACCCGGATAATGTAGGAAGAGAATGCAGGTTTGGCCTACCCAATATTTTTTATTCTGATATATCTCCCCTCGATAGTTTAACTATAACAACTTGCCCATCAATTCCAGTTGAATATAATGGCGAAATATACCAGCCAGGTTCTATCAATGAAGTACATCTTACCACTAATGCTGGGTGTGATTCTACTTTTGTTTTAACAATAGAAGCATTTGATGTTAGTGAACAAACGCTATATTTTGAAGCATGCGAGGAGAGTTTTTATGAATTTGATGGTGTCCAGATTCCCGCCGGAACGCAAGAGGTTTTTACCTATACAGATAGCAATGGATGTGACTCCGTAATCACGATCATTGTAAATGTAACAGAGATAATTGAAGATAGTATTATTGAAGTATTGTGTGAAGGAGAAACATACCTCTATAATAATGTAGAATACCCTGTTGGAACGGATACTATTATTCAGTTTATCGACCAAAATGGATGTGAAAATGCCGTTTCCCTTTTACTATCACCGAGCCCAAGTTTAGACTTTGATTTAGCAGTAGAAAATGCTTGTTGGAACATGAATAATGGGAGTATTAGCGTGCAAAATATTCAGGGAGGAGTGCCTCCATTTGAATTTTCAATTGGCAATCAGGCTTATTTTTCAGATACTATCATAAATAATTTAGGCCCCAATGTCTATCATTTTCAGATTATAGATGACAATGAATGTAGTTATTTTCAGGATGTTGAAATAATGACTATTCAGGAATTTAGCATTGACTACCCTGAAATGGTCATTCCATGTGAGAAGGATAGCATATTAATTGAGGTTGATCTATATAACACGCATGAAGATGAAGTTTCTTGGAAGTGGTTTGATGGTTCTGAGAATAACTCTATATATGTTTCCCAACCAGGCTCCTATCAGCTTGAAATAAGTAATGAATGCCAGGCTTTGACAGAAGAAATAAATGTTGAATTAGAGGAAAGGGTAAACGAAAACTTCGTTTATATCCCGAATACATTTTCACCTAATTTTGATGGTGTCAATGATGTTTTTCAAATATATCCAGCCAGGGATATTGAATTAATAGATTTTGAAATTCAGATCTTTAATAGATGGGGAGCCCAACTTTTTACATCAAAAGATATCAATTTTGCATGGGATGGTATATTTAAGGAAAAAGAGCTTAACCCAGGAGTATATGCATGGTGGCTGAAAGTAGAATTAATCTCTTGTAAAAGAGCGGTCAGTATCTTTGAAAAAGGAGATGTGACGATTGTACGTTGAAGTTTTCAATATTCTTTTGTCGTTTGCTTAAAATCACCTGTAATGGCATTTGTAATATGTCATTAAATCCTATTTATGAATACCTGGTAAAATAGTAGGGCTTTTTAGATCGACATCATTCATAATCTTACCTGATAATTGATGCCCTGAAAAGTCATGGGATAAACTACCGATTTTGCAGACACTTTCACCAAATACACAAATCGAGTTTGCGCACCTTATTTAATTGATTCATATTGAACGGACATTTAAAAAGTAAGAGCGTGTTTGGAAATTTGTTCTTTGAGACGATATAAAACTCTATAGTTAATGAAAGTAGAATACAAAAATGATTGTAAAGGGATTTCTTGGGATGCCCTATCCTCCTTATACCAGGCAAGCAATTTTGGTTTTAAGTCACAAGAGCGGTTAAAAAAAGTCTTCGGAAATAGCCAGTATGTTTCATTTGCTTATCACGATGATGAGTTGATAGGTGCCTCTAGAGCTTTTTCCGATGGAGTAGACTGTGCAGTAATATGTGATATGGCCGTTTTGCCAGCATTTCAGAGAAAAGGTATTGGATCTCTTCTTTTGAAAAATTTATTAAACAGCATTGGAAATCAATATCACCGTATTATGCTATACGCAACATTAGGTAAAGAAAGTTTTTATAAGCAGCATGGTTTCCATCTAATGACATCAGCCATGTGTATTTTTAAGAATCAGGAAAAAGCAATTGAACATGGATATGTTTTGAAGTAAGACAATTGATGACAAATATTTTTAATTCATTTCCGTTGGAGTGTAGATGGATTAAATATATTGACTTCTGTTTTGTCAAAACATAATCACCGATGAACATAAAATTACTTTCCTTCTCTCTGTGCCTTTTTTATATCGCTGCAAATGCACAAGTCGCATTCGAACAAAATATAGTGATTGATAGTACTTATGGAGTTATAAACCCCAGAGCAATCGCAGTAGCTGATATGGATAACGATGGTTTTAAAGACCTCCTGATAGCTGGTCATAGTGATGCGGTATGGGCAAAAAGTATGGACGGAACAGGAAGTTTTGAAAACGTAAGGCCTATTTCAACTCAATTTATAGATGCCAGTCATATTGCAGCAGCAGATTTTGATGGAGATGATGATTTAGACCTTGTGATTTATGTTCGCAGTGACAACAGTTCTTACGATGTGCTTTATGCTGAAAATACAGATGGCCTTGGTGCTTTTTCAGACCCTATTGTATTAGCTAATACAGCATCCTTAATCCGCCTGAACTTACAAGTCTTAGATATGGATGATGATGGGGATATTGATATCGCTTATTCTAGCAATAACAATATCTCCTGGCTGGAAAATACAGACGGGCAGGCTACCTTTTTGGATCATTATTTATTAGGTACGAATGATGGCTTTTATACAATTGATTTAGATGGTGATAATATTTCAGATTTCATCGCAGATTTTGGCGATGATCTAAGAGCTTATAAGCTGAATGCAGATGGTACACTCTCATTTTTGGAGACAATGAATACCTTCTCATTAAACAATGATCATAAAGCTGGCGATATAGATGGAGATGGAGATAATGATGTAGTAACATTTTTCGAAAATGGAACAACCCGTCAAATCCACTGGTACGAAAATACAGATGGCCTGGGGACTTTTGGAAATCGTCAAGTCCTGTTCGATCTTCCTTCTATTTCGGGCTCGTCCAATAGTGATCAAAAAGGACTGGAAATTATCGATATCGATGATGATAACATGCTGGATGTCGTGACTTTTGAATCCAGAAGAGATGGTATGTCGTGGTATAAGAATTTGGGGAACACCCTATTTGATACAGAGCAAATTGTAAGTGACCAAATACCTACCATCAGCAGCATAGCAATTTCAGATCTAGATAATGATGGCACACAAGATATCCTATGCACAGATTATGCCTTAAATGAATACTCCTGGTTCAAAAATCAGGATGGAGCAGGGGATTTTGGAAGCAAAGAGCGGATTTCATCTTATGCGTATTTTATGAACCATGCTGATTATGGCGATATAGATGGTGATGGTGATCTGGATTTAGTGTCGTCTTCCCATGGGGATAATAAAGTAGCCTGGTACGAAAATACCAGTACCCTGGGCCATTTTTTGGATAAACAGCAATTGATTTCAACGACTACAGATGGGGCAAGAGATGTTTTTGCAGTAGATATGGATGGCGATTTGGATTTGGATGTATTGGTATCTGCCTATTTGGACGCAACGACCGATGAATACCAACTCATCTGGTTTGAAAATGATGGGACAGGTACTTTTACCACTGAGCACATCTTTGAAACTACCACAGAAGCAATACTCCGAATTAATTATGCTGATGTAGATGCTGATGGAGATATGGATGTGATTAGTGGGCAGGAAGATAGCGTCTTGGCATTGTATAAAAATAATGGAGATGGTACTTTTGAACCACAAATCATATTCTCTGAATCAGGTTTTGCTTATTTATTGAGTTTACAAGTCGCAGATATGGATGGGGATGATGATATAGATGTATTAGCATCTTACAATAACAACGAAATAATCTGGCACGAAAACGATGGGCTAGGAGACCTAAACACTAAACATATTATAATAGATGAAATGCACTATCCCAGCTCCATTTTTGCTGCTGATATAGATGGTGATGATGATAAT